>NZ_BAABHB010000003.1:582765-757865 GCF_039541875.1 Nibrella viscosa | reverse complement strand
TGTTAGTACTCAACAATGTACGCAACAAGATTGTCCAACGGATTTTTGCCTGTGTTCGCCAGAACAGAAATTATGACGAAAATTATACGATTTCACTTGTTTAGATCATAGAAATCGATCCGATCCGCTGTACTTAGACCTTATTCGGGAAGGGATGCTTCCAGGGCTGGCGGTACGGGCGGGCCAGCAATGCGGTGGCTTCTTTGTCGCCGACGATGATCTGCTTCTGCGGATCGTAAACGATGGGCCGGCCGGTCTGCATCGCCAGATTGGCCAGTATACAACTGGCGGTCGAAATATGGCCTTCCTGAATATCGGCCACGGGCCGGCCGCCGTTTTCGATGGCGGCAATGAAGTTGAGCATGTGCAGGCGGGTGGCCGGTGCCGCATTCAGCTCAATGCGCTCTTCTTTCAGGTCTTCCGGGTATTTCTCTTTTTCGTACACCACATCTTTATGGATCTTCGCGGCATTCTTGTCCACCGGAATAAAGTCGCACTGCATAGTGCTGCCAATCAGCGTACCCTTATCGCCATAAAGCGTAAATGACCAGGGGTAATCCGGATTCGGCGGGGTGCCCCAGGAGCGCTGCTGCCAGACGGCATTGAGCCCGTCGTACTCGAACACGGCCGTCTGCGTGTCGGGGATATTGGACTTGCCCTCCTTCTGCACGTAGATACCACCCGTGGAGGTTATGCGCTTAGGCCAGCCCAGGCCCAGCATCCAGCGGACGGTATCCAGCATATGCACGCACATATCACCCATAATGCCGTTGCCGTATTCGTTAAAAGTCCGCCACCAGCGGATATGCGGCAGCCCGTCGTAAGGCCGCATGGGGGCGGGTCCGGTCCACATCTCATAATCCAGAAACTCGGGAACCGGCTGCACCGCCGGAGTGCCGTTGGCCCGCATATGGATGTAGCAGCACATCTCTACATGCGATACTTTACCGAGCAGACCGGCATCGACAATGTTCTTTTTGGCGTCGATCAGGTGCGGAGTGCTTTTGCGCTGCGTACCCACCTGTACCACTTTGTTGTACTTGCGGGCGGCCGCCACCATCGCTTCGCCTTCCATCACATCGACGCTGATTGGCTTCTGGACGTACACATTGGCCCCGGCTTTTACGGCATCGATCATTTGCAGCGCGTGCCAGTGGTCGGGCGTACCGATCAGCACAATGTCCATTTGGTTTTCGGCCAGCATCTTGCGATAGTCGCCGTAGAGTTTCGGCGCTTTGCCCGATTTCTGCCGCTGGCTGACGAGTTTGCCGGCCGCGTTGAGCATGTTTTTATCGACATCGCAAAGCGCCACCACCTCTACGTCTGCCACCTGAATCAGCCGGAACAAATCGCTTTTGCCGTACCAGCCGGTACCAATCAGGCCCACACGGTAGGTTCTGGTGGGATGAATAAGATCCATGCCGTGGGCACCGAAGGCCGACAGGGCCAGAGAAGCCGTGGCCCCTTGCAGGAAGCGACGGCGGTTTATGTTAAATAATTCCATGGGTAGTTAGGGTTCGTGTTAGCCGGTATGGGTCCGGTCAATAAGTAGGGTTAGGGTTCTTACCAATAAAGTGCGTAAAGCTGGGCAAATACTGTTATAATGCCGACAAATGTTGCTTCATAGGTACGAAAAGCCGGGCAGCCTCGCAAAACATCCCGCAATTTTATCCGTTCTTTTAAGCAGCAAGCCCATGTTACGCCCTGTTCATGAAAGAAAAGCCCACATTCTGGCAACGGATCGGCCTGCACGACTGGTTTCTGAGCCGCCCCGAGTCGGCCACGCAGCCGCCAGCCATCACGCCCGATAACGTATATCATTACATACTCGATAAGTTTACCGAGTCTATCGGTCAGTTGTCATTTGCCAACCGGATCGTCTTCTATCATGAGTACATCATCTGCTTCAACCCCAATGATTACCAGGAATTTATGGATGCCAAAAAAGGCATCTTCGGCCTGATTGTCCACGAATCGGTCAAGCAATTTTACAAACAGCTCCAGCAATACCGGGCGCAGGGCAAAACGGTAGAACCATCGAGCCGAAAATGGGTATTCCGGTTTGTGTCGCATCCCGATTACGCCCGGGGTGACATCGGGTTTATCGGCCGACTGCTCCCCGGCAGCAGCCCGAAAGAAGAGAACCTGCGGGTAACGTTTATTCCCCGCCAGACGGGTATTGCCGAGACGTTCGACATCAGCCAGAATATCCTCCAGGGCTTTACCTTTTATAGCGAAGGGTATTATGAGGTACCCTACGCCGAGGAATTGCACTACGACGAAAAGCAACTGAACAACAGTGTACAGGCCGGTCTGGCCCGGCTGGAGACAATTGTGCCCGACAAAGCGTATTCCGGCAAAAAGATAGAGTTTCTGATGAACAGCGATGATCTTGTGGTATCGGGGCAGGATGAGACCCGCGACAGTCCGGACATTTTCCGCATCCCGTCCGACTGGGTCAATACCCCACACCTGCGCATCCGGCACAACAAAGCAGACAATACATTCTACCTGGCGTCGTTCGGTGAGAAAACCCTTGTCAATGAGAAGGAGGTTCCCAGAAGCGACGTAAACGCCCCCTCGTGGGTTGAGTTGCCCATCAACTCCCGCATCGTGCTGAACGGCATCGTCGGAGTCAATATATTTAAATCAGTTTGAAGTCTGTAGTTTGAAGTTGGCTCCGCTTATTAAACTTTATGGTGGCAAGCAGAGCAACTACAGACCGCCGGGTGGCACCGTTCAAACCCCAAACCTCAAACTTCAAACTAAAAAATGTCCCTAGCCCTACTCGGTATCTGCGCCCTGCTGTTAGTGGTGCACTTTGTGGAAATACGAAATACGCATGAGCGGAATGGCTGACAACTTCTTTGGGTTAACCGATACCGGACGCGTCCGGGACAACAATGAGGATGCGTTTATTGCCGAACCCATCGGGAACGGCCGGTATGTTCTGGCCTGCGTGATTGATGGCGTAGGCGGATACTCAGGCGGTGAGGTGGCGGCCGCCATTACCCGGCAGTCGATCCTCGATGACGTTACAACCGTACCCGATGATTGGGTAGCTCAGTTGCGCCGGGCACTAATTACGGCTAACCAGAAGGTGTATGCCGAAAAGCAGCAGGTGCGCGAATACAACAGCATGGCCTGCGTGCTGACGCTGGCGGTGGTGGATATCGAAAATAACCTGTTTCACTACGCGCACGTCGGCGATACCCGGTTGTACCTGCTGCGCGACGATACGCTGGTCAAGGTAACCAAAGACCACTCCTTTGTGGGCTTTCTGGAAGATACCGGCCGCCTGACCGAAGAAGCCGCCATGAACCACCCCAAGCGGAACGAGATCAACAAAGCCATCGGCTTCGGGGGGGAGATCAACACGCAAGAGGATTATATTGAAACGGGTCAGTCGCCGTTTCTGCCGGGTGATCTACTGCTGCTGTGCAGCGATGGTCTGAGCGATCTGGTCAACAAAGGTGAAATGACCGCCATTCTGCGGGCCAACAGCTCGCTGGCCGAAAAATGTGCCCAACTCATAGCAGCCGCTAACGCCAAAGGGGGCAAAGACAACATTACGGTGGTGCTGGTCCGCAACAATAAAGCGCCGGTGTTGCAGGAAGCGACTCGGCCGGCGGAAGTGACCAAAAAAAACGACGAGCCGTTCGTTGAAACGAGGCCCGTTGACGCCGTCACGGCCGCGCCGGCTCAGACGACCCAAACCAGCCAAAAGCCGGTATCAAAACCTCAGCCGAAGCCGAAAAGCAGCCGGGGGATTATTACCCTGTTATCGCTGCTGTGCCTGGCTTTCCTGGGCACCACACTGTACCTGCTCTGGCAGAACTGGCAGCGTGACCAAGCCGAAAAATGGCAGGAACGGCCAGTACCCGATCCTCAGCAGCAAAAACTTCAGCAGGCGATCAACACCTTCACGGGCGATACCCTGATGCTGGCGGATACGGCCTACCCCCAGCCGATCAGGCTTATAACAACGTTGCGCATTATGCGGGACTCGCTGTATATCAAGGCACCCGACAACCTCGTCCTGGCAGGTGACAGTACGTACAGCGAGCCGGCCATTCAGTTGTCGGCGCAGTGCCGGTATATTGTGCTGGATAATATCACAGTAGATGGGTTTCAGGTTGGTATCTCGGCACCGAATAGTGCACTGCATCTGAAGAATGTCCGGTTCCGGAATTGTCTGGTACCGGTGCAGACTCAGTTTTTATTTCGCGATAATCAGTACGTAACGGGTCCGTTACCGGTTACCTTGTTTCGGACGGACTCGGTGCCGGTGGGGAGTGGTAAAGCAGTAAAGAAATTATGATCCAGGAATTGCCCCGGAAGACACAGACTAGCGGCCGACGAATCGAGCGGACATTTTTAATCCTGATCACGCTCGTACTGGGCTGGCTGTTCGTCAACCTATATACCGAATTGCAGCGCGGCTTTCAGGACGTAGGCAAGCGCCTGGCCGACGGCACGATGGTCAACCTCAACAGCGACAAGATCGGGCAGCGCATCCGTACCCTGCTGGAGCGGGGCTTCTATTTTGAGGATCGGCGCGACATCAACCTGATCCAGTCCGTGATTGCCGACCGGCTCAACCCCGCCGAAGATCCCATCGACAATATCGGTGAAGTCAACAAGCGCAAGTACTACGTACTGGCCGAAGATGCGGCCACCCGCGGAGGCACTTATTTCCGCCGGCGGGTAGCGGCTTCCCGCTCCCTGCTGGGATATACCGGCAAGGATTCCATACGCTTTGTGCAGGAGCGCAGCCGCCCCCCCCAGTTACCGGCCGCTACCGACGTAGGACTGGGAGCGCACAGCATCACCGGCAACATCATCAGCGAAACCGACCAGCCGGTGCCGGGGGTACTGGTGCGGCTGGAGATGATTCTGCCGCAGGATAGCGCCTACAGCAATCAGGTGACGGAAGTAGACCGGCTGAAGACCGAACAAGGTACCGGCTTTACCAAGACCTACGTGCTGGATTCGCTGGGGAACCGGCAGCTCACCAGCCTGACGGCCTATGCCCGTACCGACGCATCCGGCAACGTTGCCTTTCAGCACCTGCCCGACGACAAAGCGTTTGAAGTGTTGCCGCTGCAACCCAACTACCAGTTTGGCGTTACGCAGGGCGTGCAGGAGCTTAACCGCGACAAAGCCTTCACCTTCCGGCAGGCCCCGCACACCCTCCGGCTGCTGACCACCCGGGATTTTAACATCCTGAAGAAAGAGAAATCGCTGATTGTCCGGACGCCGGGCGAGTTTAACCAGTGGTACTGGATCATTGTGGGCAGTTTCTTCGGCTGCTTTCTGCTGCTGCACCTGCTGCTGAGCGTGCGTTTCCCGGATGCCGATCAGTTGATTCTGCCGGTGGTAATGACCCTGACCGGCATTTCGTTTCTGGCCCTGCTCAGCTTGCAGGACCCGCTCCGCGACCGCTTTCTGGCCCAGAGTACGCTGACGTATTTTGGCCTGGGCTTTCTGGTCATTCTGCTCCTTCAGTTTTTCAACCTGCGCCGGTTTACTGCCGACTCCGGTGTATACCGGATGTTTGTCTTCCGGGGTCTGTCGAAAGCCGCTCATGGCTGGCAATGGGCTGCGCTGGCGCTGGGACTGCTGGCCCTGACAATCGTGTTCGGGACGGGACCGCAGGGCAGCGGGGTAAAAGTAAACCTGTTTGGTTTTCAGCCGAGCGAGTTTGTCAAGTTCGCCATTGTCCTGTTCCTGGCCGGTTTCTTTGCCGCCAACGAAACGTTTATCAGCGAATACCGCACCTGGCAAAAACGCAGTTCGTTTCTGGCGGTGGTGCTGGTGGCTATTCTCGCGGCTATCCTGCTGTTTCTGGTGCTGGGTGACCTGGGACCGGCCATCGTGGTTTGTTTCACCTTTATTATCCTCTTCTCGTTTTCGCGGGGCGACTTTCTGTTCATGGCGGGTTCGGTCGTGGCCTACGTGCTGGTCTCCTGGCTGGTGGATCAGGTCTGGCTGGCTACAGCCATCACGGCCGCTATGGTACTGGTTGCCATGCGGGTGATCCGGAAACAGTTCAGCGAGTCGGCGGTGATGGCGCTGGTAGTCATGGCCAGCTTTCTGCTGCTCGACCAGATTCCGTACCTCGACCAGCTCATACCCGGTCCGGTGCAGCGCCTGACCGACCGCAAGGCTATCTGGCAGGATGCCTGGAACAATGAAGTCTACGGCGGTGACCAGGTAGCCAACGGTATCTGGGCTATGGCGAGTGGCGGACTGACCGGTCAGGGTGTCGGCGAGGGCTTTGCCAAAACCATTCCGGAAGCGCATACCGATATGATTCTGCCGGCTATCGGCGAGGAGTTCGGCTGGGCGGGTATTGTATCCATCTTTATTCTGTTTCTGCTGTACCTGCACCGGTCCATCCTGATTGGCCGGCAAACCGGAGCGCCGTTTCTGTTCTATGTCTGCGCGGGCATCGGCGTCAGTACCTTCGTACAGTTTCTGCTGATTGCGGGTGGCTCAACGGGTGCCTTACCCTTATCGGGCGTATCGCTGCCGTTTATCAGCTACGGGGGGTCATCGCTGATTGCTAATTTGCTGGCGGCCGGTTTTCTGCTGTCGGCGTCGTCGCTGCGGGGTACGGCCGTGCAGATGACGTATATCGCCGGGCGGCAGGACCGTAATCTGGTACCGGCGCTGGCGGCTGCTCTGGCGGGCATTCTGCTGCTGACCGTCAGCGTATCGCGCTATCTGTTCAACAACAAAAAATGGGTGGTGCAACCAGCCCTGGTGGCCGACCGCAGCGGTAGCCGGATGTTCAGCTACAACCCCCGCATTACTATATTTATGAACCGGCTCCAGGCCGGCACCCTTTACGACCGACAAGGGCGTATTCTGGCCACGAGCAAGCCGGAACTCATTCGGCTGCAGCGCAACACGCTGGCGACCGCCGGTGTGACCAATTACAACCTGGACTCCGCCCTGCACAAACGGCTCGACCGCTATTATCCCTTTGCCGAACACATGTTCTTCTGGACCGGCGACGCCAACACCGGCGTGTTCAACGGCAGCACCAACGGTTATTTTGCCGAGTACGAACATGCTGCCGAACTCCGGGGTTTCGAGACGCCCACGAAGAGTTTTCCGGTAACCGCCACCCGCTACCGCGAAGACCGGTTCCTGCCACGGGGTGTGCGGGAGATGACCGTTACCCAGCGCGACTACAGCGCCCTGGCTCCGCTGCTGCTGGCGGGCATCAACAGCAAAGAAGTGGAACAGTTTAAGAAACGAAACCGGGATGTGCAGCTCACGATGGATGCCGACCTGCAAACCAGTCTGCAAAAATCGCTGGCCGTGGACGATACCGTCAGAAAGAGCCGGGCGTCGGTGGTGATTATGGATGCCGGCAACGGCGATGTGCTGGCGTCGGCCATGTATCCGCTGCCGCCCATCACCAACTGGGATCAGCTCACCATGACAGCCGCTGAACAGAACCGGCTGGCCGGCTGGATGACCACCGCCGACCTCGGTTTTACCTATGCCTCGCAACCGGGCTCAACAGCGAAGGTAGTTACCTCGCTGGCAGCTTTGAATAAACTGGGACTGGCGGCAACGAAAAAGAATTTCGTGGTACACCCCCACGAGCGGATTCGGACCAAAGGATTCGAGCCGGACGAGACGGGCCTGATCAGCCTGGAACGGGCCCTGGTGAAATCCAATAACGTCTACTTCATCAAGATTGCCAACGAAGAGCATCTGGAGGAGGAAATGGCGAAACTATACCTGAAAACCGGCATGTTTCTGCGGGGCGTCGGCGGGTATTTCTACGAAAAAGAACCGGTCGAGAAAGCGCAGGAAGAACGCTGGTGGGATCTGTGGCGACGGACGGAGTTCAACACCAGGCCCCGTTACAACCCCAACAACATCCGGCGCACCCGCGCTAAAGGCATCTCGGGTATGTCGTGGGGCCAGGGCGAGCTGATTGCCACCCCGGCGGCCGTGGCCCGGCTGGCCGCCGGCATCGCCAACGGGGGTATGCTGGTGCCCAACCGGTTTGTAATGAAAGTGAGCAACGCGACGCAGCCGGTGAAGCCACCGGTGCAAATCGCCAATGACCCGCAGTATGCCGCCATCCTGAGCGACTATATGCGCAAGCAGAGTGCCGGTAAAGTGGCGCAGTTAGGCATTACTGTGGCCGGTAAAACCGGTACACCCGAACGCATCTGGAAAACCAACCGCATCAACGACGGCTGGTACGTATTCTTCGCACCAAAAGCCAACGGCCCCGGTCATATTGTTACCTGCGTCCGGCTGGAGTCGACCCGCGGCTCCAGCAATGCCGTCAAACTCGCCGGCAAACACGTGGTGCCGCTTTTGCTGCAAAAGGGTTATATTAAGAGCTTTGAATGATTTCGGATATGGGATTTCGGATTGGGGATTTGTGGTTTAGTAATGTATAGCCATTTTCATTGAAAAGCTTAATGATGAAGCCATATTCAATCCGAAATCCCCAATCTCCACAGCGTAGCGACGCCCGGCGTCGCTACGCCCGACCAAAATCCGCAATCCCAAATCCCCAATCCTTTTATGTTTAATTTCTTTAATAAAAAAGCCGATAATGGTCCGAAGGATGTAAAAGCCATTCGGGATACGCTGCTGCGCTTCATTAAAGAGCAGTTACAGAAAGCCGAAGGTGGAGAAGGCCACGCCATTAAAGGCTTGCAGCTTTACATAGCCCCGCCGGCCGACGAGCAACATTTATACGAGGCCGCCGTCTATCAGGCCGATGAAGGGCGGTTCAGGGCCGAAATCCAGAAAATCGCTGACGATTTCGCCATCGATCTGCCCGAGAACTGGACGTATGAGACCAATTTTGTGGATAGCCTGCCGTCTGAAGGCCGAAAAATACCCGGTCTTGACGCGTCGCTGTACATCAATACCCGCATTGCTGCGATGCATAAAGTGTCGACAGCCTATATCCGGGTCCTGAACGGCGAGGCCGAAAAAGAGGAATACACGCTTACGTCTACCGGCGGTAAAATCAACATTGGCCGGGAGAAAAAAGTACAGCAGGCCGACGGCTTTTTCCGGGTAAATGCCATCGCCTTCCCGGCCGACAGTTCCCACGAAAGCAACAAATTCATCAGCCGACAGCACGCCCATATCGAGTGGGACCCCGAATCGGCCTCATTCATGTTCTTTGCCGACGAAGGGGGCGTTCCCCCCCGAAACAAGATCAAGGTCCGGTCGGCCGCCGATGAGCAACCCGTCAAGCTCCATTCCACGCAGGTCGGCCACCGGCTTCAGGAAGGTGACCAAATCATTTTAGGCGAATCAGCAGTTTTGGAGTTTAGTTACTCATCGGGTGTCGTTTAAGGTTTAACGTTTAAGGTTTGAGCGGGGCCGCCCGGCGGTTGCTTCGCCATTTGAACGTTAAACGTTAAACCTTAAACCTCAAACGACTTTCAATTATGGCTAAAGTATTCACGATAACGGAAGGGCTGGAGAATATGGGTGCACTGCGCACCGGGGGGCAGGGCTCGGTCTATAAGGGCCGGCGCATTGGGGAGATCATTACCGCCGTGAAACTGCTGCCGACACCCATTCATACCGAAAGCACCGACGATAAAAATTACCGCGACTTCCAGAATGAAGTCGACAAGCTCAAAAAGGTAAACGAGCAGCCGAACCCCAACGTGGTCAAGATCCTGAACTCCGGGCTGACGGAAAGCGGTTCGTTTCCGTTCATCGAAATGGAATTCATCGAAGGCCCCGACCTCGAAGAACTCCTGAAACCACCGCACGAGCCGGTGTTCAGCATCCGGGAGGTGATGAAAGTGGCTGATCAGCTGGGCAATGCCCTGGCGCACTGCCATAAAGTAGGCGTACGACACGGAGATATCAAAAGCAACAACGTTAAGTTCAACATCCACACCGGCAACTATGTGCTGCTGGATTTTGGGCTGGCGGTGATGTCGGATGAGCAGCGCCGGACCAGTCTGCGCCATGCCGGAGCTATTGAATTTATGGCTCCGGAGCAGAACGAAGGGCAGATGCTGTTTCAGACGGATGTGTACAGCTTCGGGGTGGTGCTGTACGAGATTCTGGCCGGCCGGGTGCCCTTTCCGCTGACGGACAAAGGCGAAACCGCCCGCAACAACGTAATGGTGGCGCATATGGAAACGCCCGTGCCGGATGTGCTGGCGCTACGCCGGCAAAACCTGCCCGCCAGTTGGGCCGACGACCGCAAAACGAGGGAAATGCAGGTACCAGACTGGCTGCTTACGGTTATCGGCAAATGCCTGGAGAAAAAGCCGGAAAACCGGTATCGGAACGGTATGGAACTACACGAGGCTATCGTCTCCGGGAGCACCCTGGCCTTACAGCGCAACGAAGCCGGGGCCGCCAGTGCTACCGTCCTGCAAACCGAGAATGAGCGCCTGCAAAGCCAGATCCGGCAATATGAAGAAACGACGACCCGGCAGCAGCGTGAAATCGCCCGACTGAACGAAACCCTCGCCCGTGAGGAGGCCGACCGGAACGGATTACGAAATAGCCCGGTAACTTACGCACCGGAGCCGAATGATGACTCATCGGTGATTCGCATCCCCAAAGCCACCTTTTTTGCTGCCCTGCTGGTGCTGGTCGGCCTCGGTGCGTTTGCCGGGTACAGAATGTACGCCGACAAACCTGCTGGTGGGGCCAGATCGGCGCTTTCATCGCGGGATACAAGTACAGCAACGGATACGCCCGAACAAACCACTGGTGGCTATACGGTAGAAAACGAAAGTGCGCGGGATGCCGGCAACCAGGCCCGGCCAACGGAGGAAGCCACGGATACCCGAACAAACACGCCGGCTACGCCACCCGCCCAAACGAATACCACACCGGAGCAAACAACTGAGACATCCGACAACGAATCGGACGATAACAGCGAGGTACGACTATACACCGTGAAATCTGATTATGCGCATTTTCACACGGAGCCGGACGCCAGTACCCGACAGCCTAACATCCACATCAACCGCTGGAATAATGCCCGGCTCCGGCCGCTGGACGATCGGAACGGGTTTATCCGGGTAGAGTACACCAATGATCAGGGGCAAACGACCCGTGGCTGGCTCGATAAGCGGGACCTCCGGCAAATAGAGGAGTAGGTAACCCGGTCTATGCATATTCCCGGCGAGGCCTCCGTGCCGATTGGCGGCTCAGCCACCATTCGACCACCAGCAGATTGGGCACCCAGCACAACCAGGCCACAATGGGGTAAGCCGTGGAAAAAGGCAAATGCAGCAGCGCCAGTTCGACCGGCAGAATGATGCGCAGCGTAACCGCAGCCAGTGTGGTGGCGTAGCTCCGGTACATCCAGCGCCGATGCGTTTCGGTCTGTCCCTGCCGAATGGCCCGGTATGCCCGAAAGGTAGTGTAAAACCAGGCTACCGCCAGCAGGGCAAAACCGGTGGCCGCCACCCAACCGGTACTGGCGAACCCGGCGGCATAAAATGCGCAAACGCTCCCGACCAGTATGCTACCTACATAAACCTTGCCCAGGCTTCGGTGCAGTTGCCGCCGGCGATTTCGGATGCGGGTCGAGAACTGGAACGGACCAAGCGCCAGGGCCACCGCTCCCAGACCAATGTGCGTCCAGAAGGCAAGCCGCCACAGGCTATTGTCGAGGGGCTTCTGCCGGAGAAAGCCGGGTTGGTACGAAGGCACAAAATAGGTCAGGGCGTACAACACCACCCCGAAAATGAGCAGTAAGGCCAGATAGGTGCCGGTTTTCTGAAAGAACGTCAACATGGCAGTGGATGATTAACAACCTAATTTACCACAAAAATTCCGTTTCAAACAGGCGGCTGGTCATTCCTGCTTTCAGATAAAGGTTAGAAAATGACATGGGCCTACTTTGGTAAGCAGTGTACTTAACCCTGATCATGAACCAGACCTATTTGCGTACCGCGCTCCTGCTGACCTTACTGGCAGGTTACCAGGCACCCAAGGCTTTTTCGTCCGACGATAAACCTACCTCAGCCAAAACCCCTAAAGCCAAACCGGCTCCTGAAATAAAAACGCCCGCCGGTTTCTCGGCTTCTATCATCGCCGAGAACCTGGGACCGGCCCGGCATGTCGTCGTCAGCAAAACAGGCGACATTTACGTTAAACTATCCAAACTGAAAGACGGCAAAGGCATTTACCGCCTGCGCGATACCGACAAAGATGGGGTCATTGACGAACGAACCGGCTTCGGCGACTATCCCGGCACCGGCATCTACCTCAAGAACGGATACCTGTATACTTCGTCCAACACCAGCGTCTTTCGGTATAAGTTAAACGACAAAGAGGAGGTACTACAGCCCGACCAGCCTGAAACACTGGTAACGGGTCTGCTGGCGAAAGGCCGCGACGAGTCGAAGTCGATTGTGGTGGATAACCAGCAAAACATCTACGTCAACATAGCGGCCTACAACGACCCCTGCCGCGAACCCGGCACCGGCAAAGGGCTGATGCCCTGCCCCACCCTGGATTCGGCCGGTGGTATCTGGCAGTTTCGGGCCGATAAGCAAAACCAGACCTACGGCGACGGCCTCCGTTACGCTACCGGCCTGAAGAATGTAGTCGGGCTGGACTGGAACGCCAAAACCAACACCCTGTTTGTGATGCAGCACGGCCGGAACCAATTCCACGATTTTTATCCGCAGTATTATACACCTGAGCAAAGCAGCCTGCTACCCGCCGAAACCATGTACGAACTGCACAAGGGCGACGATGCCGGCTGGCCGTACATTTACTACGACCAATTTCAGAAAAAGAAAATACTCGCTCCCGAATACGGCGGTGACGGCAAAAAGACCGGTGGTGCCAAAGCCATCAATCCCGTAGCGGCTTTCCCGGCTCACCTCGGTCCAAACGGCCTGTTGTTCTATACCGGCACCATGTTCCCCGAGCGGTACCGCAATGGTGCGTTCATTGCCTTTCATGGCCAGTCGCCGGAGCTGAAGAAGGGCTATATGGTGGCGTTTGTGCCGTTTAAAAACGGAAAACCCTCAGGTCCCTGGGAGATCTTTGCCGACAACTTCTCTGGTATCGACCTGGCCAAACCCACCGGTCCGGTGCAGCACCGCCCCTGCGGCCTGGCACAAGGTCCGGACGGCTCCCTCTACGTCACCGACGACCTGAACGGAACGCTCTACCGGATTTCCTATTCGCGTCCGCAGTAACGTTCGTTTTAACTCCTGGAAGGAAGCAGTATATAACCTGATTGCCATTAATACCCTACCCCGGAGGACCAGCCCAAAAGCATGGTCCTCCGGGGTAGTTATTTTTAGGGAGCAACCTTTGGTTACCGCCACCCATTTTACCGTCACCGGCCAGCCCCTTCTTAACCAATTCCTGGCCGGTATTCAATTCTAACGTTTTCCTAACGCCCGTTTTTAGGTGCTCCGCCACAGGCATACGTACATTTACCTGTCACCGTCACTGCTTAATCTGCCGGATACCATGCGCACCCTACTCCTACTGGTTCTGCTGACGCTGCCTGATCCTGGTTACAGCCAAGCCCCGAAACTTCGTTTCGACCAGCTCACCACGGCCGATGGGTTACCCGATAACTCGGGATTCTCTCTGCTGCAGGATCGCCTGGGCTTTATCTGGGTGGGTACTCAAAACGGACTGACACGCTATGACGGTACGGAAATGACGGTATACCGTTACGAGGAGCATAACCCCTACAGTTTAAAGGCCCGCCTGATCACAACGTTGCTGGAAGACCGGAATGGCGACATATGGATTGGTGGAGAAGGATTGTACCGCTTTGAACGATCTACCCATCGCTTTTACGATCATACGCCAACTGGTGCCGAATCGCCAACGGAGCCAGGTCCGTGGGTTTGGTGCCTGCATCAGGACCGGCAAGGCCAGATCTGGGCCATCTGCATGAACTATAAACAACAGCATCTGGTGCTGAACCGGTTAGACCCCAAAACCGGCCGGTGGACCTTTTACCGCCATACAGGCCAGCACTCATCGGGTCTGACCCATTCGGCCATTTACGATCAGGGTTTTGAAACACTCCGAGAACTATACGGTCTTGAAGAGGACAGGCAGGGCAACATCTGGGTCATTACGACCGACAAAAACAAACCCGGCAGCACGTCAGTGCTGCATCGCCATAACCGGGCACAGGATCGCTTTGACATCTTCCGGCCTCAGCCATCGGGTTCGACACCGGCTACCCTTGCGCAACCATCTGCGCTACGAGCAGACAGCCTCGGAAATCTGTGGGTGGGAACGCTGGGAAATGGGCTATTTCAGGTTAATACCCGCACCGGGAAAATCATAGCGCACTACCACCAGAAATCTGCTCCGAAACAACGGTTAACAGCCGATACCGTGCTGGCACTCTATAAAGATAAAACAGGAAGCTTATGGGTAACCACCTCTCGAGGCCTCGACGAGTTGAATTTTACAACCGGTCAGATTATTCATTACCAACCAGAACCGACTAATCCTCACACGCCCAGTGGCCTGGTTTTGGTACCTCTTCAGGAAATGCCTAATGGCGATATGTGGTTTGTTTCGCCGAAAGGACTGGATTGTTTCGTGCGCCGGCACCATCACTTCATTCAATACCAAAATAATCCGACAACACCCAACGGACTCTTGTTAGGTGGTGGCGTTTACTCCTTTCTGGTAGACCGGGCTGGTTTAGTATGGATTGGCACCTGGGGCGAAGGTGTTTTAAAACAGAAGCACAGGCCTATTTTTACTCGCTACACCCGTGATACTACCTTAAAAAATACCTTTTCAGACAAAATCATCAGGTTTGTTTACGAGGCCCCGTCCGAACCGGGTATACTTTGGATCGGTACAGGAAAAGGCCTGGACCGCTGGAACAAAAAGACGGGAGTCATTACCCATTTTCAACATGAACCGGATAAGCTCTCCTCCCTGGGTAAGGGGCAGGTTACATCAATTGTCGAGGATGCTCAAAAACGCCTTTGGATCGGCACCTGGGGTGGCGGACTCTGCCTGCTGAACCGCCAGACAAATACCTTTACCCGCTTTACAAATGATATACCCAAGCCTGCTGGGCTAAGCAGCCTTTATATCTCGTCTGTACTGGCTGATCAGGAAGGCACGCTCTGGATTGGCACCTATCAGGGAGTAAACTGCTTTGATCCCGACCAGGGGCGAGTCGTCAAAACGCTCTACAAAGCAGACACTACCCATCATCCCGCCCTCCTGCGCCTGCTGGATAGCCTAACGGCCTCGGCTCAACCGCCGGCTGCTATCTTACGTCCTGATTCAGGTCCTGCTAAAACGCTTTCCTTTACCTGGCCCAAAAAAGGTGCTGTTCTGGTCATGGCCATGGGACAGCCAACGTCTTCGACCCGTCGGTGTTATGGTTGGATCGAAGACAGTAAAGGGCGGGTAATCTGGCAAATGAGCCACTCACGCAGCCGATACGCAGGAGGGGCACCCGATAACAGGCTTCAGGTAGAATCACTATCGTTACCGGCCGGCAACTACCGGTTATGCTATTGGTCTGCCCAACCGAATCCTTCCGGAAACTGGCCTTTCCCACCGCCGGATCGACCGGCCTGGTGGGGTATTCAACTGTTACCACTCTCCCCTGCTCAGCACAGACAGTTGGAGCCATTAACCCGAAAGTGGCACCTCGACGGTTTACGGGAGGATAATATACTAAACCTCATGGAACATCCGAAAGGAGCGATCTGGATTGGAACGAACAACGGAGGGGTAAGTAGGTATCAGCCTAAAACAAACGTCCTGAATACGTATTTTGATTACACAAAAGGCCCAAATAGTATTGCCGCTCTCGAAAAAGATACCTCCGGGCAAATATGGGTGGGAGACTACCACAGCGGCTTATTGAAATTGGCACCCCGGCAAGGCGTAGTGCAACATTACAAGGCGGGTCTGCCCAGCCCCTCGGTGCATACGATTCAGCGCGATAGCCAGGGACGTCTGTGGGTTAGCACCCACAACGGCATTTGCCGATTTGATCCGGCTACCGGGAGTTTGCGCAGCTTTAATCCTGCCCAGGGTTTTCCGGATATACGGTTCTACCGGCGAAGTACCAAAGGCCCCGATGGCACCCTCTACTTTTTCTTTGGGGGATCAGAAGGCTTTATTGCCTTCCATCCCGATGCGATACAGCCGGATAGTGTGCGGCTCAATGTGGTGTTAACTGATCTGGATATTTTCAACACGCCAGCCTCAATTGGTCCGCAACAGCCTCTACAAGCCCACATCTCGCAGGCAGATCAGGTTACGTTAGCGTATGATCAAAATGACCTGACCTTCCGCTTTACGACGCCTTATTTTACCGGTGCAGCCCAGGTTCAGTACGTATACCGACTGGAAGGGTATGACCAGAACTGGACCGCACCCAGCACAATGCGGCAGGCCCGCTATACCGATCTGAGTCCCGGTACCTACACCTTTCAGGTCAAAGCCGCCAATGCCGATGGGGTCTGGAATGAACAGCCTACATCAATAAAAGTAGTTGTCTATCCGCCCTGGTGGCAAACCTGGTGGGCGTATCTCCTCTACGGGATAGTCCTGGTGAGCAGCCTGCGGGGGTATGTTCACTTCCGCTCCCGCACCCTGCGCCGGCAGAACCGCCTGCTGGAAGAGCAGGTCCGACAACGAACAAGCCAGATTGAACACCAAAAGGAAGAAATCCTTGCCCAGAAAGAAGAGATACAAACCCAGCGAGACCATCTGGAAAACGCCCTTACTGAGCTCAAAGACACTCAGAACCACCTAATCCAGAAAGAGAAAATGGCATCACTTGGGGAGCTCACTGCCGGCATTGCCCATGAGATTCAGAACCCCCTCAACTTTGTCACCAACTTCGCCGAAGTGTCGGTAGAGATGATTGATGAACTCAAAGAAAAGGTCCGAGCCGGGCGGCCCTCGGATGTGCTGCCGCTGGCCGACTACCTCAGCGAGAACCTGCAAACCATTACGGAGCAGGGGCAACGGGCAGCAGCTATCATCCGCAGTATGCTCGACCATGCCGGTACGCCCTCCGGTGAGAAACAACCCACCGACCTGAATGCGCTGGCAGATGAATACCTGCGGCTGGCCTATTACGGCATGCGGGCTAAAGACCAGGGGTTTACTGCCGATCTGCGGCTGAATTTAGACCAGGCTCTTCAGCCCATCAGCGTAACACCACAAGACATGGGCCGGGTGCTGCTCAACCTCTACAACAATGCCTTCTATGCCGTGCAGCAAAAGCAGCAGCAACAACCCGACTACCAGCCTCAGATTGACGTGACAACACAGGTGGAGAAGGGCAAAGTAGAACTGCGCGTAAAAGATAACGGCACAGGTATACCGCCGGAGATCATCAACAAGATTTACCAGCCCTTCTTCACCACCAAACCTACGGGAGAAGGCAGAGGCTTAGGGCTAAGTTTGAGCTATGATATTGTGACCAAAGGACATGGTGGCGAGATGCGGGTAGAAACTGAGCCTTGTACGGGTACCGAGTTTATCGTGATCTTACCCTATAGTACAACAGATTCCGCTGCACTGGGTTAGCCCACGCCCTCCGTTGCATTTTGTCCCAAATGCAAAAGCAATTGGCCGAAAAGTAAAAGTCGATTACGTTGTTATGCCGTAGGTTTGTCTACGTCAAACACATTGTTGAACCTCAACTGCTTACAACTATGTCTTCCTCTAAAACAATACAGGCAACAGGTCTTTTCCTTTTGGTGGCGTTGTACCTGCCCTCCCTCACTACCGCCCAACCGAATACCTACTTTTCGCAGTCTGCTGCGGCCGAAAAAGGATACTGGAAGTTGTTTACCGATAACCAGAGCCGCAGCACCCACGTCAGGTTTTTCGATGCGCAGAACCAGCTCGTCTACGAAGAAGTCCTGGCCGGTAAGTACATAAAACTCACGGATCAGAACGTAGACCGGCTCAATCAGCTCCTTGATCAGGTTATGGAGAGCCGGCTGATTGCCGCCAGCCTTAAAGCAACTCCACTGGAGGAAACCATTATCCACAACCAACCGGTAGTCTGGTCCGGCCCCTCGCTGAAACCCGAAGCTACGGCAGCGGTAAAACTCAATAATCCGTTGAATTACAATATACGATTGAACTCGCATCTGACGGAATACCAGAATAAACAAATGCTTCGGGTGCAGGTAGAAAATCCGGAACGCTACCGGCTGGCTGTCAGCGTACGGGACAAGAACGGACAGGCCGTTTATTGGGAGCCGGTTACCCAAAGTAACTGCCTTGTCAAGCTTAATTTGTCGGAGCTGAAACATGATTCGTATACCCTGGAGGTCACAACTCCCAACCGGAACTACTCGTACATCCGCCGGATCGAGCTATAGGCAATTTTTAGGTTAGGGATAACCTTAGTTTCCACTCAGCATGTGACCAACTGGCTGCATGCTGTTTTATTTGTACCTGAACGGGATTATGGCAGCTATGGCCAGACGCGCGCTATCAGCAGTTCAGGATGATAAGAATTCTTAGCCTTTAAATCGACAAGCAAATGAAGTCTATGGTCGTAGTACTAGGCATTCTGGTCTGCGCAAGCTGCGTTTCGCCGGCTCAGACGCCTGCAGTGGCCTACCAGAGAAACCCATACGACAAGGCACGTCTGGAAGTCGAAGCAGCGCCAGACAACAGGCAGCAGCTATGGCTAATCGGCACACTGGGGTCCTTCGTAGCCTTGGTTGGGGTAACCTTTCTGCTGTACCGAACGAACCGGCAGCGACAAACCCTTAACGCATTGCTGCAGGGGCAGCAGACCAACGTCCAAACGCTGCAAACCCAACTGGCGGCCGCCGGCGAATCCCTGCGGACTATCCAGGCCCAACTGATCGAAAAAGAGAAACTGGCCTCGCTGGGGGAGCTGACCGCCGGCATTGCCCACGAGATTCAGAACCCGCTGAACTTTGTGAACAACTTTGCCGAAGTCTCCATCGAACTCGCCGACGACCTGGCCGGGGCGGTCCGGACCGGCAACCACCAGAAAGCCGGCCTGCTGGTCACCGATCTACAGGAGAACATGCAGCAGATTGCCCAGAGCGGCCGGCGGGCCAGTGCCATTGTGCAGGCCATGCTCGAACACGCCCGCAGTGGCGCCGACAAAGCCCAGCCTACCGACCTCAACGCCCTGGCCGAAGAGTTTCTGCGGCTGGCCTACTACGGGCAGCGGGCCAAAAACAAGGACTTTGCCTGCGCCCTCCAAACCAGCCTTGCCCATGAACTGGCTCCGGTAAACCTGGTGCCCCAGGAAATCGGCCGGGTGCTGCTCAACCTCTACAACAATGCCTTTTATGCCGTGCAGGAAAGGGCAAGGAGCAGGGGGCTTGGGGCAGGAGAGTACCAGCCGCAGGTCAGCGTCAGCACCCAGGCCGAAAACGGCAAAGTGGAGCTGCGGGTGTCGGATAACGGTACGGGCATCCCAGCGGATATTGTCCCTAAAATTTTTCAGCCGTTCTTCACCACCAAACCTGCCGGGCAGGGTACCGGTCTGGGTTTATCGCTGAGCTACGACATTATTACCAACGGGCATGGCGGTACCATAACCTTAGACACGCAGGAAGGCAAAGGCACCACCGTCAGCATCTGTTTACCCGCAAAACTCCTCTGAACCATGAAGATTTTAGTTATCGATGACGAACTCCCCATCCAGCGCCTGTTTGAACAGCGGTTCCGGTACGAAATCAGCCGGGGAAACCTGGAACTCATCTTTGCCCGCTCCGGCGAAGAAGCCCTGACCAAACTGCCCGATGCCAGCGTGGTGCTGATTCTTTCCGACATTAATATGCCGGGCATGAGCGGGCTGGAACTGCTTCGGCAAATCCGGATCCTTTACCCGCAACGCCCCCCGGCCGTGGTGATGATAACGGCCTACAGCGACGAGCAGAAACGGCGGCAGGCTGCGCTTTACGGGGCCGATGACTTCCTGACCAAACCGCTTAACTTTACCCTGCTGCGCGACCGGCTGACCGACTACACCACGCCCATCAAAACACCGTAAAACTGCTCCGATATGCCTACATCTATTCTGGTTGTCGACGATGAAACGCCCCTGGAGTCGTTAATGCGGCAGCGCTTCCGGCACAAAATTGAGGATGGCACCTATACCTTCCGCTTCGCCTTCAGCGGAAAAGAAGCGCTGGCCGCCATTGAAGCCGACGCGGCCATTGATGTGGTGCTGCTCGATATTAACATGCCCGACATGAGCGGATTAACGCTGCTCAACCACCTGGCCGAGCAATTGCCAACCAGCCGGGCAGTCATGGTGTCGGCGTATGGAGACATGAACAACATTCGCACGGCTATGAACCGGGGCGCGTTCGATTTTGTGACCAAGCCGATTAACTACAAAGACCTCGAACTGACCATCGAAAAAACGGCCCGGCACGTAGCGCAACTGCGCGAAGCGGTACGGGTAAAAGCCGTAGCCGACCTCAAAGCCCGCTTTTTCGATAACATAACGCATGAGTTTCGCACTCCGCTCACGCTGATTATCGCGCCCACGGAATCGCTGCTCCAGAAGCACCGATCCGACGAGCACTCCCGGCGCAGCCTGACCACCATCCGGCGCAACGCCCATAACCTGCTCCACCTGATTAACCAGCTCCTCGACCTGGCCCGGCTGGAAGCCGATAGCCTCCCCGTAACCGAGTCGCGGGTGAATGTACTGACGTTCGTCCGGCATATGGTCGACTCCTTTCAGGAGGTGGCCCGCCAGAAAACGATTCAGCTTGATCTGGACACCGACGGTACCGCGCCCGACATGGCGTTTGACGTCGATAAGTGGCAGAAAATCCTGGCCAACCTGCTGTCGAATGCCTTGAAGTTTACCCCGCCGGGCGGGAGGGTAACGCTGTCGCTGCAGACGACACCGGCCACCGTTCGGATAGCCGTGAGCGATACCGGCATCGGCATTGCCGCCGAACACCTGCCCCACATCTTCGACCGCTTTTATCAAGTGGATTCGTCGCTGATCCGGACCTACGAAGGCTCTGGCATTGGCCTGGCCCTGACCCACGAACTGACCCAACTGCTGGGTGGTCAGCTAACGGTCAGCAGCCGGCCGGGCATGGGCACCACCTTTACCATTGAGTTACCCGCCCGACCGGCTTCTGCCCACGAACCCGCAGCCGATCTCCGGCTGTCGGCCCTGGAATCGGTTCCGGTACTGAGCCAACCTGAAGCCCTGCCCCCTACCGGAGACAGCGAATTACCGCTGCTGCTGCTGGTGGAAGACAATGCCGAACTGCTGGCGTTTCTGGCTGAATCGCTGGCCGGCTCGTTCCGGGTATTAACGGCCCCCAACGGCGAAGAAGGTCTGGCCCTGGCACAGCGCGAATTGCCGGATATTGTAGTAAGTGATGTGATGATGCCGCTCATGACCGGCTACCAACTGACAAAGGCGCTTAAAACCAATCCCGTCACCAACCATATCGCCGTGGTGCTGCTCACCGCCCGAACAACTCCCGAAAACCGCCACGAAGGCTTATCGCAGGGTGCCGACGATTACCTCAGCAAGCCCTTCGACCTGGATGAGTTGCGGCTGCGGCTACGCAATATCATTGCCCACCAGCAAGCCCTGCGCGACTACTACAGCCAGCAACTGGGTAACCCTACTGTGGTCAGCCCCACGGCACCCGCCGATGCCTTCCTGCAAACCCTGTACAGTTTCATGGAGCAGCACCTGGACAACTCCGACCTACGGGCCGAACTGCTGGCCGACGAGGTTGCCATGAGTCCCCGGTCCCTGGCCCGTAAGCTAAATACACTGCTGGGCGTTAGCCCGGCCCGGCTGATTCGTCAATACCGGCTGCTCCGGGCCACCGAAATGCTGCGCGCCGGACGGCCGATCACCGAAACCGCCTATCTGGTCGGGTTTGAACACCCGGCCAATTTCACCACCGCCTTTAAAGAAATTTACCACCTGACGCCCAGCGAATTTGTGGCCAATGGGCGGCCTGAAACGTTGCCGAAAAGCTAGTGCTAATAATCAGGGCTGCAAAAAGCTGAATGTTTTGTTCTGGTAGCGGGGCAGACCCAGACTCTTCTGTAGGGAATGAAAGGAATGGTACGGTCCCACGGCCGCTACCATGTTGGTCAGCCAGGGCGGAATTTCACCGCCGGGGTCAACTTTAAAGAAATAGTCGATGTGGATGTGCCGGCTGTCGACCTGGCGTACGGTCCAGACGGAATGCCAGAAGGGAATGCGGACGATACCCGGTTTGGGAGGCAGCCCGTCGGGCACGTTGCGGGCCTCGATGCGCAGCACTTTGGTGACCGGGTGCTGCTGAAACGTCATGCGCATAACCAGATCGCGGTTCGCCACCGGCCAGGGCGAATCGCTTTCGTTGTAGTAAACCACCTCATTGTCGCGCTCCCACCGAATCGGGTACGATTCTTTGGTGCGGTACACAACATGCTTGAAGTTTTCGATGTCCGACAAATACGCCACCAACTGACTCAGCGTCCCCTCCACCTCACAGACCACCCGGATTTCTTTGAGCTTTGCACCTTCCAGATGCCGGGAGTACACTTTGATGCCGTTCTTATCCTTTTCCAGCCGCCACTCCTCCCCCGACTGACCGCAGGCAATCCGACTCAGCAAGACCAATACAAAAACAACAAACGGCAAGTACATAATTAACCCCTCAGGAACGCAGCAGACGGTTTTCTGCCCACAGTCCGAAATTAACAAATCTTCATTAATTGAATAGTATGCGAACGGACAGAAGCCGTTCGCTGATGCCAAAAGTAGAATTTCAGACATTTTTTTATGGCCTGCCCGTTTTTCTTTTCCGGGCGCAGCGTTGTACATTACCGTTCGCACGCAACCGGAACCGGAGGGTAATGGGATCGTTGACCGGTCAAAAAGGCTTGCCCCTACAGGGCAGCGCAGGGATGAACGTCTCTGTACCGGCT
Source organism: Nibrella viscosa (assembly GCF_039541875.1). Taxonomy (NCBI): domain Bacteria; kingdom Pseudomonadati; phylum Bacteroidota; class Cytophagia; order Cytophagales; family Spirosomataceae; genus Nibrella; species Nibrella viscosa. Next base: position 734,927 of record NZ_BAABHB010000003.1, on the reverse strand, counting down.
ACAAACCGCTGACCCCTACGGGGTACTATGAAGCACCTATTTACCCCGTAGGGGTCAGCGGTTTGTAGCGACTGCCGATTCCTGTCCCTTCTGCTGCCCTGTAGGGGCAAGCCTATAATGCCCGCTTAAATCTATAAAATCAGTTAGAGGCCAGCAGTTATTTTCGGAGGAAGCCTCCGAATTATCCCTATATTGGCTTACCCTTATTCATAGAATTAACCGAACGATGCCCGTTGCCGATTACCACCGTCAGATTTTCGATTTTCTGGAAGACTACCGGCGAACCTACCCGGATAAGAACCTCACGTATGCCCTCCGACAAAAAGAGCATGCTGAACGGCCCAGAACCAAGTTCTTCTTTACGGGCGATGCTGAGCGCTATATATACGTGGGGATATATGCGCCTAATAATAGCAATACAAAGACAAGGTGTATTGGTCTGGTCTTTTATTACGACGATCAGCGCGATCTGATAAAAAGCGTTGCCTTATCAGTCGTATATGATGACCCGGCTCTTGCTGCCGACTCGCCTATTTACGAGGAAATACTCAATCGCCTGGGTCGTGAGAAATTCAGGGAGTACTTTCCAAAACGGGTTGAGCGGTTTTATGATTTTACTGATTGGCGGGATTGCTTCCAGTTTTTCCTGGATATGGATAAACCCATCATTGATGAGATCATTCGGAAGCATGGAAAGGAAAGCACATTTATTATCCCTCAAGAGAACCTAGAAAAGAATTTAGCGTACATCAGAGAAAGTAAAGCTAAGGCCGATGTAGTGAATAAGGGCGTATTTCAGACTTCTCATACCTCCCGCTCCTTTTGGAAATATAAACCTCATCCGCTGGCCGGCAAGTTACCTGAGGATTTGCAGAAGCCGTATATCGGTGTCAAATTCGATTCTTGGAACCCTGGCGATCTAAGAACGTATAGCTCTACAAGTGAGTTGGAAAACCATTTGGGTGTAGAAAAAAACAGCTCTACTTATTTAAAGGACGCCCTGAAGTTTAGAAATGCAAAAATGGGAGATGTGATTTTTGCCAGTAATGACCTTAATTCTGTTCTTGGTGTTGGCATTATTACTGGTCCATACGAATTTAAAGAAGGTGACACAGTGCAACACATTCGCTCAGTTGAGTGGTTGGCCGAGCAGCCATGGAAGTATGATGGAGAATCTATCAAAGACCGTTCAAATCTATTTTCCACCCATTGGTTTGTTTCCACAACGTTAGGCCCTCAAATTCTTCGTGAGTACCTTAAAGCTTATCCGCAGTACCTTCCAGTTTTCAGGGAGCGAGGACTTTTGGAAGAAGGGCCTTTAGAAGAACCTCAGATGAATCTTACTCCAACAACTAACTATCCCAAAAACATCATCCTCTACGGCCCGCCCGGCACCGGCAAAACGTATGGCACCATTGACCTGGCGGTGGACATTGCCGACGGTAGAAAAAGCGAAAATCACCAGGATAACAAAGCCCGTTTTAATACGTTGCTCGGCGATCAGATCGAGTTCATCACCTTTCACCAGAACTACACCTACGAAGACTTCGTAATGGGTATCAAGCCTGATTTGGACGATACCGGAACCGGCCTGCGCTTCCGTCGGCACGAAGGCGTTTTCTACCGTATCGCCAAACGGGCGCAGCAGAACTACGAAGCCGGTTGGCAACAACCGGGAGCGGCTTCTATAAAAAACTTTGTCCTCATTATCGATGAGATCAACCGCGCTAATATGTCGCGGGTATTTGGGGAACTAATAACGCTGCTGGAAGACGATAAGCGGCTCGGTGCCGAGAACGAACTCCGCCTGACGCTGCCGTCAGGCGAACCGTTTGCCGTGCCGCCCAACCTCTACCTGATCGGCACCATGAACACCGCCGATAAGTCGCTGGCCCTGCTCGATATTGCCCTGCGTCGCCGGTTCGAGTTTATCTACCAGAAACCAGAACCAGGTGTGCTGGATGAGCCCGCCAGAGGAGTGCTGGAACGGCTGAACCAGGCCATCCGGGCGCACCACAAACCCGCTGATTTTCTGATCGGCCACGCGTATTTCATCAATAAACCGGCCGGGCAGCTACCGCATGTGTTCAACAACCGCGTTATTCCGCTGCTGATGGAGTACTTCAACGGCCGGGCCGACGAAGTCAGAACGTTGCTGAAAGAAGCCGGTATCGACGCCGAAAAAGACTCGATCACCGATCAACTGACCGTCAGCCATGTGGGTGAACCCGATTGAGCTGATCGAGCACCAGCGGAAGCCGGTCCCCCAGGCATGGTGGGAGCAGTTTGCCGGATTGAGCCAGTACCTGGATGAGGTCTGGCAAACCCGGACGATCTTCTCCGACGATGATCCGGAAGAAGCTGGCTCTACCCGCCAGCGCTTCCTTGACTTTGGCCTGGATCAGGGCCACCCGACCATGCAGGCGAACCAGTATGTGGGCTTTATCCAGTACCACGGGCTTACTCTCCAGATCCTGCCCAAGCTGTTCGGCACCGGGCAGGCCGACGCAGCGTTCCGGCACCTGCTGTGGTGGCTCCACTACAGCCGACGCATCCGGTTTCCATTTGCCGATCTGCTGACCGGCTCCGAAACGGTGGCCGATTTCCCCGAAGCCCTGATCCGGTACTTTGCCCGCATCACCCACAATCTGGTGAGTACGCAGCCCTACCACCAGTACGAAGAAATCACCGAAACCATGCCCTACCTGCGCGGACGGCTCAACACGCCGGCTTACACCCAGCGCAGCCTGAGTACCGGCCACTGGCACCAACTGGTCTGCGACCACGAGCCGTTCCTGTTCAACAACCGGCTGAACCAGATTATCAAGTATGTGTGCCGACGGCTGAGCCATTTGTGCCGTCCCGATACCCGGCGCGACCTGGAACGGGTAATTTTTGTGCTGGATGAGGTCGACGATATTCCCTGCGCGGCTCAGGACTGCGACAGCATCCGGCTAAACCGGTTCTTTCAGGAATACGCCCATTGCCTGGATATGTGCCGGTTCTTCCTGGCCAACAGCTACCTCAACCGACAGGATGCCCACCAACGGCATTTCTGCTTTCTGGTGCCGATGGATGTGGTGTACGAAGATTTTATCACCGAAGTAACCCGGCTGCATTTCGGCAAACCGTACAGAGTGCAACCGCAGGCTTCGGACTGGCTGACGGATCAGCGGGTTTTTCAGATTCGTAACGATCTGCTGCTAACCAACCGGACAACCGGCAAACAACTTATAGTCGATACCAAATACAAACGCCGGGATCTCCAGCCGGCCGACGCCAAACAGGGGATCAGCCAGACCGATCTGTACCAGATGGTCAGTTACGCCCTGCGCCGGGCCACCGATCAGGTACTGCTGCTGTACCCCTGCGCCTACGGCAACGCGCCGGCCGCGCCGGTTCAGTTTACGGTTACGTCTGGCCTGCTCAACACCACGTCCCTGCACCTTCGGGCCGCCGACATTGCCATTACCGGCCCCAGCCGGGAGCAGATGGTGCAGCAGGTCATTCAACAGTTGAGCCATGTGTTTAACCTTTAGTCCGCAATACCCTATCCGTCTCTTAGCAGCCGGTCGGCGAGGGCGGGACTGATGCGTTGAAGCAGCCGCAGCAGCCCTACTTTGCCAATGTTTATTTCGCTACGGTCACGGGCGAATTGGCGGAGAAACTCTTCCACCAACTGCTCCGGACTGATTTTGCTCCGGCCCCGCCCGGCCGTCATAGGCGTATCGACCAGGGGAGGAATCACTTCCATCACCCGTACTGATGTACCACTCATCTGGTAGCCCAGGGCCTTCGAGAAGATGTGTAACCCCGCTTTGGTGGCGCAATACACCGGAGCCGAGCGTTTGGGTACCAGCCCTAACCCCGACGAGACATTGACGACAGCCGCTTTAGGCTGCGTCAGCAACAGGGGTAACAATAACGAAATCAGGTGCAGCGGAGCCGTTAGGTTAACGGTAAGTTCGTGCGTGATGCGGCTCAGGTGTTCACTGCTCTCGGCAAAGGAGTAAGTGTACTGCACCCCCGCGTTGTTGATCAGGACATTTAGCGACGGGTACTGCTGTTCAACAAGCATCACCAACCGTTCTATATCCTGCGCGCTGGCCAGATCGGCCTGCACCGGATGAATGCGGTCCGACCGGCGGGTTAGTTCAGCTAACTGGGTCGGGTTGCGCCCTACGGCAATGACCGTATTGCCCAGCTCAGAAAACCGGGTAGTGAGTGCCAGGCCGATACCCGACGTTGCCCCCGTTATCAGCATCGTATTGCCTGTTAGGTCCATAGTAGGTTTCAGTAGGTTATTGAGCCGCCGACACCAGTCGAAGGCTGGGTACGTTCACTGTAGGCTTTAAGTTGATGAAGCCACTTCCGGGAGCCTTCACGCAGGCTGCGCCGGAAGCGTTGTTTCAGCAGGCTGACCAGCAGGCCCCGCTGACTCTCTTCCGACACCACCAGCGTACCGCCCTCCGGTGTAGGCTGGAAGTGCCAGTAGTGGCGTACCGTTACGCCGTAACGCCGACCCTGCCAGCCCAGCGTTTGCCTGGGCGTCACCGTCAAAATTGTGGAGGTAAGCCGGAGTTTAGTGGTACGCCACCGAAACAATTCGTTGGCCCGAAGGTCGGTTGGCGGTTGCGTTTCCCGAATAAAGTCATAGCGTTCCGGCCAGCCCGCTACGTCTGATAACGCCCGCCACACCACGTCGACCGGTGCGTTGATCTGTACGGTGTCGCGCGTTTGGACGGGGGCTGTCTGGTTAATTTGGGCCGCAGCTTGTTTGAGCAGACCAGCCAGCAAAAGGGTAAGCCAGGCTTTAGCGTTTAATTCCATCGTGTCCATATGTCTTTTTGTAAGTTGATAAAGAAATTGGTTTGCCCCAGCGTGTTGCGGCTCAGGTTAAACCGAACGACAGCGTTGTACCATGTATTGATCTCCAAACCAATACCGGCCGAGCGCAGCCAGCGGTTTGTCAGTGAATTACTGAGCCGGTCGGGGTAGCGGTTGTATACATAGCCCCAATCGGTAAAGGCAGTAAGGTAGAGGTTCAGCGGCAGGGTGTTAAACTGCCGCCATTTAATGAAACCCAGCGGGAAGGTGCGCCGGAATAGTTCCCGCTTGATATTGGCCCGCCCCGACACGTAGGCCGACCCGTTGACGACGTAGAGGTCGTAGCCCCGCAGCACGTCTTCTTCGTATCCGATGCCGCGCAGCAGGTTGTAGGGTACATCAGGGTTGGTGAAGGCTTTGGCTTTCAGCATGTAATTACCGAACCAGTTTCGCCCCAGCGGGTAATAATCGGCGTAGGCCAGCCGAAACTGCCAGCTCTCGAAATCGTCGGTGGGCAGCAGCCCCATCCGGCGCAGATCGGCAATAAACGTACGGCCTTTCAGCGCAAAATTGATGTTGTCACGCCGGTCGTAGCGATACGTGTAGCCCAGCGTCATAAACCGCTGCGTCGTCTGTTCGGGCTGAAGGTAGAACGGGTTCAGCTCACGCAGGGACTCACTGATGGTGGTTTGCTGGTAGCCCAGATCAGCGTAGTGGAAGCTGTAAAAACCCTGCCGCCGGCGCAGCTTTAGCCGCCCCTCAAACTGCCGCAGCAGCGCAGCATCCTCATATATAAAATTTAATTGATTACCGATGGTGTTGTAGGCTACGTTGGCCAGTGTCTGGTAACGCAGTTGACTAAACAAGCCCAGATTCCGGCCTTTGGTCAGGTAAGGTACGTTGTAGTTTAGGGTGAACCGGTCCGTAAAACCGGTTTCAAAGACAAACTCCAGTTTCTGCATTCGCCCAAACAAATTCTCGTGGTCAATAAAGGCACCGTAGTTGAGCCGACGAAAATCGCTGCCCCGATCAATCCACTCGTTCAGATTCCGGTCATTCAGGCGGGCGTAGGGAGCCGCCCAGATGTACCAGTTTTCTTTAACGACAACCTGTAGGGCGAGGGTTGTTGTATCCGCAGAGGTCCTCTGGGCAGTGTCGACCTGCACCTGGGCCGACACAAACAGCTGGGTGTTGAAAATACGTCGGGCGTTGGCCTGCAGGCGTTCGTTCAGCGAGGCAAGCCAAAGCGTATCGCCCGGCTGAACGTCCATCTCCCGGCGGATGATAAAATCTTTGGTGCGTTTGTTGCCCGTTATGGATATTGATTCGACCAGCCGGTACGCCCTCCGTTGGATGGTATCGGCCTGATCGGCCTGGCACATACTGTCAACCAGCAGACTTAACAGGCACCCAAGCAGACAGGTTTTCATAGGCATAGCTCTGTTGATGAAGCAACAAAGCTATGGAACCACCGGGCGACCAGTCATTTACAAATGTTGAGCGATTCAGGCGCGGGCAAAGATTTTTGCCCTGATGCGCGACAACTGAGTGGGCGTGATACCGAGGTAAGATGCCACATGGTACTGGGCGATGTGCTGTTCCAGGCCAGGGTACTCGGCCCGGAAGCGCAGGTAGCGTTCGTCGGCGTTCAGCAGAGCCAGTTCCAGTTCACGCTGTTCCTTAAAGACGAAGTAGCCCTCGGCCAGTTTGCGGGCGAAGCGCTCCCAATCCGGATGAGTATCGTAGAGCCGCGTCAGGGCCGGGTAATCGGCTATGAACAGCTCGCAGTCCGACAGGGCCTGAATATAAATCTGGTTGGTTTGGCCCGTAACCAGCGAGCTGAACGCCCCCACAAAATCGTCGGCCATGAAAAAGGTTTTGGTATACTCCAGTCCGTCTGCGTCCCGGTAGAAAGCCCGCAGAATGCCCTCGGCGACATAAGCCGCAGTGTGTTCGACGCGGCCGGCCAGGGCAAAATACTCGTTTTTGACCAGTCGTTGTGGCCGGAATAATTCGGCTACTACGTTCCAGGTAACTTCCTGAATGGGCGCTACGGCTTCGATATAACTGCGCAGGCGGTTCATATTTGTAAACGTGGGATTGCGCTAACGGCGTTGTTCCTGCCCGATTGCTACAACTGTAAAAAGGGGAAAGTCTTGCCCTGGTAGCGGGGCAGGCGCAGTGTCTCATTCAGGGACAGGAACGACTGGTACGGCCCCGTTTTGGCGATCAGATCGATAACGCCGGCCGGAATTTCTCCGCCCAATTCGGCTTTAAAGGTGTAGTCAATGTGCAACTGCTTATCGTTCAGCGGACGCACGGTCCAGACCGCGTGCCAGTAGGGTATCCGGACAACGTTCGGCTTTGGCGGCACCAGACCGGGCACCTGCCGGGCCTCCACCCGCAGCACTTTGGTGGCAGGGTTCTGCTGGAACGTCATCCGGGCCACCAGATCGCGGTTGCTCACCGGCCAGGGCGATTCTATCTCGGTGTAGTAGATGAATTCATTATCCCGCACCCGGCGGACCATCCGGGCCGATTTGGTCCGGTACACCACCTTCTCGTAATTGTCGACATCGAACAAATAGGCCACCAGTTGGGGGATGGTTCCTGGTACGTTGCAAACTACCCGTATCTCTTTCGGCTGATCTCCCTCCTGCAGCCGGGAATATACCTTAATACCATTCTTGTCTTTCTCCAGTTTCCAACCCTCCGCCAATTGCCCGAAAGCGGCACCGATCAGGCTGAAAAACACCAACACACTCGCAATACGCATACCCGCTTTGATAAACATACGAACACCTCTCTGCTTAAACGACAGAACCCGGTGCAGTTGTTTACTCAAACACCGCAGAGAGGTAATAAAATCCACCAACACTCGGACCGGCCACGAAGGTGTAGTAGGGCCGGTTCAGCAGATTGGTGCCGCCGAGCTTAATCGTTACGCGCTGACGGATTAACGGGTAATTGACCTGCGCATCGAGGTTGTGGATGGCGGGTACCATGCCCGTAGCCAGCGCCGACTGCCACAGGAATGCGCTCTGGTATTTGTAGTTGACGCTGAACCCGATGCCGTAGCCGAGGTTAGCATTGGACAGGCCGGCGTTGGTAATCCAGCGGGGCGTGTTGAATGCTTCTTCCAGGCCGTCACCGCTTTCGGTGCGGTCGAGCCGGGCGTAGGAGGCATTGCTCATCACCACCCAGTTACCCACGATTGCGTAGCGCATACCGATGCTGCTGCCATAATTGTACACCGTGGTTTTGGAGTTAGTCCACAGGCGATAGCGGTCCTGCAGGCTGCGGTCGGCCAGATAGTAGGCGATCGAGTCCGGGTTGTTGCGTTTGGGAATGTTGACCTCTACCTGGGCCATGAAGTTCCGGTAACTATTGTAGTAAAAATCAGCGTCGATGTACAACTTTTTGCACAGCCACAGGCCCTTATAGCCGACCTCAAAACTGTTGACCTGCTCGGGCTTCAGGTAGGTATAGGTGTTCTTTTTGAGCAGGTCTTTGTTCTTTTGGATGGCCTGTTCGGTGGTCAGGCGATTGACATTGACATCAGCGTTGATGGCGTTCTGAAAAGCGTCGATGGAAGTGCGGAAATAAGAATTTTCGAAAATACCCTGCGACATCACCGGCAGCCCCCCTACCCGCTTCACCCCGCCGGAATTTACGTTGGAAAAGGCTTCGAACAGCGACGGGAAGCGGTAGCCGTTCTGATACGATACCCGCCAGTGGTGTGTTTCCGTTGGGGAGTATACCACCGATAGCCTGGGGTTCAGCCGGGCGGCAAAGTACTGGTTCCTGTCCATGCGCAGCGTAGCGCTGAGCTTTAGCTTTTCCTGCCAGAACGTACGAGTGGCCTGCACAAAACTGCCAAACTGCCGGTAGGTCAGGTCGCGGTCGGGTTCTACAGGGTTAATAAAGTAGTTGCCGTCGGGGTAGACCTGGTACTGCCGGTAATTGACGCCCAGCAGCAGGTTCAGTCCGGTTTTCTCCCGCAGCGACCGCCACAGAACCCGCGTCGGCTCCACCTGCCCATCCACATGATACAGCCACGAGCGCACCCGCAGGGCCGCGCCCAGATCCCAGTTGTTGATATCCCGCAGCTTCGTCACCAGGTCGTCGAATGCCGGGGTTCCCGATTGCGGACGCCCCTGGTCCGCAAACTGACGGGCAGCCAACAGGGCGGCCGGGGCAGGGGCTCCACCGGCAACGGAGTTCCGGAACTGCGTAGAGAAGTCGGCAAACCAGACGTTATCGGATTTATAGGAACGGTCGATGTTCTCGGCCATCGAGCGCAGGTTGTAGGAGTCGCCGGTATTTTCACTCGTGCGGTAGGCTTTTAGAACTACCGAAGGCGAGGTCAGCGTCAGCGCATGCTGGTCGAGCCGGTAATTATCGAGCCGGAAGCGGTTAGTGCGCTGGTAGACGTTATCAAGCGTGGCGGCCCGGTACCCGTAAGCGAGCTCCAGCGTGGGCGTGAACCGGTAATGCACAGCCAGATCTCCGCGCAGATTCAGCAGCCGGTAATCGGTTACCTGCTCTTCGGCATATCCGGTGCGGGATACGACGTAGCGCTGCCCGTTGAGGGTGAGCGCCCGCCGGTTGGGGGCTTCGTCGCCGTAGACGTTAATGGCATCGCGGCCGGGATTATAGTCACCCAGCAAACCGAGGGAGGTATTGGCATTGGGGTTCAGGTCACCCCTATTGCGGGCCATCCAGTCGTAGCCGGTCTGGTACACCAGATTCACCTTAACCGCCAGCCGCGATTTTATCACATGCGCAAACCGCAGCGCCGTCTCGCTGGCCACCTGCGGCCGGATACCGGTTTCACCAATGTGGTTCAGAGCCGTCCGCTGACTGGCGCTGAAGCCCGCCGACTCAAACGGGCTACGAGTCAGGATATTAGCCAGCCCGTTAAGCGCATTAAGGCCATATAAGGCCGAGGCCGTACCGGGTATGATTTCTACTCGCTGAATGTCCAGGTCCGAGGGTGCCAGCGCTCCGGCAATGGGTGCGCCGATATGCGGAGCCTGGTTATCCATCCCGTCGACTAACTGCACAAACCGCACGTTGGTGGTGTTGGCAAAGCCACGGGTGTTATACACCTTGAAACCCATGCTGGGCGTCAGTAACTGAACACCCCTCAGGTTCTCGATGGCGTCGAAGAATGAGGGCTGCGCCGACTGCCGCATCTTCAGCACGTCGAGCACGTCAATACTCACCGGTGAGCGGAGTACACTTTCGGCTACCCGCGAGGCTGAGACAACAACTTCCTGTAGAGCCAACTGACGCAGCGAATCGGCTTTTGGCCGGATGGTATCGGCCAGCGCAGTCAGAGCCAGAAAAACAGAAAGTACAGGTGTCAGCATTCAGCAACAGCTTTATAGTCGCTCAAATATAACGACTCGTTATTCCCGTGCAACTATAACGGGTTAAAAAAGCACAATACGCTGTAGTGCGTCATATTGTCTTAATTTATCGTTATGTTTGAGCAACCATAACGGCAACCATGCCTTAGTAGCTTATCCACAATGCCTTTTTTTTACGTCCTGTATCTGTTTTTAGGGATAGCATTCGTGCCGCACAGCCCGGCCCAGCCGACGGCTAAGGGGCAGGAGATCACTATTGCTGCGGCTTCGGATCTGCGATACGCGATGGATTCGCTGGTTGCCGCATTCAAAAGCCGGCAGCCGGCCATTAAAGTCAATGTCATTTACGGCTCATCGGGCAAGTTCTTTCAGCAGATCAGCCGCAGTGCGCCCTTCGACCTGTTTTTTTCGGCCGATATCGACTACCCCCGGCAGTTGCAGCAAAAAGGCTTGACAGCCTCATCCATTCAGACCTACGCCATTGGCCGGCTGGTGCTGTGGAGTCCCACCCTCGACCCGAACGCGAAGGGCATGAAAACCCTGCTCGACCCCGCTATCCGGACTGTTGCCATTGCCAACCCGCTGCACGCGCCCTACGGCAAACGGGCCGAAGAGTCACTGAAGCACTACGGCCTGTACAATCAGGTGAAAGACCGGTTTGTCAAAGGTGAAAATATTGCGCAGACGGCCCAGTTTGTCTCCACGGGAGCTGCCGACATCGGCATCATCGCCCTGGCGCTGGCCCTGAGCCCACCCCTTAGAACTCAGGGCCGCTACTACCTGATACCGGCCAAGGCCCATACCGCCCTCGAACAGGGGTATGTGGTACTCAAACGCGCCCAGGGCAACAAGGCAGCCGCTGCGTTTACCGCCTTTTTGGTTACGCCCCAGGCCAAAGCCATCCTGAAACAGTACGGCTTCGCCATGCCCAACCAACCATGACCGACGATTTTAGCCAAACGCTGCTGTTAACCCTGAGCCTGGCCGGACTGACCACCACCATCCTGCTGGTTATCGGAATTCCGCTGGCGTACTGGCTGGCCTACGGCACATTCCGCCTGAAACCGCTTATCGAAGCGGTGGTCAGTCTGCCCCTGGTGCTGCCCCCGACGGTCACCGGCTTTTACCTGCTCATTGCCTTCAGCGAAGACAGTATGCTGGGCTACTGGCTGGTCAATACGCTGGGCGTCCGGCTCAACTTCACCTTTTCGGGCATTCTGGTCGGCTCCCTCTTTTACAGCCTGCCGTTTATGGTTCACCCCATCCAGGCCGGTTTTCAGAACCTGCCGGCTTCGCTGCGGGAGGCCTCGCTGACGCTGGGGAAGTCGACACTCACCACCCTGGGGCGGGTGCTGCTGCCCAATAGCAAACCGGCGCTGCTGAGCGGTATTGTCCTGGCCTTTGCGCACACCATCGGTGAGTTTGGGCTGGTGCTGATGATCGGGGGCAATATTCCGGGCAAAACGCGCGTAGCCTCCATCGCCATTTACGATGAAGTGGAAAGCCTGAACTACGACCGCGCCAACGCCTACGCCCTAATCTTGCTGGGAATGACCTTTTCCATTCTGGTGCTGCTGTTCTGGTACAACAAAAAGCTGCGAACGCGGACCTTTCTATGACGGAAGTGCACGTAACCAAAGCCCTGCACTCCGCCCAGGGACCCATTGAACTGGATGTTGCCCTCACCATTGAGGACGGCGAATTTGTGGCCTTATACGGACCTTCCGGCGCGGGCAAAACCACGGTGCTGCGGATGCTGGCCGGCCTGGACCGGCCCGAGTCCGGCTATATCCGGTCGAAAGGGCAGACCTGGTTCGATCACCGGCAGAAGAACTGGGTGGGGCCGCAGCGCCGGGCGGTGGGCGTGGTATTTCAGGATTACGCCTTGTTCCCGAACATGACCATCCGCGAGCAGTTGCGGTTTGCGTTGCCGGATAAACAAAACCTGGCCCTGGTAGATACGCTGCTGGAGATGATGAGCCTGACCGAACTGGCCAACCGCCGGCCGGGCGTTTTATCGGGCGGGCAGCAGCAGCGGGTGGCGCTGGCGCGGGCGGTGGCCCGGCAACCCCGATTGCTGCTGCTGGACGAACCGCTGTCGGCCCTGGATACCGAAACCCGGCTGCGGCTACAGGAAGAAATCAGCCTGGTACATACACAATTTGGGCTGACTACGGTGCTGGTGAGCCACGACAATGCCGAAATCATCCGGCTGGCCGACCGGGTCATTGGCTTACAGGCGGGTAAAATTGACCGGCAGGGCAAACCTGCTGCCGTGTTAGGGCCATCGACCACACCGGTACCGTCCGGCCGGCTGGGCACCGTTATCGGCATCCGGCCGGAGGGCGATCAACTTCGGCTGACGGTATCGGGGGGGGATGTTGTCACGGAGGTGCTGGTGCCGGAAAGCCCGGTGCAGGTGGGGGATCGGATTGTGGTTCTGGTAGAGGAGGGCAGTGCGGTTCAGCCCGCGTTAAAACGGAATGGCGGCTGACTCCTGTTGCAGAAACTCCTGAAAGCGGGCCTGTAGTTGCCGGTAATACTGGAGGTACTGTTCGCCCTCCGGCGTTACCAGGGCACCCCCGCCCCGCTCCCCGCCGGTCTGGGTAATTACCAGGGGCTGCGGAGACTGCTCGTTCATAGAGTGCACCAGTTCCCAGGCTCGCTTGTACGACATCTTCATCGCTTTGGCCGCCTGGTTGATCGATCCGGTTTGCTGGATATGCTCCAGCAGTTCCATGCGGCCGATGCCCATAAACCGTTCGTCGCCTTCCAGCCAGATCCGTCCGTTCAGTCGTAGCTTCATAGCCGCAAAGAAAACGCTAATTCGGCAATTCTCCGATGGATATACGATAATCAGGCCGTCCGACAGGGCAGGTGAATAATGAATTCGGAGTACTGGCCCGGCTCGGTTTCCACGCTCAGGTCTCCGCCGTGTCCTTTAGTGACGATGTCGTAGCTCAGCGAGAGACCCAGTCCGGTGCCCTGACCCGTAGGCTTGGTGGTAAAGAACGGCTGGTAGATTTTGTTGATGATCTCCTGCGGAATACCCATTCCGTTGTCTTTCACGCGGATTTCGACCTGATCAACGTCCTCTTCCGACGCAGCATGTTTAATCTGAGTGCTGACCGACACCTGGGGCTGGTAGGCTAACGTGCTCCGTCCGTTAGCCAGGGATTTTGCCTTCTCCTGGGTTGCATAAAAAGCGTTGTTGTACAGGTTGAGCAACACCCGACCCATCTCCTGCGGATCTACTTTTACTTTGCCCAGGCTCGGATCAAGGTTCATCCGCAGGTCGGCGTTGAAGCTTTTGTCTTTGGCCCGCAGGCCATGGTAAGCCAGTCGCAGATACTCATCGGCCAGCGCGTTCAGGTCGGTCGGCTCTTTCTGGCCGCTGCTGAACCGGGAGTGCTGGAGCATACCTCTCACAATGCTGTCGGCCCGCTTGCCGTGATGGGTGATCTTGGCCAGACTATCTTTCAAATCCGTCAGTATCTCTTCCTCCAGTTCCTTGTCTCTATCCCCCTCTCCTTTTTTCCGTTCTTCCTCCAGTTCCTCCACCAATTCCGCACTCACCTCGGCCAGGTTGTTCACGAAATTGAGCGGGTTCTGGATCTCGTGGGCGATGCCGGCGGTCAGCTCTCCCAGCGAGGCCATTTTTTCCTGCTGAATCAGTTTGGTCTGGGTAGCCTGCAAATCGGCCAGGGCGTGTTCCAGTTCTTCTTTCCGGCGGGTAATTTCGGCGGTGCGCTCCTGCACCATCACTTCCAGTTCGTCTTTTTTGGCCGCAATAATCCGGGTATTTTCTTCTTCCTGCAGCCGCTTTTTCCGCTCCTCCTCCAGGGCTTTCTGCTGTTTCTGGGTTGTCCGCCACATCACAATTACCCAGATCACTGCAAATACGCCCCCAGCCTGTACATAATCCTCAATGGTTTTGTACAGTTCGTGACTCCAGAGATTAACCCCGGTAGCCACTAGTGCCAGACCCGCATACAAGGCCACCGCATATAACATCAGCCGGACCGACCGGAACTCTTCCAGCACATAAGCCCCCCCTACAATGGCTAAAAGCAACAGGCTCCATAGCCAGCTGGTAACCATATCAAAATTGGTAAGTACATCCACCACCAGAATCGCGATAACCACATTTCGGGCCATAGCCAGTCGGTTATCCCATTCGGGTAGTTTAGGTGAATCCCGTAGGGACTGCCGGAGAAACCGAAGCAGAAAAAAGGCAATCAGAAACGCAATGATGTTCATAAACTCAGTCCATTTCTCCGCAAGGGAGTACGATACCGGCTCAAATTAATTAATTCGCCGAAAATTTACCAGAATTTCTGCGGGCTTACCAAACGCTATATACGCCGGCAGGGCAGGCTGTAGTTGGCAGTTATCAGGTACCTTATTGGGTCTCTGACCTGATAAAGCTTAGACTGCCGTACAAAACAATTGACCGCGCTTAGGTGGTTTACGGTTCAACAGCCCTGGACATGATAACACTGACAACCGCCGGCAACATACTCCTTTGCGGCCTGATAGCGCTCCTGACGCCTTATTCTACGCAGGCCCAGCAGCGCCCGAAAGCCCTGCGTCCGGGCATCACCATCGAAAAGTTTATGTCCGTAGGTCCGGGCTGTGTGCGGTTGCTACAGAACCCCGTCAGCAAAGACTTCTTTTATACCACTTTCCCCGGCGAGGTCTACCGCGTCCGTACCCAAACCGGTAAGCCGGTAGCTACCCGGATATTCACGGCGAAAGACCATGGCATTACCCGGCTGCAGGGGGCAGCCTTTAACGACAATACGCTGTTTCTGGTCGGAAACATCAGCGTCAACAACGGCAGGGGTACTAAAGGCCGGATGGTGCGGTACCAGTTCCAGCCATCGGGCAAAGGCGTTATGTCGGTGGTCTTTATGACGGAGGAGATTGGCAGTACCAAGACCCTGTACGACCACGGCTTCAACGGCATCGCCATCAGCCCCGACGGCCGATACGCCTACGTCAGCAGCGGAGCCCGCACCGACCATGGCGAGGTGCAGGACAACGACGGCCATTACCCCAACGCCCGCGATGAGCCGCTGACTGCCTGCATCCTGCGCATCCCAACCAATGCCACTAACCTGCTGTTGCCCAACGACGGTACCAAACTCAAAGCCGCCGGCTACCTGTTTGCCGAAGGTATCCGCAACGCCTATAGTCTGGCTTTTGCGCCCAACGGCCACCTGTTTGCCGTCTCCAACTCCAGCGACTACGATCACCCCGAAGATATGTTCTGGCTGCGCGAAGGTCACCATTACGGCTTTCCGTGGGTGATGGGCGGTGTAGACAACCCGCAGCAGTTTCCGGACTGGGATGCCGACCCCAAAAAAGATCCGTTTATCAATACCCGCAGCCACGCCCACACCGCCAGATACTTCCATAACGATCCCACTTTCCCTAAGCGGCCGACAAAAATCACCCCTTCCGTCCAGAACCTCGGCCCCGACGCCAACCAGTACCGTGACCGGACCACCGGCAACATCAAGGACGCCGATAAAGAGGGAATTACGCTGGGAACCTTTACCGCACACCGCTCCCCGCTGGGGTTAGTCTTTGACCGGGACAGTGCCGTTGGCGGCAACATGACCGGCGACGGCTTTGTGCTGAGCTGGAGCAACGGCCGGAAATCACCCCTGATGCGCCCCATTGCCCTGGACGGCGAAGACCTGATGCACCTGAAGCTGAGCTACCGGCGCGAGACCGATAACTATGTGGTGCAGACCACCAAAATCGCGCAGGGCTTCAACAGCCCCACCGATGCACTGCTGATCGGCAACGTTATCTACGTCCTGGAGTACGGCAATCCCTCCGGCAGCATCTGGAAAATTACGCTGCCCCGCGCCAGGTAAGTACAACGGTTTTGCAAACCGTTTTCCGGCCCACCCATACAACGGTTTACAAAACCGTTATACTTTACGGCAGGGTGTAAAACTGATACGTCAGCGTCCAGGTGAACGTCTTGCCCGGCTCTACCCGTACCCCGATATACGGCTCCGGCGACAGATTAGCCGGGTTGGACCAGAACGCCAGTTTCGACAGCGGCCGGTCGCCGGTGACGCGCACGCCGGCTTTGGTTCTGGTGTTCTCTACCCGGATGTCGTAGTCCTTAGCCGTACTGCCGAAGCCTTCGAGCAGGGTATAAACCGCGTCGCCTTTCTGCTGCGGCCGCAGGTAGACCAACTGCTTGTCGCGGGTTTCCAGCAGGCCCTCTTTGGGGGTGGTGGCCCGCAGCGTAAACGGAAATTTCACCACAAAGTCCGGCCCGGTCGGCTGGTTATCCAGCATAAAAAAGTTGTGGTCGTATACGTTGGTCTCCAGCACGCGGGAGCCGGTATTTTCCAGGCTATGCTCCAGCAGCAGTTCAGGCTTTCCTTTCACCAGACGGACGGTCTTGCGGTAGATGTAGGAATGGCCATCCTGATCGGTCAGGTAATGCGCAAACTCCACCCGATCGGCGGCCGGGTTCACCGTCCATTTACCGGGGTTGACCAGTTCATAGGGCGAAGCGAAGTGGTACGCCTTCTCGTCGATTCGGCGCAGTACGCCAACGCCGATTTTGAGGAAGGTTTCGCCCGGTTTGGCCGATTCATAGCCGATAGCGCCGAACTCCTCTACCGGGCCGCTCACGGCATCGTGTATCTTGGGATCATACGGCCCGAACCATTTTCCGAAGTAGCTATGCCCCTTATGTTCCAGGCTGGCGATCAGCCCCGACCAGTCGAAACGGGTACCCCGGTAGTAGCCCTGCTGCTCGTCGGGCAGGTATAGTTTGGCCTTAATAAGATCGCTGGCAATTTCGGCCTGCGGAACGGCATCCGGCCGGGCCACGTCAGGCTGGGCCACGTCAGGCCGGGCCACGTCAGGCTGGGCATCCACGCGCCCGATCAGGCCAAGCAACAGACATAGGGGGAGTAATAACTTTGTCATGGGCGGGTAAGGGTATACGGTTTAGCGGAATTACCCGGCAGATTTAGCGATAATTCTGCAAAAGACAAACAGCCGGCCACCGACGATTACCGCATGATAGCGGCATTCTCCTCGGTATAAACCGGCAGGCGGATGATAAATTCGGAGAACTCGCCCGGCACAGTATCGACCTGAATCGCTCCGCCATGCCCTTTGGTAACAATATCGTAGCTGAGCGATAACCCCAGACCGGTTCCCTCTCCGGCAGGCTTGGTCGTAAAGAAAGGCTGATAGATTTTGCCGAGCACGTCGCTGGGTATGCCAGGCCCATTGTCGCGCACCCGAATTTCAACGGTATTATCCGGTCGCCCGTCTGCCTGTCCGGCAGAGGTTCTGGTCTCCAGGCGGGTACTGACCAGAATCTGGGGCAGATACCCGGCCTCGACCGGCTCCGGCGCGGCACTCCCATTCAATCGCTTCAGCTTTTCTTTGGTGGCGTATAACGCATTGTTGTACAGATTGAGCAGCACCCGGCCTATATCCTGCGAGACCACTACTACCTTACCCAAATCCGGATCGAGGTCAAGGAGCAGCTCAGCCGTAAACGTCTTGTCTTTGGCCCGCAGGCCATGATAGGCCAGCCGCAGGTATTCACTGGCCAGCGCATTGAGGTCAGTAGGCGCTTTCTGACCACTCCCTATGCGCGAATGCTGCAACATCCCCTTGACAATACCATCGGCCCGTTTCCCGTGAACCACAATCTTCTCCAGGTTTCGCTCCAGACCGGTGAGCAGCGTTTCCTCCAGCTCCTCGTCCCGCAGTTCCCGGCCACGCTCCTCCCTCAGCTCACCAATCAACTCGACGCTAACCTCGGCCAGATTATTGACAAAATTGAGGGGGTTCTGAATCTCATGGGCAACGCCGGCGGTGAGTTCACCCAGCGAAGCCATTTTCTCCCGCTGCACCAGTTGGTCCTGGGTAGCGCGGAGGTACTCCAGCGACTGCTGGAGTTCGCTGGTCCGTTCGGCTACTTTTTGCTCCAGCGTCTCGGCATACTGGGTAAGCCGGTCGCTGGCCCGTTTGAGCGACTCAGTCATTTCGTTGAAGTTCCGGGTCAGAATACCAATTTCGTCCGATGAATTTACGGGAACATGGGTAGCCAGGTTACCGGCATTGACCTGCTCAACACCGGCCAGCAGGCGCTTTACAGGCTGGGTCAGGCTAGCCTGGAGAATGCGCGGCAAAAGCAGCCACACCAATAGGGTAGCGCCCAAAAAGATACCAAACAGTTTGATAAGACCATCCTGCTGCAGGAGCCGTGCCGGCAGGTCGGTGGGCACCAGGGGTGGAAAAAAAACCAGGGTAACAATCAGCAGCAGGGTGGTCATAGACAGGAAGGTAAACCCAACCAGTTTCACCTGGAAGTTGGCCGGTAATACCGCGAAGGTAATGTACACCAGCACTTCGGCAATGTTGCCCAGCCAAAGCAGAATGAAATAGGAGTAGTAACCGGCCGGCGTATAAAAGCCGGAGATGATGGCAATGAGGCACGGCAGAATAAAACCCAGGCCGATGATCGTGGCCAGATACGTATGTCCCCTGGCCGCTCTGGGATTGCGGACTTTCAGTTTCCCTGCCTTACGCAGACAGATCAGCATTGTCCAGATGTTGGTAAACAGCCCGTATAAAAAAGCAGCGACCTGCATAGTCACCTCATCGCTCCCGTGCCGGAACTCATTCCAGATGTTAAATCCAACAAAGCCTGCCGAAAGAAGAACCATGAACCAGAAGACCATTCGCCGTTCGCGGAGAAACGTATCCTCCAGAAACAGATAACAGACCTGGGTAAAGGTGATGAGTACGCCGGAAAGCGCGGGTGCAAACCAGGCCGATACCTGGAGCTGATAAAACAGCGACCCCGTGAGTGACGGATGGAGACTGTACCGGATCATATCCCCGAACTGCCAGAACGTCTGTAACGCATAAAATACCGCCATCCAGTTGCGAATCGGCGTTGGGTCGGCAATGCGAATCACATACAGGACCATACCGCCTGTGATCAGCACCATGATAAACGCCATGATGGAGTGGGTATGCAACAGAATCAGATCAGCCGGGTTCATGTCAGTTAACGACAGGGCGAAGAAAAGGCATCGGGTAACTAAGGTACGTAAAATTAGCAAAAGCAAGTTACTGAATTGTCCACCCGCCGTCAATCATCAAGGTTTCGCCGGTGATGAGACTTGCGGCCGGCGAGGCCAGAAATACCACCGGGGCGGCCACCTCCGCTGGCTGGCCAATCCGCCCCAGCGGAATACGCTGCCGGACAGACGCCCGAAAGGCTTCATCATCCAGCCACTTCCGGGTGCCGGGCGTTTCAATAAAGGTGGGGGCAACAGCATTGACGGTGATGTTATACGGAGCCCATTCCAGCGCCAGGCATTTGGTCAGGTGCGAGATGCCGGCCTTGGTCATGCAGTAGACCGATTCAGTGGGCAAAGCCACAAACCCGGCCTGCGAGCCGATGTTGATGATACGGCCCCGGCGCTGCTGCATCATAATCTTCGCTACGGCCTGTGCCGTAAAGAAGGTCCCCTTCAGATTTACGGCGAGTGTATAATCGAAGTCTTCCTCTGTTACATCTTCGGCTTTAGCGGGAAACCCAATGCCGGCATTATTGACCAGAATATCAATCCGGCCGAAGTGCCTGTAGCCGGCATCTACGGCCTCCCGGATCTCAGTCAGGTGGGCGGTGTTCATCTGCACGGGCAGGACGGCCCGGCCCATCTGCCTGATCTCTTCGGCCAGTTCGTCACCGGTGTTCCTGTCGCGAAGGCCCAAAATAAGATGGGCACCCGCTTCCGCCAGCGCTACCGCACAGGCTCTGCCGATGCCTTTGGCCGCGCCCGTTACCAGCGCGACCTGCCCGTTTACATCATGTTTCATATCACGCAAACTCCTCATCCAGCAGTTCATACGTCCCTGCAGCCACAACCCCGCCAAGCAGATACCAGGCAATGGTCATGGCCATGGTTTCGCGGGTCCGATTGGTTGGTGCTTCGCCCAGCTTCAACGGACCCGGTAAA
The DNA here is from genome assembly GCF_039541875.1 of Nibrella viscosa. Classification (NCBI taxonomy): domain Bacteria; kingdom Pseudomonadati; phylum Bacteroidota; class Cytophagia; order Cytophagales; family Spirosomataceae; genus Nibrella; species Nibrella viscosa. The sequence goes on along the minus strand of NZ_BAABHB010000003.1, from coordinate 714,694 downwards.
GTCAAAGCCCCCACGCCGGCGAGTGCGCCCAGCGCTGAACCGAACAGCAGGGTGTCTTTGCCTTTACTCAGACCCACCAGGCTGTAGTATAAGGTGTTGGAGACCAGGTCGCCCCCCAGCGCCATCTGGTGCAGGGTATCTTCGTCGGGCAGTTCCTTATCGGCAGCTTCAAAGCCTTTGGCGATGGCCCGCATACCCAGGATGTCGGCACGGGGCGCTTCGGGCACAAACCGGCGGACGGTTTCATGAAGCAGCGTTAGCGCAACGGCACCCGCCAAACCGCTGAGCAATGACTTTTGTACATTATCCATATGAAAATCCGTATTAACGTACTGGTAATAACCAGACACTCTCCATGTCTGTTTAAAACAAAAGGCCTTGCGCTCATCCGATGTGATAAGCGCAAGGCCCGTATGCCTGCTTCTACGGACTACCGGGGTCGCTTTGTGGCACTCAGCAGCAGCGAAAGCCCGCCCGCCGGTCGGTCGTTATCGCTCAGCTCCGTTACGTCAAGCTGGTAGTCCTCCTGCACCCGGATTCCCTTATCTGTACCCACGATAAAGGGAATAGCACCGATGTTCCGGAATCGGATGCGGACTTCTTTTCTATTCTCCAGCCAGAACACCGGCTCCTGATTATACTGCCCCGGCTTCAGCCCTTTGAGTTCTCCGCTCCGGATACCCTGGGTGATAAACTCAACGGCCGTTCTGTTCAGGAAGCGGATATAGCGGTTGACCGGGATAGCGGTGTTCTGCCGGATAACGACGGTGGTGAACTTCGCCCGATTTCGCAGGTTACCCACCACGCCGGCCCAGGCCAGTGCCTTACCGCTATCGGCATCGTCCGGGTACACAATGCGCAGGTTTTTCTGCGCCAGGTTGTTGTTATCCCAGATAAAGCCGCTTGGCGGGGTAAAACCGTCGTGCGGAGTGATCTCCACCAGCAGACACGGATGCCAGAATACCTCCGTCCCACCAATAAGTACCTTTTTGGGCGGAATCAGCGCCGAATTCCACCGCACATTAACGGCACCATCGGTCCCGGCCGCCAGGGAGCTGACGCTGCTCTCCCCGATCAGATACGTACCCGGTACCAGCGGGCTCGGAATGGGATCGCTAGGACGGGTGGTAGGAATAAAATTGGTCGGGTACAAAAACTGCGAACCCCCAAAATGAGTCAGGTAAATCCGGACGCGGAACGGGTACGTCGGCCGTGTACCGATATTTCTGAACCGGGCATACACCCAGTTGTCCTGTCCGGCCAGCACATCCTGGTGTACGGTATTGGCGTCGGTTGCGTAACTGGCCGGCAACGGATTCGGATCGGTGGCCGGGCTGGTATTCCGCACCCAGATATCCACGCCGTTCCAGAAAGTACCCGTCGACGGCGCGAGGCCGGTATCCGCCATATTGTCGCGAATGTGAATATCCCGCCGGAAGTCGTAGTCGCGGGCGGCCTCCACCGCAGCCGCCACATCGATACGCCCGTAGCCGTACAACTGGCTGAAGTTGGGCCCGGCATACAGTGGATCCGTCGCTATGCGCCCGGCGATATCAACCCAGCGGTGTTGCGGATTGGTATTGCCGGTATCGAGCTTTACGGCGGTACTGCGGATAATCTCCCGCACTTCTACCCAGGTCAGGTTGGCGTTGGCCGACAACACCAGGGCTCCGAGGCCGGCGCATACGGGCGTGGCGTAGGAGGTGCCCCCGAAATTGGTGGTGTAATCGGCCGACGAGATAAAGGCCGGGGTGCCCGAAGGCTGGTTATTGAACAATGCCGGCGATACCGTGATCTGATTCGTGGCCGCATTGATAGCCGTAATACGCTTGGCTTCGGTCTGGTTAGTGCCGGGATTCCGGATCAGCACCGCCTGCCCCACGGCAACCCCGGCCACCGAACCAATAGTCAGGTTGGTAAACCCTGCATTGGCATTGGCGGCAATAGACGTGGTGATGGTTGGTCGACCGGGCGCGTTGGCATCCGTGCCTGAGCGAATCGTGGCAGTAATGGCCCCGTAATTCAGGGGTGGATTGTGCTGCGGGGCCGAGCCGACATAGGCATCGTGGCTGGGCGCACAGAAATCGATCATCGGCCCGAAGCAACTGTAATTGGCAATGACCTCCGTAGTGCCGTCGTTGTCCAGGGAGGTAGCCCCAATGGCGAAGGTACGCTCGTAAGCTGCCCACGGCCGGTTCAGGGTAAAATCAAAATTGTTATTGACATTGCCAATGGAGAAAAACAGCAGTACGCCCTTACCACCCCGTCCATAGGTCGTCAGGAAGTCGAACGTATCTTTCATCAGACCGGAAATGGGCATTCCTACGCTGACCCCAAAGCTGTTGGTAATGACATCGGCACCCCTGGAGAGCGTAGCCGGAAAGCCGGCAAAACTGCTGTTGGGGTTAAAGCCTGCGATCCAGACATACATATCGGCGAACCTCAGCTCGGAGCCGGACCGGCGAATACCCATAACCTTGCAGTTGCCCGCAATACCCGAATTACCCTCGTTGACCCCCGCCAGTACCGATGCGTTATTGGCCTGCCCCGCAGCCGCGCTCGCACAGCATGTTCCGTGCGTATCCGTTACCCCAATGGCACTGTTATTGGCCACCATACTGCCAAAATCAAACAACTGAAACACCTTACTGCTGCCGTCGGTGAGGGTTCCGCTAAACTCAGGGTGGCTGGCATCGACCCCGGAATCCACCACCGCTATCATTACGTTCGGGTCGCCGAAGGTCCGGTTGACGCCAATGTCCTGCAAGACCTGCCAGGCTTCAGGCATGCGGATGATCGGGTGATCCCATTTCGAGGGATACAGCCAGTCGGTGGGGGTAACCAGGTCGTTTTCCACTGTACTGTGGGTATCAGGCTCCGCGTAGTCGACCAGTCCCTGCCGTACCAGTCTGTCGCAGATATCCAGCAGCGAATAATCAATGTGGCCGTTGAACCGCAGCTCAAAGGTATTTCCGGCATAGGGAAGATTCCGCACCACCTGTAGTTGATACTGCCGGGCAATGTCGGGCACCTGCTTCACGTCTATCGTATTTCTGAACTTGACGATCAGCCGGTTGGTCAGCAGGGTTACGTGCTTTTCGGAAAGTTTCAGCACCGGAGCCACTGTCTCGACATACTCAAGCGAGCGCAGGCGCTTCTGTACTGTTTCGGCCGGCTGCCCGTTCATATCGAATACAAAAAAACCGTTATTGGTTACGTCCTGGTGAACCCGTACGGCCGTCAGTGACAACTCGCGGGCCACCTGCCGCAGGCTGGTCATCCATTTACGTCTGGTGTCCGGAGCGGCATCGCGGATAACAACCCCGATCAGGTTGGGCCGGGGTTCAAAGGGAACCTTTACAGTGCCCCGGTAAAAGAACGGCATTTCTTTCTCCCCCAGCACAAAGGTCTCACTGCCTCCGGCACCTCCAATGGCTACCTCGCGCTGCTGCGATTGCAGGGTCGGGTGATCCACGGTAATGGTGTACTCTGCATGAGGCACAAATTTAGTGGCTTCATAGTACCCCGACATCTTGTTGAACGCAATGTCTACCGGTCGCTGGGTAGTCCGGTCGGCTACCCGTACGCGGGCATCGGTCAGTTTGTTGCTCTTGTGATCAAATACCCTGATCTGGATTCGCGGGTCCTGGATTCTGGTTTGCATAGTGTTTGATTTTTAAACTGATTGTGCAAACTCATTTGTCGTAAAAACAGACCCGGCAGGAACAGCAGCAGTCAGGTAACACCTGCCCGTTTATTAAACGGTAAAAAGAAAGGCCACCCGACGAGCAGGTGACCTTTTCCCTAAGCTACCGTATGCCTTACATCAATACGGCTTCGCCGGATGACCGGTTTCTTCGGCCTCCTTTACACCTTCATTAGCCGATGTAGCACCGATGGGGCCACTCGTCTGCTGGTTGTTGGCGCGGGCCTGCTCCAGCCCTTCGCGCACCCGCCGGCCGTAGTCTTCGTCGCACTGCGTGAAGAGCTCGACCATGCGGTCCTGAATCCGACGGTCGGCCGGAGCCAGCGTATTCACCAGGTTAAAGATCAGGTCGTCGCGCTCCCAATCCTCAAACATCCGGTACCGCTCGCCGGCCTGCTTGAAGTCGTTGGTGCGGTCGATCTTCTGCCGCACCACATGGCCCTGCACATACGGCGTATGGTCGGCACCGCTCCTGGGTGCCTCCTGTAGTCCACCCAGCATAGAGGGTTCATAGTTCACGTGCGGGTTCTGCGCCGGACCGGCATCGACGTAGTACGCCATCTGGCCATCGCGCTGATTGGTAGCTACGTGCGTTTTCGGCCGGTTGATGGGCAGTTGCAGGTAGTTAGGCCCAACGCGGTAGCGCTGGGTGTCGGAGTACGACAGGGTCCGGCCCTGCAGCATTTTATCGTTGGAGAAATCCAGCCCATCCACCAACACCCCGGTTCCGAAGGCGACCTGCTCTACTTCGGCAAAATAATTCACCGGGTTGCGGTCAAGCACCATACGGCCCACCGGCATCCAGGGAAACTGATCTTCCGGCCAGAGTTTGGTGTCGTCCAGCGGATCAAAGTCCAGTTCCGGATGCTCCTCGTCGCTCATGATCTGCACCAACAGCTCCCATTCCGGATAGTCGCCCCGCTCAATGGCCTCGTACAAGTCCTGGGTAGCGTGATTGAAGTTCTTACCCTGAATCTGCTCAGCCTCAATTTGCGTCAGGTTCTTGATGCCCTGCTTCGGTTCCCAGTGGTATTTCACCAGCACACCCTGTCCGTCGGCATTCACCCATTTATAGGTGTTTACGCCGGAGCCCTGCATCTGCCGGTAGTTGGCCGGAATACCCCAGGGCGAGAACAGGAACGTGATCATGTGCATGGCTTCCGGCGTGTGGCTGATAAAGTCAAAAATGCGTTGCCCATCCTGAATATTCGTTACCGGATCAGGTTTAAACGCATGCACCAGATCGGGGAACTTCATGGCATCGCGGATAAAGAATACCTTCAGGTTATTGCCGACCAGATCCCAGTTGCCTTCTTCGGTATAAAACTTGACGGCAAAGCCACGCGGGTCGCGCAGCGTCTCGGGTGAGTGTCCACCGTGGATCACCGAGGAGAACCGCACAAACACAGGTGTGCGTTTGCCTTTTTCCTGGAATAGTCTGGCGCGGGTGTATTTGGCAATGGGTTCGTCGCCCACCATACCGTAGGCTTCAAAATAGCCGTGCGCCCCGGCTCCCCGGGCGTGAACCACCCGCTCCGGAATCCGCTCCCGGTCAAAATGCGTGATTTTTTCGATAAACTGGTAGTTCTCCAGCGTGGCCGGTCCCCGGTTGCCCACCGTACGCATACTCTGGTTGTTGGTAATCGGATGGCCCTGGCGGGTCGTTAAGGTCTGATCACCTTCTCCCCCCTGCTGAGCATGTCCGTTGGGCTGACCATTGGCCTTACCGTTGCCGGCCTTTTTGTTTTGATCTTCCATAACTTTGAGCAATTAAAAATGGGTTTATGACCGGGCAAACTGCTTCTCCAACTGGCGCTGTAGTTTATCGGCCACGCTGCTGATGAGGGCACCCCAGTTGTCGCCGGAATCTTCGGCAAAGACATCATTGCCGGGTACGCCGTATTTTACCCGGTACGATTTATCGTTAGGGCCATGACTTTCCTCAAGTCGCATATACACCTCGGCGGTAATTACGTCGCCGGAATAATACCGGCGCAGTTTGGCAAGGGATTGCAGGATTCGATCCCGCAAGCCATCACTCAGCTCAAAATCCACCGCCTGAATATCTAATCGCACATCATCTAAACTTTCCTGCTTACTCATAATTCCTGTTGTTTTCGTAGTACTATCTTCCTCACCAAACCGGTCGGAAACCGGCCTTCGTATGCTTCTAATAAAACCGAATTGCTGATTTTTGTTTGGAAGAATCTGTACGGAACCGGGAGAAGGCAAGTTTTTCAGCCAAAAAGATAGTTTATTTGCCCATTTCCGAACCAGACCTACAACCCATCGATCCGGATGACCGCTTCCGAACTCTCTACGCTTTTCAACCAGTTCTCTTCCCTTCGTGCCGGCGTTATTGGCGACTTCGCCGTTGACCTGTACTTTGACCTCCAAAAAATTACCGGCGAAATCTCCCTGGAAACCACTAAAGAAGTCTACTGGGGCCGCTCTCCCCAATCGTCGCCGGGAGGGGCCGGCAATGTCGTAGCCAATCTGGCCGCTCTGGGAGTAACCAATATCACCGTTTTTGGCTGCACCGGCAACGACCTGTATGGCCGGGAAATGCGCTATCTGCTCCAGGCTGCCGGTGCCGACACCCGGTTTATGCTGTCTGCCGCCACCAACTGGGACACCTGTACATATATCAAGCCGATGGCCGGGCTTGATGAACAAAACCGGATCGATTTTGGCACGCATAACAGCCTGGCAGCCGACGATTTTGACCAACTCCTGGCTACGCTGGCCGGTCACCTGCCCCACCTGGATGTACTCATTATTAATCAGCAGTTTCTGCATCCGTTGCTGACGCCTGACCGGATAAGCCGCCTGAATACAGTGATTGCCCGGCACCCTCACTGTCGCTTTGTGGCCGACCTGCGCCACTGTGGCAATACCATTCGGGGGGCCACGCTTAAAGTAAATACCCGGGAACTGGCCGACCTGCTGTCGGTACCGCATCCGGAAACACCGGATACGCCCTGGTGTCGCGAACACGGCAGCCTGCTGAGCCGGCATACCGGGGGGCCGGTAGTCATTACCAGAGGAGAGCGGGGCATTGCCTATATCAATGACAGACTGATGGAGCTGGTAGATGGTATCCGCCTGAGTGGTGAACTTGATACCGTAGGTGCGGGAGATACGGTAGTGGCAACATACGCTGCCTGCCTCGGCGTTGGTGCCCAACCTCCGCAGGCCATCGAAACAGCCAATCTGGCGGCTGCGGTGACCGTGCAAAAACTTCGGCAAACCGGCACCGCCACATTGAACGAAGTCCTGAGCCTGCTGTCGGCCGATTAATTACCAGCCTGTCTCTTTTACAAATTACCCGATGCAGACAGGTATACATCGATTCCCCTTTATAACCATTAGCAAATTATTATAAATTTATTTTCTACAATTTCTAAAAAAAATAAATCAAAAATATAAATTGCATTCAAAACCCTACCAGGTAGATAACACCGCGCTGCCATGAAAATAAATCAATCTGTTTTTCAGGATCAGGCATGGAGGCCTGTTTCTGAAACACCGGGCTTTAGCCCTCTCCAGGTTCAACTAGTGCTGGCTTTCGGAGAACGCAAACTTCTCGAAACAGAAAACGTATACGACTACCTGCGCGAGCTGTACCCGGCCGCCGATATTATCATCAATTCCACTTCCGGCGAAATCTACCAGAACCAGATCAACGACGATTCGATTGTGGTAACCGCCATTGAGTTTGAAAAAACCAACATACGCACAGTCCAGATCGACATAAACAATTATACCGAAAGTTACCAGGCCGGATTACAGATGGCTATGGCCCTGGACGCCGATAATTTATCCGGCATCTTTATCATTTCTGACGGTGGCCGCGTAAACGGCAGCGACCTGACCGAAGCCCTGAATCAGCACCTGAAACGAAATGTACCGATAACCGGTGGCCTGGCCGGCGATGCCGCCCGGTTCGAAAAAACATTGGTGGGCCTCAACCAGAATCCGACCGTAGGCAAAATTGTAGGCGTGGGGTTGTACGGTAATCAGTTACGGATCGGTCATGGGTCGGTTGGTGGCTGGGATGTATTCGGTCCGGAACGGGAAGTAACCCAATCGGAGTATAACGTGCTGTTTCAGATCGACAACCAGGAAGCCCTGGACCTCTACAAAGCGTACCTGGGCAAATATGCCGACCGGTTACCTGGTGCCGCCCTGCTCTTCCCCCTGTCGATGCGGGCCACAGCCGACTCACAGCCGCTGGTGCGTACCATTCTGTCTATCGATGAAATAACTAAAAGTATGACCTTCGCCGGCGATATGCCTAAAGGAGCGCTGGTCCGGTTTATGACCGCCAACCTCGACCGGCTGGTCGATGCCTCGGCCACTGCGGCTAATACGTCACTGACTCAACTGGGCTTTACCCCCGAACTGGCCATTCTGATTAGCTGCGTCGGCCGGAAGCTGGTACTCGGTCAGCGGACCGAAGAAGAAGTAGAGGCCGCCCGTGAAATATTCGGCGACAAGCCGGTGATGACCGGCTTTTACTCCTACGGCGAAATTTCCCCGTTGACGCCCAATGCGCAGTGTGAACTGCATAACCAAACCATGACCGTCACCGTCTTCTCCGAAAATTGATCGATGACTACCGCTACTCTCCACAAACTGCTATCGAGGCAGATGAATAAGTATCTGTCGGAAGAATGCCTGCAGCACGAGCGTTTTCAGAACTTCGTCAAAGCCGTCAATGAATCGTACCATAATTTCGACCGGGACAAAGAGCTTTTCGAACATTCCTCGTTTATGAATGAACGCCAGTACGCCGATATTAACCAGCGGCTGAAAGAAGAAATCAGCCAGCGCCGGCAGTCGGTGGAGAAGCTGATTGAAGCCATCCGGTCGATGGAGAGCGCCGAAGACGCCGACAAACTAGATGCCGATCCGGATGATAACCTACTTGGTCTGGTAACCTACCTGCAGCGGCAGATCGAGCAACGGAAAAAAGTAGAAACCGAACTGCGTACGGCCAAGGAAGAAGCCGAAAAGGCAACCCAGGCCAAATCAGATTTTCTGTCGATGATGAGCCACGAAATTCGTACTCCCCTGAACGGTATCGTTGGCATGACCTACCTTATGCTCCAGGAGGAGGTGCCCCCCAGCATCGCCGAAAACCTCAATACGCTCCAGTTTTCCATTGAACACCTATACGCGCTGATCAACGACATTCTCGATTTCAGCAAGATTGAAGCCGGCAAGGTCGACCTGGAGGAGATTCCCTTCGACCTGAAACAGCTTGTTTCGAACATCAAGCGGGCTCACCAACTGAAGGCGGAGGAAAACGGCAACCGGATCCGGCTGATGCTGGACGACGATATTCCCGATACCCTGCTGGGCGATCCCCTGCGTATTGGTCAGGTACTATCCAACCTGGTGTCGAATGCCAATAAATTTACCCGCAGCGGCACCATCACCATCGAACTATCGCTGCAGCGCAAAACCGCCGAACACGCTAATGTGCAAATTTCGGTGCAGGATACCGGGGTGGGTATCGCCAAAGAAAAGCACAGCACAATTTTCGAGATGTTCACCCAGGCGAATTCGGCAACCACCCGGAAATTCGGCGGTACGGGCCTGGGCCTGGTCATTACCCGCAAACTGCTGGAACTCCACGGCAGTACTATTGAACTGGAAAGCGACGAAGGCAAAGGCGCGAAATTTTTCTTTACCCTCAAGCTCCCGATCGGCACCGCTATCAAACAGAACTTCAACCCGGTTGATACGCTGAACGAGCAGACGCTGAAGGGGGTCAAAATCCTGCTGGTCGAAGATTATCCGGTCAACGTAAACGTAGCGCTGAAATTCCTGGGTAAATGGGGAATCGAGGTGGATGTAGCCGAAAACGGTCTGATCGGGCTGGAGAAATTTCTGGCGGGCCGGTATGATCTGGTCCTGATGGACCTTCAGATGCCAATTATGGATGGGTATACGGCCACAGAAAAAATCAGGGAGGCCGGCTCTCAAACGCCTATTATTGCCCTGACGGCCTCGGCCACCTACAGCAACAAAGACCGGGCAATCAGCGCCGGCATCAATGATTACGTCACCAAACCGTTCAACCCCAAAGAACTGTTTCAGAAAATTGCTAAATACACCCGGCGCGTTCCTGCCTAAGCTGCCAACCCATAAATCTGTAAGCTTGTATGCCCCCATTTCCTAAAAACACACAGCGGGAACTGGACCACGAGCGGCTGTACCAGTTGCATGGCGACAGTCGCAGTATGCTCCTGATCGCTCTTGATATGTTTCTCGACGAAGTACTGGTCGACTTTTCGGTCCTGGAGAACGCTGTACGGTCGCAGAACCGGGAAGAAATAGCCGACATGGGCCATAAGCTTGTCCCGTGGCTGGGTATGGTTGGCCTCACCCATCTGGAAACCCAACTACGCCAGCTGGTGGCATTGGCAAAGAGCAATGCCGATTCCACAGCCATCACTCACTCCTGGGAGGTGTTTAAGACTGAACTGGACCATATGATTCCGCTGGTAGAAGCCGAACGCCGGCGCCTGAATTAAGCCCGCTCACTCCTCCCCCACCACTGCCTAACCGAATTGCGGCAAATACCCCCTTTCTCATAGGTTCAGAAAAAGTATTTATTTACCTTTAATCCCGACAACCTATTATCCTGAACCTGCTACTCCCTCTTTGCCCGCATGGACAAGGACAAAATTCACCAGCTCCGGCAGGAGGTATACACACACCTGACCGAAGAGCTATTACCCTTCTGGACCACCCGCTGCATCGACCAGCACAACGGCGGCTATATCACCCATTTCGACCAGCACGGACACGACACTGGCGAAGACGAAAAGTCACTGATTGCCCAGACGCGCTGCCTCTACACCTTTGCCTCGGCGCACCGCGCCGGCTACGGCAACGGCGAACTCGCCGACCTCGCCCGGCACGGTGCCGATTACCTGCTGGAACGGATGTGGGACCCTGAACATGCTGGTTTTTACTGGATGACCAACCGCCGGGGCGAGGTGCTGATTGACGAAAAGATCGTGTACGGCCACAGCTTCGCCATCTACGCCCTCAGTGAATACACCCTGGCCACCGGCGACCAACGGGGTATCGACTACGCCGGAAAAGTCTTCGACTTGCTCCAGAGAAACGCCACCGATACGCATTACGGCGGGTATTTCGAGATGTTTCACCGCGACTGGACCCTGAAAGGCCCCGGCCCGGCAGGGGGCGACCGCAAAACACTGGATGTACACATGCACCTGATGGAAGCCTACACCACCCTGTATGTGTGTACCGGTCAGGAAGTACACCGGCGTAAGCTGCTGGAAGTAATCGAGCTCCTGGTCCGCAAGATCATGCACCCGCAGTACGGCACCGGCATTCCGCAGTTCCGGCCCGACTGGCAGGTAGCGCCCCAGATCAAGTTCGACATCATCTGGGGCTGGGACCGCTTCACCGAAGACGGCGTTAAGCACGAAGCCGAAGACAACACCAGTTACGGCCATAACGCCGAGTTTGCCTGGCTGCTCATCCACGCCCTTGAGGTGCTGGGTATCTCCTACTCCACCTACAAGGATCAGTTAATAAAATCGTTCAACCATGCCGCCGATAATGGAGTTGATTGGGAGTTTGGCGGCGTGTTTGTGGAAGGCTCCCATGCCGGTGCCGTCTACGACCGCGAAAAAGAGTTCTGGCAGCAGGCCGAAGTTTTAATCGGTTTTCTGGATGCCTACCGCTTTCTGGGCGACGAAAAATTTGCCCGCGCCTATGAGAATGTTCACCGGTTTGTCTTTGATAAGATGATTCTCCACCATATCGGCGAATGGTGGCCCCTGATGAACCGCGAAGGCACCGGACCCATCTGGACGCACATGAGCCATTCCTGGAAGATCAATTACCATACCGTCCGCTCCATGATTCAGGTAGTCAAAAGGCTGGATGGGTTGCTATGACTGTAGCCCGGAATTACATTCCGGGCTACACGATAATTAACCCGAAAACGGAATGCAATTCCGGTTTACATTTCGTTTACCTAGTACGTTCATTTTACCCCTGGATATCTTATGAAAGTTCTCTCAACGCTGAATGACCCTGTTTTTGTCCCCAAGCCACTTACTGGATTAGACCAATTTTTTTTACGATTTATTAAAGACGAACGTGACTTACCCTTTGCCTATTTAACGCTTAAGATTACGCTGACCCTAATCCCCCTGGGTATTCTGCTATACATGCCGTTTGTCACGGGCTGGGTCTGGTGGGCCATTGCCGGTGTGTATCTGGTGCTGAACAATCTGGTGTTCAAGGGGCCGTTTGGCTTAATGTTCCATTGCACCAATCACCGCCAGTTTTTTAAGTCGGAGTACAAATTCATGAACCAGTACCTGCCGTGGGTAGTGGGGCCGTTTTTCGGGCAAAGCCCGGAGACATACTACGGCCACCATATCGGCATGCACCATGTGGAGAACAATATGCCGGAAGATGGCAGCAGCACTATGGATTACAAGCGGGATAGTCTGCGGGAGTTCTTCCGCTACTACGCCAATTTCATGATTCTTGGCCTGAAGGAGCTGCTGGGCTACCTCGATCGGAAAAACCGGAAGAAAGTAGCGCGGCAAACCCTGATTGGTGAACTAAGCTTTTACGCCCTCTGTCTGGTGCTGGGCCTGGTCAACTTCCCGGCTACGCTGGTCGTGTTTATCATTCCCTTCTTCATTTTCCGGCTGATTACCATGCTGGGCAACTGGACGCAGCACTCGTTTGTGGACCCGGCAGACCCTGGCAATCCGTACAAGAACAGCATCACCTGCATCAACGTCAAGTACAACAAGAAGTGCTGGAACGACGGCTACCACATTAGCCACCACTGCCGCCCGGCCATGCACTGGACCGAACACCCCGGCTTTTTCCTAAAAACCATCGATAATTACGCCAAAAACAAGGCGGTGGTATTCGACGGGCTGGACTTCCTGAAGGTCTTCTTTTACCTGATGAACAAACGCTACGATGTACTGGCCCGGCATGTGGTCAATATCAACGGCACGTTTCAAAGCGACGAGGAGGTAATTAATTTGCTGAAATACCGCACCCAGCGAATTCCTGTACCCAGCGCCGTTTCGGAAAAATTAGCTACCGCGTGATGGATAAGCCACCGGATGGATAAGTAAAAAGTCGATGACATCTGCTCTTTAGTGGTATATGAACAGCCGCTCCTCTGCCGGGCGGCTGTTCATTGTTCGCTTGCCGCAACCAACCACCTTGTCAGATTCCATCGAATGATTCAGATCGACTACGCCTTACAATCTGCCGATTTATCCAAAAAACTCGCCCGCTTCTGGGAGCTATCCGGACAAAAAATTCAACTGATCGAGAGCCAGTACGACGTTTCCAAAGGCTCACCTGTTTTTACCGTACAAGGCCGGTACACTACCCGCGGCTGGACCGAGTGGACGCAGGGCTTTCAGTTCGGCTCAGCCATTCTGCAATACGACGCCACCGAAGACGAATCCTTTCTGGAGTCGGGCCGGCAGAAGACGCTCCGGGTCATGGCCCCGCACATCAGCCACATCGGTGTTCATGATCACGGGTTCAATAACGTCAGCACCTACGGCAACCTGCTGCGGCTGATGCAGGAAGGCAAGGTTGGCTTCAATGAGTGGGAAAAGAACTTTTACGAACTGGCCCTGAAAATCTCCGGAGCCGTGCAGGCCAGCCGCTGGACCACTACCAAGACTGGCGGCTACATTCACTCTTTCAACGGCCCGCACTCCCTCTTTGTCGATACCATCCGCTCCTGCCGGGCCTTGATGCTTAGCCACCGGCTGGGTCACGTGTTTCAGGCAGAGAACGACGTAAAAATCAATCTGCTCGACCGGGCCTTACAGCACATCAAAGCCACCGCCGACTACTCGGTTTTCTACGGCGAAGGCCGCGACTCCTACGACATCTGGGGCCGTACCGCCCACGAAAGTATATTCAATACCAAAGACGGCAATTTCCGCTGCCCCAACTCGCAGCAGGGCTACTCCGGCTTTACGACCTGGACCCGCGGGCTGGCCTGGGCCATGTGCGGCTTCCCCGAAGAACTCGAATTCCTGACCACGCTGGACGACAGCGAACTGGACTTCTTCGGCGGCCGCGAGGCCATCGAAGCGTATATGCTGAAAGCCGCCCGTGCCACCTGCGACTTTTATATCGAGCATACACCCGTCGACGGTGTTCCCTACTGGGATACCGGTGCCCCTAACCTTTATAAACTCGGCGACTACCTGAGCCGCCCGGCCGATCCGTTCAACGAACACGAACCGGTAGATGGGTCAGCGGCTGCCATCGGAGCGCAGGGCCTATTGCGGCTGGGCCGGTATCTGACTCGCAAAGGCGATATAGAAGCCGGTCAGCGGTACTGGCAGGCGGGTCTGACAGTACTAAACACCATCCTTGACGAACCCTACCTCAGCACCGATCCGAATCACCAGGGCCTGCTGCTGCACTCGATCTACCACCGTCCGAACGGCTGGGATTATGTGCCCGAAAGCAGTAAAATACCGTACGGGGAATCGAGTATGTGGGGCGACTACCACGCCCGCGAAGTAGCGCTGTATCTCCAGCGTATCATTAACAAAGACCCTTATTACACCTTTTTCGGAGCCTTACAATGAGCGCCAACCCCCTGACCGACCTATCGCGGCTCTGTGTGCATACCATCACCACCAAGCCGTGGACCATTGAAGAAGCTGCTATCCACTACTCGAAGATGGGTATTGGCGGCATCACCGTCTGGCGCGACACCCTCGCCGGACGTTACATCCGCCATACCGGGCAAATGCTCCGCGATGCCGGCTTGACAATCGTTTCGCTCTGCCGGGGTGGCTTCTTCCCCAACGCCGACGCAACCGGCCGGCAGGAAGCCATTGACGATAACCGCCGGGCCATCGAAGAGGCCGCCGAACTGGGCGCTCCCCTTATTGTATTGGTCTGCGGAGCCGACCCGCGCCAGCCCCTGACCGAATCCCGCAGACAAATTCAGGATGGCATCATGACCGTGCTGCCCCAGGCCGAAGCGGCCGGGGTAAAGCTGGCGATTGAGCCCCTGCACCCGATGTATGCCGACAACCGCTCGGCCATCAACACCCTGGCGCAGGCCAACGATATGGCCGAAGCCATCAACTCACCCTGGGTGGGCGTGGCGGTAGACGTATACCACCTCTGGTGGGACCCGGCACTGGAGCAGGAGATTGCCCGCTGCGGCCGGAACGGCAATCTGTACGCCTTCCATATGTGCGACTGGAAAACGCCCACTGCCGACTTCCTGCTCGACCGGGGCCTGATGGGCGAAGGCTGCATCAACGTCCCGCAGATTCGCCACTGGGTCGAAGCAACCGGTTTCAACGGCTTCAATGAGGTGGAAATCTTTTCGACCACGCATTGGGCCAAAGACCAGCACGTTTTTCTTGAAGAAATTAAGCAGGCGTACCTGCACCATTCATAATAACCAACCTAATTTACCCCCATGCACGTACACAACGTAGGTATCATCATGAACGGCGTAACCGGCCGGATGGGTACCAACCAGCACCTGCTGCGCTCCATTGCCGCCATTATGAAACAGGGTGGCGTAAAAGTGGGTGCCGATGAAGTGATCATGCCCGACCCGATTCTGGTCGGCCGCAATGCCAATAAGCTGGCGCAGTTGTGCGAACAGTCCGGCGTTCAGAAGTTCACTACTAACCTGGATGAAGCCCTGGCCGACCCGAACAATAGTATATACTTCGACGCACAGACGACCGGCCGCCGGGCCGATGGCGTACGAAAAGCCGTAGAAGCCGGCAAGCACGTATATTGCGAAAAACCCACGGCCGTCAGCACCGAAACCGCGCTGGAACTGTACCGGCTCTGCAAAGACGCCGGACTGAAAAACGGCGTGGTGCAGGATAAACTCTGGCTGCCGGGCATCATGAAATTGAAGCGACTGATCCAGAATGACTTCTTCGGCAAAATCCTGTCGGTGCGGGGTGAGTTCGGCTACTGGGTGTTTGAAGGACATACCGTTCCGGCCCAGCGGCCATCGTGGAACTACCGCAAGGAAGACGACGGGGGTATTATTGTGGATATGCTTTGCCACTGGCGCTACGTACTGGACCAGGTGTTTGGTAAAGTAAAAGCCGTTTCCTGCCTGGGTGCCACCCACATTCCGGAGCGCATCGACGAGCAGGGGCGTCCCTATAAATGTACCGCCGACGATGCCGCCTACGCTACCTTCGAGCTGGAAAACGGCATCATCGCCCAGTTCAACTCATCCTGGACCGTGCGCGTTCGGCGCGACGACCTGCTGACCTTACAGGTCGACGGTACCAAAGGCTCCGCCGTGGCCGGTTTGCGCGAGTGCTATATTCAGCATTACGGCAATACCCCCAAACCCGTCTGGAACCCGGATATTGAGCAGCCGATCAAGTTCTTCGAAGGCTGGGCGAAGGTTCCGGAGCAGGAGCTTTTCGACAATGCGTTTAAAGCGCAATGGGAACTGTTCCTGAAGCATGTAGTGAAAGATGAGCCGTTCCCCTGGACACTGTACGAAGGGGCCAAGGGCGTTCAACTGGCTGAGAAAGGGCTGGAAAGCTGGGCAAAACGCTGCTGGGTTGACGTACCGGAGCTATGAGCAGGGGGCTTGGGGCAGGGAGCATGGGGTTTTGGTTTTACCCCCTGCCCCAAGCCCCTTGCCGCTAAACACAATCACCAACCATGAAAAAAATAGCGTTTGTCACCGGCGGTAGCCGGGGTATTGGGTTTGGTATTGCTGAACACCTGGCAAAAAACGGTTTCGACCTCGCCATTAATGGTGTCCGACCAGAGGAATCGGTTACCGAAGCCCTGAACCAGTTGCGGCAATCAGGTGCCGAGGTTATCTACTGCCAGGGCGATATTGCCTCACGCGAAGCGCGGGAAACGATGCTGGCACAGATTAAAAATCATTTCGGGCAACTGAACGTGCTGGTCAACAATGCCGGCGTTGCCCCAAAGGAACGTCGGGATATTCTGGAAGCAACGGAAGAAAGCTTCGATTACGTCATATCGACCAACCTGCGGGGAGCCTACTTTCTGACGCAGGCAGCCGCCAACTGGATGATTAAGCAACAACAGACAAAAGATGACTTCTTCGGGTGCATCATCAACGTATCGTCCATCTCCTCGACTGTCGTATCCGTCAACCGGGGCGAATACTGCATAGCAAAAGCAGGACTGAGCATGGCCACGCAGCTCTTTGCCGCCCGGCTGGGTGAATTTAATATCCCGGTTTATGAAGTTCGGCCGGGCGTTATCAAAACCGATATGACGGCGGGCGTCACCGAAAAGTACGACCGGCTCATTGAAGGCGGTCTTTGTGTGCAGAAACGCTGGGGCTACCCCGACGATGTGGGTAAAGCCGTAGCAGCTCTGGCACGCGGTGACTTCCCCTACTCTACCGGACAGGTGATCATGGTCGACGGCGGCTTAACCATGCCCCGCTTATAAGCTTTTCCGACCAGGCAAGTAGGGTTAACACTTTTTTTGATTTAGAGATTGGAAGACGTTGGATGTTAGACGTTAGACATTGGACACTGGACACTGGACGTTAGACTAATAGCTGGTTACCAAAGTTTTTGTTCGTTAGAGTAGTCCAACATCTATTGTCTAGCGTCCAACGTCTTAAATAAAAACCCTTATACCCTCCCATGAAAGACAAACACGATTCAAGAAGAGAGTTCCTGAAGAAAGCGACGGGTGGCTACCTGGCCGCCATTACCGTGCCCGCTATGGCCACGGCAGGCAATGCGCCCCTGATCGGCAGCAGTAACGTGATGCCGACCATCATTCCGTCGCGGGTGTTCGGTGCTAATGACCGCATCCGGGTAGCAGTCCTTGGTGTTAACGGACGGGGGAAAGACCATATCGCTGGTTACATGCGTCACCAGGCGAATAACGTAGAGGTAGTTACCCTGTGCGATGCCGATAATGTAGTGCTACAGGAGCGGGCGAAGGAGTTCGAAACCAAATACAGCAAGAAGGTAAAGACCGAACAGGATCTGCGCCGGGTGTTCGACGACAAAGAAGTCGACGCCGTCAGCATCGCCATGCCTAACCACTGGCACGCGCTGGCGACCATCTGGGCTTGCCAGGCCGGTAAGGATGTGTACGTCGAGAAACCCGGTTCGCATACCTTCACCGAAGGCCGCCGGATGATCGAAGCCGCCGAGCGCTACGATCGCATTGTGCAGCATGGCGTTCAGCTCCGCAGTTCAGAGGCTATTAAGGAGGCCATTCAGCACCTGCGCAACGGCACTATCGGCAACGTGTATATGGCGCGGGGGCTGGTGTTTAAGTGGCGTCCTGACATCGGCAACCAGGGCAACTCGCCCGTTCCCGAAGGCCTAAACTGGGACCTGTGGCAGGGTCCGGCGCAAGCGCGGGCGTTCAGCAAAAACTATGTGCACTACAACTGGCACTGGTTCTGGGACTACGGCAACGGCGACATCGGCAACCAGGGTATCCACGAAACCGACCTCTGCATGTGGGGTCTTGACGTAGGGCTGCCCGAAGAAATCTCCTCCTCCGGCGGCAAGTTCCTCTGGAACGACTGCAAGGAGACCCCGGAAGTACTCACGACCACCTACAAGTATCCCAAAGAAGGCAAGGTGATCCAGTTCGAGGTGCGCCCGTGGATGACCAACAAGGAAGACGGCGTCGAGGTAGGCAACATCTTCTACGGCGATAAAGGCTATATGGTCATCAACGGCTATGCCGATTACAAGATCTACCTGGGCCGCGACCGGCAGCCGGGACCCGCCCGCAACGCCGGCGGTGATCACTACAAGAACTTCCTAGACGCCGTGCGGGCGCATGACAAGAAGCTGCTGAACGGGCCCGTCGAAACGGCACACCTGGCATCGGGCATTGCGCACCTGGGCAACATCTCATACCGCCTGGGCCGCACGCTGAAGTTTGATCCGCAGA
The DNA here is from genome assembly GCF_039541875.1 of Nibrella viscosa. Classification (NCBI taxonomy): domain Bacteria; kingdom Pseudomonadati; phylum Bacteroidota; class Cytophagia; order Cytophagales; family Spirosomataceae; genus Nibrella; species Nibrella viscosa. The sequence continues at coordinate 696,006 of NZ_BAABHB010000003.1, read as the reverse complement.
AGGAACAATTCATCGGCGATAAGGAAGCCAACGCCATGCTCACCCGTAAGTACCGGGCACCGTATGTCGTACCGGATACTATAGCAGGCCCTTTAACCAAGCGATGATTTCACTTCTTTATGCTTAACCAACCTGTCACCCGCCCGGATACCACGGTTCAACCCAGCGTAATCCGACAGTTGTTAACGATACCGGTCATGGTTGCGGCCCTCGGCTACCTGGTCGATATGTACGACCTGTTTCTGTTCAGCGTCGTGCGCGTCCCCAGCCTCAAAGCCATTGGCGTAACCGGCGACGCGCTTTTGTCCGACGGTATCTTTCTGCTCAACATGCAGATGACCGGCATGCTGATCGGGGGTGTGCTTTGGGGGGTCATGGGTGACAAACGGGGCCGTTTATCTGTGCTGTTCGGCTCTATCCTGCTCTACTCACTGGCCAACATCGGCAACGGCCTGGTAAATACGGTGGGGCAGTACGCGCTGCTGCGGTTCATTGCCGGGGTGGGCCTGGCCGGGGAATTAGGCGCGGGCGTTACGCTGGTGACGGAGGTGCTGCCGAAAGAAATTCGCGGGTATGGTACCACTATTGTGGCGACGATGGGCGTACTGGGCGCCATTCTGGCTTACTTCATGGCCGACCTTTTCGACTGGCGCATTTCATACTTCATTGGGGGTGGCCTGGGGCTGATGCTGCTCGTACTGCGGATCAATGTGTTTGAATCTGCTGCTTTCGTAAGGGCTAAAGAGAAAAACGTGCAGCGGGGCAATCTGCTGATGCTCTTTAATAACAAGGCTCGCTTTCTGAAATACCTGCAATGCATTCTGATCGGCCTACCGATCTGGTTCGTGGTGGGAATCCTGATCACCTTCTCCCCTGAGTTCGGGCAGGCGCTGGGTCTGTCGGAGCCGGTGGTGGCCGGTAAAGCGGTCATGCTGGCCTTTACAGGGCAGGTGTTCGGTGATATTGCCAGTGGTTTCTTAAGTCAGTACCTAAAGAGTCGGAAGAAAGTGATCCTGCTGTTTGTGCTGCTGTCGGCGGTATTTATCGTGGTATACCTGCTGGTACCGGTCAAAGACATTACGGCGTTCTACATAATCTGTACGCTGCTCGGCTTTGCCAACGGGTATTGGGCCTTGTTCGTCACCATTGCCGCCGAACTGTTCGGCACCAATCTCCGCGCTACGGTAGCCACCACAGTGCCCAACTTCGTGCGGGGAGCCGTTATCCCCCTGGCTGGGCTCTTTACCCTGTTCAAGCCGTCGCTGGGAACCATTGCCAGCGCCCTGGTTGTAGGAGCCATAACCCTGGCCGTCGCCCTGTTTGCCCTTGCTTACCTGGAAGAGACCTTTAAGAAAGATTTGGATTATGTTGAAAAGTAGACCCGATTAGCTACCAGGCAATATACGGGCGGCCAGTATCCTCAACGGAATACCGGCCGCTCGTATATTGTCCCACTCCTACCGCGCAAACCGGTACAGATAGGGTGCCTTGTTTGCCGCGCCCGTATATTTCTTCTCCAGCCGTTCCAGCACATTCATGTCCAGAATCTTCTTCTGAAAATTATTACGGGCAAACGGCTTGTCATAGATGGCTTCGTACAGTTCCTGCACCTCCCGCATGGTAAACGTTTCGGGCAGCAGGTTAAAAGCAATCAGCTTGTTGTCGAGGTTCAACCGCAGGGTATCGAGCGCTTTGGCCACTATCTCCTTATGGTCCATGATCATCGGTGGCAATTGTTTAATGGGATACCAGCCGATAGACGCATCAATCTCTTGCTTCTGCGGTACTACCTTATTGATGTCGACCAGCGCGTAATACCCGATCGAAATAAATCGCCGGGTTACCCACTCAAACTCTTTCTGATTGAACCGTTTAGCCCCCAGGATTTCTTCGTTTAATTCAATCAACCGTTCCAGGAACGGTTTGTTGGTTCGCCCCGTGTCGCCAAATACCCAAAACTGCTCCAGGTAAATGTCTTTGATGCCGGTTCGGGATGCGAGTATGCGGTGGGCGGCCTCATCAATGCTCTCGTTCTGGTCGATAAAGCCGGCGGGCAGCGCCCAGAAATCCCCCCGGAAATTGAGTTTGGGGACTAAAACCTTAAGCTGCCGGTCCTGATAGCCAAAAATGACACAGTCAATCGATAATTGCTGAATATAATTTTGCTCACTGGGAGTTTGCATAAAGCGAAGATACTACCCAAAAATTTATTGTCTATTTTTTAGACAATAAAAAGCTATATTTTTACCTTTGCTTATCACTTGGGGCTCCGAAGTGGTTGGCTCCCCCACTATCTTAAAAGTCACCTGTTTCATTTCAAGTCAAATCCTTTTCAATCATGAAAAAAGTAAGTTTCTTTTTCTTCGTTCTGCTGCTGGGTGTTGCGGTTACCGGCATTTCACAAACAACTTCGCTGGCCGACTTCTTTGCCGGCAAATGGGAGATTACCGTAGTAGGAACGCCCAATGGCGACGCCAAATTTGTAACCAATCTGACCCGCAAAGACGGTAAACTCACCGGTGAACTGAAAGACCCGACCGGTAAGAATCCGGAGGCCATCCCCATCGAAAAAATCGAGGAAGAAGCCAACAAGATTACCATCTATTTCACCGCACAGAGTTACGACGTAAATATTGCATTGGAGAAGATAACCGATGACGACCTGAAAGGCTCCCTGCTGGGCATGTTCGACGCTACCGCCAAGCGCGTGAAAGAGTAAAACGCACATTACCTGAACAGCCGGGAGAATGGTGGGTAGTCACCATTCTCCCGGCTGTTCGGCTCTCTCTTATCTCCTTTCCTCCCCCAGGCAACTACCGGTGGTATTCCGTGTCTGGTCTGCCGGGCACCTGAACCCAATCAACAGGTAACCATTGCCGTATTTACGCTTTAATCAGGCGCAACACCTTCCGGGCGGCATCCGTTTGCAGGCTATAGAGGTAATAACCCGGAGCCAACCCGTAACCCGTTAACTGAACGGTATATACCCCTTTGTCGTGGTGTCCTTCCCGCAGCACCATTAGCTCCCGCCCCTGCATATCGTACAGGCACAAGCGGGCATACTGTGCCGTACTGAGGGAATACAGAATCTCGGTGACATCCTGGAAGGGATTAGGCGTATTCTGCTCCAGCACCACCCCATCGGCTGAAGCCAGCGGTGCTGAGGTGCGCCGGAAAATAGGCAGGGTCTCAAATTCCTGACCCAGAATACGCTGAGTCGTAGCCGCATCTACACCCAGATGGTCCCGCAACACACTGGCATACACCTGCCGGAAATCATTGGTAAACTTCAGATCTCCGTTGCTATCCAGATCATTCAGGTTAGGGGCCGAACCCACCAGCCCACCCCGTACGGTATTGCCCACCACAAACAGGGGGGCCGCCGTACCATGGTCAGTACCCGTGGTGCCGTTCTGGTTTACCCGCCGGCCAAATTCCGAGAAGGTCATAACCGTCACCCTGTTAGCCAGTCCCTGCCGGTCGAGGTCTTTCTGAAACGCTGCCAGGGCATCGGCCATCGTTTGCAGCAGGTTTGCATGCGCCCCGCTGGTCACGTTGCCCGTATTTACCTGCCCCGCGTGGGTATCAAAGCCGCCTAGGGTGGTCAGGTATACCGGGGTCTGCATACCACCGGCAATCAGCCCGGCCACAATGGCCAATTGCCGACCCAGACCGGTATTGGGGTAGGTAATAACGTTCTTGCCGGCATCGGCCTTTTTTTTGATGATCTCTGAGTACTGAACAGACTGTGCCGCTACCTGCTGTAAGAACCTAAGCTCATCGCCGGCCGGCGTATCCAGCGCCGTATTTGTTTCGACTGGTGTTCCTTTCACCAGTTGGTAGAAGGCTTCCGGATTATCAAATACCACCCCCGTTGATCCGAGTTGACTCAGCGTCAGCATAGACTCCGCCGACCCAATCTGAATAGCCATCGGCTGCTCAGGCAACACCATCGGGAATTGCGGGAACGCTTTGGCCAGATACCGGCCTATCCACCCTTCGGTCCAGTACTCATCGGCGGCTGAACCCGACAGCCAGATGTCCGTAGACCGGAAATGGGAGCGGTTGGGGTTCTGATAGCCTACGTTCTGCACCAGCGATACCTTTCCCTGATCGTAGAGCTCCCGCAGGGCTTTCAGGGCCGGGTGGAGTCCCAACTTATCCGTTATGGGTAGCACCTGAGTCTTGGGAATGGCTAATGTCGGCCGCCTGGCATAGTATGTGTCATGCTGGTAGGGTACTACCGTGTTGAGCCCATCATTGCCCCCCGAAAGCTGCACCAGCACCAGAATGCTTCCGTTGGTAGCTTCCCACGCCAGTTGCAGCGGGTTGTAGGCAAACGCCCGCAGGGGCATATTCTGCAGGCTGAACGCTACCCCACCCGAGAGCAGACCCAACCGGCGGATAAATTCGTTACGTTTCATGGGCTTAACAGAGTTGGTATTCGGGCTGGCGCATCAGCGTGCGCAGAAATTTTTGAATCCGCATATCCGCCATCGGCGTGTTGGTCGACCAGTTCTCCACGGTGGTACCGTCCAGCAGCGTCTCCAGCATAAAATCCAGCTTTTGGGCGCTGAGAGAAGTCTGCAGGAGGTATTGGGTCGTATCGCTGACGAACAGACGAGCTTTCTCGGCACTGGCAAAGCTGCGGGCGTAGGCCAGTGCATCGACCATAAAGGGCAGACGCTGGCCATTAGCCCGCCGGCCGTTGATGAGCGAATCGGAAAAACTCCCCCGCTGGGGTAAGGTGGTAGAGGTAATCCAGTCGCGCTGCCCTACCCAGCCCTGCACATTGGGCGGGTTGAATAACTGCTGCTGAAGAATGCGGCCGGTTTCGGCAATGTACCCCCAGTCGGGGTTAGTAATGTTCAGGGCTTTCAGCGTTCCAATCAGCAGTTCGGTGGGTGACTTGATTTTGGCACCCCGGTAATCGGGCCGGTAGAACTCCTCGGAGGTAAATAGAAACACCAGCAGGGGTTTCAGCGCATAGCCGCCCTGGCGCAAAACGGCGGCCATTTCTTTAACAAAAGCCTCGTTGGGTTTGTAATAGACAAACTCCTTGTAGAGCTTTCGGCAGAGGAATTCAGCGCAGGCCTCTTTGGTAAAAACAATATCAATAATATCGCTATAGGTAAAGTTGCCGGTCTTTCCCAGGAAGGTCTTTGGCGAATCGGCAAAAGAAGCTTTGTTAAAACTGGCGTTGAGGCCTTCGACCCGCCAGCCGGTAAGCGCCAGCGCGGCCTGTTTAACGTCAGTTTCGGTATATTGCCCGATACCGAGCGTAAACAACTCCAGCAACTCACGGGCGTAGTTCTCGTTGGGGGCATTGCGGTTGTTGAGCCGACCATCCAGATAGATGAGCATGGCCGGATCAATGGTCACTTCTTTGGCTAACTGCTGGAAGTTACCAAAAGCAAAGCGCCGGAACAGCGCCTGCTGCTGGTACATGTGCTGGGGAAAATTCACCTTATCCCGCTCGGACGTAAAGTGGTTATGCCAGAACAAAACCATCTTTTCACGCATGCTGGTCCGCTCCGAGAGCATACGCTGGAGCCACCAGAAGGTGAAGTCCCGGTAACGGTTCCCATCTACAGTCGGGTTATTGGGTACGGGTGCTTCGCTGACCCAACTGCCGGGTGGCTCCGGCAGGGGTTCTTCCGCCAGCAGACGCTGTTGGATAAAGTCGGCCGCAGACGTAAATGAGAGCGCCTGATCGAGATCAGTCCGGGTATAACCGAAGAGCGTGCGCGTGAGCAGGTGACGGGCCCGCTCCAGGTTCCAGAGTTGCATTATTCAAACACAGTAAATCTCTTGTTTCTATATTATCAAACGAGTTAACTCTTTTAAACCAGAACCCCAATGTGGGGCACATACAAGGCTACCTTTGAAATATTTTCAGCTAAATATACTGATTTTCAGTAACCTCCAAACATTTTTCGCACTGTCTTTATCAAACAGTTTTTCCGTGAAGTTCGAGCGAAAGCCCGATCAGCCATTGCCTTTTTAAAAGCAACGACCGGAACAAAATATAACAAAGGCAAGGTCTACCGGCCTGAAGTCTGAACGGTACTAGGTGAATGCCTATCAATGCAGATAGGGTATATTACCCCAGTTCGCAGAAACGATCATTGTAGACTGTTACTTCCAGCTTCATGCCCGTGGGTAACCTATCCAAAGCTACTCGAACCTGACCAGTTGTGGAAGTCGGTCGACCTTTTCGGCACAATGGATAATCTCTGTATGTTTACGGTGAAGAAGAACGCTGATGAGAAAAAAAGTAATTGTGCTGGGCGGAAGTTCGGGAATTGGCAAGGCCACCGCCGAACGGTTTGCCCGCGAAGGCTGGCAGGTACTGCTGACGGGTATCGACCCGGCGCAGTACGAAGAAACACGGCAAAACCTGCCGGGTGAAGGGCATCAGGCTCTCCGGCTGGATGCCCGCAGCAGCACAGACATTCAGCGGTTGACCGAAACCGTGGAACGGGACTTCGGCCGGATCGACGCTTTTATAAATAGCATCGGTATCGCGCAGAATCTGCCTGTCGTCGGCTCGGATTTTCAGGCCTGGGATACTGCCCTGCAAGTCATGCTTTATGGATCGGTTCACCTGTGCCGGGCGCTGGTGCCCCTGCTGAACAACGGTGGCCGTATCATTCATATCACCTCCATTCACCACCACCGGGTGGCCTTTGGCAGTTCAGCCTATGGCATGGCCAAAGCGGCCCTGACGCAACTTACCCGCTCCCTGGCCATCGAGCTGGCTCCCCGAAACATCCTGGCCAATGCCATTGCGCCCGGTTTTGTCGATACGCCCCTGTCGATCAAAGCCGATGGCCAAAATGAGCTGGCAAGTGAGTGGTTCACCGATAACTATATCCGGTACGATCACCTGCCGCTGAAACGGGCAGCCCAGCCCGAAGAGATCGCCGGGGTGGCTTGGTTCCTGGCCGGGCCGGATGCCGGCTACATCACCGGTTCGGTGCTGACGGTGGATGGCGGACTAACCATTACGTTTTAACGCACCTTCTAACGATACAGGTACTCAGACTACTGCAAAATCCGCAATCCGAGATCCCAAATCCACAATCCCATTACTTCAACACCAGCACTACGGTTGGGTCGATGGGGTAACGGCCGAAGTCGGAGCCGTAAAGGGCGAGGCCACCGGGCAGTCCGTCATCTACGGCCAGGCGGATGAGCAGTTCGCCAGTCTGGGCGGCTTTGCGCAGGGCTTCGGCAGCAATGGGCACGCTCAGGCGGTAGCCGTACGAGCCGGCTTCGTTGAGCTTGCGGTTCTGCGGCTGCGCATGCCAGGACAGAATACCCCGGTGGTCGCCGGGATCGTCGGGCAGGTCATAGCGACCGCTGTTTTCGCCGTTAACCCACACGGTTACGGCGCTGGGAAATCGAGTCTCATCAGTTTGCGGGTAGGCATTCGGGTTGCGGCTGGGGTCGGCGGTGCCTCTGCCGAGCATGTAGTCGCCCTCGATCTTACCGTCCCCCATATCCTTACCGAACAACTGCTTCGCTCCCGCTTCCATCACTAGTGAGGCCATGGCTACATTGGCCAGGTTGATATCGCGAGGTACAGCCACCCGGTATTCGAAATAGCCGCTGCCGGCCCCGTTTACCTTCTTGCCGTCCAGCACATTCCACTGCTTCCGGCTCCAGTTGGCGTCTTTGAACGATGCGACCGGAAACTGGATCAGCCGGGCTTTGCGGCCATCGGCCAGCGCCAGTTCACGGGGCGCGGGTGCATCAACCACGAAGGTCATGAAATTGCGGTGGTGAACCGTACCACTGCGGTCTTTAAGTTGCAGAGCCAGGATGGCCACGGATTTCTCGTTGGGAATCGGCACCCGCAGCGAATCCAGCGCCCGCTGCATCCACGGCTGGTAGGGTATGTCCTTATCCGACATCCACCAGGTTTTTTCCTGCCCCAGCGCATCCCAGCCGTACAGTTTGGCACTCACCACCAAAGAATTGCCCAGATCGTTTCGGCCGGTCATGAAGGAGGCAAACAGCGGAACGGCGGCCGTGGTGCCGGGTTTTACGGTACGGGTGATGTCCTGCCCCGTCGAGATGTACAGTGGCGCGTGAAAATCGCGCAGGCTCATGCCGGGCACCAGTTCGTCGAGACCGGTCATCTTTTCGGTGCGGTCGTAGCGGTAGTAGCCGTTCCATTCGTTAATCACGTCGTGGTGTTCGGTATACAGCCAGCCGGCTACCTGCGGGTACTTGCGGAAGGTGTTGATGGCGCGGTGGTAGTCGTAGGTATAGTCTACATCGCCGGTGCTGCCATCGTAGCCCCAGACATTGCCAAACTCGGAGTTGATGTTTGGCTGACGGGCCTGCTGATAGCCTTTCTCGAAATTTGCGGCAGAGCCGGGGTACAGGTTTTTGGTCAGTTTGGCCAGGTGCTCTTCCCAGCCGTAGCCGGGCAGGTATTCGTGCCAGGAGTTCAGGTCGGTTTCGGTATGGCCGCGACCGCAGCAGACGGAATTATCCTCCACAATCCGGGTGCTGTCCAGCGACTTCGCCAGGCGGTATACCGAGGCTACCCATTTCTGCGTTTCGGGCGTGTATTCGGCTACCTCCTTACCGTTTACCTTCTTTTTGGTGGTCAGGCCCCAGGTTTCGTTAAAGGTGATCCAGGAGAAAATAGCCGGGTGGTTATAGTCGCGCTTAATCATCTCCCGCAGCGTGTATTCCGATTCTTTCTGCATGGGTTCGTCGGGTTGCCCCCAGCTATTCGGCAGGTCCGACATCACCAGCACGCCCAGTTTGTCGGCCCAGTACAGCTTGCGGGGAATATCAGCTTTAATATGCGTCCGGATACCGTTCAGCCCGATCTGCCGGGCCAACAGGATTTCGTTGCGCATAAAGGCATCACTCGGGAACGTATAGTACCCTTCGGGATGATACGACTGGTCGAGGGCCAGTTGCAGATAAACGGGTTCGTTATTGAGCGCCACGTATGGAATATTCGTGCCCGGCATATCCATCACCGAAATCTTGCGCATCCCAAAATAGCTGTTCAGCACATCATCCGTTGTACCGCCCCCGCTCAGCCGGGCCTCCACCGTGTGCAGGTACGGATCATCCAGGGTCCAGCGCCGGGCGTTGGGGATGGCTACCTCAAACGCTACCTGCTGCCGGCCTTTGGGTATGTTCTGCGTGGCCGTAATCGGGCCATTATTGGTGTTAATACGCAGGTTCAGTCTGAGGTCTTTCTGCGCTGCTTCGGGCAGGTAGGCAGTTACCCGCACTTTGTTTTTGTCTATGTCAGGGGTAAAATGCAGCGCATCGAGGTAGGCATCGCCCCGGCTTTCGAGGTAAATGGTTTGCCAGATACCACGGGCATTGCCGTAGCCCTGCTTGCCGTAGAGGGTGAAATCGCGCCGTTTGTCATCCACCCGCACCACCAGCTTCTGCGGCTGTCCCGGCTTCAGAAAACGCGTCAGTTCAAACGAAAACGGGGTGTAGCCGCCCTGGTGCTTGCCCAGCTCCTGCCCGTCGAGCCAAACCGTTGTGAGCCAGTCGCTGGCCCCGATGGTCAGAAACACCCGCTGGCCTTTCCAGTTGGCCGGCACGGTAATGGTACGCTGGTACCAGGCAATATCGGCTTCGTCTTTCACGCCCGACAGCGGAGCGCCCCAGGGAAAGGGCACATTAATGGACAAAGGAAACTGCTGCGTACCGCTAAACCAGCGTTGCTGCAACCCCTGATCGTTCGGGTCAAAGCGAAACGACCAGAGGCCGTTCAGGTTGAGCCAGTTGGCCCGTTCAACATCCGGCCGCGGATGTTCGGGCAACGGCATAGAAGGGCTGGCTTGTAAGACCGGCGACTGGCTTTGGACCAGCCAGGGCATCAGGATCAGGAAAAGGGCAAGAAAAGACCGTGAAATTCTGGAACGCATGGGTCGTTTAGGTGTATCTGTTTAGTAAAGCGTTTGCACCGGATTTTTACTATTGTAAAGTAAACATTGGACGCTGGACATTAGACGGCAGACCACGCCCACCGTACGGTCACGTCTACTGTCCAACATCTAACATCCAACGTCCATTTCTGAACAACTCCGTATCTTTGGCCGTATGACAACAACCCTTCGTACCCTCGCCCGCTCCCTCGAACAATGGGCTCCGCCGGCCTACCAGGAAAGCTACGACAACGCCGGTCTGATCGTCGGTGATCCCGATGCCGGCGTTACCGGCGTACTGGTTGCCCTCGATGCCACCGAAGATGTTGTAGAGGAAGCCATCCGCAAAGGCTGCAACGTGGTAGTGGCCCACCACCCCATTGTGTTCAGGGGGCTCAAAAAGCTCAACGGCCGCAACTACGTGGAGCGGGCGGTGATCAAAGCCATCAAAAACGATGTGGCCCTGTATGCTGCCCATACCAACCTCGACAACGTGGTTGGCGGGGTAAATTACAAAATTGCCGAAAAACTAGGCCTGGAAAACGTCCGGATTCTCGCCCCAAAGAACCAGGTGCTGACGAAACTGGTCACGTTTGTGCCCATTGCCGATACGCAGAAGGTCCTGGATGCCCTGTACGCAGCCGGTGCCGGAGAAATCGGACAATACAGTCATTGCAGCTTTCGCGTTGAAGGTACAGGTACGTTCAAGCCGGAAGAAGGTGCCGACCCGGCCATTGGGGAAGTAGGTCATGACGAAACCGTGAACGAGCACCGCATCGAGGTCATTTTTTCGTCGCACCAGCAGAGCCAGATCATGCATGCCCTCCGTCAGGCGCATCCGTACGAAGAAGTAGCCCATTACCTGACGTTGCTGAACAACGAGAATCAGGAAGTTGGCTCCGGCGCGGTAGGCGAACTCCCCAAACCGCTGAACGAATACGAATTTCTGAACCACCTCAAGAGCAGCATGAACCTGCCGGTTATCCGCCATACCCCGTTGCGGGATCGGCCTGTCCGGCGCGTAGCCGTCTGCGGAGGAGCCGGTGGTTTCCTGCTGACCGATGCCGTTCGGGCCAGCGCCGATGTGTTTGTCACCGCCGACTACAAGTACCACGAGTTTTTTGATGCCGACGGCCGGATCATCATTGCCGACATTGGGCATTACGAGAGCGAAGTCTTTACAAAAGAGCTGATTCAGGAGTATTTATCGAAAAAATTCACTACCTTTGCGGTAAATTTATCCGAAACGGTGACAAACCCCGTCCGGTACTTTTTGTAGCACAAAACCTACTCCGAATGGAACTTACGATTGCTCAGAAGCTGGAAGCCCTTCTAAAACTGCAATCCATTGACTCTCAATTAGACGAAATCATAAAACTGCGCGGTGACCTGCCGGAAGAAGTACGCGATCTGGAAGATGAGATCGCCGGATTTGAAACCCGCATCGGCAAATTCAACGCCGAAATTCAGGCACTGGAAGAAGAGATTGAGCGGAACCGCAACGTTAAAAAAGACGCCGAGAAGCTCATCAACAAGTACAAAGACCAGCAGATGAACGTCCGCAACAACCGCGAATACGACGCCATCTCTAAGGAAATCGAACTGCAATCGCTCGAAATTGAACTGGCCGACAAGCGTATCAACGAAGCCACTTTCCGCATCCGCACGAAGGAGGAAGAGATCAAAGGCACGCAGAACACGCTGAAAGAACGCCAGGAAGACCTAAAAGCCAAAAAGGGCGAACTGGATCAGCTCACGTCGGAAAGTCAGGAAGATGAGAAGAAGCTGATGCAGAATCGGGAAGAGCAGGCGGAACAGATCGAAGAACGGTTGCTGAAATCGTATAATAAGATCCGCAACAACGCCATCAACGGTCTGGCCGTGGTAACGGTGAAGCGCGGTGCCTGTGGCGGCTGCTTCAACGTGGTGCCGCCCCAGCGTCAGGCCGATATCCGGGATAAGAAGAAAATTATCGTTTGTGAGCACTGCGGCCGTATCTTTGCCGATGCCGAAGGTGCTCCTGAACCAGCCACTACCGGTCGCCGGTAAACGTTGCTCAGCCATAATTCCTAAAGGGCTGCCCCCGGGCGGCCTTTTTTATTGCCTTACTTTGCGGCTATGAACCGTTGCCTGCTGTTGTTTTGTCTGCTGCTGTGCCGACCGCTTGCGGCCCAGGATTTTGCCTGGACACCGGGCCTGCAGCGGGCCTATGTCGATCTGCTGAAACTCAAAGTTGCCTCTGCCCGGCAAACCCTGACCGGTGAACCAGTAACCAATGGTATGCATATCTATACCGACGATTTTGCCGACATGGTCACGCTGCTGGTAGCTGACGAGGAGCAGGCCTTTAATCAACTGGCGAAACGCGAGGATCAGCGGCTCAGTCAGCTCCAGAAACTCGATAGCAAGTCGCCCTGGCAGCGGCTGATGCAGGCGGAGGTGAGGCTGCACTGGGCGTTTGTTAAGCTCAAGTTCGGAAAAGAAATCAGCGCCAGTTGGGATATTATCCGGGCCTACAAACTCCTGGCCGAAAATCAGAAACTCTACCCCAGCTTTATTCCTACCTATAAATCGCTGGGCGTATTGCACATCATGATCGGCTCGGTGCCGGAGAATTATACCTGGGTGACCAACCTGCTGGGGCTGAAAGGCAGCATTCGGCAGGGCCTGCTGGAAATTCAGCGGGCGCAGCAGGACCCCATTTTCCGTACCGAATCGCAGATGATTGAACTGCTGGTCCGCGCCTATATCACCCAATTTACCGACGCCGACCAACAGAAACTGAAAGGCCTGGTGCAGGAGCATCCCGACAACCTGCTGATCCATTTTTTTGCCGGCACCACCGCCATGAAAAACGGCCGCAGCGAACAGGCCCTCGCCTACCTGCTCGATCGCCCCAGCGGCCCGGCCTACCTGGCTATGCCGATAATTTATAATCTGTTGGGGGATATTTACCTGCAAAAAGGCCGTTACCAGCAGGCGCTTCAACAATACCAGCAGTTTCTGACTACCTACCGGGGGCAAAACTTCCTGAAAGATTCGTATTACAAGCAGTTCCTATGCTACTGGCTGACCAACAACGATACCCGTGCGATTCCACTGCTTCAGCAGGTACAACAGGTGGGCCACACCGTGGTGGAGTCCGACAAAGCCGCCCAGAAATTTGCCGAAAGCTTTTTCAGCAAGACCATCTCCAGCCAGCAGAAAATTCTGATGCAGGCCCGGCTGGCTACCGACGGCGGCTACCTTGATACCGCGCTGACGCTCATGCGCTCTTACCCGGAAGCCCACTTTATCCAACTCCCCGACCGCGCTGAATACAACTACCGACTGGGCCGCATTTATCAGCGCAGCCACGAACCCGATCAGGCTATCCCCTGCTTCGAACGCGCCATCGCCCTCAGCGAATCCGCACAGCTTTCGTTTGGCGCTACTTCAGCGCTACAACTGGGCTACATCTATCAACAGAAGCGCAACATTGCCAAAGCCCGCCAGTACTTCGAGAAAGCTCTCAGCTACAAAAAGCACGAATACAAGAACAGCGTCGACAACAAGGCCCGAGCAGGGTTGACGAGTTTGGAGGAGTAACCTGGAATTGTATTCCGGGTGTTTTGTCTGCGACGCCCGGAATACAATTCCAGGCTACAGCTACAGCACCCCCTCCTGCAGCACCTCCTTAATCTCCCGATACGGCACAACAATTTCGATAGGACCCTGTGCGTAGGCGGCAATCTCGTACGGGTTGTAGTAGAAGATCAGCCCCTTGCGGCCAACGCCCACGTGTTCGGGCAGCACAAACCGACCGGTCTCGGCAAAGTAGCCCTCTTCTTCCAACCGCTGCTCCTCGGAGATACCTTGTTTCAGCCGGAAAATCCGCTCCACAATGGGCGCTAGTGCCGTGGTATCGGTTACGAGATCAGACAGGCGAAGCTGCCTGCCCGTTGCCCGGTCGAAGGAATAATACGTAGAGAACGTGTTCGGATGCGCCCCACCGGTATTGGCATACGTTTCCATCCGGATCGTCAGGACCTGGGGGCCTACATAGACCGTATCGCCTTTGATCTCCAACTCCCAGCAGCCACCCACCATCCCGACATCTTTCAGGAGCCGGCGGTAATCGGCCGCAAACAAATGGGCCGCAGCTGCCAGATCGGTTGGCTGTCTGGTATCAGGAGCGGAATCCAGCCAGCCCATTACACTGGACCGAACCAGGGCCTGTACCGAATCATTGATGATTTGACTTGCTTTTGTCGGGTCCTTCAGCAGGACATAATCAGCCCTGAACGAAATACCCCGACGCGTGGTGGTGTCGCATCGGCCGGCTCCCGTATATTCATACTGCTGACGCTGAATGGTCGGTTTTTCGGGCGACGAAGGGGCATCAAGTTCAATGGAAGAAGTACTAACACGGCAGGCCGTGAACAAACAGAGTAGTGATAATGGAAATAGCCGTTTCATTGTAGGCGTAGCGCCGGAGATCCCGCTACGATGGCCGAAAATTAGAGATAACTTAGCAGCACACCAAATGAAAAGTAGATTAAAACCATAGATTTTACCTATTCTATGTTAATATGTTTGGTGAACAGGATGGTCTCCGAATAAAATCTGGCTATAAGCTCATCAGATCTTTGAACCGGATGGCCTGCCGCCGACTGATTTCAATCTTATCTCCCCCTTGCAGTGTCACCAGTAGCCCGCCACTAAACCAGGGTTCAATTTTATCTATCCAATTCAGGTTAATGATGTGCTTGCGATTGGCCCGGAAAAACGTATTCGGGTCGAGCCGGTCTTCCAGGCTGTTAAGTGACTTCAGTACAAGCGGCTTCTGATCGTCGAAATACAACCGGACATAATTCCCCATCGACTCGAATAGCCGGACCTTACCCAGCTTCACGAACCAGCATTTCTCACCGTCTTTGACAAACACCTGGTCGTTTTCGCCCAGCATTTTATTATTTTCCCCAAGGGGCGTATCCGGCAGCGGCTGGTGATTTTCCTCCACTCGGTTGATAGCCTCCGTCAGCCGGTTCAGGTCGACGGGCTTGAGCAGGTAATCCAGCGCGTTAAACTCAAACGCTTTGAGGGCATATTCGTCGTAGGCTGTGGTAAAAATAACCTCCGGTGCCTTACCATCGATAGACTGCAGCAGTTCAAACCCATTTTTGCCGGGCATCTGAATGTCCAGAAACAGCAGGTCGGGTTGCAGTTCTTCAATAAGCTTTACGCCTTCGTCGGCATTGGCGGCTTCGCCAATCACTTCTACTTTTGGAAAATTCTCCAGCAACCGGCGCAGTTCATTCCGGGCCAGCCGTTCATCATCAATCAATAGGGCGCGCATAAGGTGGTTTGAAGTTTGAAGTTTGAAGTTTGAGGTTAACAAGGCGGAGCAACTTCAAACCTCAAACGCTCTTTATTCCGTTGTTGCTTTTTCAGGGACTCGCTTAAAGATACTATCCGATTGCATCGGAATGGTCATTTCGGCGCAGACGACATTCTCCGATTCCTGGAAGATCCGGAACGTGGCCTCCGATCCATAGAGCAGGTCTAGCCGCTGCACCGTATTTTTCAGGCCAAAGCCCCCAGTCTCCTCTTTACTGCCCAGTATACCCGTGTTCCGTATCCGGATCTGGAGCATATCATGCTCCAGCCAGGTTACCAATTCGATGAAGCCACCCCCAACGGGTTTTGACACACCATGTTTTATGGCGTTCTCTACCAGGGTTTGCAACATCATAGGCGGTACCTGCCAGTAGATCGTCTTGGGATCAACGTTTACCTGGCACACCAGCCGGTCTTCGTAACGCACCTTTTCAAGGGCCAGGTAATCTTCTACGGTCTTAATCTCCTCGCGCAGCTCTACCGTTTTCCGGCGGTCGGCCAGCAGGGAGTTTCGCAAAATGTTGGATAGCTGGGTAATGCCCTGCTGCGCTTTGTTCGGGTTTTCGATCACTAGCGCCCGGATACTATTAAGCGCGTTAAAGACGAAGTGAGGATTCAACTGCGAGCGAAGTACTTTAGCCTCGGTTTCCCGAATAGAAGTTTTCAGCAGAATTTTTTCAATCTCGGCATCACGGGTCCGTTCAACATAATGGTAGGCGGTATAGCTCAGAATCCAGGCCAGCATAGTTTTGCCCCAACTCAGCATATACCCCATAAAAGCAACCGGTTCTTTGACAAACAGGTCGGGCAGGAGTTCACTATCGAAGGGTATATTCACCAGAGTCATGATAAACGCCAATACCAGCACGGAAGTTAACACCCTGGGCACCAGTTGATGAAACGGTAGCCGCACCCAGTTCCAGTGCTTAATCGCCAGCCGGTAGGTATGCGTCAGCACAATACCGAGAATAATGTTAGCAATGGCTAAATAAAACAGATCAATATCAAACCCGTATTCCAGCCAGTAGGCAACAAACTCTACCATAATCAGGAGCGTCCAGCCGGCAATCTGACAAAACCAATATATCTTTTTTTTCGCCATGTCTGCTTACAACGGGTCCAGCAACGGACCTTACACGAAAGTACGGTTTTTTCGGCAAGGGGCGTTGCCGAATACACCAGCGGGAAATAGTAATGAACAATGAATAATTTGAAATGAACAGCGGCAGCAGCTACCTTTTGCCCAGCCCGACTGCTCTTTACTGAAAAGGCAGTAGGGGCAGCAACTTACCGATGCAGCTTTAGGATTTTTTTAAGCCAGGGCGAGGGTGAGCAGGTGGGTACTATCGTTGGATAGCTCGATGGTGAACTCGTTGGTGTCGTAGGAGTAGCTTAACTTGTAGAGACAGAGGTTGCTGTGTTCATATTGATCCATATGCGACAGCGGCTGTTTCATCAGCCACGACAGCAGAATCCGAATGGCACGGCCGTGCATAGCTACTAAAATAGTTTTTTCTTCGGGACGAGACAAAATAAGGTCAATTACCGGCTTTTGGCGTTCCATGACCTGTTCCGGACTTTCACCGTTTTCGGTGGATACCGATGTCTGGCCGTCGGCCCAGCTATCGATCAGGTTGCGGTAATACTCATTGTCGTAGCTATTTGGCACTTTGCCTTCCATGATGCCCCAACTGATCTCATTCAGACCTTCGTGACTTTCGTAAGGCAGGCCGAGGTCCAGAAACGGCTGAACGGTCTGGATGGTTCGCTTCAGTTTGGACGTGTAGATTCTATCGAAACTAACGTGCTGATAGGCCTGAAAAAACGCCAGAGCCTGCGCCAGGCCCATATCGTTCAGATCGGAATCTACGCCACTTCCCTGCACTATTCCCTGACGATTATAATTCGTCTCCCCGTGCCGAATCAGATATATCGTTTTTCGTTTCAAGCGGTTAGCTTTGCCGTTTATCTTCAAACACCAAATCAGGCGCAAAACTAGGAAATTTTATCCTCAATATGAACAAACCATTTTCTTTAGATCAATTGAACGGCTTCGGCCGCCAGTCGATGTCCGATCATTTAGGCATTGAATTTACTGAAGCCGGCGACGACTACATCATTGCCCGGATGCCCGTCGATCACCGCACACACCAGCCCTTCGGCATTCTGCACGGCGGAGCCTCCGTTGCCCTGGCCGAAACACTGGGTAGTGTAGCCTCCTTTCTGTCACTGGAAGACCCTGAACATCAACGGGCAGTAGGTTTGGAAATTAACGCCAACCACATCCGCTCCGTGCGCGACGGCTGGGTTTACGGCAAAGTAACGCCCATTCACCGCGGCCGCACTACCCATGTCTGGGACATCCGCATCACCGACGAGCAGCAGAAACTCGTCTGCGTCAGCCGCATCACCATTGCCGTGCTGACGGTGTAATGTACGGGTCAGCCGAATCGTCGGACCGCTCCGCCTGGCCCGCACATTGGCCCCTATATTTTCCCTCCTTTTTTGCACAAAAAGCATAGACAAACTGTTACGTTGATGAACCTGACCGTAGTCTGAATTACGTAATATGGAGCTTTATCCGACATTGTCCGTACCTGTAGATACCCAACCCTCCGCCCCGCAACTCTGGCGGGCCGCCTACGAAACCGGCTGCCCCGCTGCCTTGTGGAGGCTACCCAATCGCCCCGAGAAACATCTGATTATCCATTTTGGCGACGAATTGCCGCAGGTACCCGCCGACCTGGAGGAACTGCCCGCCGGTTTTGCCGTTAGCCCATTTGACAATCCGGATAATGAGCGAACCCTCTTTCTGCGGGCCGATGCTCACTACATCTTTCAGCGCGATGAGTTCAATGAGAACTTATCAAAAACAGACAATAAACAAGCCGAAGCTTTCTACCAGGCAGTGGAGCGGTTACTAATCGCTCCTGCTCAGCAGCGAGTACCTGTTACCCAAGTTACAGCTTTATCGAAGCCGGAAGAGCAGCGTCGGTTTGAGGCTGCGGTGGCCGAAGCTACATCTCAAATCCAGCAGGGGGAGTTTCGGAAGGTGGTCATTAGCCGCACCAAAACGGTGGCGTTTTCTGCCGAGCCGGATGTAGTGCAATTGTTTGAAAAACTCTGCGAGGCTTACCCGACGGCGTTTGTATCGGTGGTATGGCTACCCGAACGGCGGCAGGTCTGGATCAGCGCCACGCCCGAACGACTGGTGAGCGTTGATGCCGATGGCATTTTCCGGACGGTAGCGCTGGCCGGTACCCAATCGGCTTACGACGTCGACGGCCGGCTGAAACGTACCTCCGAAGCGGCCTGGACACAGAAAGAAATTGAGGAGCAAGCCCTGGTTGGCCGCTACATTATTGGCTGCTTTAAGAAGATACGGCTGCGGGAATACATTGAAGAAGGGCCAAAGACAGCCATTGCGGGTAACCTGATGCATCTGAAGTCTGATTTTACAGTCGACACCAAAGCGGTCAACTTCCCGCAGTTGGGTACGGTCATGCTCCGGCTGCTGCACCCGACCTCAGCTGTGTGCGGCATGCCCCGCGAAGCTGCCGGCGAGTTTATCCGGCAGCACGAAACCCACGACCGCGAGCTATACAGTGGCTTCCTCGGTCCGGTCAATATACAGGCCGAAAGCCATCTGTTCGTGCATATCCGCTGCCTGAAACTGGAAGGTCAGACCGCCACCCTTTATGCTGGTGCCGGCCTGACCGAAGACTCCCTCCCCGACCGCGAATGGCACGAAACCGAAATGAAATGCCAAACGCTGTTGAGAGTGATAAATGCATAATGATGAATGATGAATGTAGATATGCGTCAGCCCATTCATCGTTAATCATTCATCATTAAATATCGTCTCTCCCTTCCGCCTTGTCCTCGTCCGGTCCGGTGGTGCCGCCGGTGTTTTCGAGCCGCTGCTCCAGGTTGTTGCGGTTGCCCTGGGCACTGGCGGCCGACGATTGGGTTTCGCTGTCGGGAGCCGTTTCTTCAGGTGTATTGGACCGCTCGTACGCTTCCTGATTTTCTTCGTTTGTTTCTTCTGGGTTCATAGCATTGTGGCATGGAGTAATATTACCAGCGGCCCCGTAAGGTGCTGTCGTCGTCTATATCGTCTTCGACATCATCGTCCAGGTCTTCGTCGTCAATATCCTCATCGTCCTCATCAAAATCATCGTCGTCCTCATCAGCGAACGCATCATCTTCGTCATCAACGGTGAGATCTTCCAGTTCTTCATCTTCGTCATCGTCTACCCCGCCATAGCCCCGACCGGCCCCGGAGCCGACATCGTCGTAGTCGGCCGCTAATTGGGGGGCCATAAGCGTAGAATCTTTTTCGATGCCGGTATAGCCGGTTAGTGTGCCTGCGGTAGCTGAATTCATGAGGTCGTCGCGACGCGTTGTGTGCTGGCTTGTCATAGTACCGAGTAAGTTGGGGTGTTCACAAAGTGATTAAATTTTCTTCCACATAACCCGCCACTTCTCCGAAGGTTTTCCGGGAGATAAAAAGATTTGAGCAAACGGCCTGTAACCGAATCTGCCTGTTTTGGTTTATTCCCTGTAACACGCAATTATGAGCAACTTGCCCGATGAGAAACTATTCGCTACGCCGGCTCTCCGACCAGCCTATTCTGAAAACTACCGACCTGAAACCCGCTATGGAAGGCTTTGAGGTGTTAGGTGCTTTTAACCCGGCCGCCTGCCGGGTCGGCGATCAGGTTTTGTTGCTGCTCCGCGTAGCCGAAGCCCCTCGGCCCGAAAAAGGCTGGCTGCACGTGCCTGTGGTGGTGCATACCGACGGCGTACCACGCTTGACCGTCAAAACGTTTCGCGAACCCAGAGAGCCCTACGATCCCCGTGTCGTTACCATTGATGGCAAAGTGTATCTCACCTCCCTGAGCCACCTTCGTCTGGCCCGCAGTCACGACGGCATTCACTTCATTCCCGACGATAAACCGTTTCTGTTTCCGACCCGCGCCGACGAGGCATTTGGCGTAGAAGACGCCCGCATTACCTTTCTGGAAGGCAAGTACTGGATTACCTACACGGCTGTTTCGGAACGCGGGCCAGGTGTTGGCCTGGCGCAGACCCATGACTTTACTGATGTAAACCGGATTGGCATGGTGCTGCCTCCGCCCAACAAAGATGCCTGCCTGTTTCCAGATCGCATCAATGACAAATACCTGATGCTGCACCGGCCAATGGTTCACGAAATTGGCAAACCCTCGATCTGGCTGAGCGAGTCACCGGATGGGATTCACTGGGGGCAGCACCGCTATGTGTTTGGGCCATCAGACAAGAATTGGGAGTACCAGAAAATTGGAGCTGGTCCCGAACCCATCCTCACCGACGAGGGTTGGCTGGTTTGCTACCACGGCACCAGCCAGACTACGGAGTATGCGCTGGCGCTGGCGCTGCTGGACGGCGACAGCCCCAGCCGGATCATCGGCCGCTCTGCCGTACCGCTTCTGACACCGGAATTAGCCTGGGAACGGGAAGGCTTCTTTCCAAACGTGGTATTCTCCAACGGCTGGATCCAGTGGCCCGATAATCGGATCTGGGTCTATTACGGAGCCGCCGATTACGGAGTAGGACTGGCCGAGTTAACATCCGGATAATTTGCGTAAATTCGTCGGTAAATCGCTTTGTCTTATCCTATGAGCCAACGTCCCGTTCTCCTTTGTGCGCTGTTTCTAACCAGTCTCTCCGTTTTAGCCCAAACCAAACGCCCGCTCACTCATGCCGATTACGACCGGTGGCAGAGTGTACGCTCCGAAAGAATCACCAACGACGGCCGCTGGATCGGCTACCAGATTGACCCACAGGAAGGCGATGGGCTGCTGGAGCTTCGCGAAGCCAGAAATCCTGGTAACCGATTTTTTTTTCCGCGTGGCTACCAGGCACAGTTCAGCCACGACAGCCGGTTTTTGGTGATGCGACTGAAGGTGCCCTACGCTGAGATCCGTACGGCCAAACGCAAGAAACTGAAAGCCGAGCTGATGCCCAAAGACAGCCTGCTGGTCTTTGACCTGAATACGCGTGCCCACACTAAACTGCCCAATGTCAAATCGTTTATGCTGGGCAAAGAAGGCGGCTCCTGGCTGGCCGTTTTGCAGGAAGGCAATCAGGGGAATACGGTAGCAAGCGCGGCTGCACCGCTCCCGGCAGGAGCCAAATCAGATTCTATTGTGCCCGCTCCTAACTCCCGGTCGGCGGCTGCCGCTAAGCCCAGAACGACCACCAGAAAACCGAAAGGTGACCTGCTGACGCTGCTCAACATGGCCGATGGTACCCGCCAAACCTTCCGGTATGTTTCTAATGTAGTGGTTTCTGAAAACGGCAGAACGTTTTTCTACAGCAAGGAAGCCGTGAATGACTCGCTGAAAACCGCCGGCATTTACCTCTTCGATACGCAGAAACAGGCCGAGACGCTGATCGATACCAGTTCGCTGCGGAAGGTCTATAAAGGGCTGGCCATCGATAAAGCCGGTACCCAGTTGGCCTGGATGGCTACAGCCGACAGCGCCGGGGCCGAAGCCAAAGTCTTTGCGCTGTATTACAAAAATCTGCTGCCACCGGCTCCGGCAAAGGGCAAACCCGCCAAAATGAAACCGGTAGCCACCGCAGCACCATTCCGCCTGCTGGTAGACACAACGACCACCAGCCTGCCCAAAGGCTGGACGGTGAATGAATTCACCACACCCCGCTTCGCCGAAGATGGGGGGTGGCTATACTTTGCTACAGCGCCCAAACCCGTACCCGCACGTAAAGACACACTGACGCCCGACGATGAGAAGGTAAAAATGGATATCTGGAGCTGGACCGACAACCGCCTGCAACCCATGCAACAGAAACGGCTGAAGCAGGAAAAAGAACAGGGCTTTACAACCGTATTCGACGTAGCCTCCGGCCGTGTTACGCAACTGGCCACCCGTGAGATACCGACGGTGCAGGTCGATTATAAGACAAAGCATAAACACTTGCTCGGCCTCAGCGACCTCCCCTATCAGGTTATCAGTTCCTGGGATCCCGGCCATACCGATCTGTACCTGATCGATACCGAAACCGGCAAACCCACAAAAATCGCCAATGATGCGATGGTGTCGGAGCCGCGCCTGTCGCCCGGTGGCCTGTACGTAACCTGGTACGACGAGCGCGATTCGCTCTGGCGGGCGTGGTCGGTGCGGGAAGGCAAGCGCGTTGACCTGACGCGTGGCCTGCCGGCCAAGTTCTTCGACGAAGAGCATGATACTCCGAATCTGCCCGGCAGCTACGGCTCGGCCGGCTGGACCACCGGCGACCGTTACTTCTGGCTGTATGACCGGTACGACATCTGGCAGATCGACCCCACCGGCCGCGAAAAGCCCGTCAACCTGACAGCCGGCTACGGCCGCAAACACAAGATCCAGCTCCGCCGGGCCAACCTCGACCGGACCGACGGCCCGGCCGACGACCGCGCCATCAACCCCAGCGCGGAACTCTGGCTGACCGGCTATTGGGAAAGCGACAAATCCACCGGTATTCTCAAGAAAAAAGGCAATGACCTATCAGCCGAGCCGGTGGTGCTGACCCACAGTAACCACCGCTATACCGGGCTGGCGAAGGCGAAGGATGCCCCGACACTGACGTTCTACCGGGGTAACTTCCAGGAGCCGGTCAACATCTACGCGACCGATACCACCCTGGCCACGCCCGTCCAGCTTACCCGCATTAATCCGCAGCAGGACAGCATCCGCTGGGGTAGCGTGGAGCTGGTCAACTGGATGGGGAATAACGGAGTTAAGCTGGAAGGGCTGCTGTACAAGCCGGAGGATTTCGACCCGAAGAAGAAATACCCCATGCTGGTGTACTATTACGAACGCAACAACCAGACCCTGAACGACTACCGTGCTCCGGCCCCCAGCCGCTCTACCATTAATATTCCGTACTGCATCTCCAACGGCTACCTGGTCTTTGTGCCGGATATTGTGTACACCACCGGCGCCCCCGGCCCCAACGCCTACGACTGCATTGTGCCGGGTGTGCTGAGCCTGATGGACCGGGGGTTTGTGGACCGGGAGCGTATCGGGCTACAGGGCCAGAGTTGGGGTGGCTACCAGACCGCCTACATCATTACCCGCACCAACATGTTCAAAGTCGCTATGGCTGGTGCGCCCGTCGCCAACATGACCAGCGCCTACGGGGGCATCCGCTGGGGAACCGGCATGAGCCGGATGTTCCAGTACGAACGAACGCAGAGCCGCATTGGCGGTACCCTCTGGGACAAGCCCCTGAACTACATCGAAAACTCTCCGCTGTTCTACGCCAACCGCATCACTACGCCCCTGCTGATGATGCACAACGATGCCGACGGAGCCGTGCCCTGGTACCAGGGCATTGAGATGTTCTCGGCGCTGCGCCGGCTCAACAAGCCCGTCTGGATGCTGGTCTACAACGGCGAAGACCACAACCTGACGCAGCGGCACAACGCCAAAGACCTGAGCATCCGAATGTACCAGTTCTTCGACCATTACCTGAAAGACGCACCGGCTCCGGTCTGGATGACCGAGGGCCGATCTGCCGTGGAAAAAGACCGGGGCGAAATGAAGTACTGATTAAAAATGGCAACCCCAAACAGGATTTTTCGGACAATTCACAATACCGTACATTCTGGCTCGTATTAGCAGTATTCCCGTAGGATATTTGCCCGCTTCGGTTATATTTGCGGGAATCCTAACAATTAACGACAACCGTAAAACATGAAAAAACAAAGTTTTGCCATTGCTTTATCTATGATGGCGGGGGCTGCTCTGGCTCAGCAGGGACCCGTTCAGTTCAGTGCCCGAGGCATTGTAGCCTTGTCGGATGCCGACATGTCAGCCTCGGCGTTTGTAGACGGTAATTTGTACAAAGAAAAGGGCGTTCGGGACGCGCTCACGACCATTCAGTTCCCGCTCGACCGCAATACCGACAAGATGGGCTCGGTTGTTGTTTCCAACTCAATGACGCTGCTCGACAAGCCGCTGGCCGTTTCCAACAATGGCCGCGTGGCCTTTGTGCTGGAAGGACGTGGTCAGGTTTCCGACAGCGTGGCTACCCTGAAAAACGGTATCAACGACCTGCCGGCGAGCAATGCCATGTACATCGTCGACATCAGCAATGCGGCCAAACCAACGGTAAAATTCCGCTTTCCGACCGGCGGCTCGCTGACCGCCCTGGCCATCACTCCGCAGAGCAACGCCCTAATCGTGGCCTCTGCCGATGCCGGAAAAGAGTTGAAGATTATTGAAATTGATAATACCGGCAAACCCACCCGCGTGTTAACGGCGGAAGCGCCCACCAAAAGCGGGCAGATTACCGACCTGACCTTTCACCCAAGTGGTCAGTTTGTCGCTTACAGCATTGCCGGCTCTCAGGAAGTTGGATTAATGAAATATGCCATCGACAATGCCAGCAAAAAGCCGTACCTGATCGCCCACGGTGCACCAATTAAAGTGGGTGCCATGCCGGGAACGGGTAAGTTCACCGCCGATGGTAAATTCTTCGTACTAACCGACTCTAAGAAAGCTGCCAGCGCGCAGGGATCCGGTGCCGGTGAAGCCTTCGTAATCCAGTTTAGCACGGAAGATAAGCCAGGTGAGCACAAAATTGTGTCGCAGGCTGCTACCGGCGAAAGCCCCGAAGCGCTGGCCATCAGCCCCGACGGCGCTACCATTATCATCGCCAACTCAAACCAGTCATACCTGCCGTTCAACAGTGGCAAAGCCGGCAAAAGCTCGCTGTCGGTGTACTCCCTGGGGCAGGACGGTAAGCTGACGCTGGCTAACGAATACCCCTTTGACGGTATCATGCCACAGGCCGTTGAGTTTGACAAGACCGGCGATGCCATTGCCGTAGCCGTATCGGAGTACCTCGATTACGGTACCCGCACCGGCGGTATCGAATTCTGGCGCGTCACCAAAGACGACAAACCCGCGCTGACCAAACAACCTGGCCGCATCAGCGTCACCCGCGGGGTTCACGCTCTGAAAGTGATTCAGTAACATAGCTGTGCCCGTACCTGAAAAGCCGCCCCATGGCGGGGCGGCTTTTTTTGGTTATTATCAACAAACAAAGCCGTTTAAGCCTCCTTTCCCACCGAGTTAAAGAAGCTGAACGTCCCCAGAATGTAATCAACGATAGCTGTACCGTGGTTGCGGCCGCGCAGCGTAATCAGCTCTATATTGGTGGCCCCCCGCTTCCGCATGGCGTCGTAAGCGTCTTTTGAGTTGAAGTAAAACACCATATTGTCGGCGTCACCGTGGTACAATTGAGTCGGCGTTTTCGGCTTCCAGTCGTACACATCGTTGTCGCCCACCGCCTGCAGAAAAGTCTTATCGGTGCCGTTGTTGATCGCCTTCCGGAATTCCTCCGTAAAGATTTGGTTCAGGCTGACGGAGATCCCGGCATTCTGCAGCTGGGCCTCGATCCGGGCGGCATACGGCGGCTTTACATAATAAAAGACAGGCCGCTCCGGGCTATACAGCCGGTTGTAGGTCAGCATCACCCACAGGTAATTGCGGTTGAAGCCCGAAATACCATGCGTGGGGTTGTTGACCAAGTGCTGCATAAACGCCGTTTTGTGGTAGGCACCGGCCCCGGCACTGGACGCTATCAGGTTGAACTCATCCGGATACTCCTCTTCCAGCTTTTTCTGCAGCGACATAGTCGCGTAGCCACCTTCGGAATAACCGGCAATGAACAGTCGCTTATCCCAGCCCGTTCTGTTGGCCTCCATAAACTCACGAGCGGCTCGCAGCATATCGAACGAAGCCGTAGCCAGACTCTCCCGGTGCTCGTACGGATGCGGCAGGTTCTTCGAGGCACCGTAGCCAATGTAGTCCGGGACGGCAATGATGTAGCCGATCGACGAAAATACCGACCCAAAGGTATACGCTTCGCTGCCCGGCTTGTAGTTAGATGGAGCTTCATAATTGCTGTGGATGGTGCCGTGCTGCATACTAATCATTGAATACAGACCGGCACTATCCGGAACCAGCAGCGCCCCCGATGCCTGTATGGTCTTGCCATCTGTATTGGTCGTATTGTATACAATCCGGTACGCCTTGATCCCATGCCGGATCAGAAACCGGAAAGCCAACTGCGAACCCGAAAAGCGGTTCCGCAGTTGATCGGCCGAATACTGCCCGATCAGGGTTGCATCGACCAGCGCCGGCTTCAACCGAGCCGGGGTTTCAACCGGCTCGTCTTGCACTTGCTCCGACTTGCATCCGGCAGATCCTACTACCACCATACCAGATAAACCGCAGGCCAGCGCCAGGGAGAACAATGATTTAAGCATGTATGTGCATAAAAACGAAAGAATAACCAAGTTGATGTAGCTACATTAGTCTTTACAGAAAACAACCTGCGCCAGTAAAACGTTTCGGATTCTCTACTAAACAACTCGACTTGTAGAATCATTTCCACAGGATTGAGGAATATACGTTCAACAGGCCCAATGCGGCCGTAACACGCCAGAGGGCCATAAAAAAACTGCTCCTTCTCTTTGCCTAAACTACACTGTTGATAATCAAACGCTTAATAAAACGTATTTTACCTGATTAATCCTTTTGCTCTAACCAGTATCTAATCTGGTATAGATTTGGAAACCTGGTTTATCACGAAACAAACACCGAAACATGAAGAGTAAGCAAAGACATCCTAGAACGAAGGCAATAGCGATTGTGTTGGCAGCCAGCCTTCTTTCGGGACAAGTGCTGACGAGTTGTAAGTCTGTTAAGAACAATACGAATAAAACGCAGCGGGGTGCTGTAATAGGGGCCGGTGCTGGAGCCGTAGCGGGTGGACTGATCGGCAAGCGAAAAGGAACAACGGCCGTTGGTGCTATTCTGGGCGCCACAATTGGTGGTGCCGCTGGTGCCTTGATTGGCCGGTACATGGACAAGCAGGCCGAGGAGTTACGGCGTGATTTACCAAACGCCCGGGTAGAGCGGGTTGGCGAAGGCATTAAGATTACGTTCGGTTCCGATATTCTGTTCGATGTAGACAAATATGACCTGAAGTCTGCCACTAAACGGGATTTAGACGAATTTGCTAAAACGCTCCAAAAATACGAAGACACTCAGATTGTGATTGAGGGTCATGCGGATGCCACGGGTCCTGATGATTATAACCTTCGCCTGTCTAAACAGCGGGCCGATGCCGTGGCCAAGTACTTACAGAGCCGCGGAGTACCAGGGGCACGCATTGATGAGAAAGGATACGGCGAATCGCAGCCGGTAGCCGACAACGGCACCGAAGCCGGTCGCCAGCAGAACCGTCGCGTTGAAGTGGCCATCTTTGCTAACGAGCAATTGAAGCGGGCCGCCAAACGGGGCGACTTGGGAAAAATCGAATAATGTAATTGGGAATATTTTCCCGACAGAAAGCAGTCGGTCGGCTGGGAAAAGAGCGAGGAAGTGAGGTTTGACAATAGCCAATGACCGGCTGCTTTCTGATTTACCTAAAACGTTGTGTATTACTTTTCTTTTCCACGCAACCTTAGTGATCCAACGTTTTACAACCATTTAACGCACCAACGGTATGAATACGTACGAAACACGGGGCGAGGTCCTCGACAAGCTGAATCAGCTTATGACCCGCAACCACGAAGCGGAAAAAGGCTACCAGCAGGCTGCCGAGAACGCCAAAGATGCCGAACTGAAAAGCCTGTTTCTGGCACAATCACGGCAGCGCGGTGAGTTCGCGCTGGAACTGGATCGGGAAATAAGAACCCTGGGAGGCCTGCCCGACCATGATACCAGCCTAGCCAGTGATCTGCACCGGGCCTGGATCAACATCAAAACTACGTTTACGCCCAACGACGATAAAGCGACCGTAGAAGAATGCAAACGCGGAGATCAGATAGCGCTTACTGATTACAGCGAAATTCTGAACGATACCACATTAATGGCTAGCACGCGGGAATTGCTGCTGCGGCATAAAGAACAAATTATGGCTGCCCACTCGGGTATGTCCAGAATAGCTTTGGTAGTGTAGTGAATGGTGGGATCGGAAAGCCCTCTCCCGTTTGGGTGGAGGGCTTTTTTGTGTTCCTACGACCCGATCGCGTTCACTTATAAATCGAGACCGGATCCTCATTTAACAGCAGACCCGCAAACCAGGTGGGTCTGCTGTTAGTTTACACGTAGATACACAGATTTTTTTGTTTTAAGCGTTATGATAAACCATGTCACTTCTCCCCGAGAAGCTTATAACTATTCGTCTAAGCCCGGTCGGCCTTATCCGCTGGGTGCCACCTACGATGGCGAGGGTGTAAACTTTGCCCTGTTCAGCGAAAACGCCACGGCGGTCTTTCTTTGCCTCTACGATCCCAAGCATCCGGAAAAGGAAGTAGCTCGCATTCAGCTTGATGAGCAGACCGAGCATATCTGGCATATTTACCTCGAAAACATTAAGCCTGGCCAACTGTACGGTTACCGGGTCGATGGACCTTATGAGCCCACGCAGGGGCATTACTTTAATCCCAACAAACTCCTGCTCGACCCCTATGCCCGCGCTATTCATGCCCTGGTAGTTCACGATGATAAGCAATTAGGCTACGACTACCAGCTTGACTCTGATGACCGGTTTCTCTTCCCCAGCCAGGAAGACAGTGGCCCGACAGCCCCCAAAAGCATTGTAATCGATCCGGAGTTTGACTGGGAAGACGACGAGCGACCAAACATTCCGATGCATGATTCGGTAATTTACGAGTTGCACGTGAAAGGCTTTACCTACCAGCACCCAACCATTCCCAAAAAACGGCGGGGCACCTACGCGGGACTGGGTAGTCCGGAGAGCATCGACTACCTGAAGAAGCTGGGCGTAACGGCGGTGGAACTGATGCCTATTCATCAGTTTACCGACGAAAGTTACTGGGGCTACAACAGTATCGGCTTCTTCGCTCCCCATAACGGCTACTCAGCTTCGGGCACTATGGGCCGGCAAGTAACCGAGTTCAAGGAAATGGTGAAAGCGCTGCACAAGGCCGGCATTGAGGTTATTCTGGATGTGGTGTACAACCACACCGCCGAGGGTAACCATATGGGCCCTACCCTGTCACTGAAGGGCATCGACAACCGATCGTACTACCGGCAGGTGGCCGATCAGATGCAGTTTTACATGGATTATACCGGCACCGGTAATACACTGGATCTGACCAACCCACGGGCGCTCCAACTGGTGATGGACAGCCTGCGCTATTGGGTGAGCGAAATGCACGTTGATGGCTTTCGCTTCGACCTGGCAGCGGCCCTGATCCGGGGTGAGGATATTTCGCAGAGCCTATCGTCGTTTCTGGATGTGGTGGCGCAGGACCCGGTTCTGTGCGAGGTCAAACTGATTGCCGAACCCTGGGATATTCAGTCGTACCACGTGGGTAATTTCCCTGTGCGCTGGGCCGAATGGAACGGCAAATACCGCGATACGGTGCGGGCTTACTGGAAAGGCGACGAAGGACAAGCGCAAAATCTGGCCTTACGGCTGCTGGGGAGCCCTGATATGTACGGCAATGATGGCCGCTCGCCGGCGCATAGCGTGAACCTGATTACGGCCCACGACGGCTTTACGCTGAATGACCTGGTCAGCTACAACGACAAACATAACGAAGCAAACGGCGAAGACAACCGCGACGGCCACAACGATAACCTGAGCTGGAACTGTGGTGCCGAAGGCCCGACCGACGATAAGGCCATTATTGAACTCCGCGAACGCCAGAAGCGTAATTTCCTGGCTACTCTGTTCCTGAGCCAGGGGGTGCCGATGCTGGTGATGGGCGACGAATGCGGCCGCACCCAGAACGGCAACAATAATGCTTACAATCAGGACAATGAAATCAGTTGGATGGATTGGAATTGGGACGAGAACCGGCAAGCCCTGTACGATTTTAGCTGTCAGTTAGCAGCGCTCCGGCATGAGATGCCCCTGTTTCACCGCCGTAAGTTCTACGAACACGGGCAGATCGAGTGGCTGCGTCCGGATGGGCAGCCGGTAACCGAAAAGACCCTGAACGATCCCGGCACCCGCTGCATGGGCCTGCTCATCGACGGCTCGAAAGTAACCGAACTGGACCCGGATGGCGTAGATATCAACAACGACTGTCTGCTGTGGATTCTGAACAGCTACTGGGACGATGTACCTTTCTTTCTTCCCGAACTGGGCAAAAAACAAAAAGCCTGGGAGGTGCTGGTGGATACCACCGCCGGAGCAATCCGTCCGAAAACCAAGCCGATACCGGGTGGCAGGGAGCTACCGGTACCGGGCCGGTCTATCCTGCTGCTGCGGGCACTTTAATAGACAACAACCTGCGTTCAGAAAAAGCGGCTCAGCAACGGGCCGCTTTTTCATTTTATATCCAATATGTATTGTCTGCTCTACACGGTGGCGGAGTTACTTCTCCCGCACCAGTTCATACTCTTTATGCAACAGCCGAACGCCTTTGTAAACGGTTACAAGTACGTTCTGCGGGTTCTGCATACTCAGGGCTACATCGTACCGGGAGCCAGTTTGCGGATGAATCAGCTCTCCTCCCGACCATTCGCGGCCGTTGAATGTCAGATTGGTCAGTACCAACTGATCTTTAGTACCGTTGAATTTTCCTTTCCAGTTGCCGCCTACCTCGGTAATCCGGCCAAAATAGCGATCGCCGGACCGGTAAAGTTCAATGGAAGATTGACGGGCCGGAAAAAACCAGCGACCTACAATAGCATCGGCCGGCTGACTAACGGAATACCCATTCACGGAGAGCAGCGCCAAAAGTGTAACCAGCAAAACATGTTTTTTCTTCATACCCAACTGTACCTTAGCGAGAAAACCTGCACAAATATCCTCTAAAAGCACAAAGCCTACTTTAAAGGTAGGTTAAAAAACCTATAGAAAATCCTTAAAACAGCTTATTTCCGGAACACCCATTCGCCTTGTGTTACCGGCGCTTCCTGCAGGGCATCAAACAATTCCTGATCGTTGCGGAAGCGAAGCTGCTGCACTTGGTGAATCTCCACATGCACGGCAAACTGAGAATCCTGAAACGGCCAGGGATTAATCAGCAGCGTATTATCTTTTCGCTGCTGAATAAAATACGGCACCTTATCCGGCCCGGCACTCACTTCCAGCCGTCGCTCTTCGGGGGGAACCTGCCCCTGACAAAGAATCAACGATAAGGCATCGCACCACTGCAAAAAGTTATAGGCATATTCGGCCTCCAGTTTACTAGCCTGGCACTGTTTTCGCCACATCTGCTGGTTTTTGCGCTGCTGATCCAGGTAGGCATCCAGCTCCGGGTCCTGCCCCCGTTTCGATTCGTATAAAAAACTGGTATGCATAGACAGCATCAGCGCGTTCCAGCGACTCTTTTCCAGCCCGATCCGGATCATATTGCGGCACTGCTCTACAGAATACTCCAGGATCTGAAAATCCATAGGGGCACCGGCCGTGGTGAGATGATTTTGGCCTTCCCAGGGGTCCTGACCATCATCGTGTTCGGTGAGCGCCACCAGCGTTTCGTGCCAATGTATGGGGCGTTTGTCAGTATGCCACTGCATAGCCAGCTGAAACGCCAGTAAGCCATGCGCCTGCTGGTGAATAACCTCCCAGCCCGTATCTGTTGATGTAACAATCATAGTTCAAAAAATAAATCTGCACACCCCGCTTTCTCACTCTCAAACCACCATTAGCCCTTATAGGTACCCGGCGATAGCGGACTTTTTCTTCGGCATACCAGGCGGGGTACCTGGTCAAAAAATAAATAAAAACACACGCTTAAGCGAACGCGACGCAATGACCACAGAAAAAGGAGCCTTGCGGGGCTCCTTCCAGATACTATCAATGAGAGTACTTAATTATAGACCTTTTTGTTTTCACCTTCCTTGTACGTATCGCCGGTTACCGCAGCCCGTGCCATTTCCATCAGGCGAACCATCCGGCTGGCAGTCGAATCCCAATACTCGGCCATTTTCGTGTCGACGCGCAGCAGAATCAGACTCTGATCATCTTTGCCGTCGGGGAACCAGGGCTTGGCCGCCGGCGACCACAGGTCATTGATTTTGGCCCGGTCGTAGATTTCTGTTGCCGTACCCGAGATAGACACAAAATCGGCATCACCTACATCGGTAAAACTCACGTTTACCTTATGCTCATGGTGTTCGATCTGATCCGTCTTAGGCGAGTCTTTTTTGGTGAAAAACCACAGGGAGCCGTTCTCGTCAATCTGCATACAGGCCATTGGCCGGCTGACCAGACTACCGTCTTCGTCGATAGTCGTCAGCATCCCGATCCGAATGTCCTCGATCATTTCTTTGACTTTCTCCATCTGCGGATTCTTCTGTTCTTTAGCGTCCATAACGTTCCATAGGTTTTGCCCGAGCGCCGGGATCCGGGCCGGGGTGAAAAAAATACCGGAAAATCCGGGAGATTCGGGTTGTTGGTGGTTACTATTCCGCTCAGATTTCACTCTACAGCTTCCGCAGGTATTTAAGACAGCATACTATACTTTCCGCAACCGCTCACTACCAACAACCCTGTTCCCGGATTTTCCGGCAATATTATTTGGTTTGAGGTTTGACGTTTACCCTTTGAAGTAAATCTGGCGAAGCAACCTCAAACTTTAAACGTACAACGAGCTTAATTATGTAATGTTTCCCGCAGGTCAATGCCGTAAAACAGCGAGGTTGGGGTGACGCTAGGGTTTGCCGATTCCAGTTCCTGATCCTGCGCCATGCCCAGAATACCAATGCAACTCTGGATAGTCTGGAGGCACATAGCATGCACCTGCCGGCAACGTTCTGAATCGAACTTACACGTTTCTTCAGCGCATTTTTCGCAAACTTCAATGCAGGTCTTAGCCAGCAAACGCGTATTTTCCGAGCCACGCACGTACAACATTGCCACCTGACGGCAGATGTCGGCGCAATCGAGGTTCAGGAATATACAACGATACCAATTTTCAATATCGGTTGAACGGGAACATTCTGTCGCAAATTCGTCGCATAATGTAGCGCAACTGGTCAGGGTTTCGTAAATCTCTTTCTTCCAAATCATGGCTTGTCTTCTTTACAATAGTTGATGATGGAATCAAAACCTGCGTGGCATATACGTTCCGTTCCGATCGGTATCTGCATACCCCCGGCGAGCCCACTTTCGGGCTTCGGCAATGCTGGTGGCAATTACTTCATGCTTATCCATATCACCCTGATTTAGCAGGTCATTGGCTATCTCAATAGCTTTGGCTCGGGTGCTGGGATTTAGCGATCGCATCGCAGCCGGAAAATGTGTTGCACTCCACGTCATATAGTTGTTGCTTACAGGTCTTGCTTTTTCCAGTGAGATAATTATGCCAGCCCCGGCTTTTTGTGGAAAAAAAAATCAACTATACAGCAAGTGTTTATTTATCAACATTTTAGATAACCATACCTGGCCTAAATGCCTGGCCGGCACCTAAACAGAAGAGCCGTTGGGTGTGGAAAATATGGAGTGGATGTGTAATAATTTACACAGTCTGCAACCAAAAAAGCCGGTTGCGAGACCGGCCGGCTTTAACGTATTTATTTTCTACTACTATAAGGCATTAACGGGCAATCTGTTCAGAAACATGGGTGACCCGTTCATCGGTAGCCTGAATAGCGTTATTGATACGGTTTCTGACCTTCTCCCAGTTATCTTTCCGGGCAACGCCAAGCACTTTAAGCTGAGTACTCAGTTTCGCCCGTTCGTACCGAAGCTCACTAATGGCCCGCTGGCAGCGCGTACGCACATCGGGACCGGCACCGTCGATTTCACCCTTTATATCGTCTATTTTGGTTTCAATTGCTTCAATCTCAGCTTTTATGTTCTTCCGCAATTCTTCCCGCTCGTTATCCCAGCCAATCGCTGATTCCTGAGGTTCATCGGCCGGTTGTTCCTGAACGTTAACCAACGATTCCTCTGCCGGCTGAAGCTCCTGCCGAACGGTATCCTGCCGAGCCGCAATCGGTTTCCGTTTCCCGGCGGGTGTTATTTCCTTCGTAGCCGGTTTTAGCGCTGCCTTAGCCTCCTGTTTGGGCCTGGCAACAGAAGCCTCCCGCTGAGCCGCTGAATCGCAACCCACTTGCGCAACGCTGCAAAAGCAGCTTATGCTTAGAACATATAGTAAATTTGTCAAAGGCGTTTTCATAACGATTGAGTCTTATTTTGCCAGAAAAATCCAAGCAATTTACGTACTAAATCTCTCCTGACGTATATTATTCAGTTATTTTTCGTCGGCCCTCTGCCACCTGTTTTATATTCCGGCGGCAGAGGGCTTTCTTATACGCTAAACCAGAACGGGTTACACCTGTTTAGGCGTAACCCGTTCTTTTTTTCTGCAGGCTATACTTTTGGGCAGGCTAGCGGGGGAAATTCAGGCGAAACGTAGTGCCCTGCCCAACCTGACTTTCTACCTCAATACTCCCGCGGTGGCTGTTTACAATATTCTGGGTAGTTGTTAAGCCCAGTCCCATACCGCCCTGTTTGCCGGTAAAGAATGGATCAAACAATCGCTGCCGGTTTTCCTCACTGATACCGCTACCATTATCCAGAATAGTGATACACACTTTATCATCGTCTGTGCAGCGGGTGCGCACCGTCAAAATTCCCTTACCCGGCTCCATCGCTTCTACGGCGTTAATAAAAATATTCAGCAATGCCGTCTTTACCTGCTCCCGGTCAATAAGCGCGGTACAGTCTTCGGTGCCAAAATCAGTGGATAACAGCATAGACTTTAGTTTCAGGCGGTCAGATACGAGCTGAAGCGTTTCCTGCACAACCTTATTCACATCCTGCGGCTTGCGGTCCAGATCTCTGGGCTTTGAAGAATTGAGCATTTCGGTAATCAACTGCCCAATGCGGTCCACGTTCCGGCGTATAATGTCGGTATACATTGTGTAGTAATCATCCTCGGGCGGCAGCTCCTCGCGTAACTGATCCAGGGCCAGGCTCAGATTTGTGAGCGGATTCCGCACCTCATGGGCAATACTGCGGGCAATTTTGCCGGTCATGCTCAGCTTCTCGGCAATAATCAGCTCCTGCTGTGCCTTTTTCTGATCGGTAATATCCCGCACAATACCCTGGTACCATTCGGGTTTACCGCTGCCGTCCTCTACCGCCCAGACCGAAACCAGACAGTCGCGCTTACGACCTGTTTTACTAATCAAAACGGTTTCAAAATCTTTCACCTGCTCGTATTCGCGCACGTAAAACCGCAGTTTCCGGAAATCATCGCCGGCAGCAAACAGTCGCAACGGATTCAGTGATTTCAGTTCATCGCGACTGTAGCCAAGCAGATGTTGCACTGACGGATTGGCATCCTGAAAACGCAACTGGCTGTCGGTCACAAAAATGGCATCAATAGACCGTTCAAACAGCGAACGATACTTATTTTCTTTCTCAGACAGTTCGCTTAACACTTCGGCCTGTTTCAGGGCATACCGGATACTGCGGCCCAGCAGTTGAGCGTCTATCCGGCCTTTCACCAGATAATCGGCAGCTCCTTTTTCAAGCGCCGACAGGTCGACAGAAAGGTCGTCCTGCCCAGTCAGCAAAATCATAGGAGCATGGCAGCCGGCCCGGGTAGCCTCCTGAATCAGGTCAATCCCGGTATTCTCACCCAATCGGTAGTCGACCAGGTACACATCGTAATTATTCTGGCAGACGGCGTCTACTGCAGCCGGGTAGTTATCCACCCAGTCGAGCCGGATATTGGCGTTTTCTTTGGTAGAGACTAAGGTTCTGGTCAGCACATAATCATCCTCGTCATCTTCCACCAGCAACACTTTTATGGTGTTTTGTTTATCGTTAACGTCGAGTGGTTTTACTTTAACATTCATCGCGCTGATCTATTCAGGTAATTTGACAGTATCAATCCAGTACGTCTTCAGTGCCCCCATCATTTCAATCAGGCGGTTAAAATTGAAGGGTTTGGTGATGTAGGAGTTAACTCCCAGATTATACGTACGCAGTACATCTTCGTCGGCCGAGGAGGTGGTCATCACCACAACGGGCAACCGGCGCAACCGGGCATCCGCTTTAATTTCCTCAAGGGCCTGAAAGCCATTCTTGCGGGGCATGTTCAAATCAAGTATGATTAGGTTAGGCCACGGAGCATTGGCCTCGGTATACATCCCCTGCTGTTTAAGATAGTCCATCAACTGTTCTCCATCTTCCACAAATTGTATATCGTGCGAATACCCGATAGAGCGTAACGCCTGCTCCAGAAACATACGATCATCTGCGTCGTCGTCGGCGATTAATATTGTCATTTTAGCTAGCTTACGGAATATGAAGGACATTTAGTTTTCCAGAACGGCCACCCGAATCTTAGGTCATTATATTACTCCTTCTGACGGGTTATTCTCCTGTTTCCTGTCCAAAATTACGATTAATATAGTAAAAGTGGTAGCCTGTAGGTTAGCCTTCCTCAGATTACAGCTGGATTGTCGGAGAGAGGTGTCAAGGCTTCCAGTCAAATATATCTATCTAACCATTACGAAGGACATCTCTTTCAAAAATTCTATCCTGTACGCCGAATAAAGTATGCCCCTGTTCATGCTGTTGGCCTGTTTACAGTAAGCCTCGCGGGTGAACAATTCTTTACTCAAACTGTAGAAAGGTTTACGCATAATAAACAGAATTATTTTTAGTAGCTAATATAAAAATACAGCAGGCAGCTCTTTATAATGCTTTTATTCTCAATCCATTAGACACATTTTGACCTAGAGCGCTGGTGTTCTGGCATGAGATTTTTACTAACTCGCCATGAGGAAGACTAACCTTTCTCCATCTATCCAACTTATTACCTATGAAAAAAATAGTTATTAAATTGATTCTGGCTGGCCTGACCACTGCCGGCTGTATGGTTTTCACTTCAGGCTCATCACAGGCCCAAACGGCAACGTTCACTGCTGTCCGGGCTGGGATCAAAGGCGGTTTCAACGCCAGTACGCTCGATCTGCAGAATGTTAATAATCGCAAAGAAGCCTATGGTTTCCACGCTGGTGTATTCGCTCAGATTCCGGCCGGCGATTTCTTTGCCATTCAGCCGGAGCTCCTGTATACGGCCAAAGGCGCATCTGCCAATTACAATGTAGCCTTTTTCCAGGGACGCAACACCTTCCGGCTCAACTACCTCGAATTACCTATTCTGGCTACATTTAAGGTAGGTCCGAGCGTTGAATTACAGGCTGGTCCGTATGGAGCGTACCTGCTCAGCGCCAATATGAACTCGGAGGGCACGTTTGGGACTGGTAGCCAACGCCTGAATACCAATGATTTCAACAAATTTGATCTGGGCCTCGCCGGTGGTGTAAATATCTACTTCGGCAAAGCGTTCCTGGGTCTGCGCTACGGACAGGGCCTGAACCGGATTACCAATACTGAAGGTGCCCGCCTGTTTCTCGGCGACGCTCGGAACGCCGTGGGTATGGTATCGATCGGTTACAGTATACGATAACAGCAAAGCACAGGTTAGATAACAGGAAAAGCCACTGATTAAATTCAGTGGCTTTTCCGTACGTACGGGCTGAATCCCGATTAAGAGGTTATAAATGAATATCGTATGCCTTTAATTTGTTATACAGCGTTTTGCGGTCAATGTTCAGTACTTCGGCGGCTTTGGTTTTGTTATATCCTGTTTTTTCCAACACTTTCAGAATAGCGGCCCGCTCGGCGTTTTCCGAAACCGATTTCAGGTTACTCGCCTGCTGAACAATAGGCGGAGCGCCGGGCCGCAAGGCTTCGCCGGCAACAGCCGCCACCTGACCTGTATCTTCGGCAGTCAGATAGGTTGGATTAACAATCTCCGGCGGCAGACAATCTACCGTAACCAGGTCCTCTTGGGCCAGCAGCACCGCCCGCTTTATTACGTTTTGCAATTCGCGGAGGTTACCGTGCCAGTAATATTCTTTTAGTTTCTCCTTAACCTCATCGTCAAAACCCCGCACCTCCTTCTCCAGTTGCTGGTTGGCCAGGTCCAGAAAATGCTCCGCAAAAATCATAATATCGCTCCGGCGTTCGCGCAGCGGAGCCAGTTCGATCCGAAACTCATCAATCCGGTGAAAAATATCTTCACGGAAGCGCCCCTGACGCACCGCATCGCGCAGATCTTCATTGGTGGCGCAGATTATGCGCACATCAACTGAAATATCCTGGTTACTACCGATACGCCTGATTTTTCGCTCCTGCAGCACCCGCAACAGCTTGATCTGGTTCTCATAGGACAGATTCCCAATTTCGTCCAGAAATAGCGTACCCCCATTTGCCACTTCAAAACTACCCACTTTATCGGCCATTGCACCGGTAAAGGAGCCTTTAACGTGCCCGAATAATTCGCTGCCGGCCAATTCTTTCGACAACGCTCCGCAATCGATGGCTACAAATGGTTTCTCGGCACGTTTACTTTTCAGGTGGATAGCATTGGCGACAAATTCCTTTCCGGTTCCGGTCTCGCCGGTAATAATCACCGACATATTCGTCGGCGCAATCAGGTCTATGTGTTTCTGAAGCTGCTCCGCCACCCGGCTTTTACCATAAATAAACCGCTTGCCGTTGGGTGCCGGTGCTGATTTAGCCGCCCTGGTTGCTTTAGCCGGGGCTGGTGTCTCATCCTCATCCGATACGGGCTGGGTCAACTGCTGGCTGCGCCGGTCAAGCGCGCTCTTAATTGTGTACAGAATTTCGTCCGGATAAAGCGGCTTGGTTACATAATCGAACGCACCATGTTTCACCGCCTGAACCGCCACCCTAACATCAGAATAGCCAGTGATGATAATCACGGCTGTGGTAGGGTCCAGTACCTTTATCCGGCGGAGCATCTCCAGTCCATCGATGTCGGGCAGCTTAAAATCGCAGATAACTAATTCATAGGCGTCTTTGCGCAACAACGACAGCCCGTCTTCGCCCCTTTGCGCAGAAGCCGTCTTGTATCCCTGCTTGCTAAGAAAACGTTCGAGGAGCAGGCAAATATCGTTATTGTCGTCTACAATCAATATTTTTTCCATATACGAATGCCTGTTCGGAAAATCCCGGTCTTACACAGGCCCTGAGCTTAGCAGTGGGTGAATGATCCTACTTACACTCAAACTGGTCTGTTATCAAACAACATAAAGAGCCTATCAGAACAGGCTCTTCTAAACAAATATACACATTAAAGTTTTATAAACTGTAGGGCCTGTTCAACCGTTCGACGGGAGAAAGGCTTCCCCATGAAGTAATCAGCTCCCTGTTCCGATGCTCGTTTGCGTTCAGCCATCCCATCAAACGCACTGATCATAACAACTTTAGTAGGCGCGCCTTCCTGTTTGATCACCGGAAGCAGGTCGAACCCTAAACCATCGGGAAGGTTCAGGTCCAGAAAGACCGCATCAAATTGTTGTTTATTGATACATTTTTTTCCTTCTTCGAGGAAATGCGCACAAGTTGGCTGATAGCCTAGCCGACGAAGCAACCCGGACAGCAGCAAACAGATGTCTGCTTCGTCATCAACGATCAGCACTCGCTTATTTGTATTTATATTCGTCATTACGGCCGGTCTTTGCTGTGAATTTGCGCCGACGCCCAACGTCCTTGCCCCAGTCATTAGTACGTATCATTTTTCTTATCTGAATTGCTATAAAATATGATGCCTAACTCCGGAGTGAGGCATCATCAGCAGGCGCAAATAAGTCTAAAACGCGAAAAATAAGGTACTTACAGAATTTAATATTTTTTTTATACAACGGTTCAGGACACTGACGGTAAGCGAACTGAGTTGATTTTCTACACATTATTCTACATCTGTAGATGAAATTCCACAATAAGACGGCCGTTGGCTCCATCAGATAGCCCTGATCAGCCATACTCTTAGGACTATATTTACCTCATTTACAAATATAAAGCGCTCAAAAGCCAGCATATTGGCAGGTGGCCGTTGTTTTGGCACAACTTTTTCAATAGACTAAAGCGAGCAAGAGACACAAAACGTCTGGTTTACTCAAAGCACGTTATGGGAAATTTACTTTACACAATTGCAGTTATCCTGATTATCATCTGGCTGGTAGGCCTTCTGGGTTTCAACAGCTTCGGATTGGGTAATATCATTCATGTGCTGCTGGTAATTGCCATCATCGCTGTTGTGCTGCGTTTAATTCAAGGCCGGGGCGTGTGAGCAGCCGTTTACTAAAATTAAGATATGAATCAGCAACTAATTTCCTTTATTTGCTGTATCCATAAACAGAACTCCTAATAGAGTGGTACGTTTAGGTTTAGGTGGTTTCATTTTAGGTTAAGTACAAGTTACGGTGGGTACGGAATCCCTGCACCATTATTGAGTGCAGGGATTTTTTTGTTGGCTATTAGTCTTCTTTTGCTTTATCCACCTTCTCAGCCGCTTCTTCAAGATCGTCTTCATCCGGCTTGGGCAGGTCGGTTGGGGTATTAGCTGCAGCATTAAGCTGTAAGGTAACAAACATTGGAAAATGATCGGACCCACAGGCCGGCATCCGTTCAATATGAACCAGCCGAAAGTGCTTCGAGACAAAGATGTGATCGAGCGGCCAACGTACGAAAAAGTACTGCGCATGATAGGTATTGAACAAACCCCGGCCTACGCGTGGATCAAGCAGCCCGCTGATTCGTTGAAACAATCGGGTAGTGTGCGACCAGGCCACATCATTCAGGTCTCCGGCCACAATAACCGGATCTTTCAGGCGACGCGCTTCGCGGCCGACCATGACCAGCTCCGCATCCCGCTCCGTCGACCGATAATGTTCTGTTGGACTTGGTGGCTCTGGATGAACGCCGAAGAAATGAATAGACTGCCCGTTTTTTAGGATTAGTTGAGCATGAATTGACGGCACATGGTTTTCGATCAGGAATCGAAGCTTTGGATTTTGGACTGGCAACTTCGAGTACAGAAGCATACCGTACGTATTATCCATAGGATGCAGAAGTCGGTGTGGATAATGAGGTTCCAGCGGCTTAAGCGCTTGGCACCAGCCTTCATTTGCCTCAAGAATCAGAATAATATCCGGATTCTGCTGTTGTGCCAATTGTAAAATATCCCCATACCGGTTGTTTTCCATCAATATATTGGCAATAAGCAGACTTATTTCCGCCAAGTCATGGCCTGCCTGCCCGCTATCTGACACTTGTACCGGCGGCACCTGCACCTGATGCACACGGGTATAGGGCACAATCATCCAGGCCTGATACACCATAGCTGCCCCCAGGAAGATAGGCACCAGATAGTTTGGCCAATTGTAATGATGGACCCAGATAAGCCAGCCACACAAACCCAGGAAGGCCAGCGCTGTTAGTTGGAGATGCGGAAAATCCCACATCCGAATCCACCAATAGTCGATCCGTAACAAATTAATAAAAGAAGCCAGGACTATAAGAATACTATAGCCAAGAAAGGTTAGCTCAATCCATTTCATAGGATGCCGTGAACTTTGGGGGTATACGTTAACTGCCGGATTACCGACAATAACCGTGGTACATATATTTTGGTTAACAATTTAGGAGAGCCGGCAGTTATATTATATAGGATGAACCCAGCTAAACTAAGTGAGTGCAACTACTCGTTGCCCAATGTGAGGAATGGATTTTCCCGAATGTAGAAAATTTTCCTCATCAATTGTCTTAGTAAATGAAAATATAACCAGCGGTTCTTGAATAAGAAGCTGAATATTAATTAATTAAGCGCAAATTGGGACAAAAAAATTGGCTTGGTACGAAATTTTCTAACTAGTTAATGTAACAAATTCACACTAAACAATCAACAGGATGAGATCGTTACCCGGACTCTTGGTAGGGTTAGTTACCGGTGCTGTGGTGGGCTTACTCTTAGCCCCTCGTAGCGGCCGCGAAACCCGTGAACGGCTATCAACGGATGCTGATAATTTTTTCAAAGACCTGCAGGATCAGTTACAGACAGGTCTGGATAATATAAAAGATCAGTATAAAGAGATGATGGACGCCAACTCGTCGCGCTTTAAAGGTGATACGGGAGGATCTGAGCCCCGGGCTTAAAAAGAACTAATCTATGTTGAACTCTAAATAACTCAATAGTATGCGAAGCACAAGAGATTTTCTGACTGGTTTATTAACAGGCGTTGCCGTAGGTATTCTGACCGCTCCCCGCAGTGGTAAAGAAACTCGGAAGAAACTGACTGAAGAAGCTGACAAGCGTTCAAAGGATCTCCAGGACCAATGGAGCAAAAGCGTAGAGCAGGTGAAACAAGGCTATGAGCAGGCCAAATCAAAGGTAAATGATTTTGCCAACAAGAACCTGCAAAATGGTAATAGCAATGTGGATTCTGCCAAGAATCAGTATAATCAATCGGTAGAACACATGGCCGACAGTGCACATTCCGGCATTGATTCTACCAGAGATTCGATCCGAGTTGACTAAAGATCTGGCAACAATCGAGTGATTTACTCAACGTTATTAAAAAACCCTGACCAGAAAAGTCAGGGTTTTTTAATAAGCATTTAACAGCTGTTTAAAGGCACTTTAATCATTCTGTATCAGCTTTGTGGTGTTCATTTTTCACTACATGCAGACAATGAGATACCACCGTACTACCCAGCCCGTTTATGGCACCTTTTACCGGCTTCTGGCCCTGGTTACCATGATGGGGCTGGCTTATTTTGCGCAAGCCTGATTATAGGGGATTTGGATATCAGAATGGGCAGCCAATTAACAGGCAAATCTATATTGATAATCCCAACAGCTCACCTAAGTAGTTCCTGCAAGTTTTCCTGGTTGGCAAACCTTCATATATTTCATTTTTTCAATTTTATTTATTACTTTTACTGTCAGATTCAGGTATATCCCTATTTTAGGGGTATAGTATGTGACAATTGGCAGCCCGACACGGCAAAGGGAAATTAAGTCAATTTTAACTCATCGTTAACCTGGTTTTAAGAATGAAGTGCGAAATTTGTATCAGATAATCAGCGGAGACCGCAAGCTCTCCTAAACTGAAAAAGACATTACTTAGTTAAGTATAATGATCCTTTACAAAGGGAAGGTTGAACATCAAGATTGGTTGCCATACGGCAACACATCTTGAAATGGTGTGGATAGAAGCGGAAAGCCGTCGGAGAATCTCCGTCGGCTTTTTTGTTCATGGTTCATTATACCACTGATTTCAACCAGCTTTAACTGGCTTTTAATCTGGGCTTCACTTCGTTTTAACGTGTGACTACCATATTTACCTGATGCATTTTGGATACCGAAAGGTGGGCATAATCCGGCAAAACTGATCATTACGGACGTTTCTGTCTGCCGG
The DNA here is from genome assembly GCF_039541875.1 of Nibrella viscosa. Classification (NCBI taxonomy): domain Bacteria; kingdom Pseudomonadati; phylum Bacteroidota; class Cytophagia; order Cytophagales; family Spirosomataceae; genus Nibrella; species Nibrella viscosa. The sequence goes on along the minus strand of NZ_BAABHB010000003.1, from coordinate 652,403 downwards.
GCATTCAGAATACTTGTGCAGTAAATAAATATAGACATAAAGTTTTTTTATAATTTGCAACTACCAAGTAGTTTGCAGATATGAAAATTCTGGTTGTAGAAGACGAACCCAAATTAGCCTCATTTGTGAAAAGAGGCCTTGAAGAACAATCCTGTGAAGTAGATGTTGCTTACGACGGCCAGATTGGCCAGGCCATGGCGCTGAGCAACAACTATGACGTAATCGTGCTGGATGTAAACCTGCCGAAGATGAATGGCTTCGACCTGGCCCAGTCGCTGCGGAAGCATCAGATAAAAACACCTATTCTGATGCTGACTGCCCTGGGATCGGTTGAAGATAAACTGGAAGGTTTTGAGTCCGGCGCTGATGATTACCTGGTTAAGCCGTTTGAATTCCGGGAGTTAATGGCACGGTTACGTGCCTTGTACAAACGAGGCCAGGACACAGGAGTCAAAGCAAACGTATTAAAAGTAGCCGATCTGGAACTGGATCTGAACGAAAAAGTAGCCCGCCGGGGTGGCAAACGTATCGAACTGACCGCCAAAGAGTTTGGGTTACTGGAATACCTGATGCGAAATCGGGGCCGGGTGGTATCCCGGATCGATATTGCCGAAAAAGTCTGGGATATTCATTTCGATACAGGCACCAACGTGATCGATGTCTACGTCAATTTCCTTCGAAAGAAGGTTGATAAAGACTTTCCCGCCCGGCTTATTCATACCGTAATCGGGATGGGGTACATGTTAAAAGAAGAATGACTATTCGGACACGCTTAACGCTGTTGTTTTTGCTGCTGGTGGCCTCCATCATGCTGCTTTTCTCCGTCTCTATTTATTACCTGTTTGATCAGTTCAGAGAGGATGAATTTCAACAACGTTTGGAGAATAAAGCCTCCGCTGTCTTACGGGGAGAAGCCAGCTCCAGAACCAACATGCTGGGCGGTACTCCACCGCTCTTTGAGGAGCAAATAGCCGTTTTTGATTTAAATGGCCGTTTTATTTTTCGTAACGGCGTTTCCAAACCTGTTATTACCAGCGACCTTATTCGGCAGGTTCAAACGCTGGGACAGGCAAAATTCAGCGAAGATGGCCAGGAATTACTGGGGCTTCGGTTCCGGAATAAGAATGATAAACCGCTGCTGGTTTTTGTTTCCGGTTACGACCACTTCGGATTTTCCAAATTACAACGACTTCGGCAAATTCTGCTGTTCGGCTGGCTCTGTAGTTTGGTCATTGTAGGGATTGCGGGTTGGGTATTTGCCACCGATACCATCCGGCCGGTCTCACTGATTATTGATCAGGTTAACGCTATATCAGCCACCAGTATTCATAACCGGCTTCGGATCGGTGCCCAGCGGGATGAATTGTCAAAACTAGCCTATACTTTCAATAATATGCTTAGTCGGCTTGAAGAGGCCTTTGTTGCGCAAAAGAGTTTTGTTTCTCATGCTTCTCACGAGCTCCGGACCCCGCTTACTGTTATGATGGGGCAGATTGAAGTAACGCTTATGCAATCGCGAACCAAAGCTGAATATGAAACCACGTTACTGGCGGTACTCGACGAAGTAAAGCGCATGAATAATCTGGTTAGCGGCCTGCTCGAACTGGCGAGGGTAAATTCCGATACCTCTACCCTGCCCTTTAAACCCGTCCGGATCGACGAGCTCCTCTGGCAGGCCAGGGGCAATCTGCTGCATAAATCACCCAGCTATCAGGTTCAGATTGATTTCCAGAACCTGCCCGATCGGGAAGAAGACCTTACCATTATGGCTGAAGAGTCGCTGTTGCAGACGGCTTTCCAGAATTTAATGGAGAATGGCTGCAAATATTCTTCTAATGAGAGTGTATTGGTGCAGATCTCTTTTCAGACTGGTCAGATTCAACTGATGTTTATTGACAGGGGCTTCGGTATTCCGGAAGCGGACCTTCCCCATGTGTTTAATCCTTTTTACCGGGCTAAAGAAACAATCGGCATTGAAGGGCATGGTATTGGCCTGGCCTTAACCCACCGGATCATAGCTATTCATCAGGGACAGATTTGGATAGACTCCCAAAAAGGCAAAGGAACCACCATTTATGTAACCTTTGCACTCCAGGAGACTGTCGGTAAGTACGAAAACTCCCCTGTTACTCCGCACCGGACGTTTATCTGATCAAGCTGCGAAAGTTTAGTTTCTATTTCAGAGGGAAAAATAAAGTCCAGCCAGGTGGCCGGACTTTATTTTTCCCTCAGTCTCAATTACTTTACAACGCCTTAACTCCTCTCGACCTGAGTACAACTCAACCTCTTACCAAACAACTTTTGCACTCAGCCCTATTGTTTTAAATATACTATTATAACCCGGCTGCCTTCAGTTTTGTTTAACGTTTGTTCAACATTTTTAAGCAAAAAATAAAAAAGCGTTTTTCTCCCGAAACAAAGGCGTATTAAGCCGATTTAAAACTCAACTGCGGTCTTGAATTCCGACGTCAAATGAAACTTTATATCAGGGTTGTTATCCCGGTTCATGCGCAGCATCCAGTCTGAGTCGGCCAGGAAGACCGGATTCTGGTCTTTATCGTAGGCGATCTGCAGGCCCTTTAGCCGGATAAATTCGTTTAGCTTTTTCTTGTCATCGGAGGTAATCCAGCAGGCCCGGCTGATGTTCATCGGCACCCACCGGCATTTGGCACCGTATTCGTGCTCCAACCGGTACTGAATCACATCAAACTGAAGGTCTCCCACAGTTCCGACAATTTTCCGGTTACCCACCGATAGGGTAAACAACTGCGCAACGCCTTCGTCGGTCAATTGCTGAATACCCTTCTCCAGTTGCTTGGACTTCATGGGGTCGGTATTGATGAGTTCCTTAAAGATTTCGGGCGAGAAGCTGGGAATGCCCTGAAATTGAAGCTCCTCGCCTTCGGTGAGTGTATCCCCAATTTTGAAGGTACCGGTATCGTACAGGCCGACTACATCGCCCGGAAATCCTTCCTCTACCAGGCTTTTACTGTCGGCCATGAAGCTAAAAGGGCTGGCAAACCGCACATCCTTATCGAGCCGCGTATGGTGGTAGAACTTATTCCGTTCGAACTTACCGGAGCAAATGCGCAAAAAAGCAATGCGGTCGCGGTGGCGCGGGTCCAGGTTAGCGTGAATTTTAAAGATAAAACCGCTGAAATTCTTTTCATCCGGGTTTACCACGCGTTTGTCTGTTGGGCGGCTGATGGGCTCCGGCGAAATCTCGCAAAACGTATCGAGCAGTTCTTTTACGCCAAAGTTATTGACAGCACTTCCAAAAAACACCGGTGCCAGCTGGCCTGCCCGGTAAGTGTCCGGATCAAACGGATCATATACGCCCTCAATCAGTTCTACATCTTCCCGGAGTTGGGCGGCATCGCGGGCCCCCAGCTTTTCGTCAAGCAGTGTACCATCGAGGTCAATCGGCAGCACATCGTCTTCCACTTTGGTTTTGTTGACTTTAAAGAAGTAAAGCTTCTTTTCATACAGGCTGTATACCCCTTTAAAGTCGCTGCCCATATTGACGGGCCAGGTAAGCGGGCGTACCCGTATGTTCAGTTTTTCCTCCAGTTCATCGAGCAGGTCGAACGGATTCTTGCCTTCGCGGTCGAGTTTGTTCACGAAAATAATTACGGGCGTATCGCGCATCCGGCAAACCTCCATGAGCCGCTCGGTCTGTTCCTCCACCCCTTTTACGCAGTCGATCACCAGAATCACACTATCTACCGCCGTCAGGGTCCGGTAGGTATCCTCGGCAAAATCTTTGTGACCGGGGGTATCCAGAATGTTTATTTTGAGATCGTTGTAATGGAAGGTCATCACCGATGTGGCAACGGAAATACCCCGCTGCTTTTCGATCTCCATGAAGTCGGAGGTTGCCGACTTTTTTATTTTATTGGATTTTACGGCCCCGGCGGTTTGAATGGCTCCGCCAAACAGCAGCAGTTTTTCCGTCAGCGTAGTTTTACCGGCATCCGGGTGACTGATGATGGCGAACGTCCGGCGACGGCCGATTTCCTGATGTATGCTCATTTTGTATTTTCCTCAGAACTTAAGCTCAAATTTACGCATTTTTCAGTATTTTACCGACACCTTCTCCGCCTGTCCGGTTTAGATCTCCTGCAGGATATTGACAAAAAAGCCGGTCTGTCCCTGCCGGTTTAGCGAGAAGCTGAACCGCCCCACCAGGTTGTAGAACGTTACCACATCCAGGCTGACACCGGTACCCAGCAGCCAGGTATTGGCCAGCCGGCTCTCATACTGCCGGGCCACCGTGCTGCCCACATAACCGGCGTCGGCAAAAACGTTGACGTACGCAGCCAGCGGCAGGGTATTGAATTGGCGCACCGGCACCCACTTCAGTTGCTTGCGAACGTTGAAGAGCTGATACTTCAGGTTGTTCCGCCACAGAAAATAGCGCTGCCCGTCTACCACGTATAATTCATACCCCCGCGCAAAATTATCGAGCGTACCCAGGCCCCGCAGATTGAAATAGGGTTGCCGATCGGGCCAGGAGTATTTAACCCGCCATCCGCTGTTGGCGTAAAAATGACCACCCAGCGGCCAGAAGCGGGTCAGACCGCCCAATAGCTCGGTCTGGTGCAGGTCATCGGTGGGGAGCACGCCTATCTGCGTGGCCGTAAGTCGCAGCCAGGTGCCCTGAAGCGGATACGCCACGGCATCGCGCCGGTCGTACGTATACACATACGAAAGCTGGAGGTAACGCTGGCGCGTGCGGCCATCGAGAAAATAATCGGGGTTAAGCCGGGCTACTGTATCGGCAATGGTATTTTGGTAAAACCGGCTGTCGAACTGGTGAAAGTGGTAGAAACCGTTCCGGCGGGTCAGGATAACGGCCGCATACGCTCGTTCCCGCATCAGGTCGTTGCTCCGGAAATACAGCCACTTATCGGCTGCGGTCCGATATGGCACATCCCGGTTGGTGGCGTAGCTGAAATCAATGCGGAGGCCGGTGCGCTGCGCCCGATCGATATAAGGCCGGGCGTAGGACAGCACGGTCCGGCGGGTGAAGCCAAACTCCATAATCAACGCCAGCCGGTCGCCCACGCCGGTGACATTCCGGTAGCTCGCCCGCCCGCCGTAGATGGTTCGTCGCAGGTCCCGGCCCCGTTCGTACCACCACTCGTTGATGTTTCGGTCGGCCAGGTCGAAGGTGGGTATCACAAAAATGTACCACCGCTCCTTCATGTTGACATCCACGTCGATCTGGCGAATCAGGCTGGTACTGTCGCCCACGGGTGTAGCTGCCACATCAACCGTGATGAACAGGTTGGTATTGGAAATTTTGCGCTGATCCCAGGCTAATTTGCCCGGCAGTTCACTACGGCTTAGGGTATCGCCGGTGTGAACAGCCATTTCGCGCAGGATAATACGATCCCGGGTGCGGTAATTGCCGTGCAGATTAACCGAGCGCACCACAACCAGCGAATCGGCCGGTGCCGGTATGGTTACCGGCTGCACCATGTACAGACAAGACCAGAAAAAGGTAATCAGCAGCATTCGGGGCGACCCAGTCCGGCCGTTTGTTTCAACAAATATAGCCGTTTGGTCACAAACTACAGGGTATTTGCCGGACCGGTAGTATTCTCAAAGGCCGGAGCAGGTGCCCCCGGGTTGTCGTTACCAGGGCGGGGCCGACGGTTCTTGTTCCGCCGTTTATTGGAACGAGCCGGCTTATTGCCACCAGCAGCGGCTTCTCCGTTAACCGCTGTGGCTTCCTGTTTTGGTGATGCCGATTGGGAAGTCCGGCGACTTTTCTTGTTTCGTTGTTTATCGCGTGCCCCCCGAAATAACCGTGGGTTAAACGCAGGAGCTGCGCCCAGACCCAGTTCTTCGGTGATGGCCCGCTTCTCCACTTCATGTTCCAGCAGCCGCTCAATGCGCAGAATACGATCCTGATCCTGATCGCTGATAAAGGTAATGGCCGTACCCGTCGCTTCGGCACGGGCGGTGCGGCCGATGCGGTGAATATAATCTTCGGCATCACGGGGAATGTCGAAGTTGACAACATGCGTCAGGTTATCAATGTCGATACCGCGCGACAACACATCGGTTGCCACCAGAATCGGGAACTGTTTGTTTTTAAAATCCCGCAGCACAACCTCCCGTTCATCCTGGCTGCTGTCGGAAGAAATACCGCGGGCACCGTACCCCAGCCGGACCAGATCCCGCACAATGACATTGACGTTCGATTTGCGGGAAGTAAACAGCACCATGCTCTGCACCCCACCGGTCTGCTTCATCAGGTGCGCCAGCAAGGGGAGTTTCTGCCGGTCATAGGCCAGGTAAAACTGCTGGTCGACGCGCTCAGCGGGTTTAGACACTGCCAGGCGGATTTCTTCCGGTTCCTGAAGAATACGTTTGGCAAACTCCCGGATTTTGTTGGGCATAGTCGCCGAGAACAGCAGCGTTTGCCGTTTAACGGGTAACTTCCGCACAATATTCAGAATATCATCGGAAAAGCCCATGTCGAGCATTTTATCGGCTTCGTCCAGCACCAGGTAATCCAGTTTGTCGAAATTGACGTAGCCCATCTGCATATGGGCAATCAGCCGGCCGGGCGTGGCAATAATAATGTCGGCCCCGGTAGTGAGGGCCCGCCGTTGCTGATCCCAGTTCTCGCTTTTGCCACCCCCGTAAATAGCGATGCTGGTTGCCGACACGAAATAAGCGAAGCCTTCGACCTGATCGTCGATCTGCTTAGCCAGCTCGCGGGTCGGAACCAGAATAAGTGTACTGGTATGGTCGTGATTAGCGTGGGAGATCCGGTCCAGCAATGGAATCAGATAAGCCGCCGTTTTGCCGGTACCGGTCTGGGCGCAGGCGATTAAGTCTTTACCGGCCAGAATTGTAGGGATAGCCTGCTCCTGAATGGGGGTAGCCTGCTTGTAGTTCATGGCCTCAACGCCCGACAGCAGGTCGTCGTGGAGGTTAAATTCGTTAAATGTCAAGGTTCAGCGTTGATCTAATTGTAAGAAAGCTGACCTTACTTCCCTGGCCAGCAAACCGCTTGATTTGTAACAAATATACATATTATTAGGAAGAAAGGTTCGCATCGGTGCATCAATCACTGTTGACCGCACCTGCCGAACCGGTGGATGCCCCGGCAGGTGCGGTCTCAGGGGAACCGTTTTTTCCTGTTCTCACTGGCTTTGATAGTCTATATTATCTTTAAATACTCCAAAGTAATTAGTATCATTGCCTTTTTTCAGGCAAAACTGACCGCTGAAAATCTCGAAAACCTATGCAACATGAGAAAATTGAGAAGCCGGTAACCGACAGACCGACCGATAAGCCTTCCCTGAGTTTCTGGCAGATCTGGAACATGAGTTTTGGCTTTCTGGGCATTCAGTACGGCTTTGGGCTTCAGCAGGCCAATATGAGTCCTATTTTCCGCTACCTGGACGCCGATGAAGCAGCCATTCCGGCACTATGGCTGGCGGGGCCGGTAACGGGTCTGCTAATCCAGCCCATTATTGGTGCTATGAGTGATCGCACCTGGTCGGCACGCTGGGGTCGCCGGAAACCATATTTTCTGATTGGGGCACTTATTACCAGCCTGGCCCTCATTCTGATGCCAAACTCATCGGCGCTCTGGATGGCGGCCAGCCTGATGTGGCTGCTGGATGCTGGTCTGAACGTAACGATGGAACCCTTCCGGGCGTTTATCGGCGATAAGCTCAATGTACAGCAGCGGACGCTGGGGTTCGCCGTGCAGAGCTTCTTTGTTGGCTTCGGGCAGACGCTGGCCAATCTGATGCCGTTTATCCTGCCTGTTTTTGGGCTCACCATTGCGGCCGCCGGCACCAACAATATTCCGGATTTTGTAAAGTATTCTTTTTATATCGGAGCCGTGGCCGTGCTGGGGGCGGTTCTCTGGACCGTGTACACAACGGATGAATACCCGCCCGAAAACATGGCGGAGTTTGAGCGCCAGAAGAAAGAAGGCGGTGGGGTACTGGGCGCGTTTACAGAAGTAGCCCACGCCCTGCGCGAAATGCCGCCCACCATGCGGCAACTGTGGTGGGTGAAGTTCTTTACCTGGTATGGCCTGCCCCTGATGTGGCAGTACCTGTCGCTGGCTATTGCCCGCCATGCCTACAATGCGCCGGATGCCGATTCTGCCGGCTTTGCCGAAGGTACCCGCTGGGGCAGTTTATGCTTTGCGCTGTTTAATGTAGGCTGTTTCGGTATTTCGTTTTTTCTGCCGGCCATTGCCAAAGTCATCAGCCGTCGGGGTACGCACGCCCTGTTTCTGTCCATCGGCGGACTGGGCTTTCTGTCGATGCTGCTGTCAAACGATAAAAGCATCTTTGTGATCGGTATGACGCTGGTTGGACTAGCCTGGGGCTCTATTATGTCGATGCCCTATGTGATGCTGTCGACCTCGGTACCGAAAGAACGCATGGGCGTATACATGGGTATTTTCAACGGATTTATTGTGGTGCCGCAGATCATCAATATGGTTACCATTCCGTTCCTGTATGATAGTGTACTGGGCAGCGATCCGCGCAATGCGCTGGTGCTATGTGGTATCTGCCTGTTTCTGGCCGCCGGAGCCTGTTTCTTCGTGAAGGAAACCGTACGCAGCGAGAAGGCCGCCTTCCCCACCGGCCCAGGTGGTAACTAACTCTATTTGGCTGTTTAGACCGAACTACGTTCTGTGAACCAACCGAATCAAACCGGCTCGCCCGCCCTCGACCGCACCTATGCACTGCTGGCAGTGGGTGAACTGCTGGTGGACCTGATCGGCCACGACCTGGCCGGCAGCCTGCTGGATAGCCGTGATTTTCACCGCTACCAGGGCGGCAGCCCGGCCAATATGGCTGCCAATATGGCCCGACTGGGTAACCGAACCGCCCTGGTAGCCGGCGTTGGCCAGGATAATCTGGGCGTTTACCTGAAACAGCGCGTGGCCGAAGCGGGCGTGGATACCCGCTACATTGTCGACAATGCAGCGGTACCAACCAGTATTGTGGTGGTATCGCGCACAAAGGGAACGCCCGACTTTATCGCCTACCGCCAGGCCGACTGCCAAATCCGGCCTGAGCATCTACCGGACGATTTGCTGCACCAATCGGCTATTTTCCATACTACCTGCTTTGCTTTGAGCAGGCAACCCGCACAGGATGCCATTGTAGAGGCAGCCGGCCGGGCGTGCCGCTTCGGGGCTCAGGTGTCCATTGATGCTAATTATGCCGGCCAAATCTGGCCCGACCGCGATGGTGCCCGGCGGGTTATTCAGAATTATTGCGCGGCTAAAGCGTTTGTCAAACTCAGCGAAGATGATGCGGCCCGGTTGTACGGTAGCTCGCAGTCGACCGACCGGATCATTGGCGATTTCCACGAAATGGGTGCCCGTCTGGTGTGCCTGACGCTGGGAGCCGAGGGGAGTCTGGTATCGTACGACGAGGGGCGGCAGCGCGTCCGGATACCTGGCCGGCGCATTGAGGTGAAAGATGCTACCGGTGCGGGCGATGCCTACTGGGCGGGGTTTCTGACGGCCTGGCTCGATGGCAAAACGCCGGAACAATGCGCCTTTGCCGGTGTGGCGCTGGCCGAACTGAAACTCACCCGCAACGGACCGCTACCCAATAAAATTGACCGTACCTTCCTTTACCAATCCATCTAAAACCCGTAATAAGGCATCGCTATGCTAATAATTACTTACTCCTGAGGAACGGAACTGTTTACCTGCGGGTGGCTCCGAAAGCTCCGGATCAGGAAAAACAGCCCCAGCAGCACAGCCGGTATGCTCAGAATCTGCCCCATGTTCAGGACCATCGTGTTCTCGAATGCTTCCTGATTTTCTTTCAGGAATTCGTAAAGGAAACGCAAGGTAAAAATCCAGACCATAAACAGCCCGAACAGCAGACCGCGGGGAGTACGGGCTTTATACCGGTTCCAGAGGCCCAGCAGAATCAGGAACAGGATCAGGCTGGAAATAGATTCGTATAACTGCGCCGGGTGGCGGCTCACCAGCATATAATCAAGATTTACGGTTCCATTTTTTATAGAAGTTATAACCTCCTCAAAGCGGGCCGGGTTCGCTTTGAGGGTACTGCTAAATGCCGAGTCTGTAAAAATCGGAAACTCGTCTCTGGCCCTGACAAACACAAAACCCCACGGCAGGTTGGTAGGTCTGCCGATAATTTCCGAGTTCATCAGGTTACCGAACCGGATAAACGAACCGGCCAGCGCAACCACAATGGCAATCCGGTCGAGTACCCACAAAAAGGTTTGCCCGGTCTTCCGGCTGGTGGCCCGGCGGGAGTAAATCCACAAGCCTGTGATGATACCGATGCCGGCACCGTGACTGGCCAGGCCACTGTAGGGTGGCAAGAGTACCTGCAGGGGATTTTTAAGCAGAAACTCAGGTTCATAAAACAGAAAGTGCCCAATCCGGGCACCCAGCACGGTGGTGATTACCATATACAACAACAGGGTGTCGGTATCTTCAACCGGTTTACCTTCTGTTTTAAAGATCCGCACCATGATCTGCATACCAATCAGAAAACCCAAGGCAAACAGAAGACCATACCAGCGGACGGAGAAAGAACCTACGTGAAAAATTTCGGGATCGACATCCCAAATAATGTATTGGAGCATAACGGATTGTTTTCGAAGTCGTTTTTGTTTAAACGAGGAAGATCTGGCAGCGATTGGTGTTGGTTCAATCGTTTGCCGACAAATATAAACGTTTTCCGGTAACCGGCTATGAAGCTTGTGCTGATTGGTTTTGTTCGATTTTATCAGGCCGCCATCTCGCCCTATTTCCCGAATGCGTGCCGCTACACCCCTACCTGTTCGCAGTATATGATTCAGGCGGTGCAAAAGTACGGGGTTCTAAAAGGTGGCCGGCTGGGCCTGAAACGCATTAGCCGCTGCCATCCCTGGGGAGGGCATGGGTATGATCCGGTACCTTGAGGTTTGACGTTTGAGGTTTGACGTTAAGTCGTCGATAGTATCCGAAGCTGACAAAATGGCGGAGTGTTGGAAATTGCCTGATTTTTGAACCATTGGGTAACACAATTCTTTTTACTAAAGACTATTGAGTAACCACTATCGACTATTGGTATGATGGAAATAACGGCAGATAACCGACTGAAACGCCTGCTGGTTGTGGGTGACCGGGTATTGATTAAGCCCAAAGGGCCAAGCGAACGTACATCAAGTGGCCTTTATCTTCCCCCTACCGTGCAGGAACGCGAGCAGGTGCAATCGGGCTATATCATTAAAGTGGGGCCGGGCTACCCGATACCGGCCGCCGTGGAAGACGAACCCTGGAAAGAAACCGAAGAAAAAGTAAAATATATGCCGTTGCAGGCACAGGAAGGCGACCTGGCCATTTACCTGCAGCGCAACGCCATTGAACTGGAATACGAAGGCGAGAAATACGTGATTGTACCGCAGGCATCTATCCTGCTGCTGGAACGTTCGGAGGATTTGTTTGACTAAACCGTTTAAACACTATGCGCTCCCGTTGGTTGATTATCCTGTTGATACTTACTATTGGATCTACTCTCGTTATGGAAAGCGTAGCAAATCAGCGAAAATCGCTCAAGGCGATTCTCGACGAAAAAAAGGATAATACGCGGGTGGTGCTAGTGTACGTCCGCGACGATGCTCAGCATTACCTGATCGAACAACAGGATAGTTTTAGAGCGGTGGAAGATGAATTCCGGGAGCGAGATATGGAAATCATTGCCCTGGTAGCCTCTACCCTGATGGAACCCGACCGCCAATTTCTGATGCAGAGCGAGTTTAAACTGGTACCGGCCGAAGACTATATGGGCTGGCTGATCGGCAAAGATGGTACTATAAAAAAGACCTTCACCGAACCCGTCGACCCAAAATCACTCTTCCAGCTAATTGACACTATGCCAATGCGGAAGCAGGAGATGAAGAAGAAGCACTAAGGGGCAGGTAGTGCTCAGTAGCACAGGTAGCAGGCAGTTGGCAGAAAAGATGCCGGCTGCCTGTTTTTTTAACTGTCGGCGGAGATTTGTCAACTTCCATTTATCTTTCCGTCATGAGTGAACGGATATTAATCACCGGTGCCAGCGGCAACGTCGGCACCGAAACTATTAACGCCCTGACCACCCGCAAGACCGGCGGTTATGAAGTACTGGCCGGCGTTCGCCATCCGGCAGAAGACCGCGCCGGTGTGCCCGACTCTGTTACTGATCTGGTCCGGCTGGATTTCACAAATCCCCGCACGTTCGACACCGCCCTGGAAGGCATTGACCGGGTATTGCTGGTGCGGCCACCCCAGCTTGCCGACGTAGCCAAATACTTTGCGCCCTTTGTAGCGGCCATGCAGCGAGCCGGCACCAAACAAGTGGTTTTTCTGTCCCTGCAAGGGGTAGAAAACAATCCCCTTACCCCGCACGCCAAGATCGAAACGCTGATTACCGAAGCTGGCCTCCCCTATACGTTTCTGCGGCCGAGCTTTTTTATGCAGAACCTCAGCACCACCCACCGAAAGGAAATCCGGGAGCGTAACGAGATCTTCGTGCCGGCCGGCAAGGGCAAAACCAGCTTCATTGATGTGCGCGACATTGGTGCCGTAGCTGCCCTGACCCTGACAAGTACCGGGCACATCAACAAAGCCTACGAGCTTACAGGCAGCGAAGCCCTCTCCTACTACGAGATTGCAGATATACTATCGGACGTACTGGACCGAAAAATCACCTACACTGACCCGTCCATTTTCCGTTTTGTCTGGCGCAAGCGCATCCGGGAGAATGTATCCCTGGGTTTTGTGCTGATTATGGTGGCCCTCTACTCGGTGGCTAAAGCCGGGCGAGCCGCCGGTCTGACCGATGAGATTCAGCGGCTGCTGGATCGCGCACCGATCGCGTTCCGGCAGTTTGCGGAGGATTATAGGCAGGTCTGGAAGTGAAATGTAAGATGGTGGCCCGGCACTTCGGCATCAGCAGGTGTTAACCCTCCAGCCCTACATCCTGACGCCTTTACGATATGATACGGATACGCAGAACTAATTCATTATTAGCAGAATAAGTAAGATAATCCGTATAAATATCCTAAGTTTAAGATTATTAACGTCGCAATCCAATCATACTCAGAAGCTATGCGACATATTCTATTCATCTATCTGCTGCTTATCACTACGCTATCGTCTTTCGGACAAACCAAAAAGGCGGAAGACCCAATAAAGCAGCCCATAAAAATTCTCGTAGGTGCTACTGAACTCCATTACATCGAGCAGGGACAGGGTGAGCCATTGATTCTTCTCCACGGCGGGCAGGGAGATTTTCGTTCATGGCCGCGACAAATAGAAGCATTGGCTCCAACCTATCGAGTTATTTCCTACAGCCGTCGCTACCACTACCCAAACGAAAACTCACTTACATCCACTAGTCATTCCGCCCTTATTGATGCCGGAGATCTGGCCGGTTTCATCTCGGCGCTTAAGATTGGCCCGGTGCATTTAGTCGGAACGTCTTATGGTGCCTTCACCGCGTTAGCCTTTGCTATTGATCATCCTGAGCTGGTTCGAACGATGGTGCTGGCCGAACCGCCGGTACTCCAATGGGCCAAAAGTACCGCTCGTGGCGCTGACCTATATCGTGAGTTTATGACAACCGTTCACGAGCCCGCCGGTAAAGCATTTGCAGCCGGAGACGATGAAGGAGCCATGCGTATCTTTATAAACAGGTTTGATGGACCGGGAGCGTTTGACTCCCTGCCGCCGGAGCGACGCAGGCCTCTAATGCAAAATGCCCGATTCTTCAAAGCAGTAACCGCTTCATCGGACCCGTTCCCCAACTTGTCCAAAGACAAAGTGAGACGGCTCTCAATACCTGTTCTGATTATACGTGGCGCTAATACAAAGGAGTTGGACATTCTGGTCAGCGAGGAACTTGGCCGCACCATCCCCAACGCAGAGAAAGCAGTCATTCCGCAGGCAGGCCATGGCTCACCCCGTCAGAACCCACCCGCATTCAACGAAGCGGTTCTTGATTTTCTGAAGCGGCACCCTGCTACTAATCGCTTCAGGTAATTACCACAAGGCAGGCCAGCCTCCCAGAATATCCGTTGGTATGATTTGCCGGCATGTAGTCCCCAGCCCTCCTCTACAATCTCTATTGCTCATTTTTAAGTAGTGATCTAATCCCGAATTCACGTTAGACAGAAGTTCTGTGCTATACCTGAATAGGTTTAATGGAAGTTACAAGGCCGATGCGACCCTGAGCACCAAAATACTACCTCACGTTCCGGCAAGTTATACAGCGGCCAGGACACACCGATGTCCCTGAACTGGTTAAGGCGAAGCATTACTTAGTCCATGGGATGCTTTCTGAATCTGACTATTACCGCAATAGAGGAATATACAGGTGAATTATTGGGTACTTTGCCGGAGTCTGCTCGACATTGGGTCTTCACACTGGTTTCTGCATATTTATAATTTGTTGAAATTCTTAATAGTCTATTCTCAGGTGCTCCCACAATGCTACACTCAGTCACTCCCTTAATTGGTCTCCGTAACATCTTTACCCGTAGTGAATCTGGCAGACCCACTAACAGCGAATCAGGCAGGCCAAATGGTACACAATCAGATTGGCCAGGCAACTTAGTAAACGTAACGATTACCTGCTTGGGCTGTGGACTTTCGCCGATCTCAAACGTATTTTTTCGGCTAATTGTCTTATGCGGTAAGCACATAGACACTGTCATGGTATGCTTCGTATAGGTGTTATATACCTGGATTTCAGCTGGTACCATAGAGGAGTCTGATTTAAAGTTGTTCGTGATAGCAAGCTCCAAATCGCCTTCTATTCGCGTGTGAGCGGGTACCCAAAAAGTCGCTTTATAGGGTTCGCTCTGAGTGGCCAACCCAGGCAATTTGGTTGCAGACAGCGCTGGGCTTGGTTGTGGACGATCTGACTCTGACAACTCCAAAGAGGTCGCCAGGGCGAGAGCAGCAATCCGGAGTTCATAACGGTTACAGGTTTAGCGTTAGACGTTGAAAATTCCTCATTTATAAGGACTCTGTCAATCTATCCAAAGAACTGTCTGAAGGTTATCCGCTATACGTTCTAAAAACCAGTCTGCCCTGAGCATTCATGAGCATTAACCAGCCAATACAGTTGGTCCAGGTCGGCCGCACAGTTAGGTTGCAACGTTTGGTTCGCTATCGCAGATTAGAACGTACCAATCTGGTAACTTAGCCCCAGAATAATATTTCCCAATGAGCTTTAGGTGAGAGTAAACTGGAGGTACTCTCCACCAGTATCCGCGGCCGTCTTAATGAAATGAAACGTTTCACCACTTTTCGGATTAGGTATGACTTGACCTGCCTTTGCCATAGCTGTCAGAGGATTGACCTGGTATAGTGAGTTTTCCAATACGTACATGGCCTATGGTAGAATGGATTTCAGGTATAAGGCGCGGGTGAGCAATTAGTGCGGAGGATTGTGAGGCAGTAAGCTCGAATTAATTAGGTCGGCAAACTGTTATGGCCTCACTATGACTTTTCAGGATTTAAACCTCAATAAACAGCTGCTCAATGCCCTCGACGATCTGGGCTTAACTACGCCGACGACCATTCAGGAGAAAGTCTTTTCGGTGGTGATGTCGGGCCGCGACGTGTGCGGCATTGCGCAGACCGGAACCGGCAAAACGCTGGCCTACCTGCTGCCCTGCCTGCGGCACTACCAGTTCTCAAAAGAAAAGCTGCCGCAACTGCTCATTCTGGTGCCCACCCGCGAACTGGTGGTGCAGGTGGTCGACACCATTAAGCAACTCAGCACTTATCTCAACCTGACTGTAGTTGGTATATATGGCGGGGTAAATACCAAAACCCAGATTGCCGAGGTGCAGGCCGGTGTCGACGTACTCGTGGCCACGCCCGGCCGCCTGATCGACCTGACCAGCGTTGGGGTGCTTAAGCTAAAGAATGTCAAACGGATTGTTATCGACGAAGTAGACGAGATGCTCAACCTGGGTTTCCGGCCGCAGCTTACGCGCATTCTGGATGTCTTGCCGCCCAAACGGCAGAACCTGTTGTTCTCGGCTACGCTGTCTGAGGAGGTGGAGGGACTGCTGGACAGTTATTTCGTAAATCCCGTCCGGGTAGAAGCCGCTCCGGTGGGCACCCCGCTCCAGAACATCGACCAGACGGCCTATGCCGTACCGAACTTCCACTCCAAAGTAAACCTGCTTGAAGCCCTGCTGTACCGCAATACCGACCTGAGCCGGGTGCTGGTCTTTACTGCCACCAAGCAACTGGCCGATGACCTGTTTGAGGTACTGCAACCCCGGCTTAAAGACGAAGACACGATTACGGTTATTCACTCCAACAAATCGCAAAATCACCGCTTCGAGAGCGTGCAACAGTTTCAGACGGGGCATTGCCGGGTGCTGATTGCCACCGACATTATTGCGCGGGGACTGGATATTGCCGACGTATCGCACGTCATCAACTTCGATTTGCCCGAGGAGCCCGAAACCTACATTCATCGCATCGGCCGGACGGGCCGCGCCGACAAACGGGGCACGGCCATTTCGTTTATTACCGATGGCGACCAGGACTACCAGGCCGCCATCGAATCGCTGATGAACTACGCCATTCCGCTGCTGCCACTGCCCAAAGGCCTCATCATCTCCGATGAACTAACGGAACACGAACAGCCGAAGGTAGTCATGAAAAACGTCGGGGTAAAACCAACCCGACCCGAAGAGGGCGGTGGGGCATACCACGACAAGATTGACAAGAACAAGAAGGTGAATGTCCGCCGGGACTACGAAGCCGAAAAGCGCCGGAAGTATGGGAAGCCTATCCGGAAAACCCGGCCGAATAACGGGTAGCGTTTGGCACAAAAAAAGAAGCCCGAGCGGTTTTCGCCCAGGCTGAAGCAACGTAACAGTTTAAAAACGATGGTTTACCGTTTTTATTGTGTGGTGTGAGCAATAGTGGATGTATTTTTCAAAATATTTTCAGGTTCGCTACTTCCGCCCATCCACAGTACAAGTTACTGCTCGTCCGCAACACAGTCGCAGACGAACGAAGGACCGGTCGGTTAATGCCGCACCGGTTTTTAGTATGTGTAAAGGTGCGTTTTACCGATCACTCAAAACTACAGCGATTCAAGTAAAATAGGAGTAACTTACCACTGTACTCGGAATCAGAAGGTTGGCTAACGCACTACAGCCTTTTTGTAAACTCCTGCTGAAGGGTTATCTTAGCCATCGGCAGCGATAACCCAATGGACACCTCCGAACAGGAGGCTTTCTTTGTCCGGAAATCAGGTCCGTTTGACAACCTGGCTCTGCTGAAACTGTGGACTGAATCAACACCGAGAGCCATTTACCCTACACGAAAAATAGGTACGCTGAATGAAGGCTAGGAAGCCAGTTTTATCGCCCTAACCAGCAATCCGCTGGAGGACTTTACACAAATACGGAACGTTAAGATTCGCTTCAAACAAGGGCAATTATTACGCCCTTAATCTCTGATAGGAGCTACACTATGAGCTTAAAAAATTCGGATAAAACCCATTCCTAAACTGTATAACCTGTATATGATTACCGCCGTAGAAAAACCTAAGCAAACCCTTACTACATTAAATTGGCATTTCGGGCAGACACTCCTGTTCCGCTTCTTTTTTATCTACCTGAGTGTGCAGATGGCCGACTCCTGGCTCTCTTTTATTCCGTACTCGAACTATCTCACCCAGTATTATTACCAGTTGACAGACTGGGCCGTACAAACGGCAAACGCCAACCTCTTTCATATTCGGGAGGTGCTGGTGTACCCTATGGGAAGTGGTGATACATCATGGAACTGGACGTGGCAGTGGCTGACTATATCCATTGCCTTGATCGGCTGCGTAATCTGGACTGTAGCCGATTGGAAACGCGGCCACTATAAACGCCTGAATTTCTGGCTCTGTCTATTCGTACGCTACTATGTAGCTCTCACCGCTTTTACGTATGGGATCATTAAAATATTCGCCCTACAGATGTCGTTTCCAAGTCTCAGCCAGATGGCGACTCCTCTCGGCGATTTTCTGCCGATGCGCCTGTGCTGGATGTTCATGGGGTATTCTACCACGTATCAGGCGTTTACGGGTGTTATGGAAACCGCAGTCGGGCTCCTACTGCTTTACCGCCCAACGGCCACCCTGGGCGCGTTGCTGGCCACCTTTGTTTTTGCGAACGTGATGATGCTCAACCTTAGCTATGATATTCCGGTAAAGCTGTTTTCGACCAACATGGTGGTTGCCTGCCTGTATTTACTGAGTAATGAATTCGAGCGCCTGATGTGCTTTTTTGTATGGAATAAACCGGCTGATGCGTGCAGCATTTACCACTATAATTACTCGCCAAAATGGATGCGCATTGGCCGGGTGGTCTTAAAAACAGTTTTTGTCCTGGTGGCAGTTATCGTTCCATTTTATATGGCCTGGCAACAATACAGCGCCATTGCCAGTCAGACCGATACGAAGCCATTTAGAAGCGGGGTTTATGAGGTTGCTTCGTTCGCAATCAACAATACGCCCGTTCAGCCGTCGCCTTCCGATAACCGTCGGTGGCAGGATGTGATTTTCGAGAAAAATGGGAACGGCAGCATCAAAACGTTAGATACGCTGTTTACCCAACGGTATAAACGGGGCTATTTTACATTCTCAGTAGACTCGACCAAACAAATGATTGATTTCAGGAAGCGGCAAACTGACAGTGTTGCATTCAAAGGGGTCATTCTATCCATGCGTTATCAGTTGGTAGACAGCAGTAGCATCAAGCTCTGGGGAAAACAAAAGAACGACTCCCTGCACGTGCTGTTGAAACGAACCAACCGCCAATTCCCGTTAGCCAAGAAGCAGTTTCACTGGCTCAGTGAGTATAACCGGTAAGCAACAACCATGTACATTAAAGACAAGCCCATTATTCAACTTTTTCAGCAACGAGACGGACAAAAAACCATCGTCAAACTTATTAACGGGAAGACATGTGACGTGTGAAACATTGCATGGGGCTATGATATTGGCGATGCCTTTGCTCATGTCACAACTAACATAAGTCCGGGCGTAAACAACGCTTCTATCGACTTTTTCTTCACACATGAAATTTCTGAGATTAGCGACAGTGAGTCCGGACGTATACTTTTCAGAATTTGAGTCTGTTTGCAAACAAACTAACCCGCTCATCTGCGTTTATAACGCGAGACGAGCGGAGGGACGAGCAAGGCTAAAGCCCATTGGTCCGTTTCTCCCCTACTCCTTTATCCCTTTCCTCCGTCAACACCACATACTCCAGCACCAGCGCCCAGTTGTGAGCCTCGCACCGCCAGCGGATGTGCCAGAAGGGCAGGCCCGCCCAGACATACACAAACGGGTTTTCATAGGCCGACAGCATACCAGCGACAAAGAAATGAAAGCCGGCAAAGTCTCTTTCAAGGTTCTCCAGCGACACCTCGGGCGGGAGACGGCCCAGCCGCAGCAGCGAGGTGGCCAGCAGGATCTTGTCCAGCCGGTTTTTCACTTTGTGAAACGCCAGTTCAGCATCATGTATGAGCTTTTCGCGGATGGGTTGTAGCGCCGGTGGGTCAAAGGCGGCAATGAGCCGGCTCAGGTGATAGATAATCAGGGAGGTACGGGCGTAGTTGTGGGCGCAGCGGAACGGATGTGTGCGGTAGCGGTTGGTGGCTACAATGGAACGCAGGAAGGTGAGGCTGTCGGTATCGTGCTGGTTCAGGGGCAAATTGTAGTGGTAAATGCAGTACAGCATATTGCTCAGCGCACAGGCATCGAACTCAATGGGCATATGTTTGCCGAACCAGGTAGAGTACGCCCTCAGTGACCGGTATTGCCGGAACGTATTCCTGATAGTCAGTTTGGAGCCGTTGGCGTGTTCTGTCAGCTTGGCTTTCAGCCACAGCAGTTCTTCCGGCGCGGGCGGACTTGTGAGGTAAACCATTGCCGTATCGTCAATATCGTCCGGAATACGGAAATGATCGAAGTGGCGCATCACCAGGCCGTGGGGGAAATGGCGCGACGGGTGCGTCTGGTAAAAATTATAGGTCTTCAGGCCATCCTTGTTGCGAAACAGTTCATAGGTAGATACGCCACGGGCGGCTATATCGTCAATCAGCCGTTGCGCATCAGTTGATACCCGGCTACGCAATTGACGGAGGGTAAAAATCGTTATAGCCGTAAAGAACACGTTGGTATCGGGCCGGCGATAGAGCCAGAACGGGTTGACGCGGTACGCGGGGAACAGGCCCCACGGAAAATAGCGTTCGGCACCCCGGCTGCCGCCCTTCGACTGAAGCTGCGCGATACGGTGGAGGATGTTTTCGGGAGCGAAATTCATAGCAGTTCCGGCAAAAATAAGTGATAAGCGCATACAATTGTGGGCTGCCTGAACCGCCGGTTGAATCCCACGACGCTTTGTCCCTAAAATGTTGTAACCGTACCCTTATCGTGTTAGTTTAGCTTAGTAATCAGGCAAACAGGCTATGACACCTTTACGAAAACATACGATTCTCCGGCGGGTCAAAGACATAACCATCGGGACCACCCTCAGCATTGCCCTGCTCAACGGTAGTGTGCTGCTGCAGAGCTGTGGCAACAACCGGAACGAGCAAACCGAACAGACCGAAACGGCATTTCGGGAGGGTGTGCTGACCTACATTACCGAAACGGCTCCCGGCAATTTCCGGATTACCGATGAAGTGCAGGCCGACCCCAGCCGCGCCGGCGCTATCGTAAACTATTACGACGGTCACCGCGATACCCTGAGCGTTGATGCGGCCAAACGACTGGTGCAGAACGACCCCTCCACCAGTCAGTACTTCAATAACCCGAACAACTACGGGATGCACCACGGCAGCGGTCTGGCCAATGTATTGCTGTGGGGAAGCCTGGGCTATATGCTGGGCCGATCCACCACACCCCGGTACGGCTACGAGCAGCAGTTCCGGTCGGGGGCCTATGCCAATCCGAATGTATATAACAAATCGACGCAACTGAGCGAGCGGGTACGTTCCTCCCGGATCAGTCGTCCGGCCGGCGGACGCAGCGGCTTCTTTGGCGGCAATCGAAGCGGCAGCCGGGGGTATTCATCTTAGTCCCGATTGTCTGTATGCTGCCAACGGTACCTCAGCGGAATATACTGGAATGGTTTCGGCCCACGGTGGCCGAGCGCTACGAAATCTTTCAATACTTCAGCCCCGAACTGGGACCGTTTCCGCGTGGGGTACTGACTATCAATGGTCCGCTGAGTGCCACTCTGGAAACCCGGTTCGGGACTTATACCATTCAGCGGCAGTCGCTGTTCACCAATCTGTTCGTCACAGACGTAACGGGAGCCCTGGTGGCCGAGGTACGGACCAGTTGGTGGGGCAAACGCCGGATGACGTTTTCCGACGGCCGGGAGTTTCATTTTTCGGCCTCCAATATGGTCCGCAGCCGCTGGCTCTGGAGCAATGCCGAAGGCGAGCCGAGGGCGCTGGTAAAGCGCAACCAAATTTTTTTCTCGCCGGAGTGGCCGGTCAAAGAAGGCCTGTCGGCGCTGATGGCGGGTATGACCATCTATTTTATGCTGACCAAACCCTCATTATTCAGTATGTTTTCCTGATAAGCTGCTTACTTTAGCGGCCGCGCCAGACCACCGGCTGCCTTTTTTGTTTATGATCCAACTCCGTCAACTTTCTGTGACGCCCGCCCAGCAGCTCCGCAATATCGGCTGGGACTGGATGCTGGGCAGCGATACCCTGCCTTACCTGACCAACGAAGCCGTGGTGGTCCGAACTGCCGAGGCCGAAGCGTATTACAAAGCCGCCAACCAGTTGTTCGATATGCTGGTGGAAGCCGGTCAGCACGTAATCGATAACCACCTGTTTGCCGAATTGGGTATCCCGGCAACGCTTATCGACCTGATCAAGCTTTCCTGGAATGACGAACGGCATATTCACCTCTACGGCCGCTTCGATTTTGCCGGAGGGCTCGATGATGAACCCATCAAGCTACTGGAATTCAATGCCGACACGGCTACCTGCATCCCCGAAACCGCCGTGGTTCAGTTTGCTCACCTGAAAGCCAACGGACTGGATGAGCAGCAGCAGTTTAACAGCCTCTACGAAACGCTGGTGGAACAGTTCCGCGAACTGGAGCGGCAAAACCCCGATCTGCCGCCTACCCTGCTGCTGTCGGCCATGCGGGGCGTTGCCGAAGATGATGCCAATGTAGCCGTACTGGGCGAAGCCGCCCGCGAAGCCGGTTTCGATGTGGATTACGACTACGTCGATAATGTCGAGTTTTCGGCAGGAGAAGGCGTATTCCGGCAGAATCCGGAGAATGGGCAGTTTGAGAAGTTCAGCTACTGGTTCAAACTGGTGCCGTGGGAGTATATCGGCGAGGAAGAACCCGACCTGGCACGAATCCTGACCGAAGCCACCCGCGCCCGGCAGGTGATGGTGCTGAATCCGGCATATACGCTGCTGTTTCAGTCGAAATACATCCTGAAAGTGCTGTGGGATCTCTACCCTTATCACCCCCTGCTGCTTAAGACCGATGCCCGGCCGCTCACCGACCGCCCCTGCGTGGAGAAAGTCTTATTTGGCCGGGAAGGGGCCAACATCCGGATTCTGGACGAACACGGCCGGGTGAAACAGGCCGCCGACGGCGATTATGGCGATTACCCCAAAATCTACCAGGAATACGTGGACATGCTACAGGACCCGGCGGGCAACCGCTACCAGGCGGGAGTCTTCTTTGCCGGCGAAGCCTGCGGACTGGGCTACCGACGGGGTGGGGTTATTATCGACAATGGTGCTCAATTTGTGGGCCACGTGGTCGATTAAGCCCTTTTCCTGCCGGTGAGGCACAACCGACAATTCTTCTGTATCTTTACTAAGGCTATTGCTCCCGCACGGCTCACAAATTCTGTGCAGGCGTTCTGCCCTAAAGCCTTGATCCGTATGAAACCCTTCCTGTTCACTATACCACTCCTGCTGTTAGGAACAGCCCTGTCGGCGCAGCCCGACGTACAAAAACGCTACCAGACCCGGCTCATCACCGCCGACGACGGCAGTACCATCGAGCTGGACGAAGGCCGCTTTACCTTCACCGGCAGCCTCTCGCTGGAAGACAAAAAGAACATCGTTATCCGGGGCAAAGGACCGGACAAAACCATTCTGAGTTTTAAAGGGCAGACCGACGGGGCCGAAGGCCTGCGGGTATCCAACGCCGAGAACATCATTATCGAAAACCTGACGGTTCAGGACAGCAAGGGCGACGCCATCAAGACCATGAACGTGAAGGGCATTACCTTCCGTAATGTGACTGTGGAGTGGACCGGTAAGCCCGGCCCGAACAACGGCAGCTACGGCCTGTATCCGGTGCAGTGCGACAAGGTAATGATTGATAATTGCACAGCTATCGGTGCGTCGGATGCCGGGATTTACGTGGGTCAGTCGCGCAATATCGTGGTAAAAAATAGCAAGGCCTACCACAATGTGGCGGGTATCGAGATCGAGAACTCGACCGATGCGGAGGTGTTCGGCAACGAAGCCTATGACAACACGGGCGGTATACTGGTGTTTGACCTGCCCGACCTGGTGCAGAAACGCGGGGGTCGGGTACGGGTGTACAACAATAGTATTCACAACAATAACTTCCCGAACTTTGCGCCGAAGGGAAACATCGTGGCGAAAGTACCGGAAGGAACCGGTGTGATGATTCTGGCAACGAGTCAGGTCGAGTTATTCAACAACCAGATCATCCGCAACAAGAGTCTGGGCACGGGCATTTTCAGCTACTACGTTACCGAGATTCCCATTAAAGACAAAGACTACTACGCCTATCCGACGGCTATCCACATCCACGACAACGTATATGAACGCAAACGCGGCCGCCCGACCATGAGTGGCCGGATGGGTAAGCTGTTCCGGTTTAAGCTTAAATTCGGCAAAGACGTGCCCCACATCCTGTACGACGGCATCATTGACCCGAATACCCGCGATGCCGCCGGCAATATTCGAACCGAGAGACGCATTTGTATTCATAGCAACAAAAACCAGAGCGTTGCCAACATCGACGCGGAAAACGATTTCAAAAACATTTCCCGCGATATGTCGGCTTTCGACTGCCGGCTGGAGCCGGTGCAGGTAGTAACGCAGAAGTAAGGACATGCGAACGATTATTGGTATCCTGTTACTTGCCTTAATCACCTACCTCTCCGTCGGCTACCGCCCGGCTACGGCCCCGAAAGAGAAGCTGTCGGAGTATGGCTTTTTTGCCGGCGAGATAGCTGGGCAACAACCCGCACCGGGCGTAGTACCGTACCGGCTCAATACGCCCTTGTTCTCTGATTATGCCGAAAAACTGCGGTTTGTGGTTATGCCCCAGGGGGAAACTGTTCCTTACAATGCTACCGAAGTGCTGGCGTTCCCCGTCGGTACCACACTCATTAAAACCTTCTATTACCCCAACGATTTCCGCGACCCAGCTAAAGGCCGCCGGCTGATGGAAACCCGGCTGCTGGTACATGAACCATTGGGCTGGAAGGCACTGAACTACGTCTGGAACGACGCGCAGACGGAAGCATTTCTGGAAGTGGCGGGCGACACAAAAACGGTAAGCTACGTGTTTGAAGACGGCAAAAAGCGCAGCCATGCCTACACCATTCCCAA
This sequence comes from Nibrella viscosa, assembly GCF_039541875.1. NCBI lineage: Bacteria > Pseudomonadati > Bacteroidota > Cytophagia > Cytophagales > Spirosomataceae > Nibrella > Nibrella viscosa. The sequence goes on along the minus strand of NZ_BAABHB010000003.1, from coordinate 627,721 downwards.
CCTGAACCAGTGCAAAGGCTGCCATAACCGCGAGGAGAAGATGATGCCCATTGGCCCGTCGGCGCGGCAGTTGAACGGCGACATGGCCTACGCCGGCACCCCTGAAAACCAATTGCTCCACTGGCAGAAAGCCGGCCTGCTTACCGGGATGCCCGACCTGAGCGACTGCCCCAGAGCACCCGTCTGGAACCAGCCCGAAACCGGCTCGCTGGAAGCCCGCGCCCGCATCTGGCTCGACATCAACTGCGCCCACTGCCACAACCCCAAAGGCCCCGCCATGACCTCCGGCCTAAACCTGAGCGTCGACGAAACCAACCCTACGGCGCTGGGCATCCTGAAAGCCCCCGTAGCCGCCGGACGCGGCTCGGGCGGCCGCGACTTCGATATTGTACCGGGCAAGCCCGATGCCTCCATCCTGCTCTTCCGTATGGTCTCCACCGACCCTGGTATCATGATGCCTGAGCTTGGCCGCAAAACCACCTATAAAGAAGGCGTTGACCTGGTACGGGCGTGGATTAAAGGAATGAAGTAATGATTTATTATCTTTAGTTTTACCTGACAAAGCAGTCTCTGCTGCTTGATTTACTGTGAGCCTAGTCAGCAAGAATATAGAGCGGCTGAACGATAAATGGATGCGCATTATCGGGGTGCCGGTGCTGGCCCTTCTTGGGCAATGGGTGATGTACGGTTACACCAATGTTCCGTACCCCAGCGACTGGCAAATCCCGGTGTTTTTTATGCTGGGCACCATGGTGGTCTGGGAATGCAACCGCTGGGGCATAATCATTTCCCGCCGGCATTTTCCGGATCTGACACAGACGCGGCCGCGAATCCTGTTCCAACTGGGTTGGTTTATCGTCTTTTCCAGCCTGGTCCGCATATCACAAACGTACCTGTACCACCTGCTTGGTCTCTGGCACACGGAACATGTCATTGAGTTCAGACCGTACTTTTTCAACACGCTGGTGTCGGTGGCCGGTACGGCGATGGCAGCGGCTTTCTACGAAGGCGTATATCTGTACCGGCGCTGGCGGATATCGTTCATTGAGGCTCAGGAGTTGAAGAAAGTAAACCTGCAAAGCCAGCTTGATTCACTGAAAACGCAGATTAATCCGCATTTTCTGTTCAACAACCTGAACTCGCTGTCGTCGCTGATTACAACAGACGCCCGGCAGGCAGAGGAGTTTCTGGACGAGCTGTCATCGGTATACCGCTATCTGCTTCAGCAAAACAACCGGGACCTGTGCCCGCTCACCGACGAGATTAACTTTATCAAAGCGTATTTCCACCTGCTCAAAACGCGGTACGGCGACGGTATCTTTCTGGAGATTAATGTAGAGTCTCAGTACCTCACCTATCTGATTCCACCCCTGACGCTACAGGTGCTTTTTGAAAATGCCATCAAACACAACATTATTTCGACTACCCAGCCCCTCTTCATCCGGCTATATACCCGCGACGGCAACCTGTATGTGGAGAATAATCTGCAAAAAAAGAAACTGGCCGTTCCGTCAAACCAGATTGGCTTGCAGAACATCATCATGAAATACCAGTTACTGGCCCAATCGTCGGTGCTGGTGCGTGACGACGATGAGACGTTCCTGGTCGGTATGCCTTTGATTACCCCTCTGCGGGAAGTGGTCTGAACGCTTATTTTTTCGTCGGCAGTTTGCCCTGCAGGTCATACAGGTTTTTGGTTTTGATGTTGTAGCGGGCTGTGTAGGTATAGCGGACCGCAAAACCCAGCGTCATGCCGTCGCCGTTAGCGCGGAGCGAAGCCGTTTGGTACGGGTGGGTATTGACCCGGTATGTCAGGTCGGTTGCCAGCGAGTTGCCGATACCCCAGTTTCGCCGGGCCACCACGCCAACATCCCAGCGCCCCGATATGCGGACATTGTATTCAAGGCCGAGTTCCAGCAGGCCGCTGGGTTCGCGGCTGGTTGCCGTGCGACTGATGAGCAACAATGTATCTGGAGCCTGCCGGAAGCCCCGGTAGCCCAACCCCTCCAGCGTAAAGCGGTTGCGCACATTGCCTGCGTTCGGAACCAGCCAGGCACCGGCGGTAAGCCAGAACCCCGACCGCCGTTCTTTCCGGCTGGTCGACAAAATCATGTATCGTGACCGGAAAACAAAGCCGTTTTTCTCATTCTCCAGCCGAATGGCAAAGGAAGGCTGGCTGTTGATGATGAGCGAACTATTGATGGGTGAACGGGCATAGCCCCATTCCAGCCCCCAGCGGTCGCGATCGGTAAAGCCAATCAACGCGCTCCAGCCGGTGCGGGTAACCGATTGGGTACTGATGAGCCCATTGAACGAATTGTCCAGCCGGCTGAGGTCGGTCCGCAGAAAACCCTCTCCGGCCAGGTACCAGCGTTCGGTTACCTGATAGCCGTTCTTGAAGCTCCACTTCTCCAGGTTGCGTCGTTCCTTACCGGGCAGGTAGTAGTCGTACAGGCTTTGGGCCGACGAAACAGCCGGTAGGAAGAGGGCAAAATACAGTAGTAAGGAAATGTATCGATTCATAGGCAGACCGGTTGGATAAATATAATGTCGGGCCGACTGATTGTCAACCATATATACCGAAAAAAGATATAGATCGTTGCAAAATAATCGGCTTTTTTATTTAACAGCAACGATACGTATAAATTTAATCGGGAATGGGTTACGTTAAGCTGAAAAATGATCGGCCCTGGTCAATAAATCAATAACTTCTTCATCTGATGTCTGGTTAAAACGCCGGTAAAACTGCCCTACGGCCTGAAAGTCTTTGGGCACCAGCGGACAGATCAACTCGTCTACCTCTCGGGCTACCCGCCTTATGGCCTCAGGCGGCCCTACGGGTACCGCCACTACCAATCGGGCCGGTTGCCGGCTCCGCAGCAGTTCGATGGAAGCCAGCAGGGTCTGTCCGGTCGCAATGCCGTCATCCACCACAATCACCAGGTTACCGGCCAGATCGGCGGGCCTTTTTTCGCCCCGGTAGCGCCGGTACATTTCCCGCAGAAGCTGCTGAATACGGGCCGTCTCTGCTTCAATATAGTCGGCCGGTACAGCAATCTTTCGGGACAGTATCCGTCCCTGTAAACTAACCGCGCCGATAGCCAGCTCCTTTTGGTTCGGATGCCCGATCTTCTTGGTGAGCAAGATATCCAGCGGAAAATGCAGCACCTGAGCGATGGGGTACGCCACCGGCACCCCACCGCGGGGTATGGCTAGCACAATACCATTTTGACCCTCATAGTGTTTTAATAGAGGAATAAGTGCCAAAGCTGCATCCGTCCGATCCTCATACATGGGCGTAGTTGATTGGTTTGCTGGTTGATTGGTTAACCAGCAAACTAATGAACCTGTTAACCAATTAACCAATCACCCCATTAGCAAGGATTCGGCTCCGTCAATCCAGATGGGTGTACCGGTAATATGGCGGGAGCGGTCCGAGGCCAGGAACAGGGCCAGATCAGCGACCTCCTCGCTGGTACCGGGCTTGCCGTCGGTGAGCGGAATTTTTCCCTCCGGAAACTCTACCGGCTCTTTTTCGGCTTCGATATTGCGCCGTTGGGTATTGTCATCAATAGCGGTTTCAATAGCACCGGGGCAGATCACGTTGACGCGGATGCGATGTTTGGCCAATTCAAGTGCGGCCATCTTGGTAAACGCTACCTGAGCCGCTTTGGTACTAGAGTAGGCCGTAGCGCCGGTATTGCTGAAAATGCGCGTGCCGTTGACCGAGGCCGTAATAATGACCGAGCCACCCTGCTTTTTGAGCAGCGGAATGGCGTACTTCACCGTCAGGAAGGTTCCCCGCAGGTTGATCTTAATGGTTTTATCCCATTCCTCCGGCTCCAGCTCTTCAATGGGAGCCCAAACGCCGTTGATACCGGCATTGGCAAAAACAACATCAAGCCGGCCCCACTGGTCTTCGATCGTCCGGATGGCCTGTTGCATGTCGTCTACCTCTGCAATATCGGCCGTTACCAGCATGGCTTCTCCACCAGCCTGTTTAATTTCGTCGACTGTTTCCTGCAGTTCATCTTCGGTCCGGCCCAGCGCTGCAACCTTCGCGCCCTGCCGGGCAAACAACATAGCGGCCGCCTTACCGATTCCCGACCCGGCACCGGTAATCAGGGCCACCCGGTTTTCTAATTCCCGATTCTGATTTGTCATGATGAGTGAGTGAAAATGCGTTCTGTTTCTCATAAGCCGCCCGGCTGGGTATTTGTTACGGAAATACATAAAATGTTAGCTAACAGAAGCAACCGAGAAAAGGGTGTTTTTTGTTGGGCAGAGTTGCTACTTTAGCGGAAACCATTTATAGCCAACCTGCCATGAAACAAGTAGTAGTTGCCACCGCCCTCCTCTGCCTGCTCACCATCTCCGCTGGATTCGGTCAGAAAGTTGATTACGACAAAAAAGTAACCGAACTCGGCATCACCCTCTACGCCCCCTCAAAACCCGTGGCCAACTACGTCAAAGCCGTTCGTACGGGCAATCTGCTGTTTCTGGCAGGCCATGTTTCTACCCGAGCCGACAACAGCGGTATCACCGGTAAAGTGGGCAAAGACCTGACGGTTGAGCAGGGCTACGAAGCTGCTAAAGTGACTACCGTTTCCCTCCTCTCTACCCTGAAAGCCGAACTGGGTTCACTCAACCGGGTGAAGCGGATTGTGAAGGTAACCGGGATGGTCAACTGCCTGCCCGACTTTGCCGATCAGCCCAAAGTCATCAACGGCTGCTCCGACCTGCTGGTGTCCATCTTTGGTGATACTGGCCGTCACGCCCGCACGGCCGTCGGCATGACCATTCCGCTGAATTATGCGGTTGAAATTGAGATGGTCGTGGAAGTTGAATAAGTCGTTTTTAGAGGTGTAAACGGGGCATTCTTCGTCTGGAAGCGTGTATTCGGTGAGATTAAGTGGCAAGCCTCCGGCTGATTGATCTATCTTTGATTCATTAATCAGCCGGACAACTCGGGCGTGTATGTCAACCAGAGCGGTGACGTCAAAGTAGCCGTCGACAAAGAAGAGGGCCATGTGGTAAGTATACTGCTAACCATGCCCAACGGGCAGGTAAATGCCTCCGAACAGATACCGAAAAACAGCACGGCGCTACAGGCTCGCTTTGATGTGAAGAATCGGGAAGATGGCCGGTACACCGTGAAGATCATCGATGCCAATACCGTAACCGAACAGCACACTACCCTGAAAACCGAAGCATCGGTGCAGGCAGTTAAACGCACGATCTCCGTTCTCTAAGTTGCTACCGCTTTTGTTTTAGTAAAAACCAGCTTATGTCCTTGTATGAAATCCATATTCCGGTTGTTACCTGCCTTTCTGTTCGTATCGCTTCCGCTGCTGGCCCAAACTAGTACCTCCACCCCGCTGACACTCGACACGCCTACGGGTAAAATAGCCGGTACACTTATAGTACCCTCGGCCACCAAACCGCCTGTTGTGCTGATTATTGCCGGCTCCGGCCCTACCGACCGCAATGGCAACAACCCCATGATGACCAACAACTCGCTTAAAATGCTGGCGGAGGAATTGGCCAAACAGGGCATTGCCTCTGTACGCTACGACAAGCGGGGTATTGCCGAAAGCCAGCCCGCCGGTGGCAAAGAAGAAGACCTGCGCTTCGACACGTTTATCAACGATGCAGTAGGCTGGATCAACCTGCTGAAAGCCGATAAACGATTTTCAGGAGTAATTGTCCTGGGCCATAGCGAAGGGTCGCTTATCGGCATGGTAGCCGCCAATCAGGCGAAGGCCGACGGCTTTATCTCGGTAGCGGGTGCCGGACTTCCGGCCGATAAACTCATTCGGGAGCAAATGAAGAACCAACCACCCCAAGTCGCCGAGATGGTGAATCCGGCGCTGGATAGTCTGGTGCAAGGCAAGTGGGTAAAGAACGTGAACCCCATGCTGGGGGCGCTGCTTCGGCCCAGTGTTCAACCCTACCTGATCTCCTGGTTCAAGTACGACCCGCAAGTCGAGATCAGGAAACTGAATATGCCGGTGCTGCTTGTTCAGGGCACCAGCGACATTCAGGTCAGCGAAGAGCAGGCCCGGCTGCTGGCCAGCGCCAAACCCGATGCACAACTGGTTATTATCGACCGGATGAACCACGTGCTGAAGGAGAGCGAGAAAGAGATGCAGGCCAATATAGCTACGTACAGCAATCCAACATTGCCGGTAATGCCGGCGCTGGCGACGGCTGTCGCGGGTTTTATTCAGAAAAAAAAGTAATGATTTAAAACTTGCTGTATACCGGAAGAATATGGACGCTTTACAGCAATTTTTCGCCCAGCAGGGTTTCGATGACAACCGGGCAGGTAGCTATCTGTTCGCTGTTTCTCCCCAGAACCTATTAGTACCCAACCATTGTGTCCCAGAACGAGCAGGGCGCCAATGAGAACACGTCGTTTCTGAAGGCAGGCATCAGCCTGTGATTTCTGCCGGTTGGCCGGAAGGACAATCCATCTTCATTCTATACTTATCTGGCTTACGTCCGTTCTGGCTTATGTCCATGGATTAAACAAGAAGTACGCCGGCGATAATAGAGCCATGCTCGATGCCGGATTTCGCTGGATGGTCTGGCAAGGCCTGAACTTGCGGATGGTGCTGCGTTACCGGCCGCCCCTGGTCACCGGGTAAAACTCAACTCTACCCCCGGCAACAGTTTTTCTTTTTTCTTCCGCTAATTGCTTTCTCATGCCTGAATGAAGCGCTCAACCCGTAATCAACACAAACAGACCGGTCTGCTGCTGCTGGTCACCAGCTCCGTGCTGATGCCCAGCGCTGCTCAACAAATGAGATCAACAAGCTGTTGTGTATTTGTTTATGCAAAACATCAGCCTATACCTTATGGCCGGCATCTACATAGTCGCCGGCATTCTTCATTTTATTTCGCCCCGGACGTATATGGCCATTATGCCACCGTATATCCCCTACCCCCGGCTAATTGTAGATATAAGCGGTTTATTTGAAATACTTTTGGGAGTCGGCTTGCTGTTTTCCCAAACCCGTTCGCTGGCGGCCTGGGGATTGATTTTGCTGCTGGTCGCCGTATTTCCGGCCAATATTTACATGGCTACGTCGGGTAAGTTCCCAAACATTCCGCAGTGGCTGCTATGGGCACGGCTTCCGTTGCAGGGCATACTTATCTGGTGGGCAGGCCGCTACATATGACCACATCCTCACCAGCGCCGGCATCTGGTGACTTCCGTATTCTAGTCCAACCTACACACAGCCACCTTACCGGTTCATACTCTCCGGTAATTCTTTAGCAATTTACCCACTCCTGCTCATCCGGTTTGACGCCAAACAAACCTACTACTACCAGGTTTATTTAGTATACAGCCAAACCAGATAAGACAATGAAACAAGCAACTCTGTATTTGTTTGTCTTACTGGCACCGGCCTTTACGGCGTGCCGGCAAGACACTGATGTTGATCCGGATACCGAAGTAGTACTGGTCAACTCCGATTTCAGCAGCGGCACCGACGGCTGGACCGGAGGTTTTACCGACTACAGCATTCATCAGGAAGGCCTTATGAATTTTCGGTTTGAGCATACCACCCTGCCGGCTCCGCTAAATACCAACGAGAAAGCCCTGCTCCTCTCCGGGAAGAATGCTAGTGCCAACATGTTTATGTTTGTGAAGCGGAAGATCAGCGGGCTACAGCCAAACACCTCATACACCTTACTGTTTGAACTGGAAATGGCTTCGCAATATGCCAACAACAGCGTGGGTATTGGCGGCTCACCGGCTACTTCCGTCTATGTAAAGGTAGGCGCAACACCCACCGAACCCGTGAAGGTCAGAAACGGTGACTTTTACAACCTGAGTATTGATAAAGGCAATCAATCGAACAGAGGCAGGGATATGATTGTGATTGGGCATGTGGGGGCCGGTGATGATGTGAACGAATACCGGCTGATTCAACGCAGTAATCAGGGGCTGCCCTTTACAGCCATAACCAACGACAAAGGCGAACTCTGGGTAATTGTCGGTACCGACTCCGGCTTCGAAGGCATCACTTCCCTGTATTACAACACTATTAGCATTACGGCTCTTTAACGGCTTTTTTTGGATATTTCTTACGGTTCTTCCAACCCTCTCCCGCCTATGCGGGTCTTTTCGGTACATACCCGGGTAAGTTAGTTTATGTTTTATTCACACTCCAGTAAATTATGAAACGAGTAAGCATTCATTTTTTTGCGTTAATAACGCTGGCTTTCAGTGCCTGTCAGAATGACCAACCTATTAATCCAGGGACCGGAGCGAACAACGTGCTGGTCAATTCTGACTTCAGCACCGGTACCGACGGCTGGACAGGCGACTACACCGACTACAGTGTTCAACAGGAAGGAATCATGGATTTCAGTTTCAAGCACGAACCCCTGCCGGCTCCGCTCAATACAGCCGAAAAGGCGCTGAAGATCTCCGGCAGCAACCGCAGCGACGACATGTTTATGTTCGTGAAGCGGAAAGTAACCGGCCTGAAAGCCAACACCGACTATCGCCTGAAGTTTGACCTGGAAATGGCCTCGCAGTACGCCGATAATAGCGTCGGCATTGGTGGTTCACCGGCAAAGGCCGTATTTCTGAAGGTCGGTGCATCGGCTACAGAACCGGTGAAGGTGAAGAAAAACGATTATTATGAGTTGAGCATCGACAAAGGTAACCAGTCGAGTGGCGGCAAAGATATGATTGTGATTGGGCATGTAGGGGCCGGGGATGACGTAACCCAGTACAAGCTGATCCAGCGTACCAATCAGGAAACGCCATTCACGGCCAAAACCAACGACAAAGGCGAACTCTGGGTGATTGTCGGTACCGACTCCGGTTTTGAAGGCATTACTACCCTGTATTACAACAAGATTAAGGTAACGGCGCTTTAATGTAGTTTGAAGTTTGTAGTCTGAAGTTTGTAGTTGCTCCGCCAGCTTAACCGCTATGGTTCACTTTTAACTACAAACTTCAGACTACAAACTTCAAACTACAGGTTCTTCTTCTTCACCTGATCAATCAGATACTCCGAGGTGCGCATGGCGGAGGCCAGAATGGTCCACGTTAAGTTTTTGTCTCCCTGAGAAACGAAGGGCGCGGCATCGACCACAAACAGGTTTTTAACGTCGTGCGCCTGCTGGTATTTGTTCAGCGCCGATTTGTTCGGATCGTTGCCCATGCGGACCGTGCCCGCTTCGTGGATGATACGACCCGGTGCCGCCAGACCGTAGTTCTGATTGGCACCCGGCTTGTTGCCCAGCGGAATACCACCCATAGCGTGGATGATCTCCTCGAAGGTATCCTGCATGTGCTTGGCCTGCTTCACCTCATTGTCCGTCCATTTGTAGTGGAACCGTAACGTCGGGATCCCGTATTTATCGACATTGTTCGGATCTATTTCGCAATAGTTGCTTTCCAGAGGCACCGGCTCACCCCGGCCCGACATGCTCACGTAAGCTCCGTAGAACCGGCGCACATCGTCTTTCAGGGCGGCTCCGTAACTCACCCGTTGATTTTTGTCGCGGCCTGGTGCCAGGTGGTTATGCGAGGTAATACCGTTCATGAAACCGTAGCCCGGCATCCCCATACCGCCACCGTATTCGATATGGTAACCACGGGGGAAATCCAGTTTCTTGTTATCCAGCCACCAGGGTGTATAGACGTGCATACCGCCCACCCCATCTTCGTTGTAGCGTTTGCGGTCCATCAGCGCCGGTACGAAGCCCGAGCGCGAAGCCCCTGTTGAGTCATTCAGGTACTTGCCCACTACCCCACTCGAATTGGCCAGACCATTTGGGAAACGCGCCGATTTGGAATTCAGCAGCAGCCGCGCCGATTCGCAGGCGCTGGCCCCCAGCAGCACCGTCTTGGCCTGAACAGTAATTTCCTGTAGCGTAACCGTGTCCACGTACGAAACGCCGGTAGCCAGCCCCGTCCGGGCATCGGTGGTTACCTCGCGCACCATCGCGTTGTTGCGCAGCTCGACGTTTCCGGTTTTGACGGCCGGGATAACCAGTACCGATGAGGACGAGAAATCGGCATAGGCCTGACAGCCCCGGTTGCACTGATGGCAGTAAAAGCACTGTCCCCGGTCTTTGTTGATGGGCTTGGTCAGGATGGAGAGCCGCGACGGAATTACCGGAACACCGATGCTGGTAGCCGCTTTTTTGAGCATCAGCTCGTGCAGACGCGGCTTGGGTGGGGGCAGAAAGAAACCATCCGGACTATTGGGAAAGTTCTCTACTGACCCAAAGACGCCAATGAGTTTATCGACCTGATCGTAATACGGCTTAATGTCTTCGTAGGTGATGGGCCAATCGTCGCCGATGCCGGTCAGCGAACCGCGCCGAAAGTCATCGGGACCGAAGCGGAGCGAAATACGGCCCCAGTGGTTGGTGCGGCCGCCCAGCATCCGGGACCGAAACCAATGGAACTCGGTACCATTTTTGGACGTATAGGGTTCGCCTTCCAGTTCCCAGCCGCCCCAGGCCGCATCAAAATCGCCACCCGAGCGGGCAAACGTACTGGCTCCGCGCCGGGGCGACTCGTAAGGCCATTTTAACTGGGTGATATACTTGGGATCGGCCGGGTCGTAATAGCCACCGGCTTCGAGCAGCAGGACTTTGGCACCGGCTTTAGCCAGCATGTAAGCGGCCATACCACCACCGGCTCCCGAGCCAACAATTACGGCATCGTACACGGCGGGGGCTTTCTTAATCTCAAAAAGGTCCATATAGACAAGGTTAGGGAACAGAAGGATTGACAGATCGTTCCGTTCAGAACGCTCAATAACGTAAAAAGCAGAGAAAGCCGGATACCTACTATAATCTACGAATCAAGCATATTACCTGACTTCATAGCATTGATCACTATTCGGGCGTAATCGATTCCCGCAATCCAGTGAATCGGATGTTTGATCGGTTTGAATGCATTGAGTTTGTCGCCCTGACAAAACACCAACTCCAGACTTTCCATAAACCAGGAAGGGTGAAAAAAGCATACGGAATGCCTGACTCCCTGATCAGCTGATGCCCTTGCATCCGTATTTCGTTGACGAAGATGGCGCCTTGTGCAAAATAGTTGCGATAAGCCCTCTGCGTTGGTGCAGGATTTACGTCTACCTCGCACCGGGCGGGCAATGCTCCACCAGGAATTTGGTCATCAGCGTATTCAGATGCCGGCGGGTGCCGGGGCCTTCGGAGATACCGTGGCTGCGGTTCGGATACGCCATCAGTTGAAAGGGTTTGTTGAAGCGCACCAGCTCGTTGATGAGTTGCTCGGCATTGGCATAATGCACGTTGTCGTCGCCGGTGCCGTGGACGTACAACAGGTTACCGCGCAGATTTTTGGCGTGGGTAATGGGCGACCCGGCCACGAAATCTTCGCGGTTTTCCTGGGGTATGCCCATGTAGCGTTCCTGGTAAATGTTGTCATACAGCAGTTGGTTGGTCACGGCCGCCACGGCAATGCCGGTCTGGTAAATATCCGGGTACTGAAACAGCAGATGCAGCGTAGTAGCGCCCCCGCCACTCCAGCCCCAGACCGCTACCCGGCTGGGGTCTAAATACGGGCGCTGCTGGAGCAATTTCTTCGTACCCATCGCCTGATCGCGGATGTTGATCCGGCCGATCTGCCGGTAAATGGCTTTGCGCCAGGCAGCTCCTTTCAGGGTAGGTGTTCCCCGATTGTCGAGGGCTACATAGCAATAGTTGGAATCCAGGGTATTTCGATCAAAATCCCCGGCCAACCCGGTCTGGTACGTATCGTTGGTGGTTACCGAAGCCGGTTCACCGTAGACGTGGAACAGGACGGGGTACTTTTTGGTACTGTCGAAGCCGATGGGTTTTACCATCCAGCCGTCCAGGGTAATGCCGTCGTCCGTTGTCACGGTAAAGAATTCTATGTTCCGCTTTCTGGCCGGAGCCCGGTTGGCCGGCGTATTGCTGCTAATGACTTTATGGTCGGGCAGGTGTACCCACTCCTGGACCGGGGCCACCCGGTGGCTGCTGAATGTATGCGACGCCCACTGACCGTTCGGCGAAATAGTATAGGTATGGGTACCAGGCTGATCAGCGGGCGACAGCCGCTGAAGCACTCCCTTGCCGTCGGCTTTTATGCGATACAGATACCGTTGGGTGGCATTATCCGGCGAGGCTATCAGGTACGCATAATTGGTTTTCTCGTCCAGCGTCAGGTAGCGGGCAACATCGTACGCGCCGGGGGTCAGCAGGGTTTCCTTCTTCCCATCCCGGCTGATGCGGTACAGGTGCCGCCAGCCGTCTTTTTCAGACAGCCACAGAAACGACCGGCCGCCTTCGGTCCACCACCAGCCCAGCTCCGGTGAGGGCTTGTTGGCGTGTTGCTGCGGGTCAATCCAGGCCTGACTGGATTCGCTGTAAATAGGCCGTACCGAACCATCGGCGGCTTTGGCGATAAACAGCGTGGTCTGGTTCTGCTTCCGGTTCATCTGCTGCACAATGAGCTCCGGTGCGTCGGGCGTCCATTCCATTCGGATCAGGTAATGCTGCCGGGGGTCGCCGGGGAGCTTCAGCCAGGTGGTGGGGCCACCGGTTGCATCGATCACCCCGATCCGGGCTGAAGAGGGTGTCTCGCCTACTTTTGGGTATTCTACCGGAATGGTAAAGGAGTAGGTCGAGTCGATGGTATTCAGCATCAGGTAATCCCGGATGTTGGAGGCATCAATCTGCCAATAGGCAATCTGTTTGCTGTCGGGGCTCCAGCGAAAGCCATCGCGCAGGTAGAACTCTTCTTCGTAAGCCCAATCGAAAGTGCCGTTGATGAGCTTGCGGGTACCGTCTTTGGTAAGCTGTACTACGTTTCCGCCGTTCAGATCCTCCACAAACAGATTATGCTCGCTCACATAGGCGACCTTCTGTCCGTCGGGCGAGAGTTTGGCAAACATCAGCGACTGGGCCGGCCGGCCTTTACCGATCTGGCGCAGTTGGTTGCGGGTACGGTCAAGCACCCAATAGTCACCCCGTGTATTGGCCCGCCAGACGCGGGCGGTATTGGTAAACAGCAGCAATTTTGAGCTATCACTGGTAAACGCGTAACCGGCAATTGGTATAGGCTGGTTTGTAACCGGGTTGGTCAATTGCTGCCGGGACACGACCACGGCAGTCTGATTGCCGGGCAGGGTGGTGCGGATAATGGTACCACCAGAACTACTAAAGTAAGCGTTGCCGTCGGCCAACCACTGAACCTGGGCCGCAGCCACCAACGGAAATCCGAAAAGCAGGACAAGCGAAACGAGTCTGAACATTATTTGGTGATGATTATTCGGTCAAAGATAACCCTCCATACCTAAAATTGCCCGGTATACATGCAAGAAGGCTCAGATAGACGATTTTACCTGGGCCTTCTCGCATTCCTTATTCGCAACAGGAAGTTCCTCTTCTCCAATATCATCCGGCAGCCGTTTGAACCAAAGATTACGCACCCGACCGTTCGACATCCGACAACAGGAGACCTGACTACCCGGCTCAAAATTCAGTTCCTTTTGCCGCCTGACCAGGTTAAAGATGTGCTCTTTCGTGATCACATTATCCATCTGGCAGCCGGCCATGACCAGCAGGTTCCATTGATCACGCAGCCCGCTGATGTGATGCATCAGGTGACGGATGGTTATGACCAACTAGCCGTAAGACAAAAGCTGTTTAATTCTGGGCTATTTCGCGAATGGTCGTCTTTCGCTGTGCAACGCCCTCCGCCGGAGCGTTCAGCGACGTCTTCAGCACATAGTGGGCCATCACCGGAAAATGATCGGAGAAGGAGACTTTGGATAAAGTTTGGCAGGATCTGACCGCCCAGTCGGCGCTGAAAAACTGCTGGTCGATGCGGACGCAGTACGGGTGCCGGTTGAGGGTAAAGCCCAGTCCCTCACCGGCCTCCTCAAAGGCGTTACGGAAGTTCAGGCTCAGCTTACCGTAGGAGTACCCGAAGGGCGTTTCGTTGAAGTCGCCACAGATAATGACCGGGTACCGGCTGCCCGCTACGTAGGATTCTACTTCTTTAAGCTGCCCGTTCCGGTGTTCAAATCCTTTTTTCAGCCGGCGAAACGTGTCGTACAGTTCAAACCCGACCTTCTGCAGATCGCCGGCCTTAAGCGCATCCATAGCCTGATTGATGCGTACGCCCATAGACCAGAGATGGACATTCACTACCCGAATGGTATCGGCCCCGTAGGCGATGTCGGCGCAGAGGAAACCGTTTATATCCGGCTCATTGTCCCGGTCCCAGATCCGGCTGTAGTGATTTATAATCGGATATTGCGAGAACAAAGCCAGGCCAACCTGCCGGTCGGGGCCAAACGAGGTCAGCTTTTCCAGTTTATAGGCATACTCACCTTCAACCCGGCGGTTAGGCGAATACTCCTGAAAACAGGCAATATCCGCCGTCAGCAAGCCCTCATCAAACAGGGTAGCCGATGCTTCGGGAAAGGTTTCGCTGTTAAAGCTGAGTACCTTCAGCGAAGCCGCCTGGCTGGTGGTCACGTCTGTTAGGCCGGCACCAATCAGCCGTTTGACGACCGGCAGCGAAAACAGCACCCAGATCAGGCCGGCGGTGGCCATCATTTTCTCCTGCCGGCAGAGCAGGTAAATACTGGCAAACAGGCCGGACAGAATTGCCAGCGGCAGGGTCATCATGATAAACCCCGTCAGCCAGTGCCCACCGATGGGGTAGTGGCAGAACGCCATCGTGAAAAACAAATAGCTCAGGGCGGCATACGCCACCGGAAACGTTCGATATTGGTTAAAAAGCCAGATCGCAAGACCCAATAAGTCCTGCCGAAACGGTTGTATGGCCGACCATAGAGAAACAATAGAGGTAGCAGGCCCTAACAGGAGCCGGTTTCCAGGGAATTTCATACGTGTAGCGAATGGGAGTTGGAGAAAGCACTTACTACTTACTTCACATCAAACCGGCCGTTGCCGATTTGGAATCCTTCGGCGTATAATTCAACGGTATAGCTGCCGGACTTATAGGGCGAATCTTTCCAGAACAGAATGTCAATACGCTGATCGTTGTTTTCGAAGGGCACAGCCTGGCGGGTGCTATACCCGATCTCCCGGCCCTCATACCAGGTTATGCCACCAATGCCGTTATCACTGACAACCGCCCCGTTTGGGTCGAGAATACGCACGTAGATGTCTTTCGTATTCTTCACCGCCAGCGGGTTGGCGGGTATCACAAAGGCTATTTTCAGCCGGTCGATGCGTGAGGCTTTGTACGAGCCGCCACTACGCTCTTTACCGTTGCCGGCTACGGCCAGCACCTCTACATTGACAGCTTTCATGGCCGAAGCCAGCGTTACCTTGCTGGTCAGATCAGCATTCTGGCGCGAGTAGGCCACCACCGTCTTCGACAGCGCTTCTTTTTCCTGCCGCAGCCCCTCGTTTTCGTTCAGAATGAGTTGCTTCTCCTGTTCCAGCGTACGCGCCCGGCTGAGCAGCGAGCCGTTTTCACGCCGGAGTTGCCGGATGTCCACCTCGTTCTGCGTCAGAAAGTCTCTGTACTCGCTGATTTTATGGCGGTAACGCAGGACAGAAAAGTCCAGATCGTATTTCAGTTTCTGCTTATCGGTTTCCAGTTGCCGGCGAATCTGCTCCAGTCGGGTAACATTGCCCCCCAACTGCCGCACTTCCGCCATCTTTTGGTCCAATACGATAGAGAGGGAATCCAGACTGACCTGCGTCGCAGCCAATTGCTCTACTTTGGTGGTCAGCAGTTTCTGAACTTCGAGTGTTTCGTTGCGGGAACCGATAAAGAGATACCCCAACAAAGCCACCACCCCGATGAGGGCCCCGATGGTCATGTTCAGGTTTCCCTGTTTGTTGCCTGTAACGTCCATGTTTTATGTTTGACAGGTAGTGTGCCACAAAGCAACAACACCGAACTTAAGGGCGACTTAAGCCCACTTTAAATTCACCTTAAAACGGATGAAATTGGGAGGGTCAGGGTAAACGTGGTACCATCATGGGCAGACTGCACGTTTATGTCACCCTGGTGAATCTCAGCCACCTGAGCTACCACCGCCAGTCCTACGCCATGTCCTTTGCTCGACTGAGCCGTGGCATTAGCCCGGAAAAACGGCTGAAAGATATGGGGCAGATCAGCCGCAGGTATCGGCAAACCTTGGTTGTAAACGGCTATTCTGATGGTCCCTTCGCTGGCGGCAAACGTCACAACTGCCGTTTGGGCAGGTGAAAACTTACAGGCATTATCCAGCAGGTTCATCAGCAGCACTTTCAGCGCAGCTTTGTTTCCCTGCACGAGCAGGGCCTCTTCATCATCGGGGAAAGCCGTAAAGTCAAGCCGGATCTGGTAATTAGCATGCCATTGCTGTAGCTGGTGTTTAGCCTCCCAGAGCAGTTCATCCATCCGAACAGGTTCCATAGGCAGGTCTTTGGCCTGGGCCACCGTGTTTGCCAGTTCCAGCAGCGTATTGGTTAGTTGTGCAAGTGAGCGGGTATCCTCCTGCAGCGACCGGAGCGTTTTTTCGTAAACCTCCGGCTCACGCTTCTGAATCAGCGCGACATCGATCTGTGAACTGATGCGGGTCAGGGGATTTTTGAGTTCGTGCGACACATTCGCAATAAACATCTTCTGCGTATTCAGGGCCTGCTCAATACGGTCGAGCAACTGATTGAACGTAGCCACAAGTACCCCAATCTCGTCGGAGCGGTTCGGGTGCCGTACCCGTTGCTGCACATTGGCCGGAAAGATGGTATTCACCTGCCGGACAATACCCGACATGGGGGCCAGCGCCCGCCCGGCAAAAAACCAGCCCGACACGCCCAGCAGCAGCACGGCCGCCAGCACCATCACGATCAGAATCCGCCTTAGATCGTCCAGGGCATCGTTGCCGGCCTGGTCGATACCGCTGACGATTACCCAGTTGCCGCCCCCCCCCCTGGTCAGGTGAATGGCCACAAGCTGATAGTTGTCCTGTTTCAGATATAACGTTTGCGACGCCGGATCGAGCTGCGGGATAAATTGTTGGTGAAAGCGGGCGTTTGCCGGGTTTGTAGAGAAGATGACCTGCTTTGTCTGCTCGTTATAGACCGAAATATTCTCGTTCAGCAGCGGTTCCCGGTTGGGCGTCTCAATCAGCCGTAAGATCGTACTATCGGTCTGTTGCAGATCAAAAAGCAGGGTGGTGGTTGTGATAGCCCGGTCCTGCAGCCGTTTATAAAAGCGTTTCTGGAGATAAAGCCGGCTAAAAAAATAAACTCCCAGGGAAAAGAACAGCAGGATAACCGCTACGATAAGGATAAACTGATAGGTAAGCCGGGTGCGGATGTTGATCATTACGACGGCAACTTTACAACGTACCCCATTCCGATCTGGGTATGCAGCAATTTAGGCTCAAAATCCTTGTCGATCTTCTTGCGCAGAAAATTAATGTACACTTCAATCACGTTGGTTCCGGTATCGAACGTCACATCCCAGAACTTCTCGGCCAGCTCTACCTTCGAGATTACCCGGCCCTGATGGCGCAGAAAGTATTCGAGCAGTTGGAATTCTTTGGCCGTCAGTGCAATTTCCTTACCGGCCCGAATGACCTTTTTAGTGTCGGGGTTCAACTCCAGATCCGAAATTTTCAGCAGGTTAGCTGTTTGCCCCAGCCCACCCTGCCGACGCGTAAGCGCCCTGACCCGCGCCATAAACTCCCGAAACTCAAACGGTTTGGGCAGGTAGTCATCCGCGCCGGCATCAAGGCCAATTATCTTGTCATCGGTAGTACCCAGCGCGGTGAGCAGCAAAATGGGAGCCTGAACCTGAGCCTCCCGCAGTTTGCGGCATAAGTCCAGCCCATTGATACCCGGCAGAATAATGTCGGAGATAATGAGGGCATAGGCCTGGCGGGTAGCGAGCTGAAAGCCTATAGCGCCATCATAGGCAACATCTACTTCGTATTGATGCTCCTCCAGCCCCTGCTTAATGCTCTGAAGGGTCTTAACCTCATCTTCGATGACCAGAATCTTCATAACACCCAATCGTTCAAGGTGTAAAGGTACGGATTTAGAGGCTGTTCTCATGCCTGGGTATCAGCCGTACTCAGTATCAGACAATAGACCTTATACATTGGACAATAGACGTCTCTACCCTGGTTTAGTTAATTTAACCGCTACAGAGACCGTGTCTAAAATCCAATATCTAACGTCTACTATTCAATAACGCGCTTGAAACAACCGGTGCTCAATACCAGCGATACGTCAGACCGGCCGAAAGCAGCAGGTTCTGATTGTTGTTGATCTCAGCGTAGTTGTAAAAGATCTGCTGATACTGGGCTCGCACATCTAGGCCCAGGCCACCTTCGCGCCGACCGAACAGCTTAAATCCTACCGCCGGAGCAATAGCGCCACTAAACCGAGCCTCCTGGTCGGCCAGTGTACCCCAGAATTTGGTGTAATTCACCCTGGCAACGCCCCCCCCAAGCTGTACATACGGGCGGAAGGCTGCTGCGTTATCAGTAAAATAATAAGCCGCTGTTGCCATAGCCGGTATGATGGTGAGCGTGCGGGTCTGCACCGCCGAAATTGCTTCGGAATCGAACTGGTAGACCTGACGCGGCAGGCGCTCCTGGGTGTACTGGTAACCGGACAGTAACCCAAGCGAAAACCGCTGCGGAAACATCCACTCCATCTGCACAACGGCATTCGCCGGCGAAACCCGGTTTATGTAATTCGTTTGGGTACCCATTGGCACCGCTACCCCATAATGGGCCGACATATTGAAGGTAACGTAGCGATTGAAGGGTGTTTCAAAACTGATCCTGGGTCTGTTTACGTAATCATCCTGCGCCAGGGTCACAGTCACCGGTATAACCAGCAACAGCATCGACACTATCTTTCTCATGTTGGTTTCTTAGTTATCGGGCCGCCTGCAGATACGGCGCCTGGTTAAACACAGCATTAACAATGTTGTTAACGGACTGCTCATCAAAAATGCCGTCACCCCGAACCTGCGCCTGGAAGATTACCCGAAGCTGGTTTGCATTGGTGCCCGTACCGGAGTTGACCGGGCCGTTTCGCAGGTCCACCATCTCGATCAGCCAGTAATTCTCCTGCACCTGAAAGGTGTAGTAGCTCTGATAATACGGAGAGAAACCACCAAAGCCGGGGCCGAACCCAGGACCAAAACCCGGTCCGAAGCCCCACCAATCCATAAAGAAGGGCGAATACGGTAATGCCGAAACGCCGGTAAAGCGGTTATTGACCCGAATAACGGCGACACCCAGATCTGGGTTCTGCCCCTTACCCACGCGCTGAAAACCACGAGCCGTCAGATTTTCGGTTACCCGGTTTATAACCTGACGCTCAGCTAATGTTAGCGATATTCGCGATTGATTGTTAGATGCCACCACAACGGAATCCGGCAGGCTGAACGTGCGGTATTGACTGAAATTGACTGACCGGTCGTAATTCGTTATAAACACCTGACTATCGTCCACACTCAGGTCATCCAGTGCATTATCCCGACAGGACACCAGGCTGCCGCCAACTCCTACAAGTCCTATCCAGACGGCAACAGCTCCCATACGAAGTTTTCCTGATACATTGATCATGTTCACAACTAGTTTGTCAAACGTTACCTTATAAACTAATCAGGTAGTCTACTGGTTTGATATTCTATCTGCAACAGTCCGGTAAATTTTAGCCGTAGCGTTGACAAAAAGCGCTTTCTGTTGAACTTTGCGGGTAGTTGTTGCTCGTAGCAATACCCCTGCATTAAACCACTAAACTCATGGACTTTTTAGATGACATTCGCGGCATGAAGTTCTTCGACATGCACGCGCATATGAGTTCCCGTACCACAGACGATTACCAGGCGATGGCTGATGCCGGAATTGTGGCCGTGATCGAGCCGGCTTTCTGGCTGGGACAGCCGCGTACGGGCGTGGATTCGTTCCGGGATTATTTTGCCAGCCTGGTTGGCTGGGAGCGCTTCCGGTCGTCGCAGTTTGGTATCCGGCACTACTGCACCATCGGCCTTAACTCGAAGGAATCAAATCAGATTGAACTAGCCGAGCAGGTGATGGAGATTCTGCCCCTGTTTATTTACAAGGAAGGTGTTGTGGGCGTGGGCGAAATTGGCTTCGACGACCAGACACCCGCTGAGGAGAAATACTACCGGGCGCAACTGGAACTGGCGAAAGAAGCGAACCTGCCGGTGCAGATTCATACCCCCCACCGTGACAAAAAGCGGGGTACTACCCGCAGCATGGACATTGCCGTTGAGCACGGTCTTGACCCCGGCATGGTCATTGTCGACCATAACAACGAGGAAACGGTGAAAGAGGTACTCGACCGGGGTTTCTGGGCCGGTTTTACTATTTATCCATTCACCAAAATGGGCAATGAGCGGATGGTCGAAATTGTGAAGCAGTACGGCAGCCACCGCATCATGGTCAACTCCGCCTGCGACTGGGGCATCAGCGACCCGTTGGCCGTACCCAAAACTGCCGCGCTCATGAAACAGAAAGGCATCTCCGACCACGACATTCGGATGGTCACCTTCGAGAACGCCGTAACTGCCTTCGCCCAAAGCGGCCAGCTCAGCCTCGACGAACTGGAACAGCCGCTCACCATCGACCAAAGCCAAAAATTCAACGGCAGCACCATCCTCCGCGGAGGCCAGGCCCCCCGCATTGCGAAAGAGTCGATCACGATACGGTGATAATGATGAATAATTAACGATGAATATGTCGCTTCAGCATAGCGTTAGGGTGCGTCAGCCCATTCATCGTTAATCATTCATCGTTCCTTCTCATCCCGTTGCCCGCAGCGCAATCAGTTGCCGGGCAATAGGCAGCAGCGTTTCCTCGACCGGGTAGCTGCGCCGGGCTTCCAGCATGAAGGTGGCCGGGTTGGGCAGATGGCGATAGCGCCGGACCAAATCCAGCTTCATGTTTTCGAAGGTATGCCCGAGGCTTTTGCGAGTCTTCTCCACAAACCGGAACTGCACAATGCGTCCGCCCGGTTCATTGTCGTCATATAAAGTCAGGCAGAAATAATACACCAGCGTTTCCGAATGCGGGTTGTGGTGAATCAGCAGGTAGCCTTCATTAGGCCGGAGCGGCAGCAGGCCGATGGGCTCCAGCGTCAGCGAAGCGGCAATGCGCTCCCATAAATGCTGACCTTCTGTCAGTGCTTCACGGAAACGCGGCAGGGCAAAATCCATGATAGCATCTACTTCCGACAGGTAGGCATCGTCCGTTACCTCAGATTTGTAGGTGACGGTGCGGGTTTTGAAGTCAATTTGGTCGACTTGTTTGGGAAAGGAGGCATTTAGCGTACCTTTGCACCGCCGAAAATGAAGACCTGCTTCGTAATGGCGTCGAAGCTCCGGTAGATCCGGACATAACTTCCGGTCAGAGAAGTTCTGCTTTACCGCCTGCAAGTATGCCATAACGACATATTTTTTGTATTCGGCATCAATCCATCCCTGTGTTAACCAGTCAGGCTGTAATTTTTTCATAGCTGTCAATTAACGGTTGGGCTTTTTGGTTGTACCCGGATAATATACTTAAAAAATCACTATCTGCCAAATAGTGTTTGCCGTTTCAGCGCTACAGACTAAGAATCGGCAAACCGGACAAGCAAAAGACCTCCTCCTGAAAATTTGGCAGAGTCTGTCAGATTACGTGAATTGGCACAAAAGTTGGCAAGCGGGGAAGTGGAAACGTTAGCACGTAACATATTCATTTTAACCTTAATCAAGCACAATTATGACTACAGCAACGGAAAGCGTAACAGTAAACGTGAGACCGCTGGCTGACCGGGTCCTGGTTGAACCGGCCCCGGCTGAAGAAAAAACCGCGTTTGGTATCATCATTCCTGACACAGCGAAAGAAAAGCCGCAACGTGGAACGGTAGTAGCCGTAGGTACTGGTAAGAAAGACGAGCCCCTGACCGTTCAGGTTGGCGATACCGTACTGTATGGCAAATATGCCGGTACTGAAATCACCGTTGACGGCAAGGAGTACCTGATCATGCGTGAGTCGGATATCTTCGCTATCCTCTAATTGCCGGCAGGTATCTGAAAACGTGAATAGCGCGTTTTCACTGGCTTCGGCCAACCGATTCTGACGTTTTTTTCAGTAACACTTTAATTACCCCTACAACTATGCCTAAAAGAATATTTTTCGATACGGAAGCCCGTGAGAAAGTAAAGAAGGGTGTTGATACCCTGGCTGATGCCGTAAAAGTTACGCTGGGTCCGAAAGGCCGTAACGTTATCCTCGACAAGAAATTTGGCTCGCCGGCCATCACCAAAGATGGTGTCACCGTAGCTAAAGAAATCGAACTGAAAGACGCCATGGAAAACATGGGTGCTCAGTTGGTCAAAGAAGTGGCCTCCAAGACGGCCGATCAGGCTGGTGACGGTACCACTACCGCTACTGTACTGGCTCAGGCTATCTACTCAATCGGTGTAAAGAACGTAGCCGCCGGTGCCAACCCGATGGACCTGAAGCGCGGTATCGACAAGGCCGTACACGCTGTAGTGGCTAATTTGTCTGAGCAGGCTCAGACCGTTGGCGACGACTTCGGTAAAATCACGCAGGTAGCTACGATCTCGGCGAACTACGATGAGGAAATCGGTACGATGATCGCCGAGGCCATGAAGAAAGTTGGCAAAGAAGGCGTAATCACCGTAGAAGAAGCCCGCGGTACCGAAACCGAAGTGAAGACCGTAGAAGGTATGCAGTTCGACCGCGGTTACCTGTCGCCGTACTTCGTTACGAACACGGAGAAAATGGAAGCCGAGTTGGATCGTCCGTTCATCCTGATCTCTGAGAAGAAAGTTTCTTCCATGAAAGAGCTGCTGCCCGTACTGGAGCAGGTGGCTCAGACCGGCCGTCCGCTGCTGATCATCGCTGAAGATGTAGATGGTGAGGCTCTGGCTACGCTGGTGGTTAACAAAATCCGGGGTGCCCTGAAAGTAGCGGCCGTGAAGGCCCCGGGCTTCGGTGACCGTCGGAAGGCTATGCTGGAAGACATCGCCATCCTGACCGGTGGTCAGGTGATCAGCGAAGAGCGTGGTTTCCGGCTGGAAAATGCGTCGATTGAATACCTGGGTCAGGCCGAGAAAATCATCATCGACAAGGACAACACGACCATTGTTAATGGTGTAGGTCAGAAGGAAGACATTCAGGGCCGGGTTAACCAGATCAAGGCGCAGATCGAAAACACAACGTCTGACTACGACCGCGAGAAACTGCAGGAGCGCCTGGCGAAACTGTCGGGTGGTGTTGCTATCCTGTACATCGGTGCCGCTACGGAGGTTGAGATGAAGGAGAAGAAAGACCGCGTTGACGATGCGCTGCACGCAACCCGCGCTGCCGTTGAAGAAGGTATCGTAACGGGTGGCGGTGTAGCCCTGATCCGTGCTACGTCTGCGCTGGAAGGCCTGAAAGGTATCAACGAAGATGAAACAACGGGCATCAACATCATCCGGGTTGCTCTGGAGTCCCCGCTGCGTACGATTGTCGCCAATGCCGGTGGTGAAGGCTCAGTCGTTATCAACAAGGTAAAAGAAGGTCAGGGTGGCTACGGTTACAACGCCAAGACTGATACCTACGAGGACCTGTTTGCGGCTGGTGTAATCGATCCGAAGAAAGTAACTCGTCTGGCGCTGGAAAATGCGGCTTCAATCGCTGGTCTGCTGCTCACAACTGAGTGTCTGATCGCCGATGAGCCGGAAGAGGATAAAGCAGGTGCCGGTGCTGGTATGCACGGTGGCGGCATGGGCGGCATGATGTAATCGGCTGCTTAGCTACATTCACAAAAAGCCCCCGGTTGAACAACCGGGGGCTTTTGCATGCTGAGGTACTCTGTTTACAACGGGTTCTGCACAATTGCCTTATTGGCGTTCATTTCCCGACGAGGAAGTAGAAACTCCCACTGCTTGTCGCCGGCGGGTACGTCGAACAAGACGGCGACAGCTGCGTTATGGTTCGCGCCGTTGCGGTTCAGCGGCAGGTTCATCCGCTTCAGATCAAGGAACCGGAAGCCTTCGCCCCATAGTTCAATACGCCGGTTGAACAAAATTTCGTCAATCAGCCTGGTGCCGGTGTTTGTCGACTGCTTGTACGACGGATCACGCTTGCTCACCAGGTCAAACAGTACTTTAGCCGCATCGGCATCTTTACCCTGACGGGCCAGGGCCTCGGCTTCGATCAGGAACATTTCAGCAGCCCGCATGTACGGAATATCGCCCATGGTACTGGTCGAGGGCGTACCCGGTAGCCGGAACTTCTGGTTCATATACGGTGCCCGGACGCCACCCGGCGGAATGATCGAGTTAGCTGCGGTAGGCGTTTTCACCCACATTTTTGACCGTACGTCTGTTGCCGGAATCTGGTCATACAACAGATTATTGATAAGTTTAGGGGTAGCCCGGATATTGGTCGAGTTGAAGTTGCAGGAGATGTATGAATGATACGCGCCAAAAAACTCCGACTGGTCTTCCAGGTGATCGAAGCCCCACATCCATTCCGGGTTGGCAATGTCAGCAAAACCTTCCTGGTATTGAGCCACAGACATCAGCGAATAACTCTTACGAGCCTCAGCCGCATACCTAGCCGCATCAGCCCAGTTCTGCTGGGTTAGCGCCACACGGGCCTGAAAGCCCTTCACCACCTCGATATTGATGTGCGACTTAAAGCCCCCAGGCCGCGATGCCGTCAGCAGACCAGCCGCTTCCGTCAAATCTTTATTAATCTGCGTATACACCTCTTCAACCGTGGCGCGGGGCAGCCCTTCGGTAGTGGGCGCTAAAACGAGAGGGACGGCAAGCTGGCTATTTGGCCTGGCCGAGGCATCGTACCGTTTGCCGTAGAGCTGTACCAGGTTGAAATAAGAAAAAGCCCGTAACGCCAGTGCTTCGCCTTTCAACTGTTTCCGTTCTGCATCTGTGCCGGCAGCGTTATCAATATTGGCCACCGCGATGTTAGCGTTGCCGATAAGCCGGTAATAGAGTAGATACGCAAATTCAGACAAGGTACCAACTTCCGAGCGGTGGCTTGTCCACCGTTGTTCGGGGAAATGCCAGGTATTTGACGGGTTACTGAATGCCAGGTCTTCGCCCATGACATCCATGATAATCATCATAGCCGGATGGCCAAAATGCCCCTGCGAGCTAAGATAGCGTACCACCATTGCCCGGTAAATACCATTGATGGCGGCAGAGGCATTTTTCGTGGTGGCGTAGGCCGCAGCGGCATCAACGCTACCAGTGGGCGAAGTCTCCAGATATTCGTCGCTGCATGAGGTTGAGAGTAACCCCAGCGCCAATAATATGGTTATCAGTCTTGCTTTCATTGATTAGTCTGACGTTTAGAGCGTTAATGACAGGCCCAGAACCAGGCTCTTGGCCGAACTGAATACGTTACCGGTAGTCCCGCCGAAGTTTTGCTGGACGTTCATACCCTTGCGACGAGACAGGATGAAGAAATTCTCTCCGCTGATATAAACCTGGGCGTTGTTCAGGAACAGTTTACGAGCCACAGTGCCTGGCAGTGCATACGACAGCGTTACCGTCCGGATGTTCAGGTAGCTGCCATCGATCAGCCAGCGGCTCGAAGCGGGATCAAAATCGGCCGTTCTACCGGCGTCCATCCGGGGTACGTCAGTCACATCGCCCGGTTTCTGCCAGCGTCTCAGAATATCTACACTTTTAGCGCTACCGTATCCACCTGCGCTCATCAGGGCTGCGTAGGCACCGTCGTACACTTTACCACCAATCTGATACACCAGCAGGCCGGATAACGTGATTCCTTTAAAGGTAATCGTATTCGTGATACCACCCGTCAGCTTCGGAATTGAACTTCCGTGGTAGGCGAAACGGGCGTTATTGACATTGTTCGTTACCGTATCACCAGCTTCGGTGATGAATGAGTTGGATGCAATATAGGCGTTGGCCCGGTAGAGTACCTCACCCGTTGCCGGGTTAATGCCCTGGTAGTCACGCAGCCAGAAATCATAAATAGAGGTACCCACCTTGAGCTTCTTGGTCCCATCAATGATTTCGGGGTTTTCTTCCGGCATTTTCGTGATGCGGTTCTGAATTTTGGTAGCGTTCACGTCGACGCGCCAGGTAAAGTCTTTCGTGCGAACGGGTTCAACACCCAATTCAACCTCAATACCACGGTTGTACATCGTTCCTATGTTCCGGGTAACTGTCTGAATACCGGTCGACAGCGGCAGCGGTACGGCAAAAATCAGGTTTGACGACTGACGATTGAAGTATTCAACTGTACCCGTTACGCGGCTCTTGAACAAGCCAAACTCCAGGGCCACGTCAAACTGACTGTTTTTCTCCCATACCAGCGCCCTGTTGCCCAGGCTGCTTTGCAGGATACCAGCCTCCGACGCATTGTTCCAGCCTAACCCATACAACGGCTGCCAGGCATAGTAGCTGATGGCCGCTCCATCGGCCGTATTTCCACCACCATCGTTACCCGTTTGTCCGTATGAACTCCGCAGCTTCAATATGCTAATGGTCGGAATAGCCTGAATGAATGTTTCCTGATCCAAACGCCACGCACCACTGACGGAGTAGAACGCACCCCAGCGCACATCCTGAAAGAACTTACTGGAACCGTCGCGACGAACCGAACCAGAAACGAAGTATTTCTGATTATAGTCGTAGTTGAAGCGTGAGAAGAAACCTTCGACCCGGCGGATATTGTACACCGAATTCAGGTTCGTTGTAGTAGTAAAGTTGATTAATTCGACATTACCGTCCAGAATCTGCTGCGACCGTGATCCAGTGAGGTAATTATCATTCACCTGGAAGTTTTCATGACCCACTAAAACGTCGATCGTGTGCGGGCCAAATGATTTATTGTAGTTCAGCAACTGGTTCAGGTTGACACTCGAAATGTTTTCAAATTCGTGCGTTGACCGACCGGCCGGCGCACCGTCACCAATCTCAGGATTACCAAACGTAACAGTATTTGTATTCGTCAGATCAGCGCCGACGTTTGCTGTAAATTTAAAATCCTTCAGGAATGTAATTTCGGCAAAACCACGGGCTCCGAACGTATTCCGACGGAAGTAGTTCTGGTTCAGAATCGTTTCGGCAATGGCGTGCCGACCGCCGTACTGAGGCCGAGAAGGCAGACCCAGACTGGTCAGGTTACCATAATCCCACCGACGCTGGCCGTTTGGCAGGCTCAGGAACTGACCGGGATTGGCGGGGTCATAGGCATACACCGGGAAAATTGGTCCCATGGTACGGGAGAAGAAAAACGGGTTCACGAACGTAGTACCGCCATCGGCCGGAACATCAGCCTGATTGGACCGGATAATCGTACTAGACAGGTTAGCCCCCGTTCTGAGCCAGGGTTTCACCTGAGAGTTAACGTTTAGTCGGGCCGTATACCGTTTATAATCAGACCGAATCAAAAAGCCTTTATCGCTCAGGTATCCTACCGACAGGAAATAGTCTGATTTGTCCTGACCACCTGAAAAGTTCAGATTCACTTCATCCCGATTGCCCTGCTGCATCAGGGGTTTGGCCCAGTCCAGATCGTCGGGTGAGTAGATCAGCCTGGCGTTGGGATTCATCTGCCCATCGGTATTCACCAACTGATTGAACGGTACGTCGTATACATTGTAGCCAACAAGGCCGCTCAGACTATTGGTAGCGCTCAGGCTGGCAGCCGAAAGCGACAACGGATTAGTAGCCCGGTAGGCGAGACTGTTGCGAAACTGCTCCCACATCAACGGGTAGTACTGGTCCGGACCAACCCGGTCGTATTCCGGCAACGCACGGGTATTGACCCCTTTGGTCATATTGACCGAAATAGTGCTCCGATCCCTCTGCCCTTTTTTGGTTGTAACCACAACAACACCGTTAGCGGCACGAGACCCGTAGAGAGCTGTAGAAGCCGCATCTTTCAGTACGGTGATGCTCTCAATGTCCTGGGGATTCAGGTTGGCAATATTGGCCGTGTAGGGTACTCCATCAACCACATAAAGCGGATCATTACCCGACGAAATAGATCCAAAACCCCGAATCCGAATGGCTGGAGCTGTACCTGGCTGACCGCTACCCGCCGTTGTTTGGATACCGGGCGCTGAACCAGCCAGTGCCTGAGCAAAGTTTGTAATAGGACGCTCCTTGAGCCGCTCCGCCGAGATAACCCCGGCAGAGCCGGTGAAAGAGGCTCGCTTGGCCGTACCAAACGTCGTAACAATGACTTCTTCCAGATTAGTCGCGTCAGCAACCAGTTTAATAGAAAGATTAGATCGGTTACCGACCACCACCTCCTGAGTAGCGTAGCCCACGAAGCTGATTACCAGACGGCCATTGGCCGGTACATCAATCCGAAATGTTCCGTCGGCGTTGGTAGTTGTTCCACGGGTTGTGCCTTTGAGCACGATAGTGGCACCAGGAATAGCCGATCCGTCATCGGCCGTTACAGTTCCCGTTACTGGTAGGTCCTGAGCCAGGGCGATCTGGCCGAACAGACATAACAGCAAAAGATAAAGCAGTTGTAAACTTCTTCTCATACAATTTTTTTAGACTAAAAATTGGCAGCAAATTATATTTTTTATTCTATTTATGATTCACCCCACCAAAGAAAGTTTGTTTATTTCCAAATTTTCAATATAAAATACAAGTTTATGTAACGTTTACCCAATATACGCTCTCGCCAAAATTTACGTTGCAGTCCTGCTAATCTCTTTTTTATTATAATTATGACCTCACTGCAAACAGAATGAAATTTTCTCGGCACTGAAAATAAGGAATGGATAGCAGGTCCTGGACTTGGCCTAACCTGGCCAGGCGTGGTAGCAACGCCGGGATAGATCCTACGGCCTGAAATTTAATATCCGGCACACAATAAGGATTTGCCCGCAAAAGGCGTACAGTGCAACAGACCGGGGAGTGGCAACATTTGCGAAAGCATCCATGAACGGATGTTAGCGCCGTAATATGAACCAAAAATCCCGGTCAGTACTGGCCGGGATTTTTGGTAAGAAGAAGATAACAGATGTTGGAAAATACGCACTATCCCTTTGGGACTACTTGTTATAAAAACGAAAAAGCCAAGCGAGACACTCTCTTGGCTTTCTGATTTACTCAACGTTATGAAAAACTTTTCTTTTCGACGCAATAATAAAACAAAAGGCACATTAAAATGTTTCCCGCTCGCTATTTTTTTTAAAACACACCAACAAATGCCTGATTTTCAGGCATTTAATTATGATTAAAAAATCATTAAAACCTTCTTGCATGTATGTGATATATGGCAAAATTACTCAGTAAACATCCTTTCATCTGTCTCGATCTGACCGTCCCGAATGGTTAGCATCCGGTCGGCCAATTCGGCCAGGTGCTCGTTGTGAGTCACGATGACGAACGTCTGCCCAAAATCTTGTCTGAGGTCAAAAAACAACTTGTGCAGTTCTTCGGCATTCCGGGAGTCCAGGTTACCACTGGGCTCGTCCGCAAAAACGATAGCCGGCTGGTTGATGAGCGCCCGTGCCACGGCGGTTCGCTGCTGCTCCCCGCCCGACATCTGCGATGGCAGATGATCCAACCGCTCCTGCAGCCCCAGTGTGTTCAATAGTTCACTGGCCCGCTCTCGTACCTCGCGTTCATTACGGCCGGCAATAAAGCCCGGCAGACAGACATTCTCCAGCGCCGTAAATTCCGGCAGCAGGTTATGAAACTGGAACACAAAACCGATGCGCTCATTCCGAAAACGGGCCAGTTGCCGGTCGTTCAGTCGGAAAACATCTTGCCCGGCCAGTTGCACCTGCCCTCCATCGGGTCTATCCAGTGTGCCCATAATGTGCAGCAGCGTACTTTTACCCGCCCCGGACGCACCTACAATAGAAACAATTTCGCCTGAATAAATTTCCAGGTTGATTCCCCTCAGCACCGGAAGATTACCGTATGCACGGCGCAGATTCGCCGCCTTTAGCAGTACATTCATTTATAGTTTGAGGTTTGAGGTTCGACGTTTGAGGTTTTTGTTAGTAGCCGGGTAGCCACCGTGAAACAGCGTCGGTTAGTGTTAACTTCAGACTACAAACCTCAAACTTCAAACGACTTTTAAGAATAATTCGCTAATTTGCCGCCCAAATTTACTGTTTTCACCATTCGTTGTTGCATTCGTCATGAATATACACGAGTACCAGGGTAAAGAAATACTGAAGCGTTACGGCGTCCGCATCCAGGAAGGTATTGTGGCCGAGTCACCCGAAAAAGCGGTTGAAGCCGCCAAGCAGATAATGGCCCAGACGGGGTCAAAGTTTGTGGTTGTCAAGTCACAGATCCATGCCGGTGGCCGGGGCAAAGGTAAAATTAAAGGCACCGAGCAGCGGGGCGTCAAAGTAGCCAAATCGGTTGATGAGGTCCGTGACATTGCCAAAAACATTATCGGCAACGTGCTGATAACGCACCAGACCGGCCCCGAAGGCAAGAAGGTCAATAAGGTGCTGGTTGCCCAGGATGTATATTACCCGGGCGCAGCCGACCCGAAAGAATACTACATCAGTATTTTGCTCGACCGGACGAAAGCCTGCAACGTCATCATGGCCAGCACCGAAGGCGGTATGGACATTGAAGAAGTAGCCGAGCACACGCCCGAAAAAATCATTAAAGAATGGATTGACCCGGCCGTCGGTCTGCAACCGTTTCAGGCGCGTAAAATAGCCTTTGCGCTAGGCCTGGAGGGCGATGCTTTCAAAGAAATGGTGAAGTTTGTTACCTCGCTGTACAAGGCTTACGTGGATATTGATGCCTCAATGTTTGAGATCAACCCGGTTCTGAAAACATCCGACAATAAAATACTGGCCGTTGACGCAAAGGTAAACCTGGACGACAATGCGCTGTACCGTCACCCGGACATTGCCAACCTCCGCGACCTGAATGAAGAGGACCCGCTGGAAGTGGAAGCAACCTCGTTCGACCTGAACTATGTGAAGCTCGACGGCAACGTGGGATGTATGGTAAACGGTGCCGGTCTGGCAATGGCAACAATGGACATCATTAAACTGTCGGGCGGTGAGCCGGCCAACTTCCTCGATGTAGGGGGTGGTGCCAACGCCAAAACGGTAGAGGCCGGTTTCCGCATCATTCTGAAAGACCCGAACGTAAAAGCCATCCTGATCAACATATTCGGCGGTATCGTGCGCTGCGACCGCGTAGCCACGGGTGTGGTGGAAGCCTATAAAGCCATCGGTGATATTCCGGTGCCCATCATTGTTCGTTTGCAGGGAACCAACGCTGAAGAAGGTGCCCGCATCATCGACGAGTCGGGCCTGAAAGTATACTCCGCCGTTCAGTTGAAAGAAGCAGCCGCTAAGGTGAGTCAGGTGCTGGAAGAAGTAGGAGCATAGTGGTTTGAGGTTTGAGGTTTGAAGTTTAAGCCGGGCGGCCGTTAAAAATCGAGCGTCAGCCAACTTTAAATCTCAAACCTCAAACTGATTTTTACCGGCTCGTGTAGGTCTGCCCACGGCGCTGGTTGTAGTATTTCAGCGCTTCGGGCATCATGCTTTGCAGGTTGTTAATTCGGCGCTGGTCAGAGGGGTGAGTCGACAAAAACTCTGGTGGCTTTCTACGGGAGCTGCCCGCTTTAGCCATCCGGGACCAGAAACTTACGGCTTCACGGGGATCATACCCGGCCATAGCCATAAAGATCAGCCCTAGCTTATCTGCTTCTGTCTCCTGCGCCCGGCTATGCGGCAATCCCCGCCCTAACTGATAGCCAATTGGCAACGCAGCCCCTACAGCCTGGAGCAAAATAGCCCGTGTCTGGCTTGGTTTGCTTTGAGCCACTGCCCCTAAAGCAGCCTGTCCACCCTGAATCAGGCCACTAGCCAGCAAACCTTCGCTCATCCGCTCGTTACCATGCTCAGCAATAGCGTGGGAAATCTCGTGGCCCATAACGGCCGCGGCTCCTGCTTCGTTCTGCGTATAAGGGAGAATACCCGTGTAAAAAGCGACTTTACCACCTGGCATACACCAGGCGTTCACCTGCGGGCTTTGAATCAGATTAAATTCCCACTGGAAGCCTTTCAGCCTGTCGCCATAATTGTTAGCGGTTAAATAACTTTCCATAGCCTGACGCAGGCGACTGCCAACCCGACGAACCATTTCGGCCTGCGATCCACTCCGTACAACACTACTGGTATCCAGAACCTGCCGGTAGCTGGTAAACGCGAGCGGCAATAGCTGCTCGTTCGGAATCAACTTCAACTGCTTCCTGTTCGAAAGCGGCACACGTTGGCAGGCAACCGCCATGGCAACTACCAACATCACTATTATTGCTCTCTTCATTGCCTGTTAAGGTTTAAAACAATCCTGTATGCTGAGCTTTTCAGCAAATAGAATACCAATTCAGTACTATTTAGCCGGTTAACAACCATCACTTCTTTGATTTTTTTAACAGCGTGTTCGGTTGAGCCGTCATTACTCCTTAGATTTGCGCCACAACCGCAGGTTTAACAAAGCCCACAAAACGCATGAAAATCATTGCCGTCGGACGCAATTATGCAGAGCATATTAAAGAACTCAACAATGAACAGCCGGATGATCCGGTCATCTTCACCAAGCCCGAAACGGCCATTCTTCGCAACAACGAGCCCTTCTTCTACCCCGACTTTTCGTCCGATGTTCATCATGAAGTTGAAATCCTGGTGCGTATCAACCGCACCGGTAAGAACATTGAGGAAAAGTTTGCCCACAAATATTACGATGAAATTGGCATAGGCATTGATTTTACGGCCCGCGATCTGCAAACCAAGCTAAAGACAAAAGGCCTTCCCTGGGATCTGGCAAAAGGGTTTAACGGGTCGGCCCCTATTTCATCGTTTATACCCAAAAGCGAGTTTGCCGATTTGCAAAACCTCAACTTCCGGCTCGATGTTAATGGCGAAACCCGGCAACAGGGAAATACATCTATGATGCTGTTCCGGATCCATTACCTGATTGCCTTTGTCTCGCGTTTTTTTCTGCTGCAACAGGGCGATATTCTGTTTACCGGTACCCCAAAGGGCGTCGGTCCGGTGCAGGTAGGTGACCGGCTGACGGCCTACCTGGAAGACCGCAACATGCTGGAATTTGACGTAAAATAAGCAGTCAGCCCGCCGGTAAGGGTCAGAATCGTGTTTATCAGGTATGAGTAGGTACAAACAGTTTGTTAATGGCGTAGCCGCCGGTTTGTTGGCTTTGGGTGTACACAGCAGTTGGGGGCAGGTAAAGAAGTCGACCAATCCGGTAATCCAGCCAGGTTATTTTATGTTTCCGATTATGCCGGGTGAGGCCAATTCGCTGTCGGGCGGCATGGGCGACCTGCGGGCGAATCACTTTCATGCCGGACTGGATATCCGGACCAAACAGCGGGAAGGATTGGATGTTTACGCAGCCGCCGATGGGTATATATCCCGTATTGCCGTACTCACAGCTGGATACGGCAATGTGGTGTTCATTAAACATCCAAACGGACTGACTACTGTGTACGGTCACCTGAAAGTGCTTACTGATACACTAGCCCGGTTTCTGCGGCAGGAGCAGTATAAGCGGCAGACGTTTGAAATCGATCTTCGTCCGGAGCCAGGGCAGTTCCCGGTACGCAAAGGGGAAGTTATTGCCTTATCAGGTAATACTGGTGGTTCGGGTGGTCCGCACCTGCACTTTGAAATCCGGGATGATCGGGATAATCTGCTGAACCCACTACTGTTTAACTTCAGCGAAATCACCGACGAGGTAAATCCGTATTTCGAAAAAGTAGCGCTCCGCACCTTAACACCGCAGTCCCGCATCAATAGCGAGTTTCACCGGCTGGTGTTGACGCCGGTACGCCGTCCCGACGGCACCTACGGTTTCAACCAGCCCATAACGGCGTCCGGCCTGATTGGTCTTGAATTGCTGGCGTTTGACAAAACCAGCGGCTCTCCGTTCAGGAGTGGCCTGAGCTGTATTGAAATTAAACTGGACGGTCGGGAGGTTTTTGCCTATAACATGGACAGCTTCCCGAACGAGCAGACGCGCTACATCAACGTCCACATGAACTACGAGGTGGAGCAAACCACCGGCCAGCGGTACCACCGCAGTTACGTAGCCGACGGCAATGCGCTGACCTTATATCAAATGGACAACTGGCGTGGTAAACTGCCGTTGCTGGACGGTAAACCGCACGAAATTACGGTAACGCTGTTCGACGCCCATCAAAACTCGGCGGTGTTGCGGTTTACCGTTCAGCCGGAGCCGGAACCCGCAACAGAAACAGCGGCACCGCAAACAATAACGGCAGTTTCGGGCGCTGCGGAGATCATGCCGGCGGTGAGTATTGCCACCGACGAGAATGTGCTGAAGCTGACCGTTCGCAACTTACCGGCCGGTGAGCCACCGGTTGCGCAGCTCTACATAGGCCGCTGGCCAGAAGAATTACCCGCCAGTTATGTCAAAAACAATCAGGCCGTTTACCTGATCGACTTACGCAGATACATGCCTGATTCGGTGCAGATTGGAGCCGGTACTATGCGAACATTCCTCCAGAAAACAATTATACCCGGTAAGGAAGAAACGTACGAGAAGGACAATGTTAGCCTGAGCTTTGGCCCAAAAACGCTGTTCGATACCTTGTTTTTAGCCGTCAGGCAAATGCCGGGGCATGTTATGGAGATCAACCAGTTTACCATCCCTCTGAACGATCCCCTGACAGTTTCGTATAAGCCAACGGATACTACAGGCATTGATCCGGCGCGGACGCAGATGTACAATACCAGCGGAAACCGAAAACAACTGGTAGGCGGTAGCTGGAAAGGCGGCCGAATTGAATTTAAAACCCGTCAGTTAGGTCGCTTTCAACTATTGACCGATACCATTCCACCGAAAGTGCAGTTTGTTACAAAAACACCGAACTCGATTTCGGCCAAGATAACTGATGATTTATCCGGTATCAATACCTTCCGCGCCCTGATCAACGGCGAATGGGTGCTGATGCTATACGATTATAAGAAAGCGTTGATCTGGTCCGATAAACTCGACCCGGCCAAGCCCTTTAAAGGCGACGTAACCATTGAAGTGACCGACCGAGCCGGCAATGTATCGACCGTTTCGGCGGTAATACCTTAAATATGTTTAAAGTTTCAGGTTTCAGGTTTGAAGTTGAGCTGACGCACTCCCAACATTAAACCTGAAACCTGAAACTTCAAACCTCAAACCTTAAACTAAGGATGCTCACCATTGGCGATAACGCTCCTGATTTTGAAACCCGCGACCAGAACGGTCAGCCCATCCGGCTATCGGATTACCGGGGAAAAAAGGTAGTATTGTATTTTTACCCGAAGGATGACACCACCGGCTGTACAGCACAGGCCTGTAGCCTGCGCGATAATTACGATGAGCTACGGCAAGCCGGCTACGAAGTCCTGGGCGTCAGTGTAGACGATGAAAAGTCACACCAGAAGTTTATCGGCAAATATGACCTGCCGTTCAGTCTGCTTGCCGATACTAATAAAGAAGTAGTAGAGGCTTACGGCGTCTGGCAGGAGAAGTCGATGTACGGCCGTAAATACATGGGCATTGTACGGACGACCTTTATCATTGATGAAAACGGCATTATCACCGACATTATCGGAAAAGTAGACACAAAGAATCACGCAGCGCAAATTTTAAAATAAGACTCTGGACAATAGACATAGGACTTTAGACATATAAGTCCAGCGTCTAACGTCCAGTGTCTAACGTCTGAAACATGGAAACCCAACAACTCGAACAAATTGCAACGCAGGTCCGGCGCGACATTCTGCGGATGGTACACGCGGTCAACTCCGGCCACCCCGGCGGCTCTTTAGGTTGTACCGATCTTTTCGTAGCCCTCTATTTTGACGTTCTGCGCCTGAAGCGCGACGAGCAGGGCAACGTTATTTTCGACATGGATGGTCGTGACGAAGACCTGTTTTTCCTCTCAAACGGCCACATCTCGCCGGTATGGTATTCGGTACTGGCGCGAGCCGGCTACTTCCCGCTTTCGGAACTGAGCACGTTCCGCAAAATTGACAGTCGCCTGCAGGGCCACCCCGCTACGGCCGAGCACCTGCCGGGCATTCGGATAGCGTCTGGTTCATTGGGGCAGGGCTTATCGGTTGCCTGCGGAGCCGCCTTTGCCAAACGCCTGAACGGCGACGACAAGCACGTGTATGTGCTGATGGGCGACGGTGAGCAGCAGGAAGGTCAGGTTTGGGAAGCCGCCACATTTGCCCCGCACCACAAACTAGGCAACCTGACGGCCATTATCGACCTCAACCACCAGCAGATCGACGGCCCGACGGATCTGGTGATGAACAACCGCGACCTGGGCGAAAAATACCGGGCGTTCGGCTGGAACGTGACCGAGATGAAGGGCAATGATATAGCCGAAGTATTACGCACGTTACACGAGTCAAAGCATGACCCGGAAGTGCCCACGCTGATTCTGATGCATACCGAAATGGGCTACGGCGTCGACTTCATGATGGGCAGTCACAAATGGCATGGCGTGGCTCCGAACGATGAGCAACTGGTCACTGCCCTGAATCAACTGCCGATAACGATCAGTGATCTGAAGGATTATTAATGTACCAGACCGCATTCTGCTGTCTGCGCCAACAGGCGACATAAAAACAGGTTTAACCAAGTCTAACGGCTGGCTCAGCGGAACGCGGGGCCGTACATAATTTTATGAAAAAATACGAATACACCGAAAAGAAAGACACCCGCTCCGGCTTTGGCGCGGGCATTCTCGAACTGGGCCGCAAGAACCCCAATGTAGTTGCCCTGACCGCCGACCTTGCCGGCTCACTCAAACTGGAAGGCTTTATTAAGGAATTCCCGGACCGGTTTATCCAGTGCGGAATTTCCGAAGCCAATATGATCGGCGTCTCTGCCGGTCTGACCATAGGCGGCAAAATACCGTTTGCCACTACGTTCGCCAACTTTGCTACGGGTCGCGTATACGATCAGATCCGGCAGTCGGTAGCCTACTCCGGCAAAAATGTCAAGATCTGCGCATCGCACGCGGGTCTGACGCTGGGCGAAGACGGCGCTACTCACCAGATTCTGGAAGACCTGGGCATGATGAAAATGCTGCCGCACATGACCGTTATCAACCCCTGCGACTATAACCAGACCAAAGCCGCTACCATTGCCATCGCCGACCATCAGGGACCGGTTTACCTGCGCTTTGGCCGTCCGGTTATTCCCATTTTCACGCCCGCTGATCAGAAGTTTGAAATTGGTAAGGCGCTGATGCTGAACGAAGGACCGGACGTTTCCATCTTTGCCACGGGCCACCTGGTCTGGGAGGCCATTCAGGCGGGCGAGAAACTGGCCGAAGCGGGCATCGAAGCCGAAATTATTAACATTCATACGATAAAACCGTTAGATGAAGAAGCTATCCTGACATCGGTGCGGAAAACGCGCTGCGCCGTATCGGCCGAAGAGCATCAACTCAATGGTGGCCTGGGCGACAGCATTGCGCAGACCCTGGCCCGGAATTACCCGGCTCCGCTCGAAATGATTGGGGTACACGATTCGTTTGGTGAAAGCGGAACCCCAGCCCAACTGATGCAGAAATACGGCCTCACCGCCGACAAAATTGTAGAAGCCGCAAAAAGAGTTATGGAAAGAAGGGGTTAGCGTTTGCGGTTTGCGGTTTGACGTTTGACGTTTCAGCATGACTACCCGGCGGTTAATACGGCTCACTGAACTTTAAACGCCAAACCTCAAACCTCAAACCTCAAACCTTAAACCCAAGCTATGACCGACCAGGAACTCCTTGAAAAATACCGTAATCCGGAAACCCGGAATTTTGCCTTTAATCTGCTGGTACGTCAATACCAGCAGAAAATTTATTGGCATGTCCGGAAGATGGTGATCGACCACGATGATGCCGACGACCTTACCCAGGAGACGTTCATCAAGGTCTGGACCAGTCTGGAGAACTTCAGGGGAGACAGTCAGTTATATACATGGATATACCGCATTGCTACCAATGAATGCCTGAACTTTCTGAACAAGAAACGCCGGAAATTTTTCCTGCCCATTGGTGATGTGGAAGGCGAGCTGACAGAAAAACTGGAAAGCGATACCGGTGGCCCCAGTGGCGACGAAGTTCAGCTTAAACTACAGAAAGCACTGCTTAAGCTACCCGACAAGCAGCGACTGGTGTTCAACATGAAGTATTTCGATGATATGAAATACGAAGAAATTGCCGAAATTACGGGTACCTCGGTCGGAGCCCTCAAAGCCTCTTACCATTTGGCAGTTAAAAAAATAGAGGAATATTTAAACGGGGATTAAACCTCACTACAGCCGACTTGTCAAAGAACTAACAACAAAGGTTATGAACGACAAGAAATACATACGGATTGAGGAACTGGACAAAGAGCACCCGCTGCGCCAACAGCCCTTTACGGTGCCGGAGGGGTATTTCGATACGCTGCCGTCGCGGGTACAGGCCCGGATAGTTAAACCAAAGCCCAGCTTTACCATTAGCTGGTCGTGGCAGCGGACCGTGGCGTCTCTGGCCGGTGCCAGCCTGCTGGCGGTGCTGGTGTGGAATACCCTGCCGCAACGCCAGGAATCGTTGGGAGAAGAAGCGCTGAGCGGGGTAAGCGACGAGACCATTAAATTATACCTGGAAGAGCAGGGACTCTCTACGTATGATCTGGCCGATAACGAGGCTGTTCAGGCATCTTTTTCCAAGGGAGTCTCCCTGATGGATTACCTGGATGTGAAGCCGGAACAAATTCGGAAACAGGTCGAATCGCAGGATGTTTCGGATATGTTGAACACTGAATCTTGACTACTTTACTTGCTATAAGAACGATGAAACATGTTTTAAGCTGGCTGATGATAAGCCTGACGCTGGTGGCCGGTACGGCTGCCGCCCAGAATGACCAGGGCCGGCAAAAAATAGAAACTGCCAAAATTGGTCTGATTACCAACCGGCTCAACCTGACTACCGAACAGGCTCCGCAGTTCTGGGCTGTATACAATGAGTACAATACCCGGAAGCAGGATATGTACCGGCGCCTGCGACAGCTCAATCAGCAGACGCCCCGGCAGAACTCGGGCGATGCTACGGTGATTGCGAATTTGCGCGAGATGAACACCATCAAGCAGCAAATTGCTGATCTGGATGGAGAATATATGAATAAGTTTCTGAAAGTGATTTCGCCGAAGCAGTTGGCGGAGCTTTACGAAGCAGAGCGGATGTTCAATAAGATGCTGATCGATAAGTTGAACAACCCGAACGACTGATAATACAATGAACCGAACCTATGGGATGTAACAAAGCCCGGCGACGCTGTTGCCGGGCTTTTTGCCGTTAATACCGTTCTACCGAGAACTTGGAAACACCTCCCTGAAAACGGATATTTACCTTTTTAGTAGCCTGATCGTAGTTGGGGCTGAGGAGTACGCCCCCGCCTATTTTGTTGAACCCATCGAGGTTATTTACGTTCAACGCCCCCTCCTTCTCCACCTTACAGCCTACCTCCTCAGGAATGCGAATTGTCACTGAAGCTACCCCGGCCTGAATATCCACATCGGTTAGATCGGCGCGGGAACCCAGCTTTACATCAATATCAGCAGCTCCGGCTTCCAGCTTTAGCTTGTTAATGGTGTATGCGCTCAGATCAAAATCACCGTTACCGGCTCCCATGCCAATGTTGATGGTCCAGGCGGGTTTATCGTTTAACTGCACCTCTACCCGGTTTTTAAGCTTTCCGTTTTTGAACTTTAGGTTGCCTTCGGTGGGTTTTAGTTCAATCGTTGGCGTACGGGTGGTTGGGTCACGCTCAACGGCCATAGAATAGCTGCCCAGCGTCATATGCGTTTCGGCTTTAATGAGGTCGGTGGTCGGCTGCCCAATGACAAACCGGCTGGCTCCGCCTTCCAGCTTCAGCACGGCATCCTGTACATCCGGCCCCATCGGCTCCGTAAATGTATTGGAGCGTGTATCCCCCCGGCGATCATCTCTCTCCTCCTCATCATCGTCTTCGTCATCATCGTCATCCATCCGGTACTCAAACCGGTCGCGGAAACGATCCCTGCTGAAGAACCCGAACAAGGCCAGCGGCACGGCAATAGCCAGTAATACCGTGGTGACGGCAGCCGCCGAGTTGCCCCGGCGGGTCAGGATAAGGTTTACGCCGGCCAGGATGAGCAGCAGCGGCCAGAACTGGGCCAGGTATCCCCAGTCGATGTCGAACCAGCCTATGTTCTGGCCCAGAAACAGAATGCCGAGCGTGATGATGAATATACCCCAGAATAATCCTCTCATGGCTTACAGCGGATTGTTTGGATTGGTCGGGTCGTTGTTGGTATCGTACAGATTCGAGCCGGAGTTATAGGGTGGCTCATCCTGGTTGTACGACTGATCATTACGCCGAATCCGGTCTTTGAAAATAATCCAGACACCCACAACAATCAGAATGAGCGGCCACAGCTTACCAAAGTCTATGTCAAACCACTGTTTAAGCATGAAGAAGACACCAAGAAGTATCAGAACGATACCGCCTATGATGTTACCAGACGTATTGGCGTTGTTAGACGGGGGATAAGGGTTCATGGTTAACGAGCGTTTAGTTAATGGTTCTGATTCATACCTGCCAACGGTACCCAGCGTACGTTCCGGCAATGCTATCCACAAGATAATGTAAATCAGGATAGACGGAAAGTGCGGCAAAAAAATACCTACCACAAAAAGGACGCGGATTAATGTCGGATCTACATTAAAATATCGGGCCAGCCCAGCCGACACCCCGGCAATCATGGCCTCTTCGGGAATACGTTCTAATCGTTTGTTCATGGTTTGCTTGCCGGATCGCCGGCGCGATTGAAAACCTGTACAAACGTAACGCCCGCTGGATTAACGGCCAATCAGACTTTTAAGAGTGGACGCCGGGCCTGATAATCGCACCTTTTTAATGACTGTAGGCTAAACACAGTAGTTGGTATTGCCAAGTACGTATCTGCTCCTTCTTACTCGTCAACGTCTATAGCTTCCAGAATATCCATCAGTTCCCCAAACTCCTTATTTCCCGGCCGGATCTCATCTCCTCCCTGTAGGGCAATGCCCTTAATTGGTAAAGCATTCAGTAGCTCATGAACGTTTGCCGCCGTTATACCAGCACCTAACAAGAGCGGGTAGCGAGTGGCCAGATGGTACAACGCTGTATGCAGATCATCGTCCAGGCTGATACCTGCCTTTCCCTCGAGCAGAAAAAAATCAATACCTGCGTGGCTGGTGGCCATAATAGCTTCTAACTGTTCCAGGGTCAGCAGGCCCAGTTCTGCTTTCAGGATTACCGGGCGGTTAAATAAGGTCACGTAGGGCAGCAGGGCCGGATCTTCCAGTTGCAGCATATCGGGCTGGTAAACGTCCAGCAGGCGATTGATCGCAGCCGGGTCATCGGCGGTTGTCTCGCCCACGATCTGCACCCCGGCGACCCACGACCGGATTTCCTGAAATTTAGCCGGCTCTACGTACTGTTCCGCGCCGGCGTCCATTGAAAAACCAAGCATATCTACGCCCATACCGGCGCAGTATCGGGCATCGCTCAAATTGGTAACGTTGCTTATTTTGACAAGTGTCTTGAGGGCCATGTTCGTTTAACCTACTCTGTTTGCAGTGTTATTAAAAACAAAACTAAGCAACTACCTTCAGAAACCATCTTACCTGCAATTTTTGTTAGCCCAACTACCGGCTCCCCAATTTTTCAGTGAGCTACACGAATCAACTTGATCGCAGGGCTTTGAACCCTGGCGGATACCATGAGCAAACACGGACGCATTCTGATCGCCATGAGTGGCGGCATTGACTCCTCGCTGGCGGCAGTGCTGCTGCACGAAGAAGGGTATGAAGTAATTGGCATGACCATGAAAACCTGGGATTATGCCTCTTCGGGCGGCACCAAAAAGGAAACAGGCTGTTGTAGCCTGGATTCCATCAACGACGCCCGCAATATTTCGGTCAGTCTAGGCTTTCCCCATTACATTCTCGACATCCGGAATGAGTTCGGCGATTATGTCATCGACCATTTCACGGGCGAATACCTGGAAGGCCGCACACCGAACCCCTGCGTTCTGTGCAATACGCATATTAAATGGGATGCGCTGCTGCGCCGGGCCGACCGGCTCGACTGCGAATTTATTGCTACCGGTCACTACGCCAACATTCGGGAAGAAAATAACCGCTTTGTTATCTCCAAAGGGGTCGACGAACTAAAAGATCAATCCTACGTACTTTGGGGAGTGTCTCAGGAAAGCCTCCGTCGAACCAAACTGCCGCTGGGACACCTGCGCAAATCTGAGATCCGGGATATGGCCCGCCATCGCGGCTTTATTGAACTGGTCACCAAATCCGAATCTTACGAAATCTGCTTTGTACCAGACAATGATTACCGTGGCTTTTTAAAGCGCCGTATTCCCGGACTGGAGCAGCAGGTAGCCGGTGGTAATTTTGTGCTGGAAGACGGTACCGTGGTCGGTAAGCACGAAGGCTATCCCTTTTATACCATAGGCCAACGCAAGGGACTTGGTCTTGCGCTGGGTTATCCGGTATTTGTTACGGAGATTCGCAAAGACACCAATGAAGTGGTGCTGGGCCGGGATTTGGCGTTGTACCGCGACGGAATGATTGTCGGAAAGCTTAACCTGCAAAAATACGCAACCATTGAGCAGCCAGTTGAAACCGTTACCAAAGTACGCTACAAAGATCCGGGCACACCGGCTCTCATTTCACAGGAAGGCGGGCAGATAAAAGTTTTGTTCCACGAAGGTGTGAGCGCCATTGCACCCGGCCAGGCCGCCGTATTTTACGAGGGAAACGATGTAGTGGGTGGCGGCTGGATTATGAAAAGCTTCCGGCAGACAGGAGAATTAGCTGACCAGCCTAC
Source organism: Nibrella viscosa (assembly GCF_039541875.1). Classification (NCBI taxonomy): domain Bacteria; kingdom Pseudomonadati; phylum Bacteroidota; class Cytophagia; order Cytophagales; family Spirosomataceae; genus Nibrella; species Nibrella viscosa. The sequence goes on along the minus strand of NZ_BAABHB010000003.1, from coordinate 584,773 downwards.
AACTGCAGCAAATTAACCGCTGTCTTTAACAAAAAAGTCATTTTTACCTGATTTGTGGCTGCCGGGACTCTTGCCGGGAATGACGTTCGGCATTGCTCTGCAACCCGGCAACCATTATAAAAAGGCCGGCGAGGAGCGTTCCTCGCCGGCCTATACCCGTATAAACCGGGTATGAATACGGAGCTACTTACCGCTCAGGAGTATCCCCGACACTGATTTACCACCAACACTTACACGGTAGAGCAACTGTTGGAAATTGCCCTTCACATCGTAACCCACCGGCTCGTTGACACCCTGCTGTACGTTTACTTTCAGGGCGTCTACTTTGGTGCCACCGATGGTGTACATGTCGATGTCAGCCGTGCCCGCTACCGGCGAATCGATCTGCAGGAACACCCGGCCGTTGTACGGGTTCGGGTAGGCGTTCACCTTCAGGGCAGTGGTTTCGAAAAATTCGACATTACCAATACGAGCCGGTTTGCAGTTTTCAACTCTCAGTTCACCGACGCTATTCTGATCTGGTTGATTATTGATCAAGGTTTCAAACCGGTAAATACCTACGGCTCCTTTATTACCAATATCAGAACCTATAATGGTTTTGGTATCATACTTGGCAGAAAGCACAATTGACTGGCCTGCCGTAGCATTTGTAATGGTTATAATACCATCAAATATACCCGTTCCACTGGCTATCTTAGCACAACCGTTGGCGCTCCAGGCGAAAATCTGATCCTGATTTATACCAAAAGGCAAAAAGCCTCCAGCAGGTACTGTCTGCTTGACGACAACAATAAATGATTCGCCGGGTGCAGTTATTGTAGTGTAGTAGAAGAATACACCTGGCGTTGCATTGGATATCTTCTGTCCTTTTACGGTATAACATACGTTCGGCAACTCGGCAGCACCTGCCTGATAGGTTGCACAGGACGTTTCTGTAGGGAATATATGCCGTGGTGTCACGCAATCGGTTGCCGGATTTACTGTCACCTGACAGCTCTGTGAGGAGCAGTTATCCGACACAGTCAGCGTATAGGTGCCCGCCGGCAGATTGCTCACTGTGCTGGTGGTGCCCACCACGGTGTTGGCCGCATTCTTCCAGCTATAACTTACCGCTCCTACTGCGTTGGTTACCGCACCTGCCGTGACCGAACCGGTATTTTCACCAGAGCAGGTCACATCAGTCTTGGAGCAGGTGCCCAGCGCCAGAGCAGCGGATGGACCGCCAATGCTCACCTGACAGGTCCGCGAGAAGCAGTTATCCGACACGGTCAGCGTATAGGTGCCCGCCGGCAGATTGCTCACCGTGCTGGTGGTGCCCACCACGGTGTTGGCCGCGTTCTTCCAGCTATAACTTACCGCCCCCACTGCGTTGGTTACCGCCCCTGCCGTGACCGAACCGTTGCTGCCCCCAAAGCAGCTCACATCCGTCTTGGAGCAGGTGCCCAGCGCCAGAGCAGCGGATGGACCCCCGATGCTCACCTGACAGGTCTGCGAGAAGCAGTTATCCGACACGGTCAGCGTATAGGTGCCCGCCGGCAGATTGCTCACTGTGCTGGTGGTGCCCACCACGGTGTTGGCCGCGTTCTTCCAGCTATAACTTACCGCCCCTACTGCGTTGGTTACCGCCCCTGCCGTGACCGAACCGTTGCTGCCCCCAAAGCAGCTCACATCCGTCTTGGAGCAGGTGCCCAGCGCCAGAGCAGCGGATGGACCCCCGATGCTCACCTGACAGGTCTGTGAGAAGCAGTTATCCGACACGGTCAGCGTATAGGTGCCCGCCGGCAGGTTGCTCACCGTGCTGGTGGTGCCCACCACGGTGTTGGCCGCGTTCTTCCAGCTATAACTTACCGCCCCTACTGCGTTGGTTACCGCCCCTGCGGTGACCGAACCGTTGCTGCCCCCAAAGCAGCTCACATCCGTCTTGGAGCAGGTGCCCAGCGCCAGAGCAGCGGATGGACCCCCGATGCTCACCTGACAGGTCTGCGAGAAGCAGTTATCCGACACGGTC
>NZ_BAABHB010000003.1:0-582668 GCF_039541875.1 Nibrella viscosa | reverse complement strand
TTCCAGCTATAACTTACCGCCCCCACTGCGTTGGTTACCGCCCCTGCCGTGACCGAACCGTTGCTGCCCCCAAAGCAGCTCACATCCGTCTTGGAGCAGGTGCCCAGCGCCAGAGCAGCGGATGGACCGCCAATGCTCACCTGACAGGTCTGTGAGAAGCAGTTATCCGACACGGTCAGCGTATAGGTGCCCGCCGGCAGATTGCTCACCGTGCTGGTGGTGCCCACCACGGTGTTGGCCGCGTTCTTCCAGCTATAACTTACCGCTCCTACTGCGTTGGTTACCGCCCCTGCCGTGACCGAACCGTTGCTGCCCCCAAAGCAGCTCACATCCGTCTTGGAGCAGGTGCCCAGCGCCAGAGCGGCTGAGGGCTGAGTAACCGTTCTACTCCGTATAGCCTCGCATCCTTTTGAGTCAACAATTCTTACCGTATACGTACCTGCCGGTATATTAGTCAGATCCTCATTGTTTGTCTGAGCAACAGGAACCTGTCCACCGTTACTGGCTGTCCAGGTGAAGGAATACGGACTTGTCCCTCCCATTGGCGTCATGTTAATAGAGCCTGTATTGGTGTTAAAGCAGGCTACATTAGTTACAGCAAAGCTGGCGTCTACCCCTGCATTAACCTGGATCGATGGCAACGTACCGCATTTGGGTGTAATATTAGGAGGAATAAGCGTGGCGCAGGTACTATTAGGAGAGGCATCTGTCCAGGCCAGAAAGAGATTTTTTAGAATTAAAGATTGTCCACAGATATACGTAACTTTACCATTAGGTAGTTCATTAATGTAAAATGGCAGGTCATTTACCTGATTTTTCGCAATAGGGCCCTGACACCCCGAAACCGGAGTAGATGAAAAAAGGCTACCATCGGCATTATAGATTTCTAATGTTCCCCAAAAGGCAAATGATGTACGGGTAGATCCGGTTGTATTATCAATTGCCAGATTCAACGTTCTGGTTAAGATTTCGACACCCTGACAAGAATTACACGCATTTCCTCCGGTTAATCGTGCCCCAACTAAGGCTAAATCTTTTGACGTACATGAGCTAGGAGAGGGGAACGTTTGTGCAAATGAACTACTTAAACCCATCAACCAGCAACAGATGGTGACGAAGAGCGTAGCCGACCTAAAAAATGTCCGGCTGTGGGTTGGCAGGAGTGCCAGTAGATGTACTGGAGAGTACTCCTTCAACCAGGATGAGAGTAGAATTTTGGGATGCATACGCGTTGAGATTTGGGATACATACGCGTTAGAGAGTAGAGTTATAGTATTTCTATAAACTTTATCTAGTTTAGATAATTTCACCAGGATATCCTAAGGGTATTTACTGAACGGCAAAGCCCTCCATTTTTTGCTGTTTTCCACTTAAATCTCTAAATAACAAGAACTTACCTTTGCAAACTAATCGTAAAAACTAGCGTTTCATAATAGCGAATTGATTGCCGGACAGGCCTGCTTGCGTACTGATTTTGGCAAGAAGTACCATCGTTAAAATTTCATTAGGCTTTATCTAATATACGTTTGAGAACTTGCAGCCCATCACCATTTTTCTGGTAACCTCCTCAACTCCCTGCTTCTTTGCTATCTTTGGTATTTATAGCTTACACATGCGTAAATACCGTATAGCATTAGTATTACTGCTGATAAGCGAACTGATCTTTTATTTCTCCTGCCAACCTGCTGATCCGCCTGTGCGGGACGCCGGCTTTAGTTTTTTTCCGCTGGAGTCCGGACATTATATCATTTATTCCGTAACGGACAGCCTCTATGCTCTACCCGCTTCGAAGACTGGCCGTTCGTACCAGATTAAAGAGGTTGTAGGAGAAGCCTATACCGACATAACCGGGCAGACGGCTTACCGGCTGAACCGCTACCGCCGGGTATCCAGCCAACAGCCCTGGCAACCGGACTCCATCTGGACCGCACGGATTGTCAACCATGAAGCCATCCGGAGCGAAAACGGCCGGGACTATGTTAAGCTGGTTTTTCCGATCGGAAACCGGGTGCGGTGGAATGGCAATAAATGGAACGCTCTGGACGAAGAGACCTATGAGATGCGCAATACTCGTCGTCCGTTCATCGTTCTGGATAGGCAGTTTGACGAAACGGTTACCGTTGTTCAACAAAACGACTCAACATTGGTTTCACAGAATAAACGCATTGAGGTATATGCCCGGCAGACAGGTTTGATCTACAGAGAAAAAACTATTCTTCAGTTCTGTTCATCAACGCCGGCCTGCATTGGCAAAAATCAGATCGACTACGGCATTCGTCAAACGTATCGCATCTTAACCTATGGCAAAGAATAAATGGCTGCCCATCATCATTGGGCTTTTCTTTTTCTCAGGCCTTTCGGCCGACAGTCTGGGACAGGTTACGGTTACTACCGCCCGCAAATACCTGGTTCTCCTCAAAGACAAAGCAAATTCGCCGTTTTCTATAAACCGGCCGGAGCAGTTCTTATCCCAACGCGCTATTCTGCGCCGGCAACGGCAGAATATTCCGGTTCAGGAAAAAGACCTGCCGGTCAACCCATCATACATTCAGCAGATTAGCCAGACCGGGGCCAAAATCTGGTTTTCATCGCGCTGGCTGAATGCTGTCCTGATTGAGGCTACTGACCCGCAGTTGACGGCGGTACAGGGCCTGGCGTTTGTGAAAGGGCTGGAGTTTAACGCTCCGCTGGCCAACGCCCGTCTGAGTGTCCAGACCAATACCGCTACGCCGGCCGCGTCGTATGCAATTGCAACGGCCAACCGCCAGGAGGCTCAAACCGACAAATTTGGCGAAATTGCCCCCCTATCTTACGGCGCTTCTCAGGAGCAAATTACGCAATTAGGTGCCAACCAGATGCACCAGAAGGGCTACCGGGGAGAAGGCATGCTCATTGCCGTACTGGATGCCGGCTTTCGGAATGCCCACCAGGTGCCGTTCCTCCAGCCGCTGTTTCAGGAAAACCGCATTGTGGGTACCTACGATTTTGTGGCCAAAGAATATAGCGTGTACGAAGACGACTCCCATGGGTTGTCGGTCCTGTCGACAATAGCCGGCACGTCGGACAATATGCTGTACGGAACTGCCTTTAAAGCCTCATTCCTGCTGCTGCGTACAGAAGACGCCCGCAGCGAAACCCGCGTGGAAGAAGCCAACTGGCTGTTTGGGGCCGAATATGCCGATAGTACCGGAGTTGATATTATTAACTCGTCACTGGGCTATAACCGCTTTGATGGTGGTATAAGCTATTCGTACCAGGACATGAACGGCCGGACCGCCCTGGCGAGCCGGGCCGCCCAGTGGGCCGCCGAAGCCGGCATGGTCGTGGTGGTATCGGCCGGTAACGAAGGTAATGATCCCTGGAAATATATCTCGGTGCCCGCCGATGCCGATCAGATTTTGGCGATTGGCGCTGTGAATCGTCAGGGTCTTCGGGCTCCCTTCAGCTCGTTTGGACCAGCCGCCGACGGTCGTATCAAACCGGATCTGGCGGCCGTAGGCTGGGGCACCGTCCTGGGCTCACCCGGCGGTACAATCGTTACGGGCAATGGCACCTCGTTTGCCGCACCACTGGTAGCCGGCTTGGCGGCCGGGTTCTGGCAGGCTCATCCGCGGCTTACAGCGGCCCAGATCATTGATTGTTTACGCCGGTCGGGCAGCCAGTATGCCACGCCGGATGCTGAATTAGGGTATGGTATACCTAATTTTGAGCGGGCTTCGATGGTGGCTGCCGACCGTTATTCTTTATTTGTGTTCCCTAACCCGTTCTCCGACGCCGATCAATTAGTCATTCATTGGGTAGAACCGGAGAATGGGGGCCCCATTGATGCTACCCTCCATGATGTCTCGGGTCGGCTAATCTGGCAGCAGCGCTTTGCCAATCAGAACGAGCAAATGAGTCTGGCACAGAACCTATACCTCACGCCCGGCATGTATTTTCTGACCCTATCAACGGTCAGTCGGAAACGAACAATCAAAGTGGTAAAACAGTAATTATTCCGGCTGCCTTAGCCAGGACATTTTTTTTCATTTTTTTTATTGATCGGGACAAAAAATCCTATAATTTGGTAAGGACAATGGTTTTGGGTGTTCAACAAAAAGCGAATGACCTCACTATTCACCTCCGCCAAAAAGACGATTATTCATCCCCCTGCTGAATCTATATTATTTGGTTATCTTTTAGTAGTACTGGCTGTTCTGTTTGGTGCCTACTGGTGTATTATCAACCCCCCTCCCGGCGTTTATTTCACCCTGGATGAGCAATTTATCAGCGACTCTGGTGTATTTCTGTTATATGGAGCCAGCCCCCGCTGTCTGGAGTGGCCCGCCGTGCCGATGGTTCTGGTGTATTATCTGCTTGCACTGCTCCACTGCGGCTTTTTACTGGTACGCCAACTACTTACAGGAAGCAATCCAGTAGAGATATTCAAACTCATCGACCAAAGTATTTATGCGTATTTGCAGGATCGGACAACCTATATATTGATTGGACGGACCGTCCAGTTATTGCTGACGGCCACCCTGATGATCCTGACGATTCGGAACCTTCCCAAGAGCAGTACGCAAAGACTGCCGGTATCGGTGCGGGATCTGCTCATCATTGTAATGGTCGTCAACAGCGAACTGCTTATAAGTCCGGGTATAATCCGACCTGAGGCTATAGCGTATGGATTATGCCTGTATATAATAACCGCTATTCTGTTTACGGATACGCCTGATCGCTGGTTTGGGTACCGGCTTATGCTGATAACGGCGCTGCTGATTAATCAGCGTATGATTTTTCTGATTCTGCTGCCGTTTATCCTTGGCAGCCTGATTCTTCGGACACAGCCAACCTTCTCCTGGAAATCGACGGGTAAGTTAGTGGCTGCGCTTGTTGCGTCGCTGGTCCTAACCAATCCCTTTTTCGCCACAGATACGCTGATTCACGTGAAAGCCTTTGCGGGAGGAATCATAGCTAAAGTAGCGGCTCCGAACCAGGCCAATCCGTTGCTTGCCCAAAGCCTTCAGCCGGTCAATGCGTTTCTTATCCTCCTGACCCTGCTTGGCTTCCACTTCTTTCGGAAACAGTATCCCGACAAGCGCATAGTCTGGTTATACATGGCCAACATGGGCGTTTTTGCCTTATTAATCAGTCGCTCTGCCGTTGTATATCCAACCCATACGCTTCCGCTCCGCATTTTAGGCCTGGTGCCCCTCGCCTTCGGTGGTATTGGCATATGGCAACTCATTACCCGACAACAGCGCCTGGCGGTACAGATTAGTGGCAGCTTATTCTGCCTGTTTACCCTGTATGATTCGTTGAAATTTCAGGTGAATGCCCACCAGCTTACCAATTACCAGCAGGTGGTTACCTGGCTCAATACACTTGCCCCACAAACCAGCGTGTTGCTCCCTCCCGATTTTGAAGGCAGGCTCCGTAAGAATATCAATAGCCTGAAACGGGAACTGTCGGCCATTCAGGATGCCGAACTGAGTCAGGCAAAACTCAACCGCTTTATTGGCTTTATAAGAAATAAACCGGACCAGCTTAGCCGCTCCATTCTCTTTAACGAGATTTTACTGGAAGATGAACGGTTGACTGCAATTCAGCACCGGATTCTGGTGCAGCACACCCCACCCCAACGCTATATCGATCCTTACTTTTACAGTCCGCAGGTAGGCTTTATCAACTACTACATCCCCAGCGATCAGGCGCTCAGCAATTTCGACAAAGGAACGTATGCGTTTCTGATCAGCGAAAATCCGCTGGAAAACCGGCGGCCCGAGCGCGTATATAATCAGCAGGCGGGTTTGCCCTATTATGTTTACAAAGCCAGCCCGGAAACCATGAGCCCGGACCCTCAGTTCGTTCGTAGCAGCAGGTAGCCTGGCTTAGGTAAATTTAGTTGCCTGTAGGTTCCACCAAGATCTCATTTTTGGTCTCGGCCGCAGGCTGTTCTTTCGCTACGGCTCTCCGCCGGGCAGGTTGCGCCTTGTAGTTTCGCTCCGTCGTTGAGATCGACTGTGCCGGCAGCACAATACCTGTCATACGACCATCGCGGGAAGAAGGACGTTTATAGTCACCAATGGTTACCCGACGGGCATTTCGTTTCCGGAATGATACTGATGCTTCCGGCTCCCACTGGCTGGCCACAGCCGCTTTGTTGGGATGCTTATAATTGCGCGTTGAGTAGGTCACGTCCCGGCGCAGCTTGGTATCCTCCTGAGCCAGGCTGGTACCAGCTACAGCTACGCCTAACAGACCGAGCAGCGCCCGTCTTAGACTTTTCATGAGAGTAACTGTGGTTTTGTTGTGTTGATGCAAAAATAACCGAAAACTAATAACTAAAAAAATAGTTATAGTTAAATTATCTTCTTTGCCATCCGAATAACCGAGTCTGCCGAAGTAAATTCATTTATTCTGTCAACAAATACCCACTTTATATCTATTGTTTCGGATGAATGAACAAATTCATCATCAGGGTCGGCTTCAAATAGAAAACGAATATCGTAATGAAGATGTTCAGGTTCATTCCCCTTCGCCGGAATGGGATGGACATCAATATCGAATATAGCCGGGCTCACCAGCCGCAACGACATCAGCCCTACCTCCTCCTCGGCTTCGCGCCGGGCCACCCGTGCCACATCCGGATCGCCATCGGCATGGCCCCCCGGCTGAAACCAGCGGTCGAGCTTTCGGTGGTGAATCAGAACAACCTGCCGGCGGTCAGGACTCACAACCCAGGCGGAGCCGGTCACATGACCAATATGTAGCGAACGCTCAAAACAATCGGGATGTGCCTGAACAAAGGCCAGCGTTTGCTGCCACATGGCCGTTTCACCGGCATCGGCAGGCGCGTAGGTTTTCAACAGGGAAAGCAGTGGCTGACGGTGCATACAATAGAATCAAAACAGGTTAATCTTTTCTTTGTGCCTAAAAACCCGCAATTTCGCTTTGATATTTACACAAACACTTAATCCAGACAAAACCATGCAAAAAATTATGCTGAACGTGGTGGCATTCTGCCTGGTTGCCCAATTGGCTACCGCCCAGATTCGCCTGCCCCAACCCAGCCCCGGGGCCTCTGTGATGCAGACCATCGGTACTACCGACGTAACGGTAAAATACTCGCGCCCAGCCATGCGCGGTCGCGAAATTTTTGGCACCCTGGTTCCTTATGGTCAGCTTTGGCGTACCGGTGCCAACGCAGCCACTACCTTATCGACTACAACCGATTTGTTGGTCAACGGTCAGCGGTTACCGGCCGGTACGTACTCTGTATTTACCATTCCAACCCAGACCGAATGGACGCTGATCATGAACAAAAATACGGCAGCCAGCACCGATGCCTATAAGCAGGAAGAAGACGCCCTGCGTGTACAAATCAGGCCGCAGCAGAGTGGTGAGCGCACCGAAAGTTTCACGATTAACTTCAGCGATGTGACCGACAGTACCGCCAAACTGAATTTTATGTGGGCCAACGTAAAAGCAGCCGCCGACCTGCGAGTTGATGTCAAAGCCAACGCCCAGGCCAATGTAGAGAGGGCCGTAGCCGACAAACCGGAAGATCCGGCTGTATTGCAGGCCGCTGCCGCCTGGAACCTGGCGCAGGGCCGGAACCTGGAGCAGGCACTGGCGTGGACCGATAAGTCGATCGGCCTGAAAGAAACCTTCCGGAATGTCTGGACAAAAGCCCAGATCCTGGCGAAAATGGGCAAAGCCGCCGAGGCCCTAACCCTGGCCCAGCGGGCCATGTCACTGGGGCAGGCCTCCAACGACCCGAGTTTCCCATTCTTTAAGGATGCCATTCAGAACGGGATTACTGATTTCCAGGCAATGATTCCGCCGATGCCGATAAAAGGTAAGAAGAAGAAAACGTCCTAAGCGAGAGTGCGTACCCGGAAGCCCGTCTGCCTCAGACGGGCTTTTTTGTTACCGGCCGGAGGGCGGGGCTGGTGGGCAAGAGTTTTTCCAGGAGCCAGGCAATACCGATCACCAGCACACACCCAATCAGATTGAGCCAGAGAAAAGCCGTCAAATCAATCCAGTAGCAATATACCACCAGCCCTTCAGACAGCACAGCCGACCAGAAGGTAGCTCTGGCTCCCAGGCCTTTGAAATAGAACGCAACCAGAAAAACACCCAGAATAACGCCGTAAAACAGTGATCCCAGAATATTGACGGCCTCGATCATGCTGCCCAGCCGGTTGGCGAACTGTGCCACCAGGATACAAAATACCCCCCAGATAACGGTCGACACCCGCGACACCCACAGGTAATGCGCATCGGCATCTTTCTGGTGTACAACCCGTTTATAAATGTCAACGACGGTAGTTGACGCCAACGAGTTATAAGCGGCCGCAATTGACCCCATTGATGCGCTAAATATTACGGCAATGAGCAGGCCAATTAGCCCATGCGGCAGATAGTCGAGCACAAACCGCAGAAAAATATAGTTAACGTCGCTGGTATCGGCCGTAGGGTTATTTTTCTGAATCAGGCCTACCACATCTTTTCTAACGGTCGCAATAGCAGCATCGGCCTCGCGCAACGTTACGCGTGCCTGGTTTAGTTGTGTGTTATTGTCCGTATCCAGCGCTGTCTGAATAGCTGCCACCGCCTGCTGACGCTGGGCGTTCAGGTTCCGGTGCTTAATCTCCAGCAACTGATACTCGCCCGCGTACGGGCTTTGTTTCAGCGCTTCTGTTTCCTGTTTGTTAAAAAATACCGGTGTCTCATGGTACTGATAAAAGGTAAATACCAGCACCCCCACCAGCAGAATCAAAAACTGCATCGGCACCTTCAGCAGCCCATTCATCAGCAAACCCAGCCGACTTTGCCCTATCGATTCGCCCGTCAGATAGCGCCCTACCTGCGATTGATCGGTACCGAAGTACGAGAGCTGCAGAAAAAAGCCGCCAATCAGGCCCGACCAGACGTTATAGCGGCTGTCTGGATCAAATTTCAGGTCGATCAGGTTCAGCCGGCCCGCTTTCCCGGCGACCTGAAGCGCATCGGTGAAGCCTACCTCCTGCGGCATCAGGTGAACGGTCATCCAGCCGGCAATAATCATGGCCAGCGTCACAATCATCATCTGCTGAATATGGGTATACGAAATGGCCTTTGTGCCGCCGGTGACGGTATAGATCAGCACTAGCCCCCCCATGATGAGATTGGTCCAGTAGATGTTCCAGCCCAGAATGGTCGACAGAATTATGGCGGGCGCATAAATAGACAAACCGGTAGACAGCCCCCGCTGAATTAGAAACAACAAGGCGGTCAGGATTCGAACGCGGGCATCGAAACGGGTTTCCAGGTACTCGTAGGCGGTAAATACCTTAAGCCGGTGGAATATAGGGACAAACGTGATAGACAATACCACCATGGCCAGCGGCAAACCGAAGTAAAACTGCACAAAGCGCATCCCGTCGGTGTAGGCCTGCCCCGGAGCCGACAGAAACGTGATGGCACTCGCCTGCGTAGCCATCACCGATAATCCCACATGGTACCAGGGCAACGAGTGGCCCGCCAGCAGGTAATCGTCCATGTTACGCGTTCCCCGGCTTCGGTAAATACCGTAGGCGATGATCCCGAATAGGGTTATCAATAGCACCAGCCAATCGATACTGCTCATGAAAACCAGACCATTAAGGTGTAGAACAGAACGATCTCGAGCAGCAGTCCGCCAATGACAATGGCGTATAGCCGGGACCAGGAACGTACAAAGGGAGGTAGGTCGTGGGTGTCGTGGTGCATACGGTTTATGGTGGGTAGACAGACCAGCGCCGGCAGAATAAGCACCGGTTAGTTATATCAGGCAACGAAAATAGACAAATTTCAGGTATATGCCCGCCAGTTTTGCCAAGACTTCTTGGGGCTAGTGTTTGAATTGCCTGCCGAATGCCATAGTTTGCCGGCTGAAAAACATGTCCGACAAACAAAACCAGCATGGAAACACAACAGACCACGTCCCCCGAAAAACAGCTTTTTACCCTCAGCGGCAAAGTAGCCGTCATTACCGGAGCTAGCAAAGGCATTGGCGAAGACATTGCCCGGCTGTATGCCCGGTTTGGCGCTAAGGTGGTTGTCAGCAGCCGCAAACAGGAAGCGCTGGATCAACTGGCCGATGCTATTAAACAGCAGGGCGGAGAGGCCACCGGCGTTGCCGCCCATGCGGGCAATATGGATCACCTCCGTCACCTGGTAGACAAGACCGTTGAGCTGTACGGCGGCATTGATATCCTGGTTAATAACGCAGCCACCAACCCGGTATTTGGCCCGGCACTTGACTGCGACGAAGGGGCTTTTGACAAAATTATGCAGGTGAACGTAAAGGCTCCCTTTGAACTCAGCAAGATGGTGTACCCCTATATGAAAGCCCGTGGCGGTGGCAGCGTGATTATGATGAGCAGCATAGCCGGTCATACGCCCGATCCTGGCCTGGGGATCTACAGCGTCAGCAAAACGGCACTGAATATGCTAACCAAAGTGCTGGCCAACGAATGGGGCCCGGACGGTATCCGGGTCAATGCTATCTGTCCGGGCCTGATCAAAACCAGGTTCAGCGAAGCGCTCTGGCAGAACGAAAAGATTCTGGATCATTTTACCAAACGATTGCCCATTGCCCGGATGGGAACCACCAACGAGATCAGCCCGCTGGCTTTGTTTTTAGCCTCCGATGCCTCTACGTATTGTACAGGTAGTTTGTTTTACGCCGACGGTGGTGCTGTCATCTGAGACTTCTTTGAAACAAAACAGGCCCTCTCCATATCCGAAGAGGGCCTGCCATCAATCAGTAGGCGCTTACTGCACCGACACGATCTTGAATTCGGTCCGGCGGTTCTGCTGATGCTCCGGTTCACTGCATTCCACCCCGTCGACACACCCATTCACCACCTCGGTTTCGCCATAGCCTTTCGCGAGCAGCCGGCCGGGATTAACACCCCGCGCTACCAGATAATCCATAGCAGCCCTGGCGCGGCTCTCCGACAGCCGCAGGTTGTAAACATCGCTGGCGCGGGCATCCGTATGGGCACGTAGTTCAATTTTCATCTCCGGATATTCCTTCAGGAGTTCGACCACCCGGTCCAGTTCTTTGGCGGCATCCGGACGGATAAAGAATTTATTCAGATCATAATAGATGTTCTTCAACTGAAACACATCGCCCTCGCCATACAGACCCAGAGAGTCGGTGATTACCTTCGGGCTCCGGCCGGGCCTCATCTTCTCGTATTTGGCCCGTTTGGTAGCGTAACGGTCTTTTTCGGCCGTGATCGAATACGGCGCTCCGGGTTTCATATTAAACTCATAGCTACCATCGGGGCCGGTCACTACGGTCTGTTCTGTTTTATCTTTTTCATTGCGGAATGTCACCTTAACGCCGGCAGCCGGACTCTGATCCACTTCCGCTTTCACTACGCCTTTCATCAGGGCTCCTTCTGTGCGCTGGAGGTATATAGATACCGTCATAACGGGCTGCTTCGACTGCGTCAGGGTCGAGAACTTTACACTGTTTGTCTGAAACCCTTCTTTTGCGGCCTTAAATTCGTAGTCGGCGCTGGTTTCCAGACACAGGTCTGCCTTACCATCCTGACCGGTAATCCGCAGGGCCTGACTTATCTCTCCACGCAATACCCGAACATCAGCCCCTTCGAGCGGACTGCCCGTTTTGGCATCGTACACGAGAATATTGAGTTGCCGGCAGTTTTTCCGGAACATAAAAATATCATCGTCGCTCACGCCCCGTTTCCGGTTGCTGCTAACGTAACCCGACGACCGGTTTTTGTTGGTGATAATGCCAAAATCGTCTTTCTCAGAATTAATCGGAGCCCCCACGTTTTCGACACCCTTGTAAGCAATACCGTCCTTTAACTCGGCAAAAAAAACATCGAGACCTCCCAACCCTTCGTGCCCGTCAGATGAAAAGTACAGGTTGTTGTTTTCGTCCACAAACGGGAACATTTCGTTTCCTTCGGTATTGATCTCCTTCCCCATATTGACCGGGGTCGACCACTGTCCGTTCACGTATTCGGCTACGTAAATATCCGTCCCACCGTAGCCGCCCGGCATATCCGACACAAAATACAGTTTGGTATTGTCCGGGGAGAATGCCGGATGGCCCACCGAATATTCGTTGCTGTTAAACGGCAGTTCCTGTATATCGGTCCAGGTACCGTTCTTCTCCACGGCCGAGTAGAGTTTCAGCTTTTTCACCCCGTCGGAGCTTTTGCCGGCTTTGCCTTTACTGGTGTTATTCCGGGTGAAAATCACCATTTTCTGATCTTTGGAGAAGGTTAGTGGTCCTTCGTGATACTTAGTATTTAAAGTCCGGCTGAATTTCTCGGCTTTACTCAGGTTTTTATCATCCACAGTTGCATCCGACGGCAGATTTACGGCACTTCCTCCTCCCAGCACGGCGGTACTGGTTGTCCGGACTGCGGGATCATTGGTCAGGGGCTTGAACTGAGTGGTATCCGGAAAAAAGTAAAGGTCCAGAAACGGTGTCTGGTTCCAGCCAAACACCCGCTTCACGGCGCCTGACTCATCCCGGGCCGACACAAACACTAACCCATTCTTGTAATACATAGGGCTAAAATCAGCCTGCCGGGTATTAATGGGTAAAGCCGCCATCTGGTACGACGATGAATCCTGATAGAACCGGTTCATGTCCATGTACGACATGGTAAACCGGCGCCCCCGCATATCTTCTTTCTGCTTTTCACCGTAGCGGCTGTATATCTTTTGCGAGTCCCGGTATTTACCATTAGAGGCCAAAGCCTGTGCATAATACAGGTACACTTCGCTGCTCAGGTCGTCGTAGCTCTTGACCAGCTCCCCATACACCCGTTCGGCGTTACGGGTATCCTGCATTTTGCGGTAGCTGTACGCCAGCTTCAGCATGGCTTCGCGGGTTTCGGCTGGTTGGTTTTTTTTGTCCCCCCGGAGAAACTCCTCATACATGCGCACCGCCGTAGCGTAACTCATGTCGTCAAACTGTTTGTTGGCGGCACGCAGCCGACCACTTTGGGCCAGAAGAATATGGCTGCTAAACACCAGCCCTAACAGCAACAGTGTCCGTACAGAATAATTCATACGCGTTTCGTACAAGATCTAGAAGGCTTATAATAGACAAATATGCGGTAATATGCACAAAGATGATAATTGGTGCAAAAAAGAAACGATCATATTACAAGCTGTTTAGTATCGGATAATGTAACAAATGTACGGCAACAGGCTCCTAAACCAGACTTATTTGCAGAATTCGGCGCGTCTGCCCGGTCAGCCGGTATGCATGGCTAATACGCCGGCCAATGACCCAAACAATTTCGTTGCCGCTCAGCAATACGGCGGTTTGCTCCCGCTGCACTAGTGACACTTTCTGATCGTTCAATAAATCACTCACCAGTTTTTTTCCCTTTAGGCCCAAAGGCTGATACCGATCTCCCTGCTGCCACGGACGGATATACAGTGGCAACTGTATCCGGTCGGCGTCCAGACAGGCTATGGCCGGGTCGGTGGGCACCTGATACCCATCGGGTTTGTCAAATGTTTTGAAGCGGAGCCGCAACACGCCCATCACCACATCGCCCTGCGGCCATTCATCCAGTTGAATATGCCAGGCGTTGTCTGCTGCCAGCGGCATCAGTACCAATCCATCCCGGTCGTGTAGCAGCCGGTGCGTAGCCGACCGGAACGTTTGCCCCGGCTCCCGGCTTACGGCCATCCATATTTGCCGTATCTGATCGGAAGTGAAGCCATACGGCCGCAGCCACTCCTGCAGGCAGAACTGGGGCTCTGTAAGGTTGACGAGTTGACGGACATCAAACAAAAGCCTGCCCGCCTGTTCAACCACTACGGTCTGCCGGCGCTGTGCCAATACTTCGCGCAGCAGCCGCCCGGCCGCCCCAAGCCGCTCAACGGTTTCGGGCAGGGTATCGGTCAGTAAGGCCGGATTCAGCGCCTGTAACACGGGTAGTACGTGGTGGCGCAGGCGGTTGCGCAGGTATTTATCCTCTGCATTGGAGCTATCCTCCCGCCACGTCAGGGTATGCTCCTGCACATAGTCCAGGAGTTGTGTCCGGTTAGCGAACCACAAAGGCCGGATTACCCGTCCCTGCCGCACCGGAATTCCCTGAAGGCCGGCCAAACCTGTCCCCCGCACCAGATTAATAAGCAACGTCTCCAGTACATCGTTCTGGTGATGGGCTGTTGCAACGCCGGTATACCCAAACGAATCCAGCACCTGCTCAAACCAGGCATACCGCAGGTCACGGGCGGCCATCTGCACAGAAATTTTCCGGTTTTTGGCCACAAGAGCAGTTTCAAAACGGGCTTGGTGAAACGGAACCCTGTACCGGTCTGCTATGTTCTCTACAAAGCGAGCATCATCGTCGGAATCAGCCCCGCGCAACCCGAAATTAACATGGGCAATAGCAAACGGCTGACCAACCCGGTGGAAGATATGCGCCATCGCAACCGAATCGATTCCCCCGCTGACAGCCAGTAACACCTGGTCTGTTGGACCGAATAAAGGCTCTGCTCCCCCTGCGGGTGCGTTAATAAACGTTAAAAAGGCCTGTTCTAACGGGGTGTATCGGTCCGATACCATAGTTTTGTAGCTCAAAAATCGTTAATATAACGACGCCAGACCTTGCTTTTGCGAAAAAAGCACCTAAACGATATTTATTCGCCTATGCGTTGCAACCCTTTTCACCTGTTTAGGGTCTTTGTGGTAATCCTGCTGCTGGGCAGTCTGGCCGGGCTCCATCCCGTATGGGGTCAGTCTGGCCCGTCCGCTTCAGCGACCGGTGAGAAAGTAGAACTTCTCCCGCCGGGTGCCGACAGCCTGGTGGTGGTTAACCAACCCGGTATGGTAGTCCGTAAGTTGTTCAACAACGTACGGTTCCGGCATAAAGGGGTGCTGATGTACTGTAACCTGGCAATCCAGAACGTGACCACCAACGTAATAGAAGCGTATGGCAACGTCCGGATCATTCAGGGAGATACCATCAGCGTACGCAGTGATACTATGTTTTACTACGGCAACACCCGGCTGGCCAACATGCGCGGGCATGTTGTACTAAAAGACCGGAAAATGACCCTCAGTACATCACAACTCGACTACGACATGGCTAATGGGCTGGCGGTATACCCCAAACCAGGCCGTATTGTTGACCGGGAGAACGTACTGACCAGCAAAGAAGGGTACTACGACACCCGCACCAAGCAGTTTACCTTCCGGCAAAATGTTAAGCTGGTGAACCCGAAGTACACGCTGACGGCCGACTCGCTGTTGTATAATTCGCTTACTAAGATTGCCACCTTTCAGGGGCCAACCAAAATTGTGAGCAAAGACGGAACCCTGCTCGCCAGAGAGGGACAGTATAATACCATAACGCGGGTATCGAATTTCCAACGCCGGGCCACGGTGGAGACGGATAAATACACCCTGACGGGCGATACCCTCGATTTTGACAATACAACAGAAATTGGAGTGGCCAGGGGGAATGTGGTAATGGTGGCGAAGAGTGACCAGACGATACTGACGGGCAACCAGGGCCGCTACAACGGAAAAGCCGGCGTTTCGCGTCTGACCGGGAACGCCCTGGTGCGCAGTGCCATCAACCAGGATACGCTTTATATGCGGGCAGATACCTTGTTTTCGTTTGATAATAAGGAAAAGAAAACCCGCAAACTCGTCGGCCAGAAAAATGTGCTGGTGTATAAATCAGATCTGCAAAGCCGGTGCGATTCGCTGGTGTATGATGTTGCCGATTCAGTCATCTATTTCTTTAAGAAACCCATTGTCTGGAGTGAAAACTACCAGTTAGAAGCCGATTCGATTACCGCTAAGCTAAAGAATAACCACCTGCACACCATGCTGCTGCGCAGTAAGTCCTTTGTGATTTCGCAGGATACACTCCGGAATTTCAACCAGGTAAAAGGCCGCACCATTACGGCGCATTTTCAGCAGTTGGCCGACAAGGCAAACCCGACCGAAAGCAAGACCTCGCTGGACCGGGTGATTGTGGAGGGAAACGGCCAAAGCATTTATTTTGCGATGGATGACAAAAACAAAATGGTAGGCTTAAACCATGTGGAGTGCAGCAAAATGAACCTGGAATTTAAGGAAAGCAAAGTGGACCGAATTCGCTTTTATGGTCGTCCCGACGCAGCCTTTGTTCCACCCCACGAAGTTACCGATGATAAGAAGCACCTGGACGGTTTCCGGTGGCGAAAAGACGAAAAACCGACGAAGGCAAAAACGCTTGGTCAGGCGGAAAAACCGGCCGACGAACCAAAGCCTAAAAAGCCGGAAAAAATCAATGCCTCCATTAAACCTTCACCCGGCAAAACGGTTCTAACTGATAAAAAATAAAACTTTTAACAATTTTTTAGACCCCCTGCCGTTGACTTTGTCTTTTTCCTTAAATACGTTTGTGTTGAATACGTGTATCCTTACAATTTTTGAGAATGAAACAAACTTTACGTATATATGGTTGTCTGATCGGTCTGCTACTGGCTACCGTTTCGCTTCGAGCCCAAACCGATGGGCCGAACCGAAGCCGGTTGGAGTTGGGCCGCAAAACAACTACCCCTTCGGTACCGACTAGTTCCCGGGTGATTCACTCCCGGAACTTTCCGTTCCTGAAACACCCGGCCGCAGCCAGTCTGGACCGGGATGTTGCCGTGAGCAAAAACTCAGCGATCAACGCCTACTATCGTTCGCTGCTGATTACCCCGCCCCCTCAGAAGCCTACAGGCACTGCCCGATCGGTCCAGGCCGAAAGTACGGCTACAACGTCTGCACCAGCCAGCGAAATCCGTCCGGTAATCAGTGAGCAGTCTATAAAGTCGGAAGATATGATGTTTGTCAATGACCAAATTTCGGTCTCTAACATCTA
This sequence comes from Nibrella viscosa, assembly GCF_039541875.1. Taxonomy (NCBI): domain Bacteria; kingdom Pseudomonadati; phylum Bacteroidota; class Cytophagia; order Cytophagales; family Spirosomataceae; genus Nibrella; species Nibrella viscosa. The sequence continues at coordinate 565,782 of NZ_BAABHB010000003.1, read as the reverse complement.
TCCAAATCCAGCCAACGATATAGCAGAGATCGATTACCAGCTTTCAGCCGGTATTGGAGAGGCCAAACTTATCCTTCTGAATGTGCTTGGGGCACCGGTGGCCGACTATGTACTGGATCGTACTGATCGTAAGCTCCGAATTATTACCCGTGATATGAATTCGGGCGTTTATTTCTATCAGCTCTCCGTTGATGGTAAAAAAGTAGCGACTAAGAAGCTTCTGGTACGGCATCATTGATGGTTGACCGGTAGCCGGCCGGTACTTGTTAAAATACCATAAAATTGCTTCAATTTGGCTACCCTCTCCGGCAGGGGGGGCACTTTTCCGGTTTTACCATCGTTTAGGAGGTGTAACTACCTGGGCCATGCTTCCCGTATGGTCTGTTTTTTTATTATCTTTGCGTCCTTATGCAAAATCGTCGCTTTATTGGCATTCTGTTTAGCGTATTAGTCGTCGTGTTTTCTTCGTGTAGCGACTTTACCCGCTTACAGAAAAAAGGAACCGATGACGAGAAGTACAAAGCAGCCGTCAACTACTACAAGAAAGGAGACTGGTACCGGTCGGGCATTCTGTTTGAAGAGCTGATCCCGGTGCTGAAGGGGAGTACGGAGTCGGAGATGGCGCAGTTTTACTATGCGTATACCCAATACCATCAGAAGCTATACTCCGTGAGTGCGCAGTTGTTCAAGCGCTTTTACGAGACCTTTGCCCGAAGCGATTACGCCCAGGAGGCTATGTATATGTACGCCTACTCGCTGTACAAAGACACGCCCAATTATAACCTGGACCAGTCGAACACGGTAGTGGCCATGTCGGCATTACAGGACTTTATCAACGCGTATCCGGAGAGCCCCTTCCGGCAGGAATGTACGGGCATGATTCTGGACCTGCGGAAGAAACTGGAGCGTAAGGCCTACGAGCGGGCTAAACTGTATTATAAAACCAGTGGCTTCAACATCGCGTCGTATAAATCGTCGGTGGTAGCCATCAATAACTTTCAGAAAGAGTTTCCGGATTCGGAGTACAACGAAGAGCTGGCGTATTTGAAAGTAGATGCGCAGTATAGTCTGGCTAAAAACAGTCTGGAGACGAAGCAGAAAGAGCGGTATCAGGAAGCCGTTGAGGCTTATCAGGCACTGATCGATAAATACCCTAACAGCAAATTTCTGAGGACGGCCGAAAAGATGTATGAGACCAGCCTGAAAGAAATTGACCGGATTGCTGCTCAGGAAAAAGAAAAGGAAAAACTGAAAACGCCTGATCCGAACCGCCCGGCAAAAGTCACTTCGGCCAACTAAACAGGACCATTTTAAGCAAAGCATAGTTTGACAGTATTGTCCATTATATAGATTACCCAAGCGACATGGCAACAAATCCATCATTGATTACCCGCGATACCGATAAGATTGCAGCCGCCACCGGCAACCTCTACGAATCTGTATCGGTTATCTCAAAACGTGCCCGTCAGATCTCTTCCAAAATGAAAGAAGAACTGAGCAATAAATTATCGGAGTTTGTGTCGGCCGTTGATAACCTGGAAGAGGTATTTGAAAACCGGGAACAGATCGAGATCTCCAAGTATTACGAGCGGATGCCGAAACCAACTACCCTTGCCACCGATGAGTTTCTGGAAGGCAAGATCTACTGGCGCAACAACGCCGACGAGGAGCAACAATAATTAATCGTTCTTTATGAGCAGAAGGCCGCACGACAACGGACAGGTTTCCGAGCGTGCGGCCCTTTTTAGTTAAGAATTAAGAGTTAAGAGTTAGCTGGCGCACGCTTTTTTAACTCTTAACTCTTCACTCATTACGTCTATGCTTTCCGGGAAGCGCATTCTGGTAGGAGTTACGGGCAGTATTTCGGCGTACAAATCGGCGCTGCTGGTGCGGCTGCTGGTCAAAGCCGGTGCCGAGGTGCAGGTAGTAATGACCGAAACGGCTAAAGACTTTATTACACCGCTGACGCTGGCTACGTTGTCGAAACGCCCGGCCCTGTCAGCGTTTATGAGCGACGCGAACACCGGCACCTGGAACAACCATGTTGAACTGGGTCTCTGGGCCGATGTACTGCTGATTGCCCCGGCCTCGGCGCATACGCTGGCCCGCTGCGCCCACGGCTTCTGCGACGACCTGCTCTCGGCGGTGTACCTGTCGGCAAAGTGTCCGGTGTATTTTGCACCGGCTATGGACCTGGATATGTACCGCCACCCAACTACGGTAGAAAATCTGAACCGCCTGGCCTCCTTCGGCAATTACATTATTCAGGCTGAACATGGCGAACTGGCCAGCGGGCTGATTGGCGAGGGCCGCCTGGCCGAGCCGGAAACAATTGTACAGGCGCTGAAGCGCCATTTTGCCCGGCGAACAGCCCTGACCGGTAAACATATTCTGATTACGGCCGGCCCAACGCAGGAACCCATCGACCCGGTCCGCTACATCAGCAACCACTCAACCGGCAAGATGGGCTACGCTATTGCCCATGCTTTTTGTCTGGCCGGGGCCAACGTGACGCTCGTCAGCGGCCCCACCGGCCGCTCGCTGCCTGACCCGGCTATCCGGCGCATTAATGTCCGCTCGGCGCAGGAAATGTACGAAGCTGCGGCCCGGGTATTTCCGCAAGCCGACGTAACTATTCTGAATGCTGCCGTGGCCGATTATACACCCTTATCGCCCGCCGACCGGAAGATCAAGAAATCAGAATCGGTATTTTCGCTGGAACTGACCAAAACGATTGATATTGCTGCTACTCTGGGCACGCGCAAGCAGCCGGGTCAACTGCTGATGGGCTTTGCGCTGGAAACGGATAACGAGCACAGTAACGCCCTGAAAAAACTTCACGCCAAAAACCTCGACTGGATTGTGCTGAATTCGTTGCGCGACGCGGGGGCCGGTTTCGGACACGATACCAATAAAATTACCGTTATTGACAAAGACGAGCAGACGACCGAATTTGCGCTGAAATCGAAGCAGGGTGTAGCAGAAGATTTGGTATCTTTAATTGAAAGAAAATTAATAGAACGTGGGGAATAGAACGCGGATGACGCGGATTGGGCAGATTCACGCAGATTTTTTATAAATTAAATCCTTTTATATCCGCCCAATCCGCGTCATCCGCGTTCTATTCCAACATTCAAGTAAGCCATGAAGCTAATTAAAATCATACTCTATTCCCTCCTCATCCTGCCCGCTCAGGCGCAGGAACTGAATTGCCAGGTAAACCTGAACTACGATCAACTGTTTGCCCAGCAGAAGACGGATTTCGGGTACTTTAACCAGTTGAAAAGCGTCATTTCAGAGTTTATGAATACCCGTCGCTGGACCAACGATCAGTACGGGCCTGCGGAGCGGATCAACTGTATTCTGAACATTAATCTCACAAAATCGGTCTCTCAGGGCGTATTTGAGGGGAATGCTCAGATCGCTGTCACCCGCCCAGTCTACGGCACCTCGTATGAAACCCCAATCTTCAGCTACGTCGACCGGGCCTTTAATTTTGCGTGGCTGCCTACTACACCCGTTTTCTTCCGCGACAATGTGTACTCCGACGAGCTAACCTCGCTGATGGCCTTTTACGCCAATGTTATTCTGGCCGCCGATTACGACAGCTTCAGCAAACAGGGCGGCAATATCTTTATCCAGAATGCCTATAACATCATGAACCTGGCGCAGCAGAGTTCGCCAAGCCCCTCCTGGCAGGCGAGCGGTGACCGCCGTAACCGGTACTGGCTTATCGAAAACCTACAGAGCCAGCAACTGATCCCCTTCCGCGAAGGCTACTATGCCTATCACCGGCAAGGCCTTGACAACTTTGCCAATAATCCGGTGCAGGTCCGCCAGCAGGTGCTTGACTTATTAACGGTTATCCGCAATATCACCCAGCAGAAACCCAATGCAGTACTCCTCAACTCCTTCTTCGATGCCAAATCCGAAGAATTATTCAACATAATGTTTGAAGGAACACCGGTCGAACGCAAAAAAGCGTTTGATTTGCTGTCGTTTCTGGATCCGGCAAAAACCGAAGCGTACCGGAAGTTGCTTCGCTAAAATTGTTTCAGGTTTCACGTTTCAAGCTAAACTGCGCCAAAAACATACCCAACCTGAAACTTGAAACTTAATTTCCGAACGGCGTTGTTAAAGAAGTGAGGAGCCAATCGTATGCTATCGCATCTGATTATTAAGAACTACGCACTGATCGAACAACTCGAGATGGCGCCCGATCACGAGTTGAATATCATAACGGGCGAAACCGGTGCAGGGAAATCAATTATGCTGGGGGCCATCGGCCTTCTGCTGGGTAACCGGGCCGATACGCGGGTACTCTATAACCCCGATCAGAAATGTGTGATTGAAGGCACCTTTGCGGTATCGGGCTACGTGATTGAAACCATTTTTGAGGAGGAGGAACTGGACTACGCCCCCACCTGTATTGTCCGGCGGGAAATCAGCCCAAGCGGCAAAACGCGGGCGTTTGTCAACGATACTCCCGTCAATCTGGAAACCCTCCGACGGGTAACCAGCCAACTAATGGACATTCACTCGCAGCACGACTCGATCCTGCTTGGCTCCAACGAGTTTCAATTACAGATTGTGGACACTTACGCGCAGGACGACGAATTGCTTCGTCGATACCGCGTTGATTATCAGGAATACCGGCAAAGACAGTCAGCTTTTGAACAACTGCATTCAGAAGCCAACGCCATGCGCCGGGAATTCGACTACAACAACTTTCTGTACGAAGAACTGGCTAAAGCCCAGTTGCAGGCCGACGAACAGGAGTCTCTGGAGCAGGAACTGACCATTCTGGAGAATGCCGAAGAGATTAAAGAACGGCTGCAACTGGCGTACGAATACCTGGACAATGCCGAACAGTCGGTGGTGTCGTTTCTGAAGAGTGCCGTCAGCAACCTGAACCACATCAGCAAACTGTCGGACCAGTACCTCCAATTACAGGAGCGCGCACAGAGTACACTGATCGAATTGCGGGATCTGGCCGGCGAAATCAGCACCGAGCAGGAAAGTGTGGAAGTAGATGACACACGGGCCGAAACCATCCGCGAACGCCTGAACCTGATTTACCAGCTACAGACCAAACACCAGGCCGCCGATATTGCCGAACTGCTGAGCATTCAGGCCGAACTGGGGCAGAAAGTCAGTAAGGTCTTGAACCTGGATGATGAGCTGGCAGCCGCCAAAGCCCAGGCCGAAGCCGCCCGCAATAAGCTTGACAGCAGCGCCGAGAAATTATCCAAAGCCCGGCAGAAGGTCCTCAAACTCATTGAGAAAGAAGTAGGCTCCCTGTTGCATGATCTGGGGATGCCCAATGCTTCGCTCCAGATCCTGTCGGAGACGGGCAAACCAACGCCGACGGGTATTGATACCGTAAATTTCCTGTTCAGCGCCAACAAGGGCATAAAACCGCAGCAATTGAAAAATGTAGCCTCTGGTGGCGAATTTTCGCGGCTGATGATGGCTATTAAATACATTCTGGCCAGCAAGCGCTCCCTGCCGACCATCGTATTTGACGAAATTGACACCGGGGTATCGGGTGAAATTGCCATCAAAATGGGTCAGATGATGCGCGACATGGCCCACAGCCACCAGATTATTGCCATTACGCACCTGCACCAGATTGCTGCCCAGGGCGCGGCCCATTATTTTGTGTATAAAGATAACTCGGCCGCCAAAACCGTCAGCCGGATCAAAAAGTTGAACTTTGAGGAGCGCGTAGCCGAAATTGCGCAGATGATCGGCGGCAAAAACCCCTCGGCCAGTTCGATTAATAACGCCCGCGAAATTCTGACGCAGAATGCGCCGGCGGCTACCTAATGCCTGTTTTATTATTGTAAACCTATGTTATCACTACACCGTATCTTGTCTGCCCCCACCGTTGCAGCCGTTGCGCTTGTTCTGAGCATTACTGCCTGTTCGACCAACGATGGCGAAAAAGTCCAGGAGACCGAAAAAGAAGTCTTTGCTATTCACGATGAAGTTATGCCCCGCATTGACTCCGTGATGATCCTTCGCAAACAGCTTACTCAGCGCATCGACAGCCTCGATAAGGCTGGTTCCACTGCACAGGCAGCTTCGGCAACGGTCCGCGCCGACGATGAAAAAGCCCAGGCAATGCGGCTAAGTCAGCGGCTGAAAGAAGCCGATAGCCTGATGATGGACTGGATGAGCCGGTACAATGCCGATACGCTTAAGCAACTGGATCAGGCGCAGGCCCTCCGATATCTGGAACAGGAAAAAGACAAAATTGCCAATGTTAAAGAGAAAATCAATAGCAGCATTAACGATGCCCGCCAGTACCTCAGCCAATAACCTGCTTGTTCTGCTGGGACTGCTCGTAGGGGTAGCGGGCTGCGGACCATCCAATAACCGCCTGCCGGTGCTTGGGGAGAAACAGGCCGTTACCAAAACAGTCAACGGCAAAGAAGTCGTCGATTCGGTTGACCATACCATACCGAACTTTCGCTTCGTCAGCCAGTACAACGACACGGTGACGGCCAACACGCTCGACGGCAAGATCTACGTAGCCGACTTCTTTTTTGTTAACTGCCCCACCATCTGCCCTAAAATGAAAACGCAGATGAAGCGGGTATATGACCGCTATAAGGGCAACCCGGACGTGATGATGCTCTCCCACACCATTGACCCCGAGCACGACTCGGTTGCGGTGCTGAAGGAGTTTGCCGAAAACCTGGGCGTTTCGGGTCGTCAGTGGCTGTTTGTGACGGGTCTTAAAGAAGACATTTACGAGATTGGTCAGAAAAGCTATATGGTAACAGCCGCCGAAGATAAAACCGCACCCGGTGGCGTGGTCCACAGCGGGGCCTTTATCCTGATCGATAAAGAAAAGCGCGTTCGGGGAGTATATGACGGAACTACGGAAGAAGGTGTTAATAAGCTGATGGGCGATATAGATAAGCTGCTGGCAGAGTATACGCAATGAGAGAGACTATTCAGATTAATTATGTTGTTGGATTACTACTCCTCGTCAATGCCTGCCAGAGTGAGGAAGAAATTAAGCGGCAGAAATACATTACCGAAGGAAAGCAGTTATACAAGACGTATTGCGCCAACTGCCACCAGGCCGATGGCACCGGTCTGGCCAATTTATACCCGCCCCTCAACGGCTCCGATTATCTGGCAAAAAAAGACAGTGTGATTTGCCTGATCCGGTCTGGACAGCAGGGACCGATTATAGTAAACGGCCAGACCTACAACCGGATTATGCCTGCCAATCCGCAGTTGAGCGAACTGGAGATAGCGGAGATAGCTACGTACATCTATAACAAGTGGGGTAATGAAACCGTCACGACAGACATAAAAACGGTACGCGAACAGTTAGCCCAATGCGCTAAACCATCCGGCCAGGCTGTAGCGCCGTAACGACTATTACCCATCCAGCCAGTTCTTGAAGGAAGGAGCGCGTTCGCGGCTCACCAGCACCTCCTCAGCCGACTCCGGCCGGAGTTCCAGCTTCAGCTTGCCGTTAAAATAGTTATGTATCTTCTGAATGGCTGATAGGTTGGCTAGGTACTGCCGGTTCAGCCGGAAAAACTGCCGGGGGTCCACCAGCGTTTCCAGGTCCTCCATCGTGTAGTCGACGATAAACCGACGACCGTCCTGCACTACCAGTCATGACAGTTCATCGGCAGTGTAAAAATACGCCACTTGTTCCTGCGCAATCGCTAGCAATTGCTCCCCCTGCTTCACCAGATAGCGGCTTTTGTACGTGCGCCGGCTCAGGCCCAGGCTATCCAGCAGCGACTCAACCTGCCGTACGTAGGGCGGGGTGAAAAGTCCTGTTTCATCGATTCATACTTCCCCATAGCCGTACTCGGCTTGCACGTTATAGCCACCCAGCAACACCTGCGAAATACCACCACCGAGGGTGAACCGATTGGGGTACGGAAAATCGGCGCGGGATTGGCGCGACGGTACAGCCTAAGCCAGGGCAGCGAAGTTCAGAACCAGTGAAACGGCAAAACCAGCGAAGAGCTACGTAGCGTTTTCATAAGAAATGGGATATACAGTGTGTGTTGGTTCATTTATGCACCAATACTGAACACAACAGCCCGATTCTGAAAACCAGCCGGGGGCAAACATCATGAAAGACAAAGCCACCCCGCATCATACGATAAGGGCGGCTTTGTCTTAGACGGAGTCGGATCAGAATCCGGTACCGCCTTCAATATTGAAGATACCTGTGGGCTTGCGGATTGAATATTGGGAGAAATCCTGATTGGCATCAAGACCAACACCTTTCAGCGTTTCGCCGGTGGCTTTACTGATAACGGTAACGGCTTTTTCGGTGTACACCTTTTTGGTGTTCGGGTTCCAGTTCAGCACATCCGTCAATAGTTTCTCCTGCTTCTGCTTGTTAATGACCACCACATTGCCCATAACAGTATACAGGTCTTTGGCCTTATCATAACGACCCGAATCGGAGCGGAGGGTAGTAACTTCCTCGCCGGCCGGCCCAAAGAAGCTGATGTTCACCGTCTCCGGGTATTTCCGGTCGTCGCTCTGGTAGCGCAGTTGCCGGGCCGTAGTCATTTTAACTTTCAGCACCGCAGCCTCACTATACAGCATCTGCACATTATTAATCTCCTCAATCGGACCGATATAGGGATTTACTTTCCTGGCAGCCTTCTCCTCTTCACAACCGCTAAATCCAAGCAGGCTGCAAACCGCTAATCCGGTAATGAAAAAAGACTTTATGCGCATACGACTCCTGATTATTGGTATTCTGAGCGTCTAGAGCTTATTACTCGCCAAAAGAACATCAGCCGGCAATAATAAGTTTATCCGTGGTCGACCGATTAGTCGATCACCACCTTACGGAACCACAAGTCATTAAGCGATAAACCAAGCGAAATTCGAACGTAGCGCTCCCGGATCTGAGTGCCGGTCAACGCGCCCCGCTGCCCGCCAACCAGGGCCAGGTTAACATGGTTGACCAGGTAGGCACCTACCGGCAGCGATATACCCAGGCTCCCGTTGATGTCGTTCAACTGCCGACCATCCACGGCATAAGGTGTTTTGTTGTACTGAAAGCCCGCCCGGTACGATACCAGATCCCAATAGCGGGTAGAGTTGCTCTTAGGCGTGAACTCGATACCGGCCGCAATATGGAGCGCATCACGCAGATTGCCAGGCTGATCGCTGATGGTACGAAACTGACTCAAAGGATTCAGCCCCACATCAACACCAACAATCAATTGGTTGTTACGCTCAATGCTGACCCCGAACTGTAGCTGGCGCGGCATAGTCACTGAGCCGGCCTGGTTGATTCGGAGCGTATCGGGTGCCGATAAGCTTTGTCCATTCAGCACCTGCTGGTAAATATCAGTTTCGCGGGCTCTTACTTTTGTACCAGGATCAACGGTGGCTCCCACGTTCAGCGTCCAGTTTTCGCTCAGCTTCGGGCGCCAGGCAGCGCCCAACCGCCAGACAAGATCACTGTAATTGACCCGATCGATACGGGTTACCTGCACATCCGTCGACGAGTTAATCAGAACCTGTGAGTCAGAATTATTGGTAACATTGCCGAAAAGGTACGACATCTCCGCCCCCAGAAAGATATTTTTCCAGAGCCGAACCCCGTTTGAAAAAGAAGCTTTATTAATAGCGCCCCGGCCGGAGTACGTATATTCCGCTTCGTAGATGGTACCGGGTATGCGGCCATACTGCCTCGTCTGGTAATCAATATAGCTGTACGGACGCAGGCTCAGCGACATATTCCACCGCGACGAAGCCGGGAACGCCAGTGCCAGATAACTCAGGTTGGCCCCAAAGTCACGCTGAGACTGCTGACTGTCCAGCACGCGCTGACTCAACTGTTTGGATTGTCCGAGAAGGCCGACTTCAAAAATCGTAAACCGCGACCGCCGGGCCAGCAGAGCCGGGTTCTGGCTGTTCAGATAAAATGGGCTGGCGTAACTGACCCCAATGCCGCCCATTCCCAGGTTGGTTACGTTGGCCTGCCCTAAGACCTCACCAATCCCCAGTGCCGAGTAAGGAGAGTTTCCAAACCCCTGCGCCATGGCAGCCGGCGCGGCCAGCGACATGGCCAGTAAACTCATATTCGCAACCCTGCTTACTCGCTTGTAATTACTTGACATTATGTTCTAAAATACGATTCAAACCGATCAGCACCACCTCCGGCGCTACAAATATGGGGGGTTTCAGACGACTTTCAAAAAAGAGAGCGTCTCCCCCACAGACAACTACCTTCAAATCGGGCCGCTCGTTGCGGTGTGCGGCAATAATTCCGTTTAATTCAAACAACATACCGTTGATGGCTCCGCTAAGCATGGCCTGCTGTGTATTCCGGCCCGTCAAGGGCGGCAGTTGCCGCACCGACTGCAAATCCGGCTCAATGAGCGGTAGTCGCTCGGTGAACGTATGCATCCCACGGAAGCGCATCCGCAGACCGGGCGAAATCAGGCCTCCCCGGAATACGCGCCCCCCATCTACAATATCGGCCGTAATGCAGGTACCCATATCAATGACCAGGCAATGCTCACCCGGAAACAACACCGTAGCCCCTACAGCAGCCGCAATTCGGTCGGTACCCAACGTAAGCGGTGTATCATAATCAATGGTTACCGGCACAGGCGTAGTCGTTTCGAACAATAGCCAGTTTGTGGTGTCTGCCATGCCCGTACCGAGTTCGGCCACCTGGCTGCGGAGCTCCTCACCGGGCCGGCTTGTCGATGATACAATTACCCGATCCGGTTGCCGGCCCTTACGGATCTGTTCAGTCAACAACTCCTGAAGGTCGTCCGATGACATATGATACCGCGTTTCCGTCAACGCCAACCCCTCAAACCAGCCCACTTTAAGAGACGAATTGCCCCAGTCGATTACCAGATTCATGGCAGACTATCTATGTTTAAACGTTCAGAAGACGCGCAAAAATTGTAAATAGCCGCTGTTTTTAACCAATTTTAACAAGACAAAATTTACACCACTGCCTGATCAGCTTCTGAACTAAGGGCAGCGAGTAGTTCCGGGCCACCCCGTAGTCATGCTTCATACCAGGCGTCTTATGTAATTCTGCCAAGCATAGCCTTATTGGAACTGCCTCCGGAACTCTTTGGTTTAGTAGCACGTTTTGCTTTTAAACTAGCAATTTTCTTATTGCCTCGCAGAAAACATTCTGAAATTAAAAGCGTTTTATTGACAATAGCAGTAAGTTAATTTATCTTTGCCCGCACAGTTCTGTAGGCAGCGACCTGTTAACTCACTTCTAGAGCGGACGCTGACCGTCAATCCGGCGGACCTTCCAGTAATTTTCAGAAGCAAAAACTTGAACACCGCACGACGGATCGTCACCCTGGTGGCTGATTGTTTTTAGCTACCATTGTTAAGGGGCAGTTTGGGTTAGTGACCCGGTCATACAAACCACTTCCTCTACTTAATTAATGTATTTTTCGTATAATTAACTAACCCTCAAAAGCCTCCGCCCTGCATTGACAGGTAACCAGCGATCGGCAACTCGTTACTTTCCATCGATCACTATTTCACATGTAGCAAGTCTGTCTTGCTAGTCAGTACTGTATGTATAACATTGAAGAATTAAATCTGAAACTCTTGTCGGAGCTACGCGCTATTGCCGATGAGTTTGGTATCAGCGACACCAGTAAATACCAGAAAAAAGAATTGGTTTATAAGATATTGGACCAACAGGCCCGTATGCCGGTTCCGGAAGAGGCTGTAGCCACCGCCCAGCCGGCCGAAGGGGTACGACGGGGTCGTCGGGGCCGTTCGGTGCAGCCACAATCAGCGGGCGAACCGGCCACCGTTAGCGCAACGGATACTCCGGCCGCCGATATCACACCCGATGAACCGGACAGCAAACCGATAGCAAACGGTTCGCCGGGCGAAGGCGAACAGCGGAACCGGCAACGCGTTCGGCGGGATGCCGGCGCGGCAGATACTCCTCCCCCTGCCCCGGAGGAAGGCTTTGTCAGCCGCACGGAAGAAGGCCAGGGCCGTCAGCCCCAGGAAGCAAGATCACACGAAGCCGAGCCCCGTGACACCCGCTCACGAGAGGCCGGGCCACGAGAGGATGGGCCACGTTCGGCCGGACGTCGGGAAGGGAATCAACGGCCTAACGGGCCACGAGAGGCCGGGCCACGAGAGGCCGGGCCACGCGATGTAAATCGGCGGGATATAAAACCTCGGGAAGAAAGACAAGTTCGTTCTGCCGACGCGGGTAGGCCTGAAACTAATCCCAGACGCCGGGAACGTACCCGTCCGGTAACCGATGATCCGGCACTGGCAACGGGTCCCGAAACCGACGATGTGTTGTTCTCCGGCACCAATGAGAATTCGCCGGAAACAACGTTTATGACCTCACCGGAAGTTGCGCCGGAAACAGCCCGTACCGATGGGGATGGCCAACAACCTTCCGATAACATTGCACCGGTTGCCCCTCAGGAGCCGAATGGTGCGCCGGAAGGCGAACGGCCTCAATATGCCGCTCCGGCTCAGCCGGCTATCAATCAGCCATCGCGGGAAGCCCAGGAATATACAAACCGTATTCGCCGGCAATATAATCAGCACGTCCGGGAGTTCGACGGTATCATCGAGAACGAAGGGGTACTGGAAATTATGCAGGATGGCGGCTACGGTTTTCTACGCTCGGCCGATTACAATTACCTGGCCAGCCCGGATGATATTTACGTGTCGCCTTCGCAGATTAAGCTATTTGGTCTGAAGACAGGTGATACGGTACGTGGCCAGATTCGTCCACCGAAAGAAGGGGAAAAATACTTTGCTCTGCTGCGGGTAACGACAGTGAACGGCAAAACGACCGAAGAAATCCGCGACCGGATACCGTTTGAGTATCTGACTCCGCTGTTTCCGGAAGAACACCTTAAACTAAGCACCCGGCCAGACCAGTACTCAACACGCCTGCTGGATCTGTTTGCCCCTATTGGTAAAGGCCAACGGGGTATGATTGTGGCTCAGCCAAAAACCGGTAAAACAGTCCTGCTCAAAGAGATTGCCAACGCCATTACTAAGAATCACCCGGAGGTTTACCTGATTATCCTGCTCATCGACGAGCGGCCGGAAGAAGTAACGGACATGGCCCGGAGCGTAAATGCCGAGGTAATCTCATCGACTTTTGATGAACAGGCCGAGCGGCATGTGAAAGTATCGAGTATGGTGCTGGAGAAAGCCAAGCGTATGGTTGAGTGCGGCCATGATGTTGTAATTCTCCTCGATTCTATTACGCGTCTGGCGCGTGCGTACAACACCGTGGTTCCCTCATCGGGTAAAATCCTGTCGGGTGGTGTGGATGCTAACGCCCTGCACAAGCCAAAGCGTTTCTTCGGAGCCGCCCGGAACGTAGAGAATGGCGGCTCGCTGACCATTATCGCTACGGCCCTGATTGATACCGGCTCTAAGATGGACGAGGTTATCTTTGAAGAATTCAAAGGTACGGGTAATATGGAACTCCAGCTCGACCGCCGTCTGGCCAACAAGCGCGTATTCCCGGCTATTGACGTGATGGCTTCCGGTACCCGTCGCGAAGACCTGCTGCTCGACAAAGAAGCGCTGCAGCGCGTCTGGATTCTGCGAAAACACATGGCCGATATGAATCCGATGGAAACCATGGACTTCCTGCTCGACCGCCTGAAAGGCACCCGCAACAACGAAGAATTCCTGATTTCGATGAATCGATAGGCAACATTCAGTTGAGCCACAAAAAAGCCCCTTTAAACAAAAGGGGCTTTTTTGTGGATTATGCTTTTGTCACCTGGTCATAGTTACAACCAATGACGTTTTTCAGTGTCAGCGATTCCTGTATCTTTACACAGGTACGCATCCTGAAACGCAGCAGCCCAGCGTTGATGAGCTGATAACCCTGCCACTATCTTCCTGTATGTTGACAAATCGCACGCCCTGGATTATTCTGTTAGTGGTCTGGATAGGAGCCTCCGTCTGGTGGCATGTCTGCAAGATTAAGCAGCTCTGCCCCGATGAGCTTGCCGAGGTTATTCCGATTGTTACGGCTCAGGACAGTATTAAAGCAACCCCACCGCTGCCCGACTATATACCCCCGTTAGTGATTCAGGACCCCGGCCGTTTTATGCTCAAAGCGAATGACAACATCAGCTTTGCGGTTTCATCGCCGGATATTAACCTGAACAGTCTGGAGTTTGTCATTGATTCGGTTGCTGATTACCTCCGGGTTCATCCTGAACGGCGACTGCTGGTGATAGGAACCTACTCACCCAAAGAGCAAAACCCTACACCTTACGAGAATTTGGGCGTGGTCAGGGCCGATCACCTGAAGCAGTATTTCCTGAATATGGGACTTCCGAACAGCCAGTTCGAAACGCGGGGTATTGAAAAAGCCGACCTGTCGTTTACACCGGCCGGTGATTCGTTGTACGGCGTTTTGTCGTTTGTCTTTATGGCAGCCGACAGTACGGGCCGGCTCCGAACGAGTATGATGCCTCAGCTCTCTACCCTTGAAGCCCTGGCCTCAGCCGAAAAGTTTACCAGCGTGTATGATCCCATTAGCCTGTACTTCAGAGAAGGGTCGACGGCTTATATTCATACCAATGAGACAAGTCAATTCTTTAAAGAAGCAGCCCGCTACCTGCGGGATGAGCGGAATCGGTTCAAAAAGCTGCTGATAACCGGCTACACCAGCCAAGCCGGTAAAGACAATGTGTATCTTGCCCGTCAGGGAGCCGAACGTGTCCGGAATCAGATCAGGGAGTTTGGTATTCCATATGGACAAGCCACGGTACAGGCCAGCGTGGGTACTCAGCGTAAGCAAGCCGCCCAGGCAGAAGGCAGCCAGCCCGTACGAAGCTGGGTCACAGTTGTCATTCCCAGGGACACACTCAGACTAAATCCGTAACGACCGACCGATATGATTAACCTGAACCCCCTCAATAGCCCTGACGCACTCTGGCAACATGCCCTTATGTTGTCAATAGCAGCCCTTTTTGGGTTTATGATTAGCTTTATCTCCCGCCGGCAGCTAATCAGCCAATTAACGAATGAACTGGCCAATACTGAACGGGAACTGGATGATTGCCAGAGTATGCCGGCTCCGCCAGTATCATTTCATGCCGGTGACGACCCGATCCTGAACCGGATTCTCTCGCGTCGGAAAGACCTCAATTTCGAACGCATCGGGCGGGCAACGCCGGCAACAGCGGATAATCTGAAAGAGATTGTGGGCATCGGCCCGTTTACGGAGCGAAAGCTAAACGCCCTCGGTATTTTTACCTTTCGGCAGATTGCCCGGTTTACCCGCGATGATATTGAAAAAGTCAATGACATTATCGAGTTCTTCCCCGGCCGTATCGAACGGGACAACTGGGTAGGGCAGGCGCTTGAATTAATCAGCCGAAAACGATAGGTTTACGCCTTCACCCACCACTCTTTACCACACACCAACTATATGTTTGACATTGACCCGCTCAGTCGTCCGGTTGCTATTGCCGAAATCCTGCTTCTGCTCGGGGCTTCTACAGTCTTCGGCTGGCTGATGGCCCGCCTTATTTTCAGCGACCGTATTCAGGCCTTACGTACTCAGATTGCCGAAAAAGAAGCGGAACTGGAAAATTGCCGCCGGACCAAAATAGTGGCCCCAAAAAAGAAGGAGACCAGCGTTGTACCCGCCGACCCTGTCAACCGGCTTGCTGCTTCTGAAGCGGACAGCCATATGGTTTCGCAGCCTTCCCTCTACACGTCATCAGAAACTGCCGACATTAGTCACATTCCAGCTACGTCCGAAGCGGCCGTACTGGCCCGTATTGCCTCGCGGGCGCCGGAGCTCAATTTTGACCGTATCGGCCGGGCTACCCCTGCCGAAGCCGACGACCTGAAAGATATTGTGGGTATTGGTCCACTGCTGGAGCGTAAACTGCATAGCCTGGGGATCTTTACCTACCGGCAAATTGCTAACTTCACAAAGGAAGATATGGCTAAAGTGAACGATATAATCGAGTTCTTCCCCGGCCGCATTGAACGCGATAACTGGGTAGGCCAGGCTAAACTGATCTTTGAACGGAAATACGGGTCAAAGATCTAACGCTTTTCCGGGTTATCAGGATAAGCGAGTGGCCTTTTGTGGCGTGCTGCTTAGTTTGGCCGTCTGGCCAGTCTGGAAGTAGTCGCAGCGGCTTTGCAGCACACAGGCGGGGCACTTCGGCTCATACCAGGTGCAAACGCGCTGCCCATGCCAGAAAAAGTGCTTATGAAAATTATACAGCGTTTCGGCAGCGGGCGGTAAGTAGGAAAGCAGCAACGTATGCGCTTTTTCGGCACTTACCTTTGGGCCAATCAGACCCACCCGCTGCGTAACCCGGTGTACATGCGTATCGACGGGCAGAACGGGCTTATGAAACTCAAACAGGAGCAGTAAGGTAGCCGTTTTGGGGCCTACCCCCGGCAAGCGGTTTAGCCACCGCATAGCCTCTTCGGTGGTAAGCTCGTGCAGAAAATCAATGTTGGCCTCTCCCCGCTCCTGGATAATGGCCATTAGCACAGCTTTAATGTAAGACGCTTTTACGTCGGGGTAATTAGCTGTTTTAATGGCATCGATCAACTCGTTCAGCGGGGCATCGCGGACGCCCTCCCAGGTGCCAAACCGCTCCATCATGGTACGGTAGGCCGTCATCTCGTTGACGTAGGTGGTGCGGTGCGACAGAATAGTCCGGATCAGCTCACGCATCGGATCTTTGCGCTCATAGAGATCCTGCACCCCATACTGCTCGTTCAGCGTCTCGTGCGCCCAGCGCGTTTTCTCAATCAGCTCTTCTCTCATTCCCACTACTACCGTTCACTTAGCTTACAGGCTTAACCTGGTGTTCGGAGAAGCTGTTTTATTCAGGGGTAAAATAACGGAAAGAAGCTACTGTGCCGCTGCTATAAGCTGTTCCGCTAAACGGGTCAGGCCAACCGTGGCCGGCTCCGGGATAAAGGTCAGGTTCTTCCGCGACGAAATATCCGGGATATTGGGATCGATAATGTAGATAGGTGCTCCGGCTCGGACGTAATACACTAAGCCGGCCGCCGGGTACACCACCAGTGAAGTACCTACAACGATGAAGATGTCCGCCTGCTCAGTGATGTCGATAGCGGTATCCATCATCGGCACAGCCTCGCCAAACCAGACAATATGCGGACGGAGCTGTGAACCTTTTTCGCAAACATCTCCGCGTTTCAGCTCCCAGCCGTCTATGTCGTAAATCAATGATTCGTCGGCCGTGCTGCGTGATTTGAACAGTTCGCCGTGCAGGTGCACAACGTCCGACGAGCCGGCTTTCTCGTGCAGGTTATCGACGTTCTGGGTGATGATAGTTACGTTGTAATACTCCTCCAGCTTTACCAGCGCCCGGTGGCCGGCATTAGGCTCTACGGTAAGGGCCTGCTTCCGGCGCTGGTTATAAAAGTCCAGCACCAGATCCGGGTTTCGCTGCCAGGCTTCGGGCGTAGCCACGTCTTCAATCCGGTGGTTTTCCCACAAGCCGTTCGAATCCCGAAAGGTAGCAATACCGCTTTCGGCGCTGATGCCGGCACCAGACAGAACGACGATTTTCTTTTTCATAATAAGGGGAAATAGAATGCGTATGACGCGGATCGGGCCGATTTACGCAGATAAAATTTAAATATAATTTGCGTAAATCGGCTCAATCCGCGTCATCTGCGTTCTATTTTATTTTTTCGCAGCCTTCTTAGTCGTTTTAGCCGCAGCTTTAGCTGGAGCTTTTTTTGCCGGGGCCTTTTTGGCCGGGGCTTTTTCGGGCGTAGCGCCGGACGCAGGCTCGCCGGCCAACTCCAGACATTTTTCCAGCGTCAGCGATGCCGGGTCAATGTCTTTCGGAATCTTGACGTTCCGCTTGCCGACGGCAATGTACGGCCCGTACATGCCATTAACTACCTTTACGCTTGTATTCTCGGCAAACTCCTTAATGTATTTGTTGCTCTCCGTCTGCCGCTTTTGCTGAATCAGTTCGATGGCCCGCTCCAGCGTCATACCCGCCAGGGTATCACCCTTCGGTATCGAGATGTACTTATCTTCAAACTTGACATACGGCCCAAACCGGCCCTTACCGGTCGTTACCGATTTACCTTCAAACTCGCCCAGCGTATCACTCACCGATTCGGCTCGCTTCTGCTGGATAAGCTGAACAGTCCGCTCGGCAGTGATGGTGTACGGATCATCTTCTTTGGTAAGCGACACGTATTTATCATCATGCTTCACGTACGGACCAAACTTACCGATGCCGATGGTCATCGGTTTTTCTTCAAAGAAGCCAACCTCACGGGGTAAGGCAAAGAGATCGAGTGCTTCGTCCAGAGAAATCGTTTCAATAAGCTGGCCAGTGCGCAGGTTGGCAAATTGCGGTTTGTCTTCGTCGGTGGCTTCGCCTATCTGTACGTACGCTCCGTATTTACCCAGCCGCGCCGATACCTTTTTGCCAGTTCGCGGGTCGATACCGAGGTCACGCCCGGCCGACTTGGACGCTGATACTGCGGACCCTTGAACAGTTTCGACATTCTTGTGAAAATCACCGTAGAATTCTTCCAGCATCCGCTGCCAGTTCAGTTTACCCTCAGCAATCTCATCAAACTCCTTCTCAACGGTGGCCGTGAATTTGTAATCGACAATCTCCGGGAAGTACTCGACCAGAAAATCATTGACCACCATACCGGTATTGGTCGGGAACAGCTTGGCTTTTTCTGAGCCGAACGTCTCTTTACCGGTTGTCTCCCGAACGGCGTTGCGTTCCAGAATCAGTTCTTTAAACGGCCGCTCCTGCCCGGCTTTGTCCTGTTTGACAACGTAGCCCCGGTTGATGATGGTCGAAATTGTAGGCGCGTAAGTCGACGGGCGACCAATACCCATTTCTTCCAGTTTTTTTACCAGGCTGGCTTCCGTGTATCGGGGTTGCGGACGCGAAAATTTCTCGGTGGCCTTCATCTGCCCCAGATTCAGTAGCTGACCGATCGTCAGCGGAGGCAGCATGCCTTTGTTTTCCTCGTCTTCCGCATCATCTTTCGACTCTAGGTAAACTTTCAGGAAGCCGTCGAATTTAATAACCTCACCCTGGGCAACCAATTCTTCAGGTGTTGTAGAAATAGCGATGGTAGCGGTAGTACGCTCCAACTGGGCGTCGGCCATTTGTGAAGCAATCGACCGCTTCCAAATTAGTTCGTACAGGCGCTTCTCGTCTTTGTTGGCACCGGCATGGCGGTCGGCGAAGCTGGTCGGCCGGATCGCTTCGTGGGCCTCCTGCGCCGACTCATTCTTGGTTTTATACTGCCGGGTGTGCAAATACTTGTCGCCAAACTCTTTGACAATCTCTCCCGTGGCGTTGTCGATTGCCTCCTGCGACAGACTGGTCGAGTCGGTACGCATGTACGAGATCTTACCAGCTTCGTAGAGGCCCTGCGCCAGCCGCATGGTGCGGTCTACGGCAAAGCCCAGTTTACGGGAAGCTTCTTGCTGTAGGGTTGAGGTAGTAAAGGGCGGAGCCGGTGATTTCTTGCCCGGTTTGGTTTCGAGATTGCGAATGGTGAACGTAGCCCCAATGCATTTCTCCAGAAACGCCCGGGCCTCTTCAACTTTGGCAAACGACTTGGGTAATTCGGCGTTTAGGACTTTGCCGTCGGTGAGCAGGAACTGCGCCGTCACCTTAAAGCTTGATTTCGCCTGGTGCTGCTCTACTTCCCGCTCCCGCTCAACGACCAGCCGCAGGGCTACCGACTGCACCCGGCCGGCCGACAGCCCGGTGCTGCCACCCCTGATCTTACGCCAGAGTACGGGAGACAGTTCATAGCCCACCAGCCGGTCGAGCACCCGACGCGCCTGCTGGGCATTCACCAGATCGACATCAATATTACGGGGCGAACGAATGGCATTCTGGATCGCGTTCTTGGTAATCTCCCGGAATACGATCCGCTTGGTATTATCTTTCAGGCCGAGCGCTTCTTTCAGGTGCCAGGAGATAGCTTCGCCTTCGCGGTCGTCGTCTGTAGCCAGCCAGACCTCTTCGGCTTCTTTGGCTAACTTCTTCAACTCGCTGATCACCTGCCGCTTGTCAGGCGAAACCTCGTAAGATGGCAGGAAACCGTTCTGTACATCGACCGCCAGACCATCTTTGGGCAGGTCTCGTACGTGCCCAAAGCTAGACTTCACTGTGTAGTCTTTGCCCAGGTAACCCTCAATGGTTTTTGCCTTCGCCGGCGACTCTACTATGACTAAGTTTTTTGACATAAAAGGGTATTCAGGTTGCAAATAACCGCCCATCCATTCCCTCAAACAGCCGTTATCGGACTATCCCCTCTCAGGCAGGGGCCAAATATAGACGCAAAACCGGTAACTTGTGCAATGAACAGGTACCGGCTTTTTTAACGGAAAATTCTGGATGGGCTGTGTAGGCGTAACAACTTGTAGCGGCCGAACGTTCTAAAAATTACCGTAGAAAACCCCTCCGACCCGATTTTCAGAACCAGACTGATCCTTCCGCCTAAAACTACAGACGAATAAAGGCAGCAATAAACAGGCACAATAAACCCTATCCGCCAACATATAAGAAAAAGTCCTAATTTTGCCGCCGTAACCGGGAATCCGAAAGCTGTTATCCCGGTTATCCAAACAGATAGTTCCTTTAGTAACCGTATTCCCTCTATACTATGGCTTTTGACTTTGACATGATTCAACGCGTGTACGCCGGATTCGGTGAGCGCGTCGAAGCAGCCCGGCAAGTTGTGGGACGCCCCCTAACACTGTCGGAGAAAATCTTATACGCCCACCTCACAGCCGGCACCCCAACGCAGGCTTTTGAGCGGGGTAAGACGTATGTTGATTTTGCGCCGGACCGCGTTGCTATGCAGGACGCTACCGCGCAGATGGCCCTGCTGCAGTTTATGCAGGCCGGCCGAGCCACAGTAGCGGTTCCGTCTACGGTTCATTGCGACCACCTGATTCAGGCCGAAGTCGGTGCCGATCAGGATCTGGATGTAGCCAAAAACAAAAACAGAGAGGTGTACGACTTCCTGTCGTCGGTCTCCAATAAATATGGTATTGGTTTTTGGAAGCCGGGTGCGGGTATCATCCATCAGGTTGTGCTGGAAAACTATGCCTTTCCCGGCGGTATGATGATCGGTACCGACTCGCACACGCCTAACGCGGGTGGTTTGGGTATGATCGCCATCGGGGTGGGTGGTGCCGATGCCTGCGACGTGATGGCCGGCCTGCCGTGGGAGTTGAAAATGCCGAAACTGATTGGTGTAAAACTAACCGGTAAACTGAGCGGCTGGGCCGCGCCAAAAGACGTGATCCTGCGCGTGGCGGGTATCCTGACCGTGAAAGGCGGTACCGGCTGTATTGTGGAATACTTCGGCGAAGGGGCCGAAAGCATGTCGGCAACCGGTAAAGCTACCATCTGTAACATGGGTGCCGAGATTGGGGCTACAACCTCGATCTTCGCCTATGACGAGAGCATGGCCAACTACCTCCGCGCTACCAACCGCGCCGATATCGCCGATGCCGCCAATGCGGTTAGACAGCACCTGCGGTCCGACGATGAGGTATACACTGATTCGGCACAGTATTTCGACCAACTGATTGAAATCAACCTGTCGGAACTGGAGCCGCACATCAACGGTCCCTACACCCCAGATTTGGCATGGCCGCTCTCTAACTTCGCCAAAGCGGTGAAGGAAAACGGCTGGCCTGAGAAGCTGGATGTGGGTCTGATCGGCTCCTGCACCAACTCTTCCTACGAAGACCTGACCCGTTCGGCCTCCATTGCGGCTCAGGCAACGGAGAAAAACCTGAAAACCAAGTCGGAGTTTACCGTTACCCCTGGCTCTGAGCTGGTCCGGTTTACGGCCGAGCGCGATGGGCTGCTGCAAACGTTTGAAGGTATCGGTGGTGTGGTCCTGGCGAATGCCTGCGGTCCCTGTATCGGTCAGTGGGCGCGTCATATTGACGATCCGAACCGGAAAAACTCCATCATTACCTCCTTCAACCGGAACTTCGCCAAGCGAAACGATGGGCTGGCCAGCACCCACGCGTTTGTGGCGTCACCGGAAATCGTGACAGCCTTTGCCATTGCCGGTAGCCTGACATTCAACCCGATGACCGATAAGCTGGTCAACGAAAACGGGGAAGAAGTGATGCTGGATGAGCCGCAGGGTATCGAGCAGCCGCCGAGAGGGTATGACGTAGAAGACGCCGGCTACCAGGCTCCCGCCGAAGACGGCAGTCAGGTACAGGTAAAAGTAAGCCCTACCTCCGACCGTCTGCAACTGCTCGACGCGTTCCCGGCCTGGGAAGGAACCGACCTGAAAGGATTGAAACTGCTGATCAAGGCAAAAGGCAAGTGTACGACGGACCATATCTCGATGGCCGGTCCGTGGCTGAAGTACCGTGGTCACCTCGACAACATCTCCAACAACATGCTGATTGGAGCCGTGAACTACTACAACGACAAGACCAACACAGTGAAGAACCAACTGACCGGCGAATACGGCGAAGTGCCGGCCGTTCAGCGGGCCTACAAAGCCGCCGGCATCGGCTCGGTAGTGGTTGGTGATGAGAACTATGGCGAAGGTTCATCCCGCGAGCACGCAGCGATGGAGCCGCGTCACCTGGGCGTTCGGGCCATTCTGGTACGGTCTTTTGCCCGTATCCACGAAACCAACCTGAAAAAGCAGGGTATGCTGGCCCTGACGTTTGTCAACCCCGCCGACTACGATAAAGTGCAGGAAGATGACAACATAGAGATCCTGGGTCTGACCGAGTTCGCGCCCGGCAAGCCGCTGACCGTGGTCCTGCACCACGTCGATGGTACCGTCGACGAGTTCCCGGTAAATCATACGTACAACCAGGGTCAGATTGAGTGGTTCAAAGCCGGATCGGCCCTGAACCTGATCAAGATGCGCGTAAACGCTTAGTAGAACTTGTACAACGGAATTGTATTCCGTTTCTGGTAGAACGGAATACAATTCCGTTGTACAAACAGCCGGCTAATCATCCTGTCTCTACAGCGCATGATTAGCCGGTTCTGTTTTTGACAGGTATTTCCCAACGGCATACACAAATTTTTACTTGATTTGTGTATGCGACTATTTCCTAAAACTCAACAGTTCCTCTTCTGGCTTTTCATTAGCGTTGGCTTCTCAATCCTGTGGGCATTTACACGCCCAAAGCTATCCCTGAGCCAAGCTGCTCCTATCCGCCCTAACATCGTCTTTATCCTCGCCGATGACCTTGGCTGGGGTGACCTGTCGAGTTTCGGTGCGCCGGACCTGCGAACACCGCATATAGACAGCATCATCAACGGCGGAGTCAAGTTCACTAACTTTTACGCCAATAGTCCGGTCTGCTCGCCAAGCCGGGCGGCTCTGCTATCGGGGCGGTGGCCGGAGCGGATGGGGGTGCCGGGCGTGATTCGGGATGAGACCTGGGATAGCTGGGGCTACCTGGCTCCCGGCCGACTTCTGCCTGACCATCTAAACAAAGCCGGTTACCACACCGCCCTGGTGGGGAAATGGCATCTTGGACTGGAATCACCCAATCTGCCCAACGAGCGGGGATTTCAGGAGTTTTATGGGCTGCTGGAAGGCATGATGGACGACTACGTAGCCAAGCGCCGGCACAATACCAACTTCCTGCGGCATAACAAGCAGACTGTTGACCCGCCCGGCCATGCAACTGACCTGTTCACGGATGAAGCCGTCAACTACCTTAACGGCCGCAAAGCCAAAGCCAATCAGCCTTTCTTTCTCTACCTCGCCTACACCGCTCCGCATGACCCTTTGCAACCACCCGCCGAGTGGCTCGACCGGGTACAGAAGCGCGAACCGGGCATCGACCCCGTACGGGCCAAACTGGTGGCCCTGATCGAGCATATGGACCATAACGTGGGCCAGGTACTGGCTGCGCTGAAAGCCAATGGACAGCTCAGCAATACCCTGGTCATCTTTACCAGCGACAACGGCGGCTGGAAGCCCGGCAAAGCCAATGTAGGCCCTTACCGAGGTTTCAAAGGCACCATGTATGAAGGCGGCATCCGCATTCCCACCGGTGCCATGTGGCCGGGACATATTCAGGCCGGACGGGTATCCCCGGAAAAACTGCTCTTGATGGACTGGATGCCTACCCTGCTGCAAGTGGCCGGTGCTGCCGTTCCGGCCGGATTAGATGCCCAGTCTTTTTTGCTCCAAATGACCGAAGCCAACGCCCCCGCCCTACCCGAGCGGCCGCTGTACTTTGTTCGTCGCGAAGGGCAGGACACCTACAAAGGTTTGCAGATACACGCGCTGCAACTGGCCGACTGGAAACTCCTGCAACCAACCCCGTTTGCGCCTTACGAACTCTACAACCTGAAAAACGACCCGGCCGAGACCACTGATCTCTTTTCTAAAGAGCGGAAGAAAGCCGATGAACTGGTTAAGATGCTGATGGAGCATATCCGGCTAGGCGGCTCGGTGCCGTGGCAGAAGCCAGTTGGTACCCGATAGTTGACCATGACACTTTTTGCTTTGCCGGAAAACCTATAAGTTCGCGCCATGAGTACGCAACCTATAGCCGCGCTGTTCGATATGGACGGCGTTATTGTCGATAATCACCGGTACCATACCGATTCCTGGTTTCAGTTTGTAGGCCGTTACGGCCTTTCGCTAACACCAGAACAATACGCTTCGTACATAAATGGTCGGGTAGCGGCCGATTCATTACCGTATGTATTTCAGCGTTCGCTGACACCGGAGGAACTTGTCACCTATACGGAAGAGAAAGAAGAGATTTACCGGGAGATGTACCGCGCCAATCTCCAGCCTACGCCCGGCTTAATTTCATTTTTGGAGGAGCTGAAGCACAATCAGGTACCAATGGCGGTTGGCACGTCGGCACCCGTCAGCAATATTTCGTTTACGCTGGACGGCATTCAGGTACGGTCGTATTTTGATACGGTGGTTGATGCCTCCATGATTACGCGGGGTAAGCCGGACCCGGAGATTTACCTCACCGCTGCGGAGCGGCTGGGTATACCACCAGAGCGGTGCGTCGTTTTTGAAGATGCCTTTTCAGGAATTGAAGCCGGGCTGCGGGCCGGTATGCGCGTTGTTGCTCTGGCTACTACCCATACGCGGGAAGAGTTGACGAATACGGGGGCAAGTTTGATTATTGCTGATTTTAGGGAGATTAATTTTAAACAGTTGATAGAACGCGTAATAGAACGCGGCCGGGCTGGCGTTTCATAATTTATGCGCATAGGCATTGAAATAGGCGGCACCAAGCTGCAACTTGTAACTGGCAACGATACCGGACAGATCAGCCAACGGTATCGTTTTGCGGTAGATAAAGAGTTGGGAGCCACGGGAATCTTAAACCATATTGACCAGGTTCTCCGGCAACTACCCGAGCAACCTACGTCTATCGGCGTTGGCTTCGGCGGCCCCGTCGACTGGAACACCGGCCGTATAGCTACCTCTCACCAGGTAGCGGGCTGGGCGGGCTTTGGTTTAGCCGACTGGCTTCGCGAGCGAACAAATGCAGCTACCATACGGATCGAAAACGACGCGAATGTGGCCGCGTTGGGTGAAGCCAAGCGAGGGGTAGCCAGTTCGTTTAAGCATGTTTTTTACGTCACCTTAGGCAGTGGTGTCGGCGGGGGTATGGTTGTCGATGGCAACATATACCACGGCGCTATACCCGGCGAAGCGGAGATCGGCCACCTCTGGCTGGTTCCGCCCGATGCGTCCGGCAATCCGGGGCAGACAGTGGAGCAGACCTGCTCGGGTTGGGCGGTAGACCGTCAGATTCGTGACCTGCTCCCCCAACTCGACGATAGTTCTCCGCTAAAGAAGCTGGTTGGCAACACTATTGGCGGAGAAGCCCGCTTTCTGCACCCGGCTTATGAGAAGAGCGATCCGGTGGCCCGGATGCTGATTGAGCAAATTGGCTCAGTGCTGGCGTTTGGCCTGTCGCATGTCGTACATTTGTTCCACCCGCAGGCCATCGTGCTGGGCGGAGGGCTGTCATTAATCGGTGAGCCATTAAGAGCCGCTGTTCGTACAGCTTTGCCCCGGTTTGTTATGTCGGCCTTTCACCCGGCTCCGGTTGTGTTGCTGGCCAAATTAGGCGAAGATGCCGTGCCGGTGGGAGCCTTACTTTTATCATCATGAGTTACTTTCAGGATTACCTAAACCAACAAAAAGCCGCCTACGATTCTATCCCCGTAGAGCAGGTAGCCCGCATCGCCGATTTGATGAAACAATGCTGGCAGGAGGATCGCCAACTCTTCGTGTTCGGCAACGGTGGCAGCGCGGCCAACGCGTCACACTTCATCACCGACCTGGGCAAAGGCGCTTCTGATAAGCTTGGCAAACGCTTCCGATGCCTGTCGCTTAACGACAACACGGCCTGGCTCACTGCACTGGGCAATGACTACTCGTACGATGATGTCTTTGTCGGGCAGTTGCAGAACTACGCCCGGCCCGGCGATCTGGTGCTGACCATGAGTGTTAGCGGCAGTTCACCCAACCTGGTCAAAGCTATGGACTGGGCCAATCAGCAGGGTCTCACTACCGTTGCCCTCGTCGGCGGCAAGCGCGGCAAACTTGCCGATCTGGCACAGGAGGTCATCGTCATCGACTCCGAACACTATGGCCGTGTCGAGGACGCGCATATGACCATTTGCCATATGCTATGCTATACCTTTATGGAACAAAACGTTTAAGACTCAGCTATACCGATCGTTGCGCCAGGGATAAGCGGTGTTGGAGTAGCCGCGTTCTTCCCAGAAACCAAGCTGGTTGCCGGCCAGAAATTCAATACGCTTGATCCATTTGGCCCCTTTCCAGGCGTATAGCTGGGGGGTAATCATGCGGAGCGGCCCGCCATGTTCGCGGGGCAGCGGCTCACCGTCGGCGGTATGCACCAGCAGCACATCGGGCTTCAGGGCCTCTTCCAGCGAGATGTTGGTGGAGTACCCGTCGTAGCCGTAGCACATGATGTGCGTAGCCGTATCTTTCGGACGAACCAGCGCGGCCAGGTCCATAAACCGGATGCCACCCCAGGGGACATCCAGCCGCGACCAGGTGGTTACGCAGTGAAAGTCACTGATGTCTTCTACCTGCGGCAAAGCCATCAGATCCGGCCATTTCAGTCGCATGGGCTCTTCTACTTCACCGTCTAGCGCGAGTTGCCATTTATCCAGCGGTATGTTCGGCTGGTAGCCCAGGTCTAATACCGGCCACTTTTTGGTTATGGTTTGGCCAACCGGCACCTGCGGCATCCCGTGGCGGTTAGTTGGCCCGGAGCCCCTCGGTTTGTCATCGGCCATAGACGGTGTTTGCGCCATTTTCTCCTCAAACCGACGCTTCAGCCTCATCCGGGCGTCAATGATTTTATCCAGCTTCTCGTTCGTATCCATTATTTTAAAAAGGTACTTTCTATGAACGAAAACCGTTGTATAGGCTTTAAGTTCACGGTCAGCAAATTGGCGGGAAAAGTGGTATCTTTGGTAAACAACCCAATGACTAATGACTGCACAACCTAAAATATATTATACCCCGGAGCAGTACCTGGAACGGGAGCGTGAAGCTCTTTATAAAAGCGAGTACCACAATGGCGAAATATTCGCTATGGCCGGCGCTTCGCCCAACCATGTTCGTATTACGGCGAATCTCACCATTGAGACTGGGATAAAGCTGCGTGGCTCATCGTGTCGGGGATATTCCAGCGATTTGCGCCTGCACATACCAGAGACTACTTTGTACACCTACCCCGATATACTGGTTATCTACGGACCAAACCAGTACGCCGATGCTAAGCGGGATACGGTAACTAACCCTACGCTTATTATCGAAGTATTATCAAAAAGCACTGAAGCCTACGACCGGGGGAAAAATTTGTCTTCTACCGCCGGATTCCCACTTTATCTGAATACGTGCTTATCGACTCGCAAACGATCCGGGCCGAAGTGTTTCGGAAAGGTGAAAACGATTTCTGGTTTCTGGCCTCAGAAGCTCAGTCCATCAACGAAAGCATTTATCTGGCCAGCATCGACCTGACGATCAGTATGCCCGTGGCGTATGCCGATACCGAGGATATTCTGCCTGTAAACGCCTGAATCAGGACACCCGCACGTAGCTGCCCAGCCACTTCACTTCAGCCGTGTGGTGATTCAGAATATCCTTTAAGGCAGGGTCATCAACGTGCCCTTCGCATTCGAGCAGGAACCAGTAGCGGAAGGTAGCGCCTTCGCGGAGTGGCCGGCTTTCTATTTTGGTCAGGTTGATGTTGCGGGCGTTGAACTCCTGGAGAAACTCAGCCAGCACACCGGGTTTGTTGGTATTGGCCAGCCGGGCAATCAGGGTAGTCTTGTCGTGACCACTGGGCTGGTTCACAAAATCCTTCGCCAGAATCAGGAAGCGGGTGCGGTTCAGGTCACTGTCTTCTATGTTATCGAACAGGATGGGTACCGTAAAGAGCTTGGCCGCAATGTGGGAGCAGATGGCGGCTGCATTGGGCTGCTGAGCAGCCAGTTTGGCGGCCTTAGAGGTAGATTCAACCGGCACCATCTCCACCTCGGTATCCTCGAAATATTCACTCAGGAATTTACTGCACTGCCGGAACGCAATGTCTTTAGAGTAGATGTGGGTAATTTCGTTGATGTTGTCCGACTGAGTGGCAAACGTAAAATGCACCGGAATCTGGGCTTCGGCGGCAATAGTCAGCTCTTTTTCCAGCAGCAGGTCGATAGTTTCATTCACAACCCCCTCCTGGTTATTTTCAATCGGCACCACCCCGAACCGCGTCCGGCCTGTCTCTACGCTCTCAAATACTGAGCGAATTGTAGGCAACGCCATATAGGAACTCATGGCTCCAAACCGGCTTTCGGCTACCTGATGGGTAAAGCTCCCCTCTGGCCCTAAAAAGGAAACCCGCTCCGGCAATTCCAAATTGCGCGAAACGGCAAAGATTTCCAGAAAGATAGCTTCAATAGCCGCCCGGTTCAGCAGGCCGTTGTTTTGCCGGGTAAGCCGGTCTACAATCTGAAGCTCCCGCTCAGGCCGGTAAATGATGGCATTGCTTGACCGTTTCAGTTCCCCCACCTGCCGCACCAGGTCCATACGCTGGTTGAGCAGGCTGAGCAATTGGTCATCAATGGAGTCAATCTGGTTACGGAGGGATTCAAGCGTCATACAGGGAATTAAGAGTGATGAGTTACGAATTAAGCGTGGTAAGCTGCAAAGCTACTAACCCATTCTCCATAATTCTTCACTCATCACTCTTAATTCTTAACTCCTACACCAAAGCGGCTTCTTCGATGTCTTTTTCGATGCGCAGGTTTTCAATGATAAACCGCTGACGGTCGGGCGTATTCTTGCCCATATAGTAGCTGAGCAGTTTGGGAATGGAAGTTTCCTTCTCCATAATCACCGGCTCCAGGCGCATGTTTTCGCCGATAAAGAGTCCGAATTCTTCGGGAGAGATTTCACCTAATCCTTTAAACCGGGTAATCTCGATCTTGCGGCCACCCGACGATAGCTTGTTCATCGCTTTCTGCTTCTCTTCTTCCGAGTAGCAATAAATGGTCTCTTTGTGGTTCTTCGGGTTGCGTACCCGAAACAGGGGCGTCTCCAGAATATACAGGTGACCGTTCCGCACCAGATCGGGGAAGAACTGTAGGAAGAACGTCAGCATCAGCAACCGGATGTGCATGCCGTCGACGTCGGCATCGGTGGCAATCACAATGCGGTTGTAGCGCAGGTTGTCCAGCCCATCTTCAATATCCAGCGCGTGCTGCAGCAGGTTAAATTCTTCGTTTTCATACACCACCTTTTTGGTAAGGCCAAAGCAGTTGAGGGGCTTACCACGCAAACTGAATACCGCCTGCGTCTGTACGTTACGCGACTTGGTGATTGATCCGCTGGCCGAATCGCCTTCGGTGATAAACAGCGTAGTCTGGTAACGGTCCTCGGCCTTGCTGTCCGGCAGGTGAATGCGGCAGTCGCGCAGTTTTTTGTTGTGCAGATTGGCTTTTTTGGCACGCTCATTGGCTAATTTCTTGATACCTGCCAGTTCCTTACGCTCCCGCTCCGACTGCTCGATCCGCTTCTTCAGCGCATCGCGGGTTTCGGGGTGCATGTGCAGGTAATCGTCCAGCCGGTCTTTCACAAAGTCGAGTACAAACGACCGGACCGTAGGCGCACTGGCATCCGGTGCCATGTTTATTGACCCTAGTTTGGTCTTGGTTTGCGACTCGAACACCGGCTCCTGTACCCGAAGGCTGATAGCCCCAATAATCGACGCCCGCACATCCGACGGATCGTAATCCTTGTTGAAGTGTTCCCGAACCGTTTTGACGATGGCTTCGCGTAAGGCCGCCAGGTGAGTCCCGCCCTGGGTTGTATACTGCCCGTTCACAAACGAGTAGTATTCTTCGCCGTACTGGTTACCGTGGGTCAGTGCGATTTCCAGATCCTGCCCTTTCAGGTGAATAATCGGATACCGGAGTGCATCTTCATCCGTCTTATTTCGCAGCAGGTCGAGCAGGCCATTCTGGGATACAAACTTCTGTCCGTTGAACTGGATGGTCAGTCCGGCGTTCAGGTAGCAGTAATTCCAGATCATATTCTCCAGGAACTGGGGAATGAAGTGGAAGTTCTTAAACACGGTATTATCCGGCTCAAAGATGATCTGGGTACCGTTCCGCTGATTTGTATTCTCCAGGTCCGATTCAGCTGCCAGTTCCCCGCGCTTAAACTCCGCCCATTTGGTCTTGCCGTCGCGGAACGACTGCACGCGGAAGTAGGTGGACAGGGCATTAGTCGCTTTGGTGCCGACACCGTTCAGGCCAACCGATTTCTGAAAAGCGCCGGAATCGTATTTACCACCCGTATTTATTTTGGAAACGCAATCGACTACTTTTCCCAGCGGAATACCCCGGCCGTAGTCGCGTACCTCAACGCGGTGATCGGTGACTTTAATATCAATAATTTTGCCATTCCCCATCACGTGTTCGTCGATGGAGTTGTCAATGATTTCTTTCAGCAGCACATAAATGCCATCGTCGGCGGCTGAGCCGTCGCCCAGTTTTCCAATGTACATACCCGGGCGTAGACGTATATGCTCCCTCCAGTCGAGTGACCGAATGCTATCTTCCGTATACTGTACATTTTGGTTTGTTGTTTCAGCCATGTGTGGTCCTTAAATTGTTCAATTAGACTGGTTGTTGAAGAAAGAAAAAATGATAAGGTGGTTCCCCACGGATTCGGAAAAATGACCCCCTCACCGCCAATATAAGAATTTAATCCGCTGAATAGATAACTATTTAAATTACGACAAAAGTTCACTTACTTTGCTTCCTGAACTGTTGTAAAAGTACTACTTCGAGCTATATCAGCGTTTAAAGAATTGACTTTGCAGAAAAGCTGTCTCCAACAGCACACATCTTAAAAATATGCAAAATAGCCAAATTTTCCATCTTCTAATGGCACAATCATTCAGGAAAAAAGTTGGTTTATCCGGTCTCCGGTTGGTATTGGGATTAGTTCTGGCAGGTATGCTTAGCGGCAATTTGCTGGGGCAGGCCGTACCGGCACCCGCCACCCCGGCTCCATCGTCCACTCCCTCTACTTTACCCGGAAATTTACCTCGTAACCTGCCCACTCAGGGCCTGCCCGGGCGCCCTGTTCCCGGCCAGACGTCCCCGCAAAATCCGGCCGGCCGGAGCACCTCTGGTCAGCCTCAACCCTCAACGCAATCGGCACCGGGCCAGCAACCCCAGACCGGCCGTACCCAAACGCAGCTATCGAACCAGAACGGAGCTAACCCAACCGGAACTGACTTTGAGATTCAGGCACAGGAAGACCAGAAAGCCAAAAACCAACTGACCAGTGATGAACTGCAGGAACAGGGCTATGAGGCTGCCCGTGAGCGGGAGAAACAGGAAATCCGCCGGAAGCTGTTCGGGTTTGAGATTTTCAACAATCCGGCCTACCAGGAAACGTTTGCGCCCAACCTCAATATGGCCACTCCTCAGAATTATCAGGTCGGGCCGGGCGATCAGCTAAATATTCGCTTGTATGGCTATTCAGAAGCCGATTTCTCCCAGACCGTCTCTCCGGAGGGTAATATTTACCTTGCCAACCAAACCGGAATTGGTCCGGTATCTGTAGTCGGCTTATCCATTGAGGCTGCTAAAACCCGGATCATCGATCGGCTGTCGAAAAAATTTGTAGGA
This sequence comes from Nibrella viscosa, assembly GCF_039541875.1. NCBI lineage: Bacteria > Pseudomonadati > Bacteroidota > Cytophagia > Cytophagales > Spirosomataceae > Nibrella > Nibrella viscosa. The sequence continues at coordinate 533,521 of NZ_BAABHB010000003.1, read as the reverse complement.
CTTCGCAACAGCACCTACGGCCCCCAGAATACCTATCTGGAGTTGACGCTGGGTAATATCCGGAGTATCCGGGTGTCTGTCCTGGGCGAGGCCGTAAAGCCAGGTACCTATTCTATCTCTTCATTGTCAACGGCGATGAACGCCATTTACCAGTCGGGAGGGCCAAATGAACTGGGCTCGTTCCGTAAAGTGCAGGTTATCCGGAACAACAAGGTCATCGCTACCCTGGACCTGTACGATTTGCTACTGCTGGGTGTTCAGCGAAACGATGTTCGTCTGCGGGACAATGACAACATTCGCTTCCAGACGTTTGAGAAACGGGTAGAAATTACCGGTCCCGTCAAGCGTAACAAAACATTTGAGATGCTGCCCGACGAGCACCTGGGTAAGCTTCTTTATTTTGCGGGCGGCTTTTCGGCCAACGCTTACAAAAGCCGGATTAAGATTACGCGGCTGACCGACCGGGAGCGCAAAGTTATTGATGTTGCCTCCGAACAATTCGACACCTTTACCCTACAGGATGGCGATCAGGTAATGGTGGAGCAGATTCTCGACCGGTTTGAGAACCAGGTAACCATAGAAGGGGCCGTATTCCGGCCGGGGCAGTATTCGCTGGATCAGAATAAGACCCTGAAACAGTTAATTGCTACTGCCGATGGCCTCAAAGGAGATGCCTTTACGGGCCGGATTACCATTGTGCGTACCCGTGAAGATCTGGCGATTGAGACCATAACTGTGAACTACGCCGATATTATCAATGGGACACGGGAGGACATACCGCTACAGCGGGAAGACAATATCGTTATTCCGTCGCGATTTAACCTGGCCGAACCAGCTACGATTATCATACAGGGCGAGATCAACAATGCAGCCGACTATATTACGATGCCGTACATGGCAAACATGACGCTGGAGGATCTGATTCTGCGGGTTGGCGGTTTAAAAGAATCGGCCGCTTCGTCGCAAATTGAGGTGGTTCGCCGGAAGAAGGATGTCGATCCCAAATCTACGACCGCCGAAGTAGCGGAAACGTACCGCATCTCCATCAACCGAGATCTGTCAATCAACCCCGGCGAGAGTAAGTTTTTGCTGGAACCCTTTGATCAGATAACCGTTCGGCGGTCACCAAATTATCAGGTCCAGACCTACGCCCGGGTAGAAGGGGAAGTAATTGTACCGGGCAATTACCCTATCCGGAGCAAGGATCAGAAAGTCTCGGATCTGGTAAACATGGCCGGCGGGTTAACGCCTTATGCGTACATAGAAGGTGCTACCCTGGTTCGCTCCATTCAGCTAAGCCCTGAGGAGATTGCCCAGCAACAGCGCTCAATAGCCGAAGTAGCCGATGATGCCCGCAAAAGCGTGGTTCGGGTCGATCCGCTCGCTACCGGTAAGCAAGAAGCAATAGGCATTAACCTGAAGCGTATTCTGGCCAACCCCGGCTCAACGGAAGATATGTTGATTCAGGAAAATGATGTGCTCCGGATTCCCAAGCGCCTGGAAACAGTCCGGCTTCAGGGCGAAGTGCTGCTACCGAATACGGTGAAGTTCCGCCCGAGTCAGACGTTTCAGGATTATATAGCGCAAGCCGGGGGCTTTACAGCCAAATCACAGCGAAGAAAGGCATTTGTGGTATACGCCAACGGCTCCGTCGACCGCACCCGAAAGTTTATGTTTTTTAATATTTATCCCCGGATAGAGCCCGGCTCGGAGATTATAGTGCCTACCCGGACTACAAACCCGCTTACGCCACAGCAGGTCCTGGGTCAGGCAACGGCCATTACCAGCTCCGTTATGACCCTGATTACCCTGATCCTGGCCTACCGGACCATTCGATAAAAAACAGACCTGGATTACACTTATGAGTACTGTCAACTCAACCGAAACAAACAATATGACCGTGCGGCCTGTACCGCCGGATCAGGTCTCACCCAAGGCGGTTCTGCTCTCCATCTTTCGCCTGAAGTATGTTTTCAAACGAAACTGGAAGATTTTACTGGGCCTTGTGCTGGCTGGTGGCATTATCGGCTTTGTTAAAGATAAGCTGACCGATAAAAAAGTGATTTATTCGGCAACCACTACCTTTAACCTGGGCGGTGCCAGCAACAGTTTTGGTGATATGGGCGCCTTAGCCACCGCTTTTGGACTGGGGCAGGCCGCACCCGAAGCCAACATTTTTGTAGGAGACAACTTCATGATCTATGCCAAATCCCGGCCGGTTGTCGAGAAAACCCTCATGAAGACCGTCAACATCAAGGGCAAAGACACCTTGCTGCTTAACTATTATATCCGCCATGGCGGAATCCTTGATGATGAATGGGAGGAGAATGAGGAACTCCGGACTTATAGTCTTCCGCAGGCCAAAAAGCCGGAAGAGTATACCATGCATGACCATAAGGCCCTGGCCCAGATCTACACCCGGATTCAGAATGAGATAGGGGTTAGTCAGCCGGAACGTAAATCGTCCTTTATGCAGCTACGAGCCGGTATGGAAGATGAAGATCTGGCCAAGGCATTTGTGGAGACCCATCTGGAGACCATTGAAGAAGATTATCGGCAGAAACAAACCAAGAAGACCCGCGAAATGCACGAGTTGCTAAAGCGTCGGGCCGACTCGCTGGGCAGGGAACTGGGATTGTCGGAAACCAGGCTGGCCCGGTATCAGGATCAGAATCAGCAGGTCGTAGTTGCCGAAGGGCGCGTTCAGGAAACGAAACTTACCCGTAACTCCTCTTTCCTGACAACGGTCTATTTCCAGGCGCTGCAGAGTGAAGAAAACATGAAGCTTTCCCTGATACGGGAAGCGCCTTTGTTTACGATTATTGAGCCGGTATCTTTACCACTTTTCCGGGAGGTAAAGTCGTCTGCAGCCATGCAGGTCGGTATAGCGCTGGGGCTTTTTTTCAGTGTCATAATTATCTTCTTCCGGGAGACGTACCGCTCCATTATGCAGGAAGGCTAGGAAATAAGTGATATGTTAAGAATTAAGACGGGGCCGCCCGGCAGTTGGGCTGACGTACCACATTGTTCTTTTTAATTCTTAACTCTTAATTCTCAACTCTTAATTCAACTAGTGAAAACACAGGAAATAGTTATCGAGTCTGGTCGGTCGGAGCGCCACTACTGGCGTGATCTCTGGCGTAACCGTGAACTGCTCCTCATTCTCTCAATGCGTGATATTTCTGTGCGCTACAAACAATCTGCACTGGGTATCTCGTGGAGTCTGATCCGACCATTGACTACAATGCTGATTATGGTGTTCGTATTCAGCAAAGTGGCCAAGCTGCCCGCCGATCCTGGGGTACCGTATCCTCTGATGGTTTTGGCCGGTCTCACCGTCTGGACATTCTTTTCCAATGCGTTTACGCAGGTCAGCTCCAGCATCACCGTCAATGCCAACCTGGTAACAAAAGTATACTTTCCGCGGTTAATAATGCCGATGAGTTCGGTTATGGTGAGTTTCCTGGACTTCCTGATCTCCCTGGCCCTCTTTGTCTTATTTGCGGTCTGGTATCAGGTTTCGCCAGACTGGCACCTGCTGTTTCTGCCGGTGTTTATCCTGCTGGCCCTGCTGGCTTCTTTTGCTTTCGGCCTGTTTTTTGCCGTTCTTAACGTTCGCTTTCGTGATGTGGGGCAACTAATTCCGTTTCTGGTTCAGATAGGATTTTACGCCTGTCCGATTGCGTATAGCAGTCGGCTCGTAGCCGACGAAAGATGGTACTCTTTATATATGTTAAATCCCCTGGTTGGGATAATTGATGGCTTTCGCTGGTCTTTGCTCGGCGGAAAAGCCTTTTTTAATCCACAAAGTGTTCTCGCTTCGGTACTGATTGTAGGGATTTGCCTGATCCTGGCTCTTTACTTCTTCCGAAAACGGGAAAATACATTTGTCGATGACATTTAAATTCACCATTTACTGACACCACATTATGTCGGTTATTGCAGCGGAAAATATCAGCAAACGGTATATCATAGATCATAAACGGAGCAAAGGTTCGAATACCCTGCGTGACGTAGTCACCGAGAGTTTTCGAAATTGGTTTGGGCGCAAACAGGAGCAGGAACAGACTTTCGAAAAAGAAGAGTTCTGGGCGCTCCGCGACGTTAATTTCAGCATTGATCAGGGCGACCGCGTCGGCATTGTCGGCCATAACGGAGCCGGTAAATCAACGCTGCTGAAGATTCTCAGCAAAATTACGGAACCGACCACCGGCTCGGTGCGCATTCAGGGGCGGGTTGCCAGCCTGCTCGAAGTTGGGACTGGTTTTCATCCGGAGCTGACCGGCCGCGAAAATATCTACCTCAACGGCTCCATTCTGGGCATGAAACGGGAAGAAATCCGGAAAGCGTTTGATGCTATTGTGGATTTTGGTGGTATCGAAAAGTTTCTCGATACACCCGTTAAGCGGTACTCGTCGGGTATGTACGTGCGATTAGGCTTCGCCATTGCCGCCCACCTTGACCCGGAGATCATGATTATCGACGAGGTACTGGCCGTGGGTGATGCCGAGTTCCAGAAAAAATGCCTCGGCAAAATGCGCGATGTATCGGCCAGCGGCCGCACCGTTCTATTTGTCAGCCATAACCTCACGGCTGTGCAGGCGCTCTGCAACAAGACCTTCTATTTTGAGAAGGGACGGCTGATCGAACAGGGAGAAACCAACCAGGTGATTGCCTCTTATCTGAGTAAAGTGTCCAAAACCAAACTGGTACGCACCTGGCAAACACCCGAAGAAGCGCCCGGCAATGATCGGGTCCGCATCCGACGCATTGAGCTGATTCCGGACTACCCCGACAAAGCTACCCATATCGACGTGCGCACACCGCTACGGGTCCGGTTTGAGTTCTGGAATATGACAGACCGCGTAAACCTGAACCTGAGTCTGCACCTGAACTCGCTGACCGGCGAATGTATCTTCAACATCGGTACACAATCGCAGACCTACAGCAAAGGACTCATTGCCGGCGAGTGCTACATTCCGGGGTATTTTTTAAACGATGGTTCTTATACAGTATCGGTAATGGTGGTCAAAGATACGGTCACGCCTTTGTTCAATCTGGAAGATGGCCTTACTTTCGAGGTAGAAGATTACCGGGAAGGTGTGGCCTGGTACGGTAAATGGCCCGGTTATGTACGTCCACAATTTCCGTTCGAAATGAAAATGGTAGAGGAGGAGGCTTTTGCTAAATGACCAATGTAACCAAATCGTACCTGCCTGACTTTGAGGACTACTGCCGTTATTTGAAAGGTGTCTGGGAACGGGTTCACCTGACCAATGATGGCCCGCTGGTACGTGACCTGGAAAACCAGTTGAAAGAGTATCTGGGTGTCAAGCACCTGAAGTTCTGTAGTAATGGAACCGTGGTGCTGCAAATGGCGCTGAAAGCCCTTCAGATTACCAAAGAGGTCATTACCACGCCCTTTTCGTACTGTGCTACCACCAACGCCATTCTGTGGGAGAACTGCACGCCCATCTTCGCGGATGTTCACCCCGGAGACTTTTGTATCGATCCGGCCGCTATTGAACCGCTGATTACGGAGAACACGCAGGCCATCCTGGCTACACATGTTTATGGAAATGCCTGCCGGATTGAGCAGATACAGGCGCTGGCCGACAAATACAAGCTAAAGGTTATTTATGACGGCGCTCATGCGTTTGGTGCCCAATACAACAACCGGTCCCTGCTTAGCTACGGGGATCTGAGCACCTGTAGTTTTCACGCGACCAAAGTATTTCACACTGTCGAAGGGGGGTGCATTATTACCAACGACGATGAAATGGCGCATAAACTGCATTTTTACCGGAGTTTTGGCCACCGTAACGATGATTACCAGAGCATTGGCATCAATGCCAAGAACTCTGAATTCCACGCGGCTATGGGGCTGTGCAATCTGCCTATGGTAGATGAGCTGATTGCTGCCCGCAAACAGCGATCAGCTTTGTATGACAGCCGGCTGGACTTCGCCCGGCTTGAGCGCCCTTCCCGCTTACCCGGACTGCAGTATAATTATGCGTATTATCCGGTCTTGCTGGAGTCGGAGCAGAAGCTGTTAGACGTGAAGGATGCGCTCCAGAAAGAAGGTATTTTTCCCCGGCGCTATTTTTACCCGTCGCTGAATACCCTGCCCTTTATAAAGCCGTTTCAGCCCTGCCCGGTTTCTGAAGATGTAGCTCTTCGGGTGCTGTGTCTGCCATTGTACCCGGATCTGCCGGAAGAAGATATAGAGCGAATCTGTACTATCGTCAATGAAGCGGTCTATATTACGGTATAGCCTTTTCTTGCACAGATAGACAACTATCCACCTGCTAACTTGAATCGTTTGTCCTATGACGGCTATATACCTGCTGTCTTTTGTTCTCTTTGTTGGCTATGTTGGCTGGCTTGCCACCCGGATTAGCCGGTATTCGCTTACCGAATGGCTGCTTACCTCGTTTCTCCTCTTTACCGGTAGTGTAATCCTGACCGGCTTTCTTTTGTCGGCGCTGTATCTGACGTCCACAACCCCGGCCTGGGCTGCTGGTGTATTCATAACCGCTACTGTGATTGGCGAACTGCTGCGCCGGCTGGTGCCCGATCGTACTCCTTTTTCGGTCCGGCAACTGCTGCAGGATCGCCGGCAGTTGCTAAGCCGGTGGTACTGGTCGCTCCGCCCCTATGTAAAGGCAATATTTACGGTCCTGTTTGTCACGCTGGCCATTATTGCGGTTACCAACCTGTTGCTGGTGCTATTTACAGTTCCCAATGAATGGGATAGTATGACGGGGCATCTTAACCGGGTTATGCAGTATATTCAGCGGGGTAGCATGCGCCACTTCGGTGGTACCAACTGGAATATGGACACTTACCCGAAGAGTGTCTGCACCCTGCAGATTTATTCGTTTCTGATAACCGGCCGGTTTGAGAGTGCATTCCGGCTTATTCACCATCTGTCGTACTGGATCAGTATCGTTGCCGTATTTGGCATTGTGCAGCGCATCGGCAGCAACCTAACGGCCAGTTTCTTCTGCGCACTAGGCTATGCCCTTCTGCCCAATTTTCTGATGCAGGCCATTACCACCGAGACCGATATAGTGCTGACGGCCTATCTGAGTGTACTGCTTTACATGCTTTTCACCTACCGTCAAACCCGCGATAGCCGCTATCTATACCTGGCGGGTATGGCATTCGGCATCGCCTATGGGCACAAAATCACGTTTACGCTGCTGCTGCCGTCGGTATTCGTTATTATGCTTTACACCGTCTTTCTGGCACCAGACTTTGGTCAGTTTTTCGGAAGGGTCCGGCGGTTGGCACTAGCCATCATCGTGGGTATGTGCATCTGGACCCTGCCGACGGGCTATTTAAAAAATATTGAAGTCTTTGGGCACCCCATTGGTCCGCCCACGGCGCTGAAACACCAGTCGGTAGAGCGGGCGGGCTCGTTGCCTAACCTGGTAAAACAGGGTAGCCGTAACCTGGTGCGCTACGCCTACGATCACTTCAATCTTGATGGTATCCGTAACCTGCCGGCGGGGGTCTCGCTAAACGTTCAGATGCGAAGGCCCATAGTCTGGCTGGAAGATAAGTTTGGGTTACGGCTGGATGAAGAGACCGACTTTTCCATTATGCCGTTTGCCTTCAACCGAAAATTTGCGTATTACAATGCTAACCCGTACTGGGGAGTTTTCGGCTTTGGTCTAATCATTCCGCTGCTCATCCTGACGCTGCTGGGTGTTGCCCGGTCGGTGCCGCACCGCTATCTGGGCGTTGCCGTGCTGCTGCACTTTGCGGCCCTCTCCTACTCGGCGCCGTACGATCCGTTCAAAGGGCGGTATTTTATTGAAACAGGTTTACTGGGCATTCCCTTTCTGGCGCTGCTGTTCCTGAGTCCCCGGGTTTCGGTCGATAAACCCGGACGGGTGGCCGGCAAAGCATACGTCGGGCTGATAACCGTTTTAGGCTGTATCTCCGCGCTGCTCTGCGTATTCTGTAATATTCGGGCGCTACCGTTTAGCTGGAACGGACACGAATCAGCGTTCACTGCCGGCCGCATGCAGCAGATAACCGTAGGCCGGCCGGATATTTATATACCCTACAGCCGCTTCGACTCGATTGTGCCCCCCAATGCCACCGTAGCCCTGGGCACCATCAACGATGATTATGAGTATCCGCTCTACGGAAAAGACCTTTCCCGGCGGCTGATTACAATCAATCCCTTCGAAAAGGGGGTTCAGCCTATTCCCAAAGAAGCCGATTACCTGTTCTTTGCCCGGAGTGTCATTACTCCGCAACCCGGAGACCTCCGGCTCGGCACAGATACTACCCTGCGCGAAAAAATGACGGTACCGGGCGAAGATTATTACCTGAGGAAGCTTAAATGAAACTCGCTATCATGCAGCCCTACTTCCTGCCCTACATTGGGTATTTTCAGTTGATGAACCTCGTCGATAAGTTTATTCTCTACGATGACGTGGCCTTCATTAACCGGGGTTGGGTAAACCGCAATCGAATGCTGCTCAACGGAAAGGAACACCTGTTCACAATTCCGCTGAAAGATGCCAGCCAAAACAAACGGATCTGTGATATTTCCCTGGCCGACGATCCGAAGTGGCGGGATAAACTGCTGAAAACGATAGAACAGGCGTACCGGAAAGCTCCTTTTTATAATACGGTTTTTCCTTTAACCACAAAAATGCTCAATTTCGGGGCAGCCAATGTGGCAGACTACATCCGGCATAGCTTTGAGGTGCTGAATCCCTACATCGGTATTCAAACGGAGGTGATTCCGTCCTCGTGTGTATACGCCAATGACAAACTAAAAGCGCAGGACCGAATTCTGGATATTTGCCGGCAGGAAAACGCAACGCATTATATTAACCCAATTGGGGGAATGGAACTCTACCGGAAAGAGGATTTTGCCGCAGCCGGTATGCAGCTTAGCTTCATACGATCGCAGCCGGTGGTGTATCCACAATTCCGGAATGAATTTGTCCCCTGGCTGTCTGTGCTGGATGTCCTGATGTTTAATGAGCCGGCCACCGTTCGGTCGATGTTAGCTAAATACGAACTCTTGTGATCTGAAAACCCTATGGCGAAAGTAGTTATTTTTGGTGTCCTGGACACGGCCGAACTGGCCCATTTTTACCTGACCAACGATTCAGATCACCAGGTGGTGGCCTTTACGGTTAATCGGGAGTATCTGGAAGCCGATCAGTTTAAAGGTTTACCGGTGGTAGCCTTTGAAGACCTGGAAACGTTTTACCCTCCGCAGGATTACCGTTTTTTTGCGCCCATGACCGGCCGGAAGATGAACAAAAACCGTGAGAATGTATACCAGCAGGCCAAAGCCAAAGGCTACGACTGTATTTCCTACATCAGTTCGAAGGCAACACTGTTCGGCAACACCATCGGCGAAAATTGCTTTATTCTGGAAGATAACACCATCCAGCCCTTCACCACCATCGGGAATAACGTAGTGCTGTGGAGCGGTAACCATATTGGTCACCACGGGCAGATCGGCGATCATGTGTTTTTCACCTCACACGTGGTGCTGTCGGGCCATTGTGTGGTAGAGCCGTATTGTTTCTTTGGGGTCAATAGTACCATCCGTGATTACACCCATCTGGCCACCGGAACCCTGGTCGGAATGGCAGCCGCTATTTACAAAAACACGGAGGAATGGGGCGTTTACATTGGTAACCCAGCCAAGAAACTCCCTCAGCCCAGTCATGAAGTGTATTGATTAGTTGAGGTTTGAGGTTGCTACACTACGCTAACTTTAAACGTCAAACCTCAAACCTGAAACTACAGACTATAAACGATTGTCTAAAAAGCGTATACTTTTTATTGGTCACGATGCCAACCGCGCCGGCGCTCAGTTGGTTTTGCTGCAACTTATTCGGCTGCTGCAACAGGATGGCGGCTATACCATGCACCTGCTGCTGGGTGAGGGTGGCCCACTGCTAGCCGATTACCGGCAGCTCTGCCCCGTAACGCTCTGGCCACCGGCCACCCCCTACCTTTTGGGGCCGGTGGCCGATAAAATTATCGGGAAACTTGGTCTCTGGCAGACGCTGGCCAGCCGGCAGCAAACGCAACGGCAACAGACCCTTTATCAGGAACTACAGCTCGATACGGTCGATTTGGTTATGGTCAACACCGTTGCGGGTAGCCGCTGGTTCCGGCAATTACCCCTTGCCGGAACCCTGCCGGTGATTACGTTTGTCCACGAGCTGGAAATGTCGGTGCAGATGTATACCCAGCCCGATGAGTTGGCCTACCTGCTCGAGCGGTCTAACCAAATCCTGGCTGTTTCTCAGGCGACCATTGGGTATTACCAGACAGAGCATGGGGTGCCCCCCGCCAAGATCTCGCAGTTCACCCTGGTAGACCTGCCAAGCCTGCAGCAGGCAATTGCAAACGCCCGTACCCGGCCCAAGCCGCTGCTCGACCACGGCATTCCCGAAAATGCCCTCATTATTGGCGGCTGTGGCAATGCCGAATGGCGAAAAGGAAATGATCTTTTTGTGGTTCTGGCCCGGCTGGTCAAAAGCCGCCTGCCGCAGACCGATATCCATTTTGTCTGGGTGGGAATGCCCTCAGGTTCGCTCCGGGACGACTTACTTCTAGACATCAAAAAGGCGGGTTTAGCGGACCTGGTGCACCTGATCCCGCCCACGCCCGACGTACTCCGGTACATTGCCCACTTTGATATATTTGTGCTTTGCTCGCGCGAAGACCCCTATCCGCTGGTTGTGCTGGAGGCCGGCCTGAGCGAAGTACCGGTTGTTTGTTTCGACAAGGCCGGTGGTGCGCCTGAATTGGTAGAAACCAATGGTGGTTTGGTAGCTCCTTACCTCGACCTGTCGACCATGTGTGAGCAGATGGTACAGTTGGCAACCGATGCCGCTTTACGGCAGACGCTGGGGCGGCAGCTTGCGCAGAAAATTGTTGCACGCCATAACAATACCCAAAGCATGCACTTGCTTTTAACGAGTCTGCGCACTCTTATTCCGTAAAATATGACGCTGGCCTTTACCCTTTGTTCAGTCAACTATCTGGCTCAGGCCCGTACACTGGGCGACTCGCTGGCGGAGACGAATCCTGACTGGCAGTTTGTGATCGGTTTGGTCGATAAGCTGGCAACCGCCGGTTTACCCGAAGCCTTATACCCCCGCTATCGGATGGTTGAAGTCGACCAGATTGGTATTCCTGATTTTGCCGGTATGTGTGACCGGTACGACATTACAGAACTTAATACGGCGGTTAAACCGTTTTTTATCGATTATTTTTTCAATACGCATCCGGCTGTCGATAAAGTTATATATTTCGATCCGGATATTATCGTGTTCGAGCCGTTGAACCGGCTGAGCGATCACCTGAACCAGCATTCAATGGTGCTTACGCCACATGCCTGTACGCCCGTTGGCGACTGGGAGCGGCCCAACGATCTGCACCATTTAAATACGGGTATCTTTAATCTGGGGTTTATAGGTCTCCGGCGTACACCCGAGGCCCGTCAGTTCGTTACCTGGTGGGCACAGCGGCTGGTCAACGAATGCCGGATTGATTTATGCGCCGGCCTGTTTGTGGATCAGCACTGGGTTAATTTCGCCCCCATCTACCACAGCAATGTCTGGATCGAGAAGCACCCGGGGTATAATGTAGCGTACTGGAATCTCCACGAACGATTTTTTACCCACGAACCGGCAAACGAGCCGGGGAAAGCCGACCGTTGGCTAATTAACAAAAAAGAAACGCTGTTTTTTTTTCATTATAGCGGGTATAATCCCGGCAAACCTACAGACATATCAAAATATCAGACCCGGTATTCGTTCGCCGATCGACCTGATGTACTTGCTCTGTTTGATTTATATAGGCATCGATTATTAGCCAATCAGAACGAAATATACAGCCAATACCCCTGCGTTTACATCAAACCACCTAGTGTGCAACGTTATAAACGTGTGCGAAAATGGCTTAAAGCACCGTTTAACCAATTGATTGCTGTGTTAGAATCCAGATAAGTATGATTTCATGGTCAGACTTTATTGCGCTTTGGACTCACCGATACCACAAATACACGCATATTGCGGGTAAGTACCTTTCATTTGCTAAAAAATACCTGCGGCTGCGTCGGTTAAAGGCAAGGCTAGGTAATCGTATGCTGGTCGGTATAATGCTTTCCGAACAGTTCGGCGATATTATTGCCTGCGAACCGGTAGCCCGTGAAGTCCGTATTCTGCATCCGGATGCTTACATCATTTGGTTTGTCCGCAAACCGTATGTAGAGCTCGTAGCCAACCACCCTGATCTGGACGGCTATATAGTTGAAAAATGTCCAGGCGAGCGGGAACAAATCCTGCGCTCCGGCATCCTGGATAAGGTATATAACCTGCATCTGTCTCATCGGAAATGCAAGTACTGCTTCGAAGACCCCATCAACCCGATTGCCGACCAGTTAGACATCACCTATGCCAACTATTTTCACAAGGGCAATCTGCTGTCTGTGTTTTCGAAGGCTGCCGGCCTGCCCCCCCTGGACGATACGCCACGGCTTTACCTGCCCAACCCCGTTTTTGGAAAAATTGATTCGTTACAGCTTCCGCAGCCTTACATTGTTATAAACTGCCAGTCGAGTCATGTACCAAAAGACTGGTCACCGGTCAACTGGAACCGGCTAACGCGCTGGCTGCTGGATAACTACCCGTATGCCGTTGTCGAAGTAGGGCTTAAGCCAGTGGTGAACCTGAGTCACCCGCGTTTTTTTAATCTCTGCGGGCAGTTACAAATTCTGGAGACGGCCGAGGTGATCCGACGCAGCCATCTGTTTATCGGGATTGATAGCGGCCCTGCCCACCTGGCCAACGCAGCCGGCACGGAAGGCATTATTTTATTAGGGCAGTTGTTTGATTTTGTCGATTACATGCCCTACTCCGGCCGCTATAAACGCGGAGAAGGTATAACCATTATCAACAATCTTGGACATCCCTGCGCCGACCTACCGTACGAATGGGTGCAGGAAGCGGTGGAACTCCGGTTGAGTCAAGTAAAACAGGTATGACAAGAGTTGACAATCCGAGCGTTTGCGTCGTTATTCCTATTTATAAATCAGAGCTGACTCCGTACGAAGCCATTGCGCTAACCCAATGTATGCGGGTGCTGGGGCACTATCCCGTAGTACTGGTGAAACCAAACTCCCTGGATGTACGTAATCTTACAAAAAATTACCCAACTTTACAGGTTCGTTGCTTTGCCGACAGCTATTTTACAGATATACAGGCGTATAACCGACTGATGCTGGCCGAACAGTTTTACAGGTCCTTTGCCGATTTTGACTATATGCTGATCCATCAACTCGACGCTTTTGTCTTCCGGGATGAACTCAGTGACTGGTGCCGGCGGGGCTACGATTACATTGGTGCCCCGTGGCTGAGAGACCGCGATTTTACGGGCTGGTCGGATGAGGCCCTTTTCGCGATCCGGAAAAAAGTAGCTACGCTGCTAAACCTGAAAAAAGCAGATGGCCTGACACCCCGCGAAATCGTCAGCCTCAACAGCGTTGGCAACGGTGGGTTTTCGCTCCGGCGTATTTCTGTGCTGCTCCGCTGGCTCCCCTATTTCCGGCGGGTCATCGAACAGTATGAGCGCGTTCATGCCCATCAATACAACGAAGATGTATTCTGGGGTATTGAAGTAAACCGCTATTTCCCGTTGCTGAGGATTCCCGACTTCCGGAAAGCCCTCCAGTTTGCGGTTGAATTTTATCCGGAACGGGCCATTGCGGTCTATAACCAGGGACATTTGCCTTTCGGCTGCCACGCCTGGGATATTCACGGCACTGAATATTGGCGACCGATTTTTGCCCGTTACGGCTACGAAATCTAGTGTATGAACCAACCGGAGAATAAACGGCCAACTGTATCCATTGCGTTGTGTACCTACAACGGAGAAAGCTATCTGCAGGCTCAGTGGCAAAGCTTGCTGGAGCAGCAGCAGTTGCCAGATGAAGTCATTGTCTGCGATGACGTTTCGTCGGATCAAACGGTTGACCTGCTGCATAAGTTGTCGGCCAATGCGCCCTTTCGGGTGCATATTGTTACCAACCCAACTCAGTTGGGGTACAACAAGAACTTTGAGAAAGCGCTGTCCCTCTGCTCGGGCGATTTGATTTTTATCTGCGATCAGGACGACTTCTGGCTGCCGGAAAAGATGGCGACCATGCTTCGCTTTATGGAGCAGCGGCCAGCCGTACAGGTAGCCTTCAATAATGCGGAGCTGGCCGACGAACACCTGAAGCCTATCAATCAGCTTTTCTGGGAACAGGTGCGGTTTGATCCGCTCACCCAGGACCGCTGGAGAGCCGGCGAAGCGCTGGATATATTACTGGACGGCAACCGCATGATGGGGTGTGCCTCGGTCATTCGCCGGCAATTCCTGCCCAAACTCCTGCCTATTCCGGTGGATCTGCCAGGTTATATTTACGACGGCTGGCTGGCGCTGGTGGCGGCTGCCTACAATGCCATCGACTTTGTGGATAAACCTATGCAGTTGTACCGGATTCACGTCAGGCAGCAGGTGGGCGTGAAAGGGGCAGATGATTCAGCCGGCAAACCCATTTCGCTGTGGGACCGCCTGAGTCGGGAGCGCACCATCAAACTGGAGCCGCTGCAGGAAAAGCATCAGCAACTGCAATCGATTTACAACTTTCTGACCGAGCGCGTACCGGCCAATGCCCCTGGTATGCCCCAGATCTGCCGCCGGCTCAGCCACTACCAGATGCGCAGTAGCTTACCAGACAACCGAATCAAACGCTTTTTCCCGGTCATCCGTAACGTGTGGCAGGGTAACTATCACCGCTACGCCGACGCAGCCGCCAACTGGTATGCCCCATATCTGGCGGCTTTAGGCGATATGCTGGAATAATTCTGAACAATCGAGTGCTACTAACTATTTGTACCCTTCGGCAACTGCCTCAGGCCCTGGCCCTGGGCGAGAGTTTTCGTCAACACCATCCGGATCTGCCCTTTGTGGTGGGTCTTGCCGATGATCCCTCGCACCTGCCGGCCTCCTTTTCTATACCTTATCCGATCATTACGGTCGCCGACTGTCTGGGTGAGCAGCTTTCGGCCCTGTCGGCCCGGTATACACCTGTCGAATTAGCAGCCGCCTGTAAACCGGCCCTGATTCGTACCGCTTTTGAGCGCTACCCGGCTGTCAGCTATCTGCTCTACGCCGATCCGTCTGTGTATATTTACCAGCCGTTAACGCCTGTTTTTGACAAACTGGCCGACCACACACTGGTACTGACGCCCCATATTACCCGGTCCCCGGCCGATGCTCATTTCCCGGATGAGAAGTATTTTCAGAACACCGGCCTGTACAGCGCCGACTTTCTGGCGTTCCGGCGCTCGGCCGAAACCGACCGCCTGCTCACCTGGTGGCAGGACCGGGTCACTCCGCGGGCGGTCATCGACTATTGTGAGGGGCTCTGCCTGGATCAGATCTGGCTGATGCACACCCCGGCCTTTTTCAATGGTGTTTTGGTGGTGAAAGATCCAGGATGGCATGTGGCACTCTGGAACCTCCACGAACGGCAGCTCGCGCAGGGGCCGGCCGGCTGGCAGGTCAATGCAGCCGGCCCGCTGCTGTTTGCCAACTTCAAAGGGCTGCATAATCCCGACGACGGCCTGTTTCCTTATCAGAATCGGTTCCGGTTATCGCAGCGCCCGGATGTGCAGCAATTACTGCAACAATACCGGTCACGCTGGCGGCAGCCGGCCTACAAAGAACTTTCCCGACTGCATCCGGCATACGGTATCCGTCCCGAACCCGTAGTTCTGCGCGGCTGGCGCCGTATTCTGGTAGGGTATATTCGGAAAGTAAATGATTTTATTGATTCTGTGCCGCTACCCGTGCTGAATCGCTGACGCATACTCAGTTCTTCACCTACGGCTTGGGATTTATAATATAAATCCATTTATTTGCGGGCAATTTTTCTAAGAAAAATCCAAACAGGCTCCGCTGGTATGAAGGTATTGTATGACCATCAGTCATTTACGGGTGCTGCTTATGGGGGGGTCAGTCGGTACTTTTTCGAACTGCTGCGGTCATTTGCAAAACGCGACGATATAGAGTTTGAACTGTCGCTCCGCTTTTCCAACAACGAGTATTTAGATCAGGAGTCGTTCAGTCGCCATTTTCGGTTTCGTCCCTTAGCGCATCTGCAGAACGTCAACCGGCTGGCGTCTATGCTAAATCGTATCCATAGCATTCAGCGGCTACAGAAGGCCCGGTTCGATGTGTTTCATCCAACCTATTACCATCAGTACTTTCTGAAATACATCAACGGCAAGCCCTTTGTACTGACGTTTCACGACGCTACCAGCGAGCGCTACGGTCACCAATACCCCGAACTTGGTGAAAACCTGAATGACGTAAAAAAGCTGCTTATCAAACGGGCCGACCGGATTATAGCGGTTTCGGAGTATTCAAAACAGGAACTGCTGACCTTTTATAATGTTGACCCGGATAAGGTCCGGGTTATTCACCTGGGCACCTCATTTGCCCACTATACACCCCGGCAAACCACCCCGGCCTTACCGTTTCCCTACCTGCTCTTTGTGGGAAAGCGCCCTTTGTACAAAAACTTTCCTGCCTTTTTTCGGGCCGTACAGCCGGTTTTGCACCGGCACCGGGATATACACCTGGTGTGTGCCGGGGGTGGAACTTTCACCCATGCTGAGCAGGAATTATTTCATGCCGCCGGGCTTACCCATCGGGTGCATTACCGGCCCGTTACAGACGCTGCGCTCTACAACCTCTACCAGCATGCGCTGGCGTTTGTCTTCCCTTCACTGAACGAAGGGTTCGGCATACCCGTTCTGGAGGCTTTTAGCTGCGGCTGTCCGGCGGTATTAAGCAATCGCAGTTCGTTGCCGGAGGTAGGGGCCGACGCGGCTGTTTACTTCGATCCGGACGATGACGAAGCCATCGCCGATGCCGTTGAGCGCGTAATTACCCAACCCAGCCTGCGCGACGACCTGCGCCGGCGGGGAGCCGGGCGTATCCGGCTTTTTTCCTGCGAAAAAACGGCGCAGCAAACGTTTCAGGTCTATAAAGAACTTGTCTGATATGCCAACCGGTGCCACCGATTTATTGCGTAATTTTGTAACCAGGCCCCTGTTCAACACCAGCGGCCCGCCGGCCGATGTTCGGGGCATACCCAAAATAACGATAGTTACCCCATCGTTTAATCAGGTCGACTACCTGGAACGAACCATCCTGAGTGTGCTGAACCAGCAGTATCCCAATCTCGAATACTTTATTATCGATGGCGGATCGACCGACGGCAGTATCGATATCATTCGAAAGTATGAACCGTATCTGACCGGCTGGGTCAGCGAAAAAGACAGGGGGCAGACCGACGCCATCAACAAAGGATTCCGGCGGGCTACCGGCGATCTGATTGCCTTTCAGAACTCCGACGACCTTTACGCGCCTGGTTCGTTTCACCGGGTGGCGCAAGCCTGGCAGCAGGCACCTAATACCGATGTTTTCTACGGAAACTTATATTTTATTGATGAGCAGGACGTTATCACAGAAGAGATGCGGGCCCTCACGTTCTGTGCTGCCTGTCAGGTGTATGAAGGTATGCAGGTTTTCAACCAATCGCTTTTTCTCAAACGGGATAGTCTGACCCGCTTTGGCCTGCTGGATGAGCAACTGCGGTTTGTTATGGACTACGAAATTATTACCCGACTGGGTGTACAGCCAGGCGTTCGTTTTCAGTACCTTAGCGATCTCTGGGGTGGGTTCCGCGTACAGCCGGCGGCCAAATCGTCGAACATCGCCGTAACAGGCCGCCAGGAGCACCAGATGATTAAGGACAAATACCGGGGCCGGCTCAATAGCCGGTTTGGCGAAACCTTCTGGCGACGCTACTGCCGGGTGCGAAAGCTCGCGTGGCATTTGACCAGGGGTGAGTTTACGTATATTTTACATCGACTATTACTCAAGAAATAATGATAGGCAGGCTGATCTACAGACTGGACTTAATGCGGATGTGCCTGGGCATCTTTTTGCTGATTGATGGGTTTCCGCTTATTTTTTACATCAAAGAATTTCTGCGTGTAGCCCCCGGTAGCACTACGTTCACGGCCATTTTTATTCTGGTCGGGCTCATAATCATGATTCCCATCAGTATGTTTCGGAAGCTCTACAAGCCTAATGTTACTTTATTCTGGTTCCTGCTGGCTTTCCTGGTCTGGTGTATGGCCTATATGTTCTTCTATAACCGGGGCGATAATGAGCGAACGAAAGACCTGATTTACTACAGTTATGTCATTGCCTTTCTGATCATACTGGTCAACGTTCCTAATACCGTAAACCGGGAGATTGTTATTGTGGGTGCCTTGTTTGCCCTGGTTTCCAACCTGGCACTTATTCACGCCCTGATTGCCGACCCAACCTGGACGATTGGACAACGGGCGGCTATTCTGTACGGCGAAGGCGATAACCGGACTGGTAATCCGCACGTGTTCTCCCGAAACGCCCAGATTGGTATGGTCTGTTCGCTGATCTGGGCCTATAGGTCCAACGCCGGTATTTTTGTTCGAAGTTTTGGCTTGATTCTGGCCTTTTTTAATCTGATCATTCTGGTGCTTACTTTCAGTAAAGGAGCCATTCTTTCTACGCTGATCGCCTTGGGGCTGTTTGCTGCGGCCAACTTCAACGCCAAAACCATGCGAAATATGGGCCGCCAGCTTGTGAGCCCTACCGGAATTGCCATCATGTTAATTCCATTCATCGCATTTCAGTATTTTATTTACAAAAGGCCGGATATCTGGGGCATTATTCTCTCGTATGGTTTTGCCATTTATGACCGCTTTTCTGAGAATATTCTAGCCCTGCTGGCAGATCGTTCGGCAAATGCCGGCCCGGTGGAGCTCGACGCATCATCGGCCAACCGGGTGGTCAGTTTTCACTTTGCCAACCTGGCCCTGGAAGGGCACGCTCACCGCCTGATCTTCGGATTCGGCTACAAGTTTCAGTACATGGATGTTCCGGTGCTGGAAACCCTGATTTGTCTGGGCATCTTTGGCTTCCTGCTGTACAGCACCATGCTGGTGAAATTCATGATACACGCGGTCCGGATAATCTTCAAAGGAGGTATTGAAATAGAGTTGTTCATTGCTTTCCTGTATATCTTCGTCTTTGTTAACTATTTTACAGGGGGGCGGCCATACGAAATGGCCAATTTGCTTCCGCTCTGTCTTTTTGTTCGTTTTCTGGGTATCTATTATCCCGATTATGTTCCCAGTTTCTTAAGCTCTGCCCGTAAACTACCGGCGGTGCCGGGTTAAAAGCAACCTACCGGCACACCAGGTACGATGCGCCGGTTGAGTTCTCGTCCAGTACAAGTCCGCCTTATCGGTTCATGCGAATTCTTATTGTTCATAACACCTTGTGGGCTCACTACAAGTCGGTACTGTTTCATCATCTGGCAAAAACTGCCCGGCAGGCATCGGCAGAGGTGTATGTAATTCAGATTGCACTCACCGAAAAGCACCGCATAGGCCTGGGCACCCCCGATCAACTTATCAGCGACTATCCCCATGAGGTGCTGTTCGACTCGGCGCTGGAAGACATCTCCCTGCTCCGGCGCGCCTGGAAACTCCTCAAACGCGGCTGGGCCTAC
Organism: Nibrella viscosa; assembly: GCF_039541875.1. Classification (NCBI taxonomy): domain Bacteria; kingdom Pseudomonadati; phylum Bacteroidota; class Cytophagia; order Cytophagales; family Spirosomataceae; genus Nibrella; species Nibrella viscosa. The sequence continues at coordinate 513,840 of NZ_BAABHB010000003.1, read as the reverse complement.
AACCCGGACATTATTACCATTACGGGCTACTACGATCCGGCTCAGGTTCTGCTCGCCCTCGCCTTGAAGCTGCGTGGCTGCCGCATTGTGGTACAAAATGAATCAACGTCTGTGGATCAGGCCCGGCATTCCTGGCGGGAAACGCTGAAAACCTGGTTTTTAGACGCTTGCGACGGCTTCTTTTGTTTTGGCAGCCGCGCGGCCGACTATCTGCTCCGGCTGGGCGTCCGGCCCGACCGTATTCTGGTCAGCAACAACGCCGTGGTTGATAACCAGCGGCTCCAGGCCGTCTATGCTGAAGCCCGGCTGTACCGGGCCGAACGCCGGCGCGAACAGCAACTGAAGCCCTGCAACTTTATTTATGTAGGTCGCTTTACAGAGGCCAAAAACCTGCCTATGCTGCTCCAGGCCTTTGCCGAAGTCAGCCGGCGCAGTGCAGCGGCCGCCACGTGGGGGCTGCTGCTGCTGGGCGATGGCCACCAGAAGAACGAACTACAGCAGCAGGCAGAGCAGCTCAACCTGAGCGACTCGGTACGGTTTATTCCCGGTCAGTACTGGTATAAAGTCCCGGAATACCTGGCCCTGGCCGATGTGCTGGTTCTGCCCAGCCGCTCGGAACCCTGGGGGCTGGTCGTCAACGAAGCGATGGCCTGCGGCATGCCCGTTATCGTCTCTGACCGCTGCGGCTGTGCCCCCGATCTGGTGCGGCCCGGTGAGAACGGCTTTGTTGTCGGCGTCGATAACCCGGCGGAGCTGATACGCGCTATGGAGCTGTTTATCAACGAAACCGTCTCGGGCCCGGCCATGGGAGCGGTATCGCGCCGGCTTATTGCCTCGTATGCGCCCGAAGCCGTTGCCGGAGAAATGATGCAGGAATTTGTGAAACTCAACGGTACCTAGTTATTTGCGATCCATGCGCATTCTTACCATTTGTGCCTACACCTGGTCAATCGGCGGTCCGGCAAAGTTTATTTACGACCAGACGGAAGTTGCCCTGGCCAAAGGTCACCAGGTCGATATTCTTAGTCCGGTTTCGCCCGGCGATGAGGTGTATCCGGCTCCGCCCGGCGCACGGGTGATTACCTGCCTGCGTACTACGCCCATCAGCCGGTTTTTCCGGGAGTTTTCGGTAGCGCTATACCAGTTTCTGAGAGCGCATATTCACGACTACGACATTATTCTTTGCCACGGGCTGTGGCATTTCGGCAGCATCGCGCCGTTTCTGCTCGACCGTACCATTCCTAAGGTGGTCACCATTCACGGGCTCCTCGACCCCTGGGCTTACCGGCAGGGGTACTGGAAAAAGCAACTCATGTCGGTGCTGCTGCAAAAGCGGCTGCTGCGCCGGGCCGACCTGATCCACGTGCTGACCCCCGACGAACAGCAGGATCTGCTCCGCTTCCTCGGCCGTCCCCATCCAAATGTAGCCGTTATTCCTAATGGGATTCGGGTTGCCGACTTTGCCGAGCTACCACCCAAAGGCACGTTTCGGCGGCAGTTTAACCTGCCGGACAACAAGCACATCGTACTCTTCATGAGCCGCTTGAATTATAAAAAAGGCCTTGATCTGTTGCTGCCCGCTTTTCAGCGTTACATCCAGGAGGCTGGCACTGCCGTACTGGTACTGGCCGGTCCGGACGACGGCTACCAGCAAACGGCTCAGGCCTTTATTAATCAGCACAATCTGGCCGACCAAATCCGGATGGTGGGTATGCTGACCGGAGAAACCAAGAAGGCCGCCCTGGCCGATGCCGACATTTTTGTGCTGCCCTCCTATTCGGAAGGATTCTCGATGGTGGTGCTGGAAGCAATGGCCGCCGGTGTTCCCACCCTGCTCTCAGATCGGGTAGGATTCGCAGCCGCTATCCGGCAGCAGGAAGCCGCCTGCCTGGTTGACCTAACTATAGATAGTGTGGCCGATGGACTAAAAAAGCTCCTGCACAACAGTACCTACCGGGAACGGACACGGCAGCAGGCGCTGCACCTGGTGCGTAATCACTATGATCTCGACGCGGTAGCCGGCCGGCTGCTGGACGAGTACCAAAAAATTCTCCGCCCATGACCGACGTATCTGTTATTATTCTAACACATAACGAAGAGAAGCATATTGCCCGTTGCCTGCAAAGCCTGCACCGGTTTACCGATAAGGTATTTATCGTAGATTCTTTTTCGAGCGACCAAACCGTGGCCATTGCCCGTAGCCTGGGCGCGCAGGTGGTGCAGAACCCCTGGGTCACATATGCCACCCAGTTTAACTTTGGTATTGAGCACACGCCCTTTCAGACCCAGTGGCTGATGCGGATGGATGCCGACGAATACGTAACGCCTGAACTGGCCGACGAAATCCGGCAGCGACTCACTACCCTACCGGCCGATATCAGCGGGGTATACGTGAAACGCCGGGTGGTATTTATGGACAAGTGGATCCGGCACGGCGGTTACTATCCGACCTGGCTGCTGCGGCTCTGGCGCCGTGGGCAGGGACTCTGCGAACAAACCTGGATGGACGAGCACATTAAGCTCACCACCGGGCAGCCCATTCAGTTTGCCTCCGATATCGTCGACCATAACCTGAACAACCTGACCTGGTGGACCCAGAAACACAACCTGTACGCTATCCGCGAGGTAATCGATTTGCTGAATATTCGGTATAACTTTGACGAAACGATCCGAGTTGATCCCCGGTTGTTTGGTACGCAGGAGCAGCGAAAACGGTATCTGAAAGTTCAGTATGCGAGTTTACCGCTGTTTACGCGGCCTATACTGTACTTCGTGTACCGTTATCTGATCCGGCTTGGTTTTCTGGACGGCCGCAAAGGGTTCGTCTGGCATTTTCTGCAGGGGCTCTGGTATCGGTTTCTGGTTGATGCCAAGCTGCTGGAAGTATACCTGCGGGCCGGCCGCGACAAAGCAGCCATTGTGACGTTTTTTAAAGAAGAATATGGAAAAGACCTTCTCCCCGACGACCAGCGGAAAAACGGACCTGTCGCGGTTCAATAACAACTGGTATCGGCCGGGGCCGGCCTGGCGAACCATTCTGTGGTTTCTGACCAACGCTGTTTTCCTCAATTCGTACCTTCCCATACCCATAGCCGTGAAGGTGGCCCTGCTGAAGCTTTTCGGGGCTCGCCTTGGTCGGTTTGTGGTGATAAAACCGGCCGTAAACATCAAATACCCCTGGTTTCTGGAGGTAGGTGACCATGTCTGGATCGGCGAAAACGTGTGGATCGACAATCTGGCACCAATCACCATCGGCAACCATGCCTGTCTGTCGCAGGGAGCTATGCTGCTGACCGGCAATCACGATTACCGCCGTTCGGCGTTCGACCTGATGGTAAAACCAATTGTGCTGGAAGATGGAGTCTGGATTGGGGCCAAAGCAGTTGTATGTCCCGGGGTTACCTGCCACTCCCATGCCGTACTGGCCGTAGGCTCCGTTGCCACCCGACCACTGGAGGCTTATGGCGTATACCAGGGCAACCCGGCGGTGTATGTAAAAAAAAGAGAGATTAAGGCGTGAAAGTATCCATCATTACCGTAGTGTTCAACGGGGCCGAAACCATCCGGAGTACGATTGAATGTATTCTTAATCAGACGTATCCGGATATCGAGTATATCGTTATTGACGGCCAGTCGACCGACGATACCGTTGCTATTATCCGGTCGTATGAGCACCGGCTCGCCCGTTTTGTGTCTGAGCCCGACAAAGGCCTGTACGATGCCATGAACAAAGGCATCGGAATGGCGACGGGCGAGGTAATCGGGTTGCTGAACGCCGACGATTTTTATCCGGATAACGAGGTCATTGCGCACGTGGTAGATCGGTTCCGGCAAACCGGCAGTGATGCAGTGTACGGCGATATTCTGTATGTAAACCGCGATAATACCCAACAGGTGAAGCGGTATTGGAAATCGGGTCTGTACCGGGAGGGAGCTTTTAAATGGGGCTGGATGCCAGGGCATCCGGCATTTTTTGTCCGCAAACGAATTTATGATCAGTTTGGCCTGTTTAACATACAGCTCCGCAGTGCGGCCGATTACGAACTGATGCTGCGTTTTATCCACAAGCACAAAATTACCCTCAGTTATCTGCCCGAGGTGCTGGTGGTGATGCGGGACGGGGGAGTCAGTAACCGTTCGCTGAAAAACCGGTTGAAGGCCAACCGGGAAGACCAACTCGCCTGGGACCTGAACGGGCTAAAACCCTATGTGTTTACCCTCTGGTTAAAACCTTTACGGAAAATTGGCCAGTTTATCAGCCGTGGACCAGGTAAACCGTAAGGTAAAAACAACATTATCTTAACCTTGATTACTTGTTAAGTACAGAAAAAATGCAATTGTTTGCATGTTAGTCTGTTTGCCATCTGCGATAAGGTCTTGTCGTTTAAGCAACCAACCCTATGAATCTTGATTTACTGCTAGCCTTTATCCAAAATAAGCTGAACGACGAATTGTTTATGCTGGGCTTCTACCAGTGTATGCTTTCGTTTCTGGTGGCTTGTTTTGTCTCGGTGGTATCGATTCCGGTCGTTATTAAAATTTCGGAGCTGAAGGCGCTTATGGAAAAACCGGGCGAACGCCGGGCGCATAAAACACCCACGCCCACCTTTGGGGGTATCGCCATCTTTGCCGCCGTGCTTATCAGCTATTTTCTCTGGCCCAGCATCGATCAGACTGATATTTACCGGACCAACCTGTCGATTGTCGGCATGACCATCCTCTTCTTTATCGGGATCAAAGATGATCTGGTCGGTATAGATCCGAACAAAAAGATTTTCTTTCAGGTCTTACCGGCGCTTATCCTGGTGTTTTTTGGTGATCTGCGCGTCGATTACCTCTACGGCATTATGGGCTTCAACCATATTGAGGAGGTCATCAGTGTAGCCCTCACCTGCTTTATTTTTATTGCCCTGACCAACGCCATTAACCTGATCGACGGCATCGACGGGCTGGCCGGCGGAGTGGCTACCCTGGCCAGCGGCACATTTGGTGCCTGGTTTCTGGTAACCAACCATTTTGCTATGGCCTGTCTGGCCTTTACCCTGGCTGGAGCCCTAATCGGCTTTCTGCGGTTTAATTTTTCAAAAACCAGCAAGATCTTCATGGGCAATACCGGCTCACTAATTATCGGGTTTCTGCTCGCGTTCTTCGCGGTACGGTTTATAAACCTGAACTCATCGTATCGTTTTGACCCAACCTCCTTCTTCGACGCACCGATTATTGCCATCGTGATCCTGATCATTCCTATTTTTGATACCCTGCGGGTATTCATGGTCCGGATTCTGGCCGGCCGGTCGCCGTTTTCGGCCGACCGCAACCACATGCACCATATTCTGCTGGACAACGGGCTGTCTCATGCCGGCGCTACCGCGCTTTTGTGCGGAACCTCACTGTTCAACATCGTCCTGTTCTTTCTGTTCCACCGCAACATAACCAATACCCAGTCGCTGATGATTCTCGGCGGGTTATTCTTCCTGTATCTGCTGGCGGGGTTTCTGCTGAAGATGCGGGCGCTCCTGGTCGCCACGCATCCCAGGCGCCGGCGGGCGCTGCTCCGGAAAGAATTTCAGAACGCCCTGGGAGGGCGCCGACTGGTCGACTACCTGTAAAGCTACCTACCCCGGATAATCCGGTAAAGCAAAACAGCCCGGCAGAAACACTGCCGGGCTGTTTTGCTTTACTATACGTTCGCGTGTTCATCAGGACACGTTCGAGCGCTCACGCTGTTCCACTTCTTCCATAATCTGTTGCTCTTCATGCAACACAATATTCCGATCGCAAAAGCGGTATCCCACCAGAAAACCCAGGCACACCAGGGTACCCATGCCGTAATCCTTCATCATAAAGCAGTTGAGGAGCATTGCTACAAAAACGAGTACTAATGTCCCCACACAAATCGTATACAACCATTCAGTTTTCATAACGTTGCGTATTAGTTGAGTAAGTTGGAGGATGGTCCAGTGCCACTTACTTCCATTCTAGTTGCACGTACCTGACGCCCGGAACGAGTTCCTCCTATAAGCAGGATCTGATGTAAAGCCTGCTGTTTACCTTACGGCAATAACCTTGCCAAAGCTGTTGTGCCAGCCGGCGCTCAGGCCGCCCGAAGCGGCTTTGACGCCCAAGTCCGGCTGTAATTTTCCAGAAAGGCATGAAGATCCTCGGCTAGGGAAGTATACGTCGTTCGGTGGATATAAGCCGTTACGCCCTGGGCATCAAGCAACTCCAGGAGGCAGTCACTACCATACTGGCTGTAGACAATAATCGGCACCTGAGCGGTTAACGTATGCTGCTGTAGAACAGACACGATATCTATCGCCGGCTGATAGCCCATATCCAGATCAATCAGGATATGAGTTGGAGGCAGTCCAATGTCCTGCAACTGCGAATCCAGGTAAGCCTGAGCAACACAGGCAAACAGGGTGAATAACCCTGTTACGATTATTCCGTGCTGATGCAAGGCTTTTACCAGCCTGGCCTGATCGTTCGGATTACCTGTAATTGCTAAGATAGGGGTCGTGTTTTCCATAATATCAAAGAGTAATGATGAGGGGGTAAGCGGATTGTACAGAGGAGAGAAATCTATTCAGGTAAACCATACCAGTCAAGCCGGTTCGTACGAAATCTATATTTTTAGGTTTGAAACGACCAAAAAACCGTCTGTTAGTATGTACATACCAACGACTAATCACCTTTACTTGTAAGTTAGACCCTAATTAAGGGCCATCTCCAAATCATTTTAGTCAAATGAAAGCCAGTACCTGTGCGCTATGTATTCGTTCGGTGAGCCGCTTTTGGCAAACAGTAACCTTTCGCTAAATCGATTGTTCGTTATTCGTACTTATGTATTTTATTTGCAGCCATACCAGCCACACCCAACTGAACATCGAACAAACGTTATGAAAGTTAAAAACGAGACGGTGCGTTTTTGTCTCATGGTGCTCTTTGCGCTAAGCCTGCTGGCCGTTCAGCATCTTACTTTTTCGCATCACATAGTCCCTCATCGGTCAGTTCCTCCGGTTATGGCTGATTTTCCGGGCGGATCGCTTTTTTTCTCGCTGGTCGCTACCTGCTCGCTGGCGCTTCTGTTTGTCATAAATGTGAAGGGAAAAGGCAATTCTCAATAGATCGATCGTCAACAGCCGGCGGTCTCATTTAATAATCTCTGTCTTTGGTTATGGTTTTATCCTCAACTTTTAACCTGGACAAATTATGTACATATGGCTACCAGCGTTACCGAGCTGCTCCGTAACAAAAAGAAAGACTTCCTTGCCATCTGACTACAAAAACAACTCGCCAATGACAGCCTGAGGGATGATGTAATGACCAATGACGAACTGCGGGCACAGTCGGAGAATCTCCTTTTCCTGAGGCTTTGTTGCATGGCTCAGTTCAGGTAACCAACCTGAGGTAGTTTAGCCGTATTTGTCGTGTAGCGACACCATATTTGTAGAAAAAAATGCTGGAAGGGGCCACTGCGCCCACAGGGAACACCAAATTCGGGTTCTAAGCCGGTGGTCACAATTTCGTGAGTACTACCTACGAATGGCTTCTGTTTGCCGGTGGCAGAGCCCAGATAATGCGATGGTACTGCGCAACTATCCAAATCCGGTTGATGGTAAGACCACAGTTGAGTTTATGCTGCCGCAGGGAAGTGAATACTCCCTGGATAATTCCGCTGGTAACCGGTTCCCGCCACTCCCGGCAGAGTCGCCGGAGTCCTAACTTTAAACCACCTGCCTGTCAGCCGATTAGCTACCCGAAACTATTTTTCTACAATCTTTTCCCTTTTTTTCTTTGATTTTTGGCAAATCGTGATTGATTTGTAAGATAAAAAGATTGAGTAGGATTATGGCCAAGCCAATTGCAATTAAAAAAGGATTTGATATAAAACTTGCAGGTAGTCCCAACAAAACGCTTTCCGACACCCCTCTATCTGAAGTAGTCGCACTCCGACCCCCGGATTTTCTGGATGTAATACCCAAAGTGTTGGTCGAAGTGGGCGACAATGTGCTGGCAGGCCAGGCGATTTATTTTGACAAGACCCGGCCTACCCTGCGGTTTACCTCGCCCGTCAGCGGGGAAGTGATTGAGGTACTCAGGGGCGAAAAACGGCGCATCCTCGAAATCCGGATTCTGCCTGATAAGGATGAGACCCGCTACGTGGAGTACATCCGGGCGAACCCCGCCAACCTGAACCGGCAGGATATTCTCCAGCAGTTGCTCGACAGTGGCTGTTGGTCTTATATCCGGCAGCGTCCGTTTTCGCTTATCGCTAATCCGCTGGATACACCTAAAGCCATTTTTGTATCGGGTTTCGATACGGCTCCGCTGGCACCGGACCTGGGGTATATCATCGGCCTGGAAAAAGAGAACTTTCTGACGGGTCTGGTCGTACTCCGGCAACTGGCCAACGGTAAGCTGCACCTAAGCTTTGGCCGCAGCCTGCCCGAAAGCCTGACCGAAGCCGAACTGGAAGCCGTTGGCCGCGTTCACTACTTCCAGGGACCGCACCCGGCCGGCAACGTGGGCGTGCAGATCCACCACATCGACCCCATTCAGAAAGGCGATGTAGTCTGGTACGTACACCCGCAGGATGTCATCATTATCGGCCGGCTGTTCCGCGAGGGACGTTACCGCGCCGACCGGATCGTGGCCCTTACCGGCAGCAGCGTCACCGCCCCCCAGTATTTCCGGATGATGACCGGCCAGCGCATCAGCAGCGTGACCGAAGGCCGGGTAACAGGTGATGCCTTTATCCGGTACATTCAGGGAAATGTGCTGACGGGGACAACCTCCGCCCCCTCCGAATTCCTGTCGTTCTACACCAACCAGCTTACCCTGATTCCGGAAGGCAACCAGCCGGAGTTTCTGGGCTGGCTACTGCCCGGCTTTGGTAAGCTGAGCCTGTCTCGCACGTTCTTCTCCTGGCTCACACCCACCCGTTCCTATAACCTCGACACCAACGAACACGGGGAGAAACGGGCTTTTGTGCTGACGGGGCAATACGATCGGGTGCTGCCGATGAACATCTACCCCGTTCATCTGCTGAAGGCCATTCTGGCCAAAGACATCGAACGCATGGAGCAGTTGGGCATCTACGAAGTTGCCGAAGAAGACTTTGCCCTCTGTGAATTTGTATGCACCTCCAAGATCGACGTCCAGCGCATCATTGCCGAAGGGCTCGAATACGCGAGGAAAGAAGGTTAAAATGTTTCAATTTCAAGGTTTCATGTTCAAGGTTGTTGGCGTATCGGCATAACCTGAAACATGGAATTTTAAACGTGAAACTATTCAAATTTCCAAACCCTCAACCGTAAAATATTGCCGTGAAAATAGCTCGTCGATTAGTAGACTCGGTCAAGCCGCATTTTGAGAAGGGCGGCCGGTTCGAGAAGTTTCATCCGGCCTTCGACGCCCTCGAAACGTTTTTGTTCGTGCCGGGCAGTACCACCCGGCACGGGGTGCATATCCGCGACGCAATGGATATGAAACGCACCATGTTTACGGTCATCATCGCCCTCATCCCAACGCTCCTGTTCGGGATGTGGAATGTGGGCTACCAGCACTACCGCGCCTACGGCATGGAGATGTCGCTATTCGACAACTTCATGTTCGGCTTCTGGAAAGTGCTGCCCATCATCATTGTCTCCTATGCCGTGGGCCTGGGCGTAGAGTTTCTGTTTGCTATTGTGCGCAATCATCAGGTCAGCGAAGGCTATCTGGTCACTGGATTACTGATTCCGCTGACCCTGCCCGTAACCATACCTCTCTGGATGGTAGCGCTGGCCGCGGTGTTCTGTACATTGCTGGGCAAAGAGATTTTTGGCGGCACGGGCATGAACTTCATGAACCCCGCCCTGCTGGCCCGCGCGTTTCTGTTCTTCGCGTTTCCGGCGTATATGTCGGGGGATGTCTGGACGGATCTGTCGCCCGAACCCGGCCATGCGGTGGTCGATGCCTATTCGGGTGCCACCAACCTGGTCACGTTTGACACCAACTACCGCCAGATGGCCACCGTTTCCGATATGTTCTGGGGCATTGAGCAGGGCTCCATCGGCGAAACCAGCGTGTTTGCCTGCCTGCTCGGTGCGTTAATCCTGATCGTGACCGGGGTAGGAAGCTGGAAGATCATTGTCTCCTGCTTTGCCGGAGCCTGGGTTATGGGTGCCTTTCTGAACCTGGTTGCCCCTGCCGAGCTGGTCAACAACGCCATGAATGCGCCGGCCTATTACCACTGGCTGCTCGGCGGCTTTGCGTTTGGCGCGGTGTATATGGCCACCGATCCCGTTTCGGCCGCTCAGACTGAGCGCGGCAAGTGGGTATACGGCCTGCTGATTGGAGCCTTTACGGTCATCTTACGGGTCTTTAACCCGGCCTACCCGGAGGGCGTGATGCTGAGCATTCTGCTGATGAATGTCTTTGCTCCGCTGATTGATTACGTCGTTGTTGAGCAACACATCAAAAACCGCGTCAAACGTGCATAGCAACCGATACACCCTGATCTATGCCGCCGTGCTGTCTGTTCTGACGGCGGTGGTACTGGCCGTAGCCGCCGAGGGTCTCAAGCCCGCGCAGGAGGCTAATGTCGCCCTCGACAAAAAGTCGAATATCCTGCGGGCCGTGCGGTTCAGCTCCGAGCAACGGACCGATATTGAACGCGAATACAACACCCGTATTCAGGAGGTAGTCGTGGATGCAAACGGCAGCGAAAAAGCCGGCATCCGGGCGGCCGCCATCGACCTGAAAGATGAGATCGGTAAAACACCGGAAAAGCGCAATCTGCCGTTATATGTGTATTCGGCCGAAGGCGGGAAGACGTATTACATCGTACCCGTCCGGGGCGTAGGCCTCTGGGGACCCATCTGGGGATATGTATCGCTGGAAGATGATTTCAACACCATCTACGGCACTTACTTCGACCACAAAGGGGAAACCCCCGGCCTGGGTGCCGAAATTGCGGAACTGCCCTTTCAGCAGCAGTTTCAGGGCAAGAAGATCATGTCGGAAGATAACCAGTTTATCTCCGTCAACGTGGTTAAAAAGAGCGAGAAGAGCGCGGTTGGAACTGAACACCGCGTAGATGCCATCTCGGGGGGCACCATCACCTCCCGCGGCACCGATGCCATGCTGAAAAACTGCATAGCCCCCTACATGGCGTATTTCCAGAAGAAGAAAGCGAATAGAGTTTGAGGTTTGAAGTTTAACGTTTGAAGTTGGGCTGACGCACGCTTCAAGCGATAGCGCTCTTTTAACTTTAAACCTCAAACTTCAGCCCCCAAATCCAACCAAAAGATGCAAGCAGAAACCTCCCCCATTCTCACCCCAGCGCCGGTTCTGAAAGAGAAAAGACCGGCCCGGCGTCGGCTTACGCTCAGGAAAGATGACCTGCTCTCCAAAAAGGACGTCAAAGTCCTTCGCGATCCGCTCGACGACACCAACCCGATTACCGTACAGGTACTCGGTATCTGCTCGGCTTTGGCCGTAACGGTACAGATGAAGCCGGCGCTCATTATGGCGCTGGGTGTTACGTTTGTAACTGCTTTTTCCAACCTCATCATTTCCGCGATCCGGAACTCTATTCCCAATCGCATCCGCATAATTGTGCAGTTGATCGTGGTGGCTATGCTGGTGACAATTGTTGACCAACTCCTCAAAGCGTATATGTTTGACATTAGCCGGAAACTGTCGGTGTTTGTCGGCCTCATCATTACCAACTGCATTGTGATGGGGCGGCTGGAAGCCTTCGCCCTGGCGCAGCGCCCCTGGCCGGCCTTTCTGGACGGCATCGGTAATGGTCTTGGGTACGGCGTAATTTTGCTGGCCGTGGCCTTCTTCCGCGAACTGCTGGGCGCTGGTACGTTATTCGGCTATAAAGTTATCCCTCAGTTTGTGTACGATATGGGTTACGTCAACAACGGCCTGATGGTATTGCCCCCGGCCGCGCTGTTCCTGATCGGCATCTTTATCTGGTGGCAGCGCAGCCGCAACCGCAAACTCATCAACGTCTCTTAATCCTCCCCGCTATGGAACACTATCTGAATCTGTTCATAAAAGCCGTTTTTGTTGAAAACGTCATCTTTGCGTTCTTCCTCGGCATGTGCTCGTTTCTGGCCGTCTCCAAGAAAATCAAAACGGCGTTTGGTCTGGGGCTGGCGGTTATTTTTGTGATGATCCTGACCACCCCGCTCAACTACCTGATCCTGCGTTACACCCTGGGCGAAGGTGCGCTGAGCTGGATACACCCGTCGCTGGCATCGGTCGACCTCACGTTCCTGTCGTTTATCCTGTTCATTGCCACCATTGCCGGTGCCGTGCAGTTGGTGGAGATGGTGGTGGAGAAATACGCCCCGGCCCTGTACAACTCGCTGGGTATCTTTCTGCCGCTGATTACGGTAAACTGCTCCATTCTGGGGGCATCGCTCTTCATGCAGGAGCGGGAATACGGGTTTGCCGAAACGGCGGTGTTCTCCCTGGGGGCCGGCACAGGCTTTTTTCTGGCCATTGTGCTGCTGGCGGCCATCCGGGAGCGGCTGCGCTACTCCAACGTGCCCGAACCCCTGCAGGGGCTCGGTATTGCCATGATTATTACGGCCCTGATGGGACTCGCGTTTCTGAGCTTTTCCGGCATCCAACTGTAACCCAACTCGTATGCTACCCGTACTCTCTGCCAGTGTTGTCATATTCCTGCTGGTCATTATTGCCCTGGCCTTTCTGATCCTGACGGCCAAGGAACGGCTCCTGCCGCAAAAAGACGTGGCGATCATCATCAACGGTAACCAGGGCGAACCGGTTATTGTGAAGCCCGGCAGCACCCTGCTGTCGACACTGGCGGCCCAGAAGATCTTTCTGCCGTCGGCCTGTGGCGGGGGCGGCACCTGCGCCATGTGCAAATGCCAGATCTACTCGGGTGGGGGCGAAGTGTTACCCACAGAAACCAACCACCTCAACCGCCGTCAGGTGCAGGAAAAGATCCGGCTGGCCTGCCAGGTAAAGGTGAAGGAGGATATGGAGATCCAGGTGCCCGACGAGGTGTTTGGGGTCAAAAAGTGGGAATGCACCGTGGTGTCGAACGATAACGTGTCTACCTACATTAAAGAATTTGTGGTGGCCCTGCCCCCCGGCGAAAACCTGAAATTCCGCTCCGGCGATTACATTCAGGTAGACGTTCCGCAAACGTACATCGACTTCAGCACCGATCTGTACAACATTCCCGAAAAGTTCAAAGACGATTACGACAAGTTCAATATCTGGTCGCTGAAGGTGAAGGTAGAAGAGTCGTTGTTCCGGGCGTACTCTATGGCGAACCACCCGGCCGAGGGCAACATCATCATGCTCAACATCCGGCTGGCCACCCCGCCCTGGAACCGCGAGAAGAAAGCGTTTATGGATGTCCCGGCGGGTTTGTGCTCCTCGTACGTATTCTCCCGCAAACCGGGCGATAAGGTAACCATCAGCGGACCCTACGGCGAATTCCACGTTAAGCCGACCGAAAAAGAAATGATTTACATCGGCGGGGGGGCCGGTATGGCTCCGCTGCGGTCGCATATCTTCCACCTGTTCCACACGCTGAAAACAGGCCGGAAGGTATCGTACTGGTACGGTGCCCGCAGCAAACGCGAGATTTTCTACGAAGAAGATTTCCGGGCCATCGAGCGCGAGTTCCCCAACTTCCGGTTCGAGATTGCGCTGTCGGAGCCGCTGCCGGAAGATAACTGGACAGGCTACGTCGGCTTTATCCACCAGGTGGTGCTGTTCAACTATCTCGATAAACATCCCGAGCCCGAAGACATTGAATACTACCTCTGCGGGCCTCCCCTGATGCTCTCGGCCGTGCAGAAAATGCTCGACGACCTGGGCGTACCGAAAAACAACATCGCCTTCGACGACTTCGGAAGCTGATTATCCCCTCCATGACCCTTCCGTATCGTTACCTGGTTATTGCCTGTTTGCTGTTCGTACTGGGAGCCTGTCGTTTCAACCGCCGGTCGTATACCGAACTGGAAGGACAGGCCCAGGGTACGACCTTCCGCATAGTATATCTGGACCCGCAGGGACGCGATTTCAGCCAGTCGGTCGACAGTCTGTTTCGGTTGATCGACCGTAGCATGTCGCTCTGGGACAGCACCTCCACCATCAGCCGGCTGAACCGCAATGAGCCTGGTGTAAAAGCCGACGCCCACTTTGGCACTGTTTATGAACAGGCGTACTCGGTTTCGCAGGCTACCGACGGGTTATTCGACGTTACGGTAGGGCCGCTGGTGAAAGCCTGGGGGTTTAGCGTTAAGAAAGGACTGCCGCCCCCCACGGCCCGGCAAATTGATAGTCTGCGCCGGCTTATCGGTTACCAGAAGGTGAAACTCAACGGTGAGGTACTGACGAAAGCCGACCCCCGAATGCAACTTGACTTTAATGCGCTGGCGCAGGGATATACGGTGGATGTAGTTGCCGAATTTCTTCAGAAACGGGGCATTCGGAATTACCTGGTAGAAATTGGGGGCGAGGTGCGGACGCTGGGCACCAATGAGCGGAGAGAGCGGTGGCAAGTCGGCATTGATAAGCCGCTGGATACGCCCACCGAAGGGCGGCCGCTGCAAACAGTGATACCGCTAAGCGGGAAGTCACTGGCAACCTCGGGCAGCTACCGGAAGTTTGTGGTGCGCGACGGCAAAAAGTACAGCCACGCCATAGACCCGAAAACGGGCTACCCGATCACCCACAATTTGCTGAGCGTATCGGTCGTTGCCGACGACTGCATCACGGCCGACGCCTACGCTACGGCCTTTCTGGTAATGGGCCTAGAAAAAGCCATTCCGCTGGCAATGGCCAAAGGCATGGAACTTTACGGCGTATATGCCGATTCGACCGGTGCGTTTCGGGTACAGACTACGCCGGGGTTTGGTAAATAGCCGGCATTTTTTCCGGGTTGGCGCACTCCTCACCGGGCTTGCGGCCACATACACCACAAACAACATCGCTCTTGTTAAGCATGGGATTATTACCCGCGCAGGTGCCGCGAAACTCACCGCCTTTGACAAAAAGCAGGCGAACGCTGAAGAGAAAAAACGCGACCAGCATCAGCAGGCCGGATACCAGAATGACTGCAAGCATAGGTCTATGAATTGACGAATCAGGATAAAGATACACAATACCCACGAAATAATAATTTTTTGGGATTCATTTTCAATTTAAAAAGAACCGGTTAACTTAGCATTTCCCATACAGTCCCGTAACGTCCTCACTTGTTGGTTCTTAGTTTCTACACTCTAAAAACGTATACCCGTATGATATCAGTAAAAAAAATCTTGCAGAACAAAGCACAAATGGGTGTGTGTAGTGTGCGGCCCGACCATATGGTAATCGATGCGCTGAACCTGATGGCCGATTGCAACATCGGGGCCGTGGTGGTGATGGATGGTGAGGAGTTGGTGGGCATTTTCTCCGAACGCGATTACGCCCGAAAAGGCATCCGGCAGGGCCGCAAAGCCAAGAGTACGCCCGTGTCGGAGGTGATGACTCCTAAGGTATTTACGGTAACGCAGGATATGGACATTTACGATTGCATGAAGCTCTTCAGTGAAAAACGCTTCCGGCACCTGCCCGTTATGGACGACGATAAAGTGATTGGTGTGCTCAGCATCGGCGATATCGTCTCCGCCATCATGAAAGAGCAAAGCGACCATATTCAATACCTGGAGCAATACATCACCAACGCTTAAAAAGTTGTTTCAGATTCCAGGTTTCACGTTTCAGGTCAGGTTGGGTGGCGCCGACTTGAAACGTGAAACGTGAAACCTGAAACCTGAAACAATCCCCCCTACCGTAACCTTAACCCTTCTCATGGCTATTTTAATCGTTGTCGTATTTATCCTTGGATATATACTGATTGCCCTTGAACACCCGCTTAAAATTGACAAAGCGGCTTCGGCCCTGCTCACGGGTGTGCTCTGCTGGCTGGTTCTGCTGATCGGCTTTGAGCAGATGCCGGCGTTTCAGACGCTGACCGCCAGTACGGTTCCCCTCCCCCATCGCGATTCGCACGAGATCCTGAACCACGCCCTGTTTGAGCACCTGGGCGAAATTGCCGGTATTCTGTTTTTCCTGCTGGGGGCCATGACCATCGTGGAACTGGTCGACGTACACAATGGCTTCCGGACCATCACCGACCATATTGCCACCACCGACCGGGTTAAACTGCTGTGGATTATCTCCTGGGTATCGTTTTTTCTGTCGTCCGGGCTCGACAACCTCACCACCTCCATCATCATGTGCGCCCTGATCCGGCGGATTATCAAAAACAAGGATAATATCTGGCTGTTCGGCGGGTTTGTGGTAATTGGAGCCAACGCGGGCGGAGCCTGGTCACCCATTGGAGACGTTACCACGATCATGCTCTGGATCGGCGGGCAGATTTCTACGTTCCATGTGATGCAGGTATTGCTCTTACCGTCGGTGATAAGCCTGCTGGTGCCCTTGCTGATTGCCACCTTTTACCTGCGCGGCCATGTCGAAACGCCCTCCCATGCCGATAACCTGCTGCACACCAAAATTGAAACTACCCCCACCGAACAGGTTACCATGTTTGCGCTGGGCGGTATTGGGCTGGTATCCGTTCCGTTTTTCAAGAGCCTGACGCACTATCCGCCTTATATGGGCATTCTGCTGTCGGTGGGTCTGATCTGGGTCTTTACCGAGTTTCTGCACCGCGACAAAGACGACGAGAAAAAGCAGGGCCTGTCAGTAGCCGCCATGCTGCACCGCATCGACACACCCAGCATCCTGTTTTTTCTGGGTATTCTGCTGGCGGTGGGGGCCCTGGACACGTCCGGCCATCTGCGCCTGCTGGCCGCCGGCCTGGACAGCGCCGTGGGTAACATCTACCTGATCAACAGCCTGATCGGCCTCTTATCTTCTATTGTCGATAACGTACCACTGGTAGCAGCCGCTATGGGCATGTACCCCATGACCGAGTTTCCGACCGATCACGATTTCTGGAACCTGCTGGCCTACTGCGCCGGCACGGGCGGCAGCATCCTCATCATCGGCTCAGCCGCCGGCGTAGCCTCCATGGGTATTCTCAAAATTGACTTTATCTGGTACCTTAAGCGCATCTCCGGGTATGCGCTGGTTGGCTATCTGTCCGGCATCCTGGTGTATGCGCTCCTGCATTCCTTATGAGTAGTCCTCTTTTTCCTATACTCGATAAAAAGCCTGCTCCGGATGCGGAAGCGGGCTTTTCTGCTATTTATTCAGTATCTTTTTTTACGAATTGCCTCCCTGGCAACCAGGCCCTACCGGTAGTTGAGTGCAAGGGTAGCGGTAGTCAGTAACAAAGTGTTGATAAAGCCTGTTAACTTTCAGCGTGATTAACTCCTAACGAATGGATTTTACAACCATATTGCTGTTGTTGCTGACCGGCGGGGCGGGTGGCGCTATCTTTGTGACGCTGCTCAAACGCCGGGCCGGCGTAACCCAGGTCCGGAGCGACGTTACCCTGCTGCTGGAGCGTATTGAGAAAGTGTTCAAAGTGGTCATGGCCGAGGGATACTTTTCCGAGATATTCAACTACCAGGATCAGAAAAAAATCTTTTACCTGGTCGACGACCCCAAAAAAGCAATCATCATTGCGAAAGCTAAAGTACTGGTAGGCTTCGATTTCAGTAAGGTACGCTTCCGACAACCGCAAATCGGGGAGAAAAAGCTGGTCATCGACTATTTTCCGGAACCGGAGGTGTTGTCTATCGATACCGATTATAAGTTCTACGACATCTTCCCCGGCCTGCTCAATCATTTCTCCAGCGACGACTACACCAAAATTCTGGACGAAGCCAAGCAGGCCATGCACGAACGGGCCCTCCAGAGCGACCTCCCCCGCATTGCCAATAACCAGATCCAGTACATGATCTACCAGCTTTCCGACTCGATGGGCTGGCAACTGGAATTTCCCGAAAAGGAGCAGAAAAAACTGGAAGCGCTTACCCGTTACGACGGGCTGCGGGCTGATCCGAAGTTCCTGCCTGAACTGGGGCCGGGTGATGAGAACCCCGGCAAAAAGCATACTAACTAAGAACGACACTACGTTTGAACCATACCGAAGGTATACCGAACGCCCGAAATCCGTTGAATGACCCTTGATGAAAAAACTATACTCCTTTTTCTTTTTGCTGCTTTCCCTGCTCTCTGCCGTTGCCCAGGAACCAACCGGTGCCGACCTGTGTCAGGCTGGGCGGGTGCAGTATTTCGGCCGGCTGCTGGCTAACCCCCGGGCACGGATGCAGTACCCCGGCGATAATGCCATTGATGTTACCTACTATGGCCTCGACCTCACCATCACCCATACCCCCGCTTACCTGCGCGGAGCCGCTACCATCAGCCTGAAAAGCACCACCGAGAACCTAACCAGTTTTTACCTGGACCTGCAATCGGCCAACGGTAGCCTCCGGGTCGATTCGGTAAAGGCTTCCGGTCAGCGCCTTACGTTTCTGCACCAGAACAACCGGCTTACCATTACGCCACTCACGGCCTTGCGGAGCGGACAAGCCCTGACCCTGACGGTTTATTACCAGGGCGTACCCGGCAGCAGCGGCTTTGGCAGCTTTACCTTTAGCACGCACGGCCCCAACCGGGACCCCGCGATCTGGAGCCTGAGCGAGCCTTATGGAGCCAGTGACTGGTTTCCCTGCAAAGATACACCCGCCGACAAAGCCGACTCTTCGTCGGTTTCCATTACGGCCCCTGCCGTATTTGTGTCGGTATCCAACGGCACCCTGCTCGGCACCACCACCAATCCGGACGGCACCCGCACCTATCGCTGGCACAATCGCTACCCCATTGCCCAATACCTGATATCGGTGGCCATGTCCAATTACGTGCAGTATGATACCCCGTACCAGTACGGTACGGGCCAGACCATGCCGGTGCCGCATTATCTGTACCCGGAGTCTCTGGCCGCCAACCGCAGCAGCCTGGACGAGATCCCGAATATGCTGCGGGTATTTTCGCAACTTTTCGGCCCGTACCCGTTTTTGCAGCATAAGTACGGCCACGCCCAGTTCGGCTGGGGCGGTGGTATGGAACACCAGACAATCAGTTCCATGGGTGTATTCAATACCAGTATCAACGCCCACGAACTGGCCCACCAGTGGTTCGGCGACAAGATTACCTGCCGGGACTGGAACAATATCTGGCTCAACGAAGGGTTTGCCTCCTACGCCGAAGCTCTATACCAGGAGGCCATTGGCGGCCGCACGGCCTATAACAATTACATAACAAACTTTATGACCAGCGCCCGCCGGGCCACCGGAACGCTATACGTACAGGATATCAGCAACGTCAACAACATCTTCAGCAGCAACCGTACCTACGCCAAAGGCGCCGTGGTACTGCATATGCTGCGGGGGGTGGTGGGCGACAGTACCTTTGTCCGGATTTTGCGCACGTATAGTGCCAGTCCACGGGTAGCCTACGGCACGGCCGTTACAGACGATTTTCAGACTATTGCCGAGCAGGTGTACGGACAAAAGCTGGATTATTTCTTTAAAGAATGGGTGTACGGCGAAAATCACCCGACCTACAAAGTCGCTTATTCTTACAATGGCTCGTCGGCGGGGCGCCATACGGTACAGGTACGGCTGGAGCAGGCAGCGAATACCAATCCAAGCTCGTTTACCATGCCGGTCCAGATCCGGGTGCAATCGCTCGCCGGAGACACGACCGTAACCGTTTTCAACGACCAGCCAAACCAGGTGTTTACCGTACCCGCCAAAGGCCAGCCGACAGCTATTGTGCTGGACCCCAACAACTGGATTCTGAAAAACACGCCGGTAGAATATACCGCTGTTGTCACGGGCCTGCCGCAACCGGAGCCCACCTTGCTAAACATATTTCCCAACCCCGCTGCCGAAACGCTGGCGGTGGAGTTTTCGACACGTACGCCGGGTACGTGTACCCTCACGCTGGTGAATCCACTTGGGCAAACGATACGCACGCAGACGGACAGTAACCTGCCGGCCGGTCGGCATACCCGGACCCTCTCTGTACGTGATTTTCCCGCCGGGCGGTATGTATTGACCATTCTGTCGGCCGATGGACCACAGTCGGCAGCTGTACTGGTTCAGTAGGTTGCGTGCCGGATTCGCTTTTGACAAAAACAACCCTTTATATGCGAGCTGTTATTTTCCTGGCGTTCCTTTTGTGGGCCGGTAGCGTGTTTGGTCAGGATAAGCTGGGTATTGCCGGGCATAATCACCTGGCGCTGCACGTCAAAGATATTCAGGCCAGTGCCCGCTTTTACCGCGATATTATTGGCCTGACGCCCATTTCCGTACCCGACGATCTGAAAGCTATCCGGGCCTGGTTCGATATTGGAAACGGTCAACAGGTTCACCTGCTGGCCGGTCGTACCGAACCGATTACCCACGACCGCAATGGCAGTCATTTTGCGCTTTTTGTGGATAATATTAATCAATCGGAGCAGTTTCTGAAAAAGAGCAACATCACCTACCACAAGCAAGTCCGCTTCGACGGCGTGACCCAGATTTACTTCGCTGACCCCGACGGCTACCTGCTGGAGTTGAATGAAGCGAAAAAATAACCAGTAGTCTGCCCGGCAACATTCCAGGCAACGCTACCGGAAAAGAAACGCATTGCAGTTTTCGGCAACGACCGCTTTTTACGGGGTCCAGGCCAAGCCGCTGACTTGTCCAGGCGAGTCGTCTACACTTTCCGGAATGAAAAATCGGTGTAACCTTTCCCGGAAAAGATTAAAACTTCTATAAGAACCTTTTAATCCATATATGAAGTAGTTAACACCGTTAAGTGTAGTATCTTTACACCCATAATATCCGCTATTTCTCAACTTTTTCGTGAACAACCAACCTAAGACGCTCATCTTCATTGCAGATGATGACGAAGATGACAGGTACTTACTAAAGTTGTCGTTGCAAATAGGATTTCCGAAGTGCCTGGTCCGGTTTTTTGAAAACGGACAAGACCTGCTCGACGCGCTCCATGAAGAGCCGTTCGGTACGTGGCCTCAGCTTATTTTGCTGGACTTAAATATGCCGGTGATGGATGGCTTTGCAACCCTGGCCGGCATTAAAGAGCATGATACGCTTAAAATAATTCCGACGGTGATGCTGACCACCTCCGATAATCCGGGCGATGTAGAGCGCTGCTACCATATCGGCTGTAATGCCTACATGACCAAGCCCAGTAGTTTTGATCAGTTGTCCGGCATGTTTTCGCTGCTGCAACGCTACTGGGTTCAGGTGTCCCGGCTCCCCTCCACTCCTGTCAGTTAGCTTTTTCTCACCTTCGCTATACAAAAGGAACGCCCGGCATACCGGGCGTTCCTTTTGTATGAACAGGGTTCTATACCTCTTCCATCACCGCCAGTTGCTCCCGAATGCGGGTCAGCGTTTGCTCGGCCGACCGGAAGAATTCGTCAATCCTGGCCTCCAGTGCCATATCAATATCGTGGCCATCTTCCGGAGTGGCCTTCGCTTTATACATCATAATCAGGTCTGCCGTTTTTCGCATCTGCTCCGGTGTATCCATCGCGGTGATCGCCCGAAGCACTTCTTCTTTTGTTGACATAACAGTGCGTTGTTTGTTCCTACTCCAAATCACACATTCAGTAGTATAACTGATTTCATTAGGAGGTGGTTAGAAAATGAGGTGTGTAAGACGCTGTTTCGCTTGCCCAAAATGCTTTCTACGGCTATCTTGCCAACTAAATCAACTGAACTTTTTCTCTTATAAGAGACAAGTAACTCTGATATAAAGACATAGCGTTGCTTACAGTTTCCCCTCAGGAAAAACCGCCAAAATTTTAAGCGAGGGAGGAAACAGTAAAGCGGACGCACTCGAAAGGGTGCGCCGTCTTTGCTGTTTCTGCATTGAACCCTCGCTGGGCGCTTGGCGGTGCCTTCCTGAGATAAAATGTAGGCAGCGGAGGCCAAGCGCACCTGTTTTTTTACCCTCTGAGCCTCGGGGTAGCCCACCCAATTTCCCGACGCTCAACAATGCCCGAACTCCGCTGGCTTGGAAAAGACAAAGTAGTTAATCATCACCTCGACGTACCGTTTCGGGTACTCGACCCGCAATACACATTTGGCGCAGCCAACGACCATAACCGCATTATCCACGGCGACAACCTGGAAGCCCTGAAAGCACTGCTCCCCTACTACGAAGGCCGCATCAAGTGCATTTACATTGACCCGCCCTACAATACCGGCAACGAGAACTGGGTCTATAACGATAATGTCAACGATCCGAAAATCCGGCGCTGGCTCGGCAAAGTAGTAGGCAAGGAAAGCGAAGACCTCACCCGCCATGACAAATGGCTGTGCATGATGTACCCGCGACTGCAACTGCTGCACCGGTTGTTGGCTGAAGATGGAGCCATATTCATATCAATCGATGATAACGAGCAGGCGAGTTTGAAGTTGATGATGGATGAGATTTGGGGACCTGGAAATTTCATCGCAAACATCTTATGGAAAAAGAAAACCAATGGCAATAACATGGGGCATATTCCTCCTGTCCATGACTTTATTGTCTGCTACTCCAAAGACATTTCTAAGGTGACCTTTTTAGGAACACCTTTTGATGACGAATACCTATCCAAAGCTTATAGTAATCCAGATAACCATCCTAAAGGTCCTTGGAAGGTTACAGATTTGTCAGCTAACCACAAGGGGCCATATTTTGAGATCACCAACCCTGTTACTGGAGAGAAATTTCTCCCTCCAAAGGGAAGATACTGGGTTTTCAATGAAGCCGAAGTTAACAAACGCATTCATGAAGGAAGAATCATTTTTGGTAAAAATGGCACATCAAGACCTGTGCAAAGAGTATTCCTTCACGAAAAAGGAACTCCTACGAGGAAAGCTGAAACATGGTGGGACAAGCATGGATTAAACGCGGACGGGATGCAAGAGTTGTCAGGAATATTTGGAGCAAAGATATTTGACCATCCCAAACCTACTGGTACACTAAAACAC
The DNA here is from genome assembly GCF_039541875.1 of Nibrella viscosa. Taxonomy (NCBI): domain Bacteria; kingdom Pseudomonadati; phylum Bacteroidota; class Cytophagia; order Cytophagales; family Spirosomataceae; genus Nibrella; species Nibrella viscosa. The sequence goes on along the minus strand of NZ_BAABHB010000003.1, from coordinate 490,834 downwards.
TTATTCTCAATATCAACCGGCCCCAACGATATAATACTTGATTCCTTCGCCGGCTCAGGCACCACGGCCCATGCGGTTCTGAACCTGAACAAGCAGGACGGCGGTAACCGGCAATTCATCCTGGTGGAGATGGAGGATTATGCCGAAAGCATCACGGCGGAGCGGGTTCGGCGGGTTATCGACGGCTACGGCGGTAAAGAAGGCACCGGGGGCGGTTTTACGTACTACGAACTCGGACCTGCCCTGTTTACGGAAGAGGGGCTGTTGAACGAAGCCTTGCCGGTAGAGCGGATTCGGGAGTATGTGTGGTATTCGGAGACGAGGGCACCATTTGGACCTCAGATACCTCACCCCCCGGCCCCGATGGATAGCGATGGGGGTGACAATCCGTATTTGCTGGGGGTGCAGGAGGGAACGGCTTATTACTTCTATTATGAGCCGGAGGAGCTGACAACGCTTGACTATGAGTTTCTGGCGACCGTCCGCACTTCGGCGGAGCAGTATGTCATCTATGCCGACAACTGCCTGCTGCCCCGCGAATGGCTTCAGCAGCGCCAGATCATCTTTAAGAAAATCCCACGCGACATTTCCAGATTCTGAAGTGGACGTAAAACTCAAAAAGCCGGAATGTATTTCCGGGGTACTATTGTGGAACTGAAACCCTACCAGGCCGGCGTTATCCGCGACCTCGACCGCTATCTGGCCTATATTCAGGAAACGCACCGCTACGATGTGGCTTACAACCATTTCTGGCGTGACCAGGTCGGCGATTACGACCCGCTGACCGGTACGGGTATGCGGCCTTACCAGAACAACATTCCGGGTACACCACATGTCTGCGTAAAGGTACCCACCGCAGGCGGTAAAACGTTTATTGCCGTTAATGCGCTGCGTACGCTGTTTGATGCCTACGCAACCGAACGGCCCAAAGCGGTGGTTTGGATGGTGCCCTGGAGCAACCTGCTGGATCAGACGGTACGTAACCTTTCTAACCCGAGCCACCCTTACCGGCAGAAACTGAACAGCCTGTTTAACCACCGGGTGGCGGTTTACCAGAAAAAAGACCTCCTCCAGGGAGCTAACTTCAGCCCCGCAGTGGTGCAGCAGCAACTGAGCATCTTTGTGCTGAGTTTTGGTAGTCTGCGGGCCACCAAAAAAGAAGACCGGAAAATCTTCGAGGAAAACGGAGCGCTGTCCACCTTCGCCAGCCTGTATGATTCTGACCAGCACCTGCTGGCCGATACCGACCAGACTGCGCTGATCAACGTCATCCGCAGCCTGACACCCGTGGTGGTAGTCGACGAAAGCCACAATGCCGAAAGCGAACTGAGCGTAGAGATGCTCCGCAACCTCAACCCCTCGTTTGTGCTGGATCTGACCGCTACGCCGAAGAAGAACGCCAACATCATCAGCTATGTACCGGCTATTGAGCTGAAAAAAGAGCACATGGTGAAGCTGCCCGTGATTGCCTACAACCACAAGGATAAAACGCAGGTGGTCGAGAGCGCCCTAAACCTGCAACGGCAGTTGGAGCACCTGGCCAAAGCGGAACGCAAAGCGGGCGGGCGTTACATCCGGCCTATCGTCCTATTCCAGGCGCAACCCAAAGTCGGGGAAGACAACACGACCTTTGAGAAACTAAAAGCGCAGTTGCTGAAGCTGAAGATTCCGGAGGAGCAGATTAAAATCAAAACGGCCACCATCAACGAACTGGCCGGGATAGACCTGATGAGTCCGAGCTGCCCGGTGCGCTACATCATCACCGTCAACGCCCTGAAAGAAGGCTGGGATTGCCCGTTTGCCTACATTCTGGCGTCGCTTGCCGACCGGTCGTCGGCGGTAGACATCGAGCAGATTCTGGGGCGGGTGCTGCGGCAGCCTTACGTAGTGCGCCACACCAACGACCTGCTCAATGTCTCTTACGTACTGACGGCATCGGCCAAATTCAACGAAACGCTGCAAAGCATTATCCGGGGGCTGGAGTCGGCCGGTTTCAGCCGGAACGACTACCGTGCGGCAGGATCGCCTGCCGCAGGTGAAGCCCAGCAAACCGATAGCCACCCTAAACCGGCAACGCAGGTGTTACAGAGCTATCTGTTTCCGGAAACGGCGGAGCCTGGCAATGAGGAAATCGAACCGGAAAAGATTCAGTTTGACGCTACGGCTTCGCTGGATGAGCCGGTTATTCTGGCACCCTCATCCGCGCTGACCAGCATTACGCAGATAGCGGTGGAGAAAAATCAGGCGTTTGACCAACAGATTAAGCAGCAGGAGGCCGGCGAGTTGCTACCCCTGTTGTCGGAACTCGGCGATAAAGTGAAAACAGTTGCAATCAAAGACGATTATGCGGCCCTTGTTCAGACCCTAAGCCTGCCGCAGTTTTACCTGTCGGTACCGCCTATCGGCCTGTTTGGCGAGGCCGAACGCGTGCTGCTCAACCAGGAAGTGCTGCTGAAAGGCTTTAAACTGGCGGAGGAAGACATCAAAATCGATTGGGATACCGTCGACAGTGACTTGTACAAAATTGACCTTGAACACACCCAGGGCAATCAGTACCGGCCGGTCTTCCTGCAAATCGATAATGTCCAGGTGAAGGAAGTCTTTGTCGAGTACATCCTCAGCAAGCCCAAAGCCGGTCAGGTAAAAGACCTCGCGCACCGGCTGATGCAACAGATCGGCGATATGTACCCAATCCCCGACGCTCAGATCCGGCTCTACCTGGAGCGCATCCTGAGCAGTTTCGACGCCGGGCGGGTAAAAGACCTGCTGGCGCGGGAATACACCTACCGCGACAAGATCAAAAAGAAGATCCGGGCGCTGGCCGACCAATACGCCGAAGAGCAATTTAAAAAGCTATTGATTGTCGGTAAGATTATGGTAGAGCCGGGCTTCACGTTCAAGAAAGCCATTGTCCCCGGCACCCTGGGAAAATCGCTTGGCAAGTCGCTCTACGAGCGGGAAGGCAGCATGAACAATTTCGAGGAGCGGGTTATTGCTGAATTAGCTGCGCTACCCAATGTGCTGTTCTGGCACCGCAATTTGTCACGGGGGAAAGGCTTTGCCATCAACGGCTTCAAATCCAACCATTACCCTGATTTCATCCTGTACACCCAAAAAGGTACGCTCATCGTACTCGAAACCAAAGGCGACGACCGCGACAATTCCGACAGCGCAGCCAAAAACCGCCTGGGCCTCACCTGGGCCGATCAGGCTAATCGAAACCCCGCCACGATTGGCCCGGCAGACAGTGGCCCGGCAAACCGGAAGTACACGTATTTTATGGTGTTTGAAACCAGGCGTCTGGACGATACGCATACAATTGCAGAGGTGAAGGAATTAGTAAGTCAATTGTAAAAGAAGCCTGTTGAGCTGCCAACTTGCCATTGCATTGCTGTGAAAATGCAGTTTGGCCTGCTCGTTTTCGATGACCGGGCCGATGCACTGGCCGACTGGTTGCGCCATCCGCTCAGGGAGCTAAAAGGGAAGGCACCGTTGCAGTTGTTAACAACAATCAGTGGTTTTGGTTTTGTCGATGATGTGCTAACCCGCATTGAGTACGGCGTATACGTCTAAGACTTCGACCCTATAATTCAAATAAAAAGCCACTTAACATTGCTGCTAAGTGGCTTTCTCCATTGTGGGCCAGCCTGGGCTCGAACCAGGGACCACCTGATTCACTTTCCTCTGGTTTCCCAAAGTAGTAGGACTATCTCATCACCCTTCCCGAAGGCTTCGGGGATGGGGTGGGGGGCGTTAGCAGAAGCGTATCGGTAGGTCTCCTCACTTCTTAGTCTCTGCACCGTCCGGGTTACTTTACGACTGCTGTCGTAATTGACCATTTACCCGGCTTGGCTCAGGATTGCCATCGAACGTACCAGATTGATACTCGTTAAGGTTTCCCTGAATTAACCCCCTGCTCATTCGCTGATTCCTCAGCGAAAGCACCAGCAATAATTCGTTTAACCGAACTAAATTTGATGAGTCAGGTGCTCTAACCAACTGAGCTACAAGCCCATTTTCCGCTTCAACGAAGCGAAAGTATGCAAATATACAGCCAATAGGCAAAATTTGCAAGATACTCTTAGGGCGCGGCTCAAACATATCGGCCCGTATTTGGTATATTTGTTTGGTAAACAACAACCAAGCTCCACGTTGCCGCATCCCAACAAAAAGAAGATTCTGAACGACCCGGTTTATGGGTTTATCACCATTCCGACCGAACTGCTGTTCGATCTGGTCGAGCACCCGTATTTTCAGCGGCTCCGGCGGATCAAGCAACTCGGCATGTCGGAGTTTGTGTATCCGGGGGCCTTGCACACGCGTTTTCACCACGCCCTGGGGGCTATGCACCTGATGGGCCACGCCATGAATACGCTCCGCAACAAAGGTCATGTGCTGTCGGACGATGAGTGCGAAGCGGCCCAGATCGCTATTCTGCTGCACGACATCGGCCACGGTCCGTTCTCGCACGTGCTGGAATGCTGCATTCTGGAAGGCGTACCGCACGAAGAAATTTCGCTGCTGCTCATGCACGAACTCAACCGGCAGTTTGGCGGTGCCTTGTCGCTGGCCATCCGCATGTTTGAGGGCAGCTACGAACGGCCGTTCTTCCACCAGCTTATTTCGAGCCAGCTGGATATGGACCGCATCGACTACCTCAACCGAGACTGCTTTTACACCGGCGTTGCCGAGGGCACCATCGGTGCCGACCGGATTATCAAGATGCTCGACCTGGTCGATGACCAACTGGTGGTCGAAGCAAAAGGCATTATGAGCATCGAAAACTTCCTGAACGCCCGGCGACTGATGTACTGGCAGGTCTATTTGCACAAAACATCTATCTGTGCCGAGTCGATGCTGGTGCAGATCCTGCGCCGGGTACGGTTCCTGCTCCGGAGCGGAGAAATGGTGCCGGCCTCAGCTGACTTTCTGCTCTTTCTTAGTCAGACCATCCGTCTGGAAGAGTTTAGCCGCTCATCAGAATATCTGGAGGCTTTCACCCGCATCGATGACCATGATATCTGGTACTGCATCAAGCAGTGGAGCCGCCACCCGGACCAGATCTTATCTACGCTCTGCCAGATGCTGCTCAACCGCCGGCTGTTCAAAATTATGCTCTCAACGGAGCCGTTTGCGGGAGAGCTGGTGCAGGAACTGGAAAAGCAACTCCGGCAGAAAGGCCTGCAGGACGATGAGCTATCGTATTTTTTAGTGGAAGGACAGGCTACCAATGCGGCTTACCTGCCGCTGGGCGACAAAATTAACATCAAGCTGAAGAGTAATCAGGTGATCGACATTGCCGATGCATCGGATTTACCTAATATTAAGGCCCTGACGCATATTGTCCGGCGCTATTACGTCTGCTGGGCAAAACACCTGCGCTGGCAACCCAGTCGGGTACTTTCTTAAAATAGGATTAAAGCAAGGCTTTTTAGTTTGGTATACGTTGAACAATTTTTTGAAATAATCTTTCATCTGTATAAATAGTCTGATTTGTTGGCTACCTTAGCGCCCAAAACTTCTGAGCGTATTTTACGCTTCGCCACGGCTATTATAATTATATGGAGTTTACAGTCAAGCAGATTGCCATGCTGCTGGGAGGAGAGGTAGACGGTGACGATTCGTTAGTGATAAACCAGCTTGCCAAAATCGAGGAGGGGAAACCCGGCTGCATATCATTTTTATCCAATCCGAAATATGAGCCCCATCTCTATACTACCCAGGCGTCGGCGGTTATTGTTGATCGCAGCTTCACCCCAAAAATGGCGGTACCGGCCGCGCTGATCTTTGTTGACAACTCCTATTCGGCCTTTACGCGCTTATTGGAAGAATACCATCAGCGGATTGCCTACAAACGTGCGGGTATCGAACAGCCATCGCACCTGGGCGACGACAGTGAAGTAGGCGATCAGATTTACCGGGGTGCGTTTTCGTACATCGGGCGCAACTGCCGGATTGGCCATAACGTTAAAATCTATCCCCAGGCATATATTGGTGATAACGTCCGAATCGGCGATAACACAATCATCCATTCGGGAGTCAAAATATTGGACAATTCCGTAATTGGCAATTATTGCACCCTCCACCCCAACGTGGTGATCGGCAGCGAAGGCTTCGGCTTTGCGCCCCAGACCGATGGTAGCTTCAAAGCCATTCCCCAGTTGGGCAATGTCATTCTGGAAGACTTTGTGAGCATCGGGGCCAATACAACCATCGACTGTGCGACAATGGGCTCTACGGTTATCCGGCAGGGTGCCAAGCTGGACAATCTGATCATGATCGCTCATAATGTCGAAATTGGTAAAAATACCGTTATTGCCGCGCAAACCGGCGTATCCGGCTCAACCAAGATCGGCGACAACTGCATTATTGGCGGTCAGGTCGGCTTTGCGGGTCATTTAACCATTGCAAACCGTACCAAAGTGGGGGCACAATCGGGCGTTGGGAAATCCATCAAAGAAGAAGGTACGTCGCTAAACGGCTCACCCGCATTCGAGCTGAATGACCATTTTCGGTCGTTGGCCGTGTTCCGTAAACTCCCCCAGTTGGAGAAGCGGATTCACCACGTAGAAAAGCATCTGAACAATCAGGAGCAACACCTGAATCATAAGTAGCGTATAGTACATAGCCTGTAGCCGGATTACAATCCGTACCCATCAGCACCCCATGCTACAGGCTCAGAGAAAGGAATGATCGAATGAATAGCAAGCAGCAGACTATTGAGAAGGCCGTTTCGGTATCGGGAGTAGGCTTACACACAGGCGTAACGGCAACGATGACGTTCCTGCCTGCCCCCGCCAACCACGGTTATAAATTCCAGCGCGTAGACCTCCCCGGCCAGCCTATTGTAGACGCCGACGTTGATAACGTTGTGGACCTGTCACGCGGGACGACTATTGAGCAGAGCGGAGCCCGCATCCATACGGTAGAGCATACGCTGGCGGCATTGGTCGGCCTGCAGATCGACAACGCCCTGATTCAGCTCGACGGCCCGGAACCACCAATTATGGACGGCAGTTCCATCAAATTTGTAGACGCCCTGGAAGCTGCCGGGATTGAAGAGCAGAAAGCCAACCGGAACTATTTCGAAATCAGTGAATTTGTTCACTTCCGTAACCCGGAGAAAGATATTGAAATTGCCGCTTTGCCGCTGAACGATTATCGGCTGACGGTAATGGTTGACTACAACTCGCGGGTCATTAGTAGCCAGCACGCATCACTGAACGATATTTCCCAGTTTCGGTCTGAAATTGCGATGTGCCGGACATTCTGCTTTCTGCACGAACTGGAAGCGTTATATAAGCAGGACCTCATCAAAGGCGGTGACCTGACCAATGCCATTGTAATTGTCGACCGAGAGGTAAAGGATGGTGAACTGGATTACCTGGCCGATCTGTTGAACAAACCGAAGGTCAGTGTCAATAAGAAAGAGGGAATTCTGAATAACCTGGAACTCCACTACCCGAACGAGATGGCCCGCCATAAGCTGCTGGACCTCATTGGCGACCTGGCCCTGATTGGCCGGCCGCTGAAGGCGCAGATTCTGGCAGCCCGGCCTGGCCACGCAGCTAACGTAGCATTTGCAAAAAAAATCAAGAAGCTGATCCAGAAAAATGCCGCCAACCAGGTGCCTACCTATGACCCCAAACAGGCGCCGGTGTACGACATCAATCAAGTGTCAAATCTGCTGGCCCACCGGTATCCCTTCCAGATGATCGACAAGATTATTGCCATGGACGAAACCAGTGTGGTGGGCCTTAAGAACGTAACCATGAACGAGCAGTTCTTTCTGGGCCACTTCCCCGGCAACCCGGTTATGCCGGGCGTGTTGCAACTGGAGGCTATGGCACAGACAGGCGGTATCCTGGTCCTCAGCACCGTAACCGATCCCGAAAACTACTGGCCCTATCTGATCGGCATCGAAAACTGCCGGTTCCGGAAAAATGTGGTGCCCGGCGATACCATCATCTATAAATGCGAGTTTACCTCGCCTATGAAGCGGGGTATTGTGAAGATGCAGGGGCGGGGCTACGTTGCCGGACAACTCGTTTGCGAAGCCGAGATGATTGCGAGTTTAGTGAAGAAAAAATAAGTCGATAGTCGTTTGTCAATAGTCGATGGTCAATAGTCGTTAGTAAACAACGTCAGCGACTATTGACGAATGACTATCGACCAAAAAACGTAACTTGAATGCTACAACCATTGGCATACGTCCATCCTGAAGCCAAAATAGCCCATAACGTTGTTATCGAGCCATTTGCCGTAATTCATAAAGACGTTGAGATACAGGAAGGCACGTGGATTGGATCCCACGCGGTCATCAATGAAGGAGCCCGGATCGGAAAAAACTGCCGCATATACCCCGGTGCCGTTATCTCGGCTATTCCGCAGGATCTGAAATTCCACAATGAATACACGCTGACGTATGTTGGCGACAACACCACCATCCGCGAATACGCCACTATCAGCCGGGGCACCGAAGAACACTGGAAGACCGAAATCGGCAGCAATTGCCTGATTATGGCTTACACGCATGTGGCCCACGATTGCCGCATCGGCAACAACTGTATCCTGACCAATAATGTGCAGATGGCCGGCCACGTACACATGGGCGACTGGGCAATCATTGGCGGCTCAAGCTCGGTATTGCAATTTACCAAAATTGGAGCGCACGCTATGGTATCGGGTGGGTCGCTGGTCCGGAAAGATGTACCGCCGTATACCAAAGCCGCCCGTGAACCGCTCGCATATACTGGTATCAACTCCGTTGGCCTGCGCCGTCGCGGCTTTAGCAACGAGAAGATTAGCGAAATTCAGGAGATTTACCGGTTTATCTACCTGCGGGGGCTGAACAACGCTGAGTCATTAACTCAAATCGAACTGGAACTCCCCCCTTCCAACGAACGCGATGAAATTGTTAACTTTATCCGCACCTCTGAGCGCGGCATCATGCGCGGCCCATCAAGCGTGGGGGTAGAGAAGGAGTAAATTTGTTTGAAGTTTAAAGTTTGAGGTTTGAGGTTGCCTCGCCGTTTTAACCGCCGGGCGGCCCCGTTCAAACCTTAAACTTCAAACCTCAAACCATCATGCATGCAAATTCTGGCTGAACAACTGGGTAAAAAATACCGGAAAGAGTGGATTTTTCGCCGGGTTGACTTAGACCTGAACGCCGGAAACAGCTATACCTTCGTCGGCCCCAACGGTAGCGGCAAATCGACGCTGCTGCAGTTGCTGGCCGGTAGCCTCCCCATTTCCGAAGGTACGCTAACGTTTTATCGACAGGGGAAGGCGCTGGAGTCTGAAGACTGGTTCCGACAGGTAATCATTGCCGCGCCCTATCTGGAGCTGATTGAGGAACTGACGCTGCTGGAACTGCTGGACTTCCATTGCCGGTTCAAATCATTCAAGGCCGACTATACACCCGAAGACGTCATCGGCAGGATGCAGTTGACCCATGCTGCTCATAAAGAAATCAAGTTCTACTCGTCGGGCATGAAGCAGCGGGTCAAACTGGGGCTGGCGTTCTACTCGGAGGTACCGGTGGTGATTCTGGACGAACCGACCTCGAACCTGGACAAACAAGGAGCCGCCTGGTATCACGAGCACGTGCGGCAGCTCACCGCCGATCAACTGCTACTGATCGGCTCCAACCAACCTTCGGAGTACGAATTTTGCCCTCACGTGCTGGATATTACCCGCTGGAAGTAACCGCCACTGTTCGGTTTAAGAATAGTTTTTGTAGATTTAACGCCTGTTCTCTAGCCGTTTTCGGTATGTTGCGTATCTACTCCACCATTCTTTCACTCCTTCTGTTTTGCCTGTCACTCCAGGCCGCCCCCTCCAAGGGAATCGTGTTTGTGGAGAACCGGGGGCAATGGCCCGCCGACGTACGCTACCGGGCCGATCTGCCGGGTGGTTTTCTGTATTTGAAGCAAACCAGCCTGCACTATGTCTTCTACGACTCCCAATCCGTAGCCGACCGGCACGCCGGCAAACCCGAAGCCTACGCTAACCCCTCCCTGCGGGTTCACGGCGTGGAGATGGAACTGGCCGGTAGCCGGCCCGACAGCCGGATTGAAGGCCTGCACCCCGCCACAATCCCGATCAGTTACTTCCTGGGCAACGACCCCACCAAATGGGCCGGCGAGGTGCCCTCCTACGGCGAAATTATCTACCACGATATTTACCCCGGCATCGATCTGCGGCTGTACGCCTTTTATGAGACATTGAAATACGAGTTTATTGTACAGCCCAATGCCGATCCGTCGGTGATCCGGCTGGTGTACCAGGGTGCCGATAAGCTGCGGATGGACGATAAACGGCTGCTGATTGAGACCAGCGTCCATACCTTCCGCGAAAGCCAGCCATACAGCTATATCAGCCAAAACGGAAAAGCCGTTGAAGTGCCCGCCAAGTGGGAATTAGCAGGTACAACCGCCCGCTTTATCTTTCCGAACGGCTACGACCGCTCCCAGACGCTGACCATTGATCCTGAACTGGTATTTGCCACCTACACCGGCTCCCGGTCCGACAACTGGGGGCATACCGCCACCTACGATGCCGAGGGGAACCTGTATGCCGGGGGTATTGTGTTTGGTGCCCAGATGACCGTATCGCGGGGCGCGTACCAGGTCAATTATGCAGGAGAAATAGACGTGGCTATTTTCAAGTTCAACGCCAATAACGGGCAACTGCTCTACTCTACCTTTCTGGGCGGTAGTCTGGTCGAGACGCCAAACAGTATGATGGTCAACAGCAAAGGTGAACTGGTCATCTATGGCGTTACAGCCTCGGCCAATTTCCCAACCACCGAAGGCGCTTTCAGCCGGCGGTTTTCGGGTGGAGAGCCGTTTACCCCTTCCGGCAACGCTCCTCCGGCAGGCCCAACTACGGCTGTCAGCAGCATCTTCTTCCGCCAGGGTACCGATCTGTTCATCAGCAAGCTCAGCCCCACCGGAACGGCTCTCCCGGCCAGCACGTATGTGGGTGGCAGCCGGAACGACGGCCTGAACTATACGGTGCAGAACCTCAGCATTCACAACTACGGCGATGAACTACGGGGCGAAGTGCTGGTAGACCCTACCGACCGGGTGTATGTCTCAACCGTAACTACCTCCACCGATTTCCCGGCGACGACCGGACGATTCGGCGGTCTGGCCGATGCCATTGTACTACGGCTCAGTGCCGATCTGCGGCAACTTGAATGGGCCACCTTCCTGGGCGGCAGCGGCTACGATGCCGCCTACGGGCTGAAGCAGACACGCTCCGGAGCTTTGTTCGTAACCGGGGTAACCCACAGCACCAATTTTCCTGGTACCACCGGCGCCTACCAGGCTACACTGGGCGGGGAAGAAGATGCGTTTGTGGCCCGTTTTGTGAACGATCAGCTCGAACGCGCAACATACCTCGGCACTACCCGCGATGAAGTGGGATACCTGATCGACATTGACCCCGAGGAGCGACCGTATGTATTCGGCCTCACCAACGGCACCTATCCGGTAACATCGGGTATCTACCAGAATGCAGGTAGTGGTCAGTTTATTCACGCCCTATCGAGCGACCTGCGGCAGTCGGTATTTTCTACCGTAGTCGGTTCTGGTCGCCGGGGGGTGGCCGATATTAGTCCGACGGCCTTTCTGGTGAATGAATGTGGTAACATTTATCTCTCCGGCTGGGGTGGGGTGGTCAACCAGCGCACGGGCAACAACACCGCCAGCAACACCAATAACCTGCCGGTGACCACCAATGCCTACAAGCGCACCACCAACGGCAGTAACTTCTGGATAGCCGTGCTGGAGCGGGGGGCCAAATCGCTGCTGTACGCCACTTATATGGGCAGCGACAGCCCGGCTAACCCACTCAACGATCGGGGTGATCATGTCGATGGCGGTACCTGCCGTTTTGATAAAACGGGTGTGATCTATCACTCGGCCTGCGCCTGTGGCGGCACCCGCTTCCCAACAACACCCCAGGCCTGGTCGCAAACCAACAACAGCGATAACTGCAACAACGTCGCCTTCAAGTTCAACATCGACCGGCTGAAAGCTGCGTTCGATACTTATGAGGGCACCAAAAAAGACGTGGTCGAAGGCTGTTCACCACTGACGCTCGACTTTGTAAACACCAGCGAGGGCGGCATTCGCTACGAATGGACCATCACCGGGGGAACAAACGCTACGACAACAGATGTGGTCAAGTACACTTTCGATAAGCCGGGGCAGTACCTGGTTACCCTGCGGGCCTATAATCCGCTGACCTGCCAGCTGGTCGACTCGGCGAAACGGGTCATCACCATCCGGCCGGCCGATTTCCGCATCAGCCGCGACACCACGCTTTGCGCCGGCCAGACAGTGCAGTTGCGGGCCCAGGGAGCCACCCGGTACACCTGGACCCCCACCGACGGGATTACCACCCTCGCGGCCGCCAACCCGGTGGTAAATCCGACCAAAACCACCACCTATACCGTCGATATGGTAAACGAGTTTGGCTGCACCGCCCGCCGGAGTGTAACCATCAGCATTGATGAGTCATACCGCCCGGCCTTCAACCTAAACACCGCTACCAGCTGCGGTCAGCCCATGCGGCTGGAGTTTACCAACAAAACGGCCAATGCCGAGCGGTATGTCTGGTCGATGGGCAACGGCGATACCCTGCGCACCAATACTCCGGAAGGCTACCAGTATAAGACCTCCGGCCGTTATGAGGTAACGCTGACCGCCTTTAAGAATGGCTGCTCCCTGGCTGTTTCGCTGCCGATCGAGGTAGAGAACATGAGCGAGATCCCGAACGTGATTACGGCCAACGGCGACGGCAGAAACGAGGTGTTCGACCTGGGTATCCGAGGGGCCAAACTGGAGATTTATAACCGCTGGGGCAAGCTGCTGTACCGGACCGATAACTACGGTAATGACTGGGGTCCGAACGTACCACACGGCACCTACTACTACCTTATGACCACGCCCAGTGGCACCAAATGCAAAGGCTGGCTGGAAGTGCTGCAATAAGATAGTTTGAGCCGGGCGGCCGGTGCCGTTTGAAGTTTTAGGTTTGAAGTTGCTTCGCCGTTTTAACGTCAAACCTCAAACTCCTATATTTGTACCAAACACGTTTATAGCGTATGAGAAAACTACTGTCACTCGTTCTGATGCTGGGCCTTACCGCCGGCGCTTTTGCCCAGCAGGAAGCTGTCAGCTACCACGGCAAAAAGATTTCGGAGAAAGGCGCCATACCCGCCACACAACTGGCGGCAAAAATGAACGGTAAAGAGGCCCTCAACACCAAAGTGGAGGGAACTGTTGAATCCGTCTGCCAGGCAAAGGGCTGTTGGATGAAGGTAAAAACCAGCAATGGCGAAACCATGCGCGTCACCTTCCGGGATTACGGCTTTTTTGTACCGAAAGACATCGTGGGAAAAACCGTAGTTGTTGAGGGTACCGCCCAGACAACCACTACCCCGGTTGCCGAACTCCGGCACTACGCTGAAGATGCCGGCAAGAGCAAGGAAGAGATTGCAAAAATAACCCAGCCTGAAAAGGCGCTGGCCTTCGTGGCCGACGGCGTTATTGTGAAGCGTTGATCATAACCCAATCCGGTGCATAAGAGAAAAACCGCCTTTTGGGCGGTTTTTCGTTACGGTAGGTACTATAATGTACAGAGCTATTGGTAACTAAGTACAATACAAATGTATCCAGATTACAGACTACAGTAATTAAGCGCCCGTTAAACCTCCATTAGCGCTGAATTAAAAGAAAATCTTCCTTATTTTAGGATCGCATCAGCCGCTGCCTGCGGTTTTAATGTAGCCCACTCGTACTTATCTGTCTTTATGAATCGATTTTACCAAATTTCGCTGGTCCTCACCGGCCTTTGTTTAGTTGCCAATCCCCTGTTTGCCCAGCGCACCCTGCTCCACTGCGGGTCACTGCTGGATGGTACCCGCAGTGACCTACAGCGGGAAATGACCGTAGTGGTCGAAGGCAACAAGATCACCGCCATTCAGAAAGGCTACAGCCGCCCGGCGGGCAGTGATCAGGTTATTGATCTGAAAAACAAAACCGTACTGCCCGGCCTCATTGATATGCACGTGCATATCGAAAGCGAAACGCGCCGGGGCGGCTCCTACGACCGCTTTACCAACAACGTACCCGATATAGCCTTCCAGGCCGCGCAAATCGCCAAAACAACGTTACTGGCGGGCTTTACCACCGTTCGCGACTTAGGTGGTACCGGTGTCAACATCGCCCTGCGCAATGCCATTAACCGGGGACTGGTAGACGGCCCGCGTATTTTTACGGCCGGCAAGTCCATTGCCACCACAGGCGGTCATGCCGATCCGACCAACGGCTACCGCAAAGACCTGATGGGTGATCCCGGCCCGAACGAAGGCGTTATTAACGGGCCGGAAGATGCCCGCAAGGCCGTGCGCCAACGGTATAAAGATGGGTCGGATGTCATTAAGATCACCGCTACCGGTGGTGTGCTGAGCATGGCCAAAGATGGCTCCGGTCCCCAGTTTACCGAAGAAGAAGTGAGAGCCGTTGTTGAAGCTGCGAAAGACTACGGCTTTACCGTAGCCGCCCACGCTCACGGGGCCGAAGGCATGAAACGGGCCATCCGTGCCGGCGTAACCACCATCGAACACGGCACGCTGATGGACGACGAAGCGATTGCCTTATTCAAAAAGCACGGCACCTATTACGTACCCACCATTATTGCAGGCCGGACAGCCGCCGACTCAGCCCGGATATTTGGCTACTACCCCCCAATGGTAGCCGCCAAAGCCATCGCTATCGGCCCCAAAATCCAGGATACCTTTGCCAAAGCCTACAAGGCCGGTGTTAAGATCGCCTTTGGGACCGATGCGGGTGTATTCATTCATGGCAACAACGCTAAGGAATTTGAGTACATGGTAGAAGCGGGCATGCCACCGGCCGAAGCCATCAAATCCGCTACGGTAACCAATGCCGAACTATTAGGGATGAAAGACCAGATCGGCACCATTGAAACCGGTAAACTGGCCGATATTATTGCCGTGGACCAAAACCCGCTACAGAACATCAAAACCCTGCAAACGGTCCGGTTTGTAATGAAAGACGGCAAGGTTTACAAACAATAAGCCTACCGGCAGGAATATACGTACCAGGCCCTTGCCACTCGCTAAACTATGGCTATCTTTGGTTTAGCCCAACTGACCGCCGTATGTCTCCAATCCGCGTCATCATTACCGATGATCACGAAATGATTCTGGACAGTCTGTCCCTGCTGTTGAGCCGCATTGATGGTATCGAGGTGATCGGCACATTTAATGACAGCCGCGATGTCGTTGACTTTCTGCGCGGGAATGCCGTTGATGTAGTCCTCTCCGATATGAATATGCCCCACCTCGACGGCATTAACCTCACGCTGCAGATCCGGCAGCATTTTCCCACCACCAAGGTACTGATGCTGACCATCTCCGAAGATGTCGACAGTATCCGGGATGCCTTCCGGGCCGGCATATCAGGTTATGTGATGAAGAAAGCCGGCAAAGCGGAACTGGAGAAAGCCCTGAAAACCGTAGCCAGGGGTGAAAAGTATTTTTCGGAATCGGTGATGACGAAGCTGATGGCCTTACCGGTGGAGCCTATACGCCCATCGGACGAAGCGCCGGCTCCATTGGCCCCGCTGACGGACCGGGAGCTTGACATTATCCGCCTGATTGCCCAGGAGCTTTCCACCAACGCCATTGCCGAGAAACTATTTATCAGCCCCGGCACCGTAGAGACGCACCGGCACAACATCCTGCGCAAGCTGGGCGTCAAAAACTCCATCGGCATTATTAAGTACGCCGTCAGGCATGGACTGCTATAGGCACCCTGACGTTGATACAGGTTCCCTCGGGCTCCCGGCTGGAGATCAGATACGTTCCTCCGAGCCGCTCCAGGCGCGACTGGATATTTTGCAAACCAACACCGTCGGCACTTTGGGCTTTGTTTATACCCAGGCCGTCGTCCTGTACTGTTAAAGTAAGTAAGCCCTGACTGCGCTGCAGAACAATATTGGCCCGGCGGGCATGGGCGTGTTTGAGAATGTTGTTCACCAGTTCCAGCGTGATCGCATAGAGTTCATACGCTGTTTTCCCGAATATCTTTTCTCCAGACTCATCAACTTCCAGCAAAAAGCGTGTGCGGTTCTGCACGTTCAGGGTATCGGTCAGTTTAATCAGAGCCGCCTGCAGGCCCTGCTTCTCCAGGATTTCGGGCATCAGGTTGTGGGAGATCGTCCGAATATCTTCGTACACTTCCCCCATCTGTTCCAGCAACCGGGTATGCTCCTGCTGCTGGCTCAGATCCAGTTGCGAGGTATCCAGGGCTTCCAGCCGCCACTTCAGGGCCGATACTTTGGCCGCTACGCTATCGTGCAGCTCGCCGGCAACGCGCTTCCGCTCAAGGGTCTGTCCCTGATACAAAGCCGCTTCAATTTCGGCGTGCTTTAGCCGCAGTTCCTGATTCTTTTCCCGCAGCCGCCGGTTACTCCAGAAAGCAAGGCTCAGAATGCCGACGCTGAGAACCAGCAATACGATCAGAAAGTTGCGGGACTGGTTCAGCTTATCGTTTTCCAGGGACTGGATGAGGCTCTGCTGCCGGGCCTGCTGCAGCCGCCCAGCCTGCTCCTTTTTCTCAAAATCGTAGGTCATGCCGGCTATGGTTGCCTTCTGAATGGCTTCATCGTTCAGCATGGTATCCGCTTCGGCTTTGTACCACTTGTAATAATACAGGGCTTTGGCCGGCTGGTTCAGGTGTTCGTAGGCTTCGGCGAGCTGCCGGATGTACTCGGTCCGCTCCGGACGCATCTCTTTAACGCCTTTGGTCCAGGCCAATCCCGCCGATGCATACGGAATCACCCGCTGGTACTGGTTCAGCGCCAGATAGATCTGCCCAAAGGTAGCCTGAGCGCTGTGCTCCATCACCTCCTGCGATTTTTCGACGGTATTCCGGTAGGTCCGCTGCGACAGGGTAGTATACGACAGTGCTTTGTCGTACTGCTTCAGGTGGAGGTACATCCGGCCGGCATTGGCATACGCCCGCGCCAGATTAGCCGGTACATGGCGCTCTCCGTATACCTTTACCTGCTGCATATAAAGCGGAAGGGCTTCGGTATATTTCCCTTCCTTCTCCAGAATCTGGGCTTTCTTGCCAAGAATGAATATCCGGACCAATTCGTCGTTCAGCCGGGCGGCCACTTTTTCGGCTTCGGCAAAGCAGGCAAAGGCCGCGTCGTTCCTGTTTACCTTCACATAAGCCGCCCCCAGGTTGGGCAGCGTGGCCCGCAGCCCTTTCCAGTCCTGAATGCGTTCCTGCAACCGGCGGGCCTGCAGCCAGGCGTTGATAGCCTCCACATACTGCCCTTCGCCCATTTTGGCGATGGCGATTTCGTTATACGCCTGCGCCTGCCACTGTATATCGCCAGCCTGCCTAAATAGCGTCAATGCCTTGTTGATAAGCTGTCGGGACAGTGGCAGCTTTGCCATGATGTTCACATAAAGCTGTGCCCGCCGGAGCAGCACCTGCCCCTGTAGTGACAGATCATGAATGGCAATAGCCATGCGTTCGGCTGTGTCCAGGGTAGCGTGGGCCGATTTGGTGTCGGAGAGGTAATCGGCCTCGATTCGGGCCAGCGCCAGCCGGACGCGAATTTCGCCCCTGGCATCTTTCACCTGCTTCGCCAGCGTCAGGGCGTCCGTCAGGGTTTGCCGGGCCAGCGAGTCATAGCCGTTCCACCAGTAGTTGGTTGCCAGTTCGTGCAGGGTTCTCACTTTAACGCTATCGGCCCGTAGCTGCGGTAGCTGCCGGTTGAGCGAATCAAGTACCGGGTTCTGGGCAGTAGCTGCCGCATAGGCAAGACAGAACAGGAAGATGTAGAGATTCCGCATAATCATCAGGAAAAGGGGTGGGATGAATTTACGGTTTAATTCCTTTAAAGTCAAAGACGTATACGGGCCTATAGGAAAACCTGTAGGGAAAAAATACAGGTTTTCCGGGGTATAATATCAAGGCTTTTCCCGATTTCCTGCGGAGGCTTTATCCGCCAACTTTGTCCTATTCAAACGGCGACAGATTTTTCAGCGCCGGGTTTGCGTCAGTTCAAACGGGCTTTTACCGTTTCAGCAGGAATAAGGCCGGAAATAGCCAAACGCGCCTGCACATTTACAAACCAGCAAAGCAACTATAACACCCTCAATTCGCATAGTCATGACAACTACTGTAGATCGTTTCGTTATCCGGCACCTGTCCGGAACCAAAGCCAACCAGGTCGAGGAATTTGACTACAAAAAATACGCGGAGATTTCGTTCGGCCGGGCTTCGTCCAATGCGCTCCGATTTGATCCGGAACACGATACGGCCGTTTCGCGCGAACACGGTAAGATCGTAAAAGATACCGGCGAAGATCTGCGCTTCAGCATCATCGACAACAACTCACGGAACGGTATATTCGTCAACCGAAACCGCGTCAACGGTTCTGCCATACTGCAACCAGGCGATGAGATTCAACTGGGCCAGGGTGGTCCTGTTTTTCAGTTCGACCTGAACCCACGCCCCGCCGGCCTGCTGATGAATACCCAGGTTATTGAAGTGCCGTCGTTTAAACCCACCAGCGAAATCAGCCTGTCGGGCATGCCAACGCTCACCGACGATGGCGGCTCCGGTATGCCGCAGAAGGTGGGGCTGGGCAAGCAGACCGTTGAGCGGATGATGAGTACCGAGCGGACGAAAACAACTCGTTCGGTGCTGCTGGGTGCTGCGGTCGTGCTGGTGGTACTGGCCGGCCTCGGCTACGCCTTCCGGGATAAGCTGGGCAAGCGTGAGACCGTAGTGGTTAATCAACCCCCGGTTATTCAGCAGGTCAAAGCGGATAACGGGTTGTCTGTGGAGCAGATTGCGGCCGCCAACACCAATAAAGTAGTGTTTATCGAGTTTGGCTATAAACTGATCTTTACCCCAACCGGCGACGATATATACCACCAGTATATGCCGATCAAACAAAAAGACGGCAGCATCCGGGAAGTAGCACTTTACGTTGAAACCGCCGACGGCCATATCGAACCGGTGCTCGACACCAAAAAGAATGTTCAGGCCGGTCGCCCGATTGCCATGTACGGAGCCAGCGGTTCAGGGTTTGTTGTGTCGCCCCAGGGCCATATTATGACCAACCGGCACGTAGCGGCCGCCTGGAACTCGTACTACAGCTTCCCGCAGGACGCTTTTCCCGGTCTGCTGCTGGTGAAGGGACCCAAAGGCTGGCAGGTTGATCCGAACCGGGCGGTAGAGCCGTTCCGGTGGGTACCCGCCGAAACCCAGTTCTTTGGTCGCAAACCGATGTCGGGTAAAGTAATTGAGGGTGTAAATACCTACCTGGATGTAACCTTTAACAAAAACGAGCAGCGCTTCCCGGCACAGGGTAAACCTACCGTGTCTATGAAACATGATGTGGCTATCATTAAGGTTGATCTGGCCGAAACGCTGACGCCGGTGAAATTGCGCGATGCCGATAAGGATATTGCCGCCGGCCAGACCATAACGGTAATGGGCTATCCGGGTATTTCGCCGGATGTGGTGGTGGGTGAATACTCTTCCGACTTCAGCAACCGCAACCCGCAGATTATCAAGGTGCCCGACGCCACCGTGACGCCCGGCAATATCGGCAAAATTCTGCGCGGACAGGCCACCGGCAAAGCAGCCGCCTACTATAGTGAGTTTGGCGATTATTACCAGCTTACCGCCAACGCCACCGGTGCAGGTAACAGTGGAGGACCGGTATTCGATAAAGACGGCAACGTTATCGGGATATTCTCGGCCAGCACCAGCCGCGAAGACGCCACCCGTATCACCTTTGCCATACCCATCAAATACGGTATGGAACTGATGGGCCGCCGGCAGGTAGTAGACTAACAAACCCGCAAACCAGACTCCCCATGTCTCCCGTTCACCCGCTACTCCATCAGGTCGTTGCCGATTACCGGCTGACTGAGTACCTCGGTGCGGGTGGCATGGGGGAAGTCTTTAAAGCGGTACACCAGGCCTCGGGGCAGCCGGCTGCGGTCAAAGTACTGTACCGGCCCGAGTTTGCCGCCCGCTTCCGCAACGAAGCCTACGTGCAGGCGTCGGTATCGCACCCGCATATTGCCGCCCTGTACGAGTATAGTCTGCTCGACAACCGGCCGGCGCTGATTATGGAACTGGTAGAAGGCCGGCCACTCGATGAATTACTCCGGAAACGGGAACGGTTCGGTAACGCCGAAACCATCCGTATTTTCGGCCAGATTGCCGGGGCAGTGGCCTACCTGCACCAGCAGGGCATCATTCACCGGGATATTAAGCCCTCTAACGTGCGCATCCGGCCCGATGGGCAGGCCAAGCTACTGGATTTCGGCATCTCGAAAGGCAAGTTTACGCCCCAACTGACGCAGGCCGGCCATATTGTTGGCACCTCCGAGTATATGGCCCCGGAGCAGTTTCGCCACCAGGTAGCCCTTACATCGGATGTGTGGTCGCTGGGCGTGCTGCTCTACGAACTGACGACGGGGCACCTGCCCTTTGACGATAAGAACCCGCTGATGCTGCGCCGGCAGATTGAGCGGGGGCAGTATACGCCCCCGCGTTTGCTGAATCCGGCCCTGGCCCCGCATCTGGCCGACCTGATTACCGCCTGCCTGCAACCCAACCCGGCCCGGCGTCCGACAGCCACCGGGTTGGTCCGGGCGCTAACCCCCGGTCAGCCGGTTGAGCGGCTGAGAACGCTGACGCAGGAGGCCCAGCAGTGGGTCCGGTCGGGGCAAAACACATTCGGTCTGATCCTGGCCGGCGCAATCTTGCTGTCCACGGGCCTCTGGTTCTGGTTTGGTTCGCCGGCGCAGCCCGAGCCGCCGGAGCCGGAGGTTCTCGTTAAACCCACTCGCTATGAGCAGATTCAGGTAGAAGTGGTCAATGCCGATTATGATGTGCAACTGGTCCTGCCCGATGGCAGCGTCCAGAACAAAGAACCATTTGTGGTGAACCGGATTCCCGGCGAAGCCCTCCCGATCACTATTCGACACCAGGGGGTTGAACGGCAGTTTGTGATCGACCCTGGCGTCAACCATTTATACCAGTGTTATTTTGACAAATAGCTGGTCCGGCCCAAAGGGACCCATTTACAGACTTTTATGAAAAATTTCCTGAAACGTCTTTTTGGTCAAACGCAACCGACCCACCGGCCGGAACCGGAAGAGACGTCTACGCCCACCGACAACACGCCCGATCCGTCTCCCCTGGTAAGTGACGTAAATGCGGTGGTAGTCTCAGACCTGGGCAATGTCCGGGCCAACAACGAAGATACCGGCCTGTTTGTCCGGCTGGCCGACGAAGGCCTGCGCCGGGTAAAAGGCTATTTGCTGCTGGTGGCTGACGGCATGGGGGGGCATCTGGCCGGTGAAGTAGCCAGTCAGATGGCCGCCGAGATTGTCAGCCGCGACTATTTTCAACACCACGATACCATCGAGAAAAGCTTAGTACGGGCATTTCAGATCGCCAACCGGCAGATCTATGAGGAGGCTAAGCAGCACCCGACCTTTCGGGGTATGGGCACGACCTGTACGGCCGTGGTGGTGCAGAATCAGCAGCTCTACTATGCTCATGTGGGCGATAGCCGGGCCTACCTGTTCAAGCACGGGCAGCTTATCCAGATGACCGAAGACCATACCTACGTGCAGGAACTGCTGCGCTCCGGCGAAATTACCGAACAGGCAGCCGCCACCCATCCGGAACGGAACGTGCTGACGCAGGCTATGGGTACCAAGGCCGATCTGCGCATAGATCTGGGCCGCTGTATCTTACCCTTTGACCCCGGCGACCGGCTGCTGCTGTGCTCCGACGGCCTGTACGAATATTGCCGGGAGGCCGACCTGGTCCGGATGCTCAGCCACGGTAGTTTAATGGAAGCCGCCGACGAGCTTGTTAAGATGGCCAAAGCCCGGGGTGGTCACGATAACATTACCGTGGTTGTAGCCGAACGCACCAGCGTAGGCGTTGAAGCCGAGCCCCGCGAAACCAGAGAAATTGAGCTTCCACTGACGCGAGACATAGAAATTTCCAATGACTAACCATACACTTCCCATGAAGGGCCGACTTATCCAACAATACCGGGTTGACGCACTGCTGGGCGAAGGCGGCATGGGTACCGTTTATCAGGCAACGGACACGCTGCTGGAGCGGCTGGTAGCCATGAAAATGCTGCATCCGCACCTGCTCAATCAGACGTCGTTCATGGAGCGGTTCCGGAACGAAGCCCTGATACTCGCCCGGCTCAACCACCCCAATATTGCCGTAGTGTATAACCTGCTCCAGGACGGTACCGACTACTTTATGGCGATGGAGTACGTTGCCGGCGAAACCCTGGAGGCCCTGCTCCGCCGAACCGGCTCCTTATCGCCGGCCGTAGCCGCCGAAATTGTACGGCAGGGCCTGGAAGGACTGACCCACGCCCACCGCAAGAACATTCTGCACCGCGATATTAAACCCGCCAACCTGATGCTGACGCCCGAAGGGACCGTTAAACTGATGGATTTTGGCATTGCGCGGATGGCGGGCGAACAGCGGCTGACCCAGGCCAACCGCATTGTGGGCACCCTGGAATACATGGCTCCGGAACTCATCCGGGGAGAAGCTCCCTCGCCGGCATCCGATATATACGCCATGGGCGTGCTGCTGTACGAGCTCCTATCGGGCAAGCTACCCTTTGCCAGCAACACGGATTATGAGCTGATGCAGAGCATCATTAAAGACAAGCCCATTCCGCTCCGGAAACTGAACGGTCAGATTCCGAAAGAGATGGAGGCAATTGTCCAGAAAGCCCTGGATAAAAACCCGGCCAAACGCTTCACCGATGCGAAAGAGTTTCAGCAGGCCCTCCAGCCTTTTTACACGCAGGCTCCCGTGCTGGACCCGGCCACATTAGGACCTACTCTGCCGATGACGGCCGTGCTGGACATTCAGCCAAAACGCCAGTTGACCTCGGCAACTAAACGCATGACACCGGCGACGCAGATCCAGCGTATGACGCAGCTGTCGACGAGCTGGGTAAGGGCCAATTGGGAGCTGTCGCTGGCCGGGGTGCTCACGCTGCTGGCCGTTGTCTTTATCGTGCTGATGCTGACTGACACGGCACCCACAGAGAATACCACTGCCAGTATTGATTCGGTAACGGATCAGACACCGGTCCAACAGATGTCGGATGAGCCGGCAGAATCGTCGGGGGCGGTTTCGCTCCCCACCGGCCAGACCAATCAGCCGGTTCAGGCACCCGTTACCAAACCGGCACCGGTCGACGATTCGCCCAGGAGCGGGACGCCTAAGGAGCCGGAACCCAACAACCCGGAGCCCCGCAAATCGGAACCGCGCAAGCCTATTGCCGAGAAACCGGGGGCCGGCAAATCGGGCAACCCTAATCCGGTAGCGCCTAGAGACGAAAAACCGCCGGTTCAGGAGCAGCCTGCTACCGGTACCCCAACCGACCCCGTGGTGGAACGTCCGGCCGAACGGTCGGCCCCTACGTCACCGGCTTCATCGCAGAAGTCGATTGCCATCCGGCGGGTTCGGGTCAATCTGGCCCTGACGGAAAGCATCTCCTCGGCCAGCGCCAAAGAAGGGCAGAACCTTCGCTTCCGGGTGACGGAGTCGGTGATGAGTGATGGTCAGGTGGTAATCCGGGAAGGCGCTACGGCGTATGGCGAAATAACCCGGATTAAGCGGACGGGCGACGGGCTGTTTACCAATCGGGATTTGCTGGAGATCCGCATTCAGGCCGTTGAGGCCGTCAACGGTCAGCAAATACCGCTCCGGTCGGCCACCATCAGTCAGGAAGCCAAAGGCGAGGCCGTGCTGTTCCGCTCCGGCCAGACCTTCGAAGTACGCACCGGCGACAGTGTTATTACCCTACATTGAATTTTCCACCATCAAGCAGTATCACAAACTCACCATTCAAGTTATGCGCTCCTTTTGGTTTACATCTATCCTTATTGCATACACGCTGCTGGCAACGGCTCCGTCGTACGGGCAAACTCTCCGGCAGCGCTCCACCACCGAAGGACTCAGCCTGGGCATTCAGGGCAATGTCCTGAGTTGGTCGTCGGATTACTTTCAATACCTGGACGAACAAGCGGGTAGCGGCTCTGGCTTCGGTGTCCGGGTTGGGTATGGGTTTACGCAGCGGCTGGAGGCCTTCGGTCAATATGACATCAGCTTCATGAGTCTGGACCAACTCGATGCCGAAGCCTTTCGCATCAGCAGCCTGACCGGCGGTTTGCGGTTCAACTTCCGGGCCACCACGCGTCCGCTCCGGCCATACGTCGAATTGGGCTACGCCCGGCGCACCGGAAAGCTCGACCAGGTTGTCAACGGAAACAGCTATGATAACCTCCTGTTTAAGGGGGGTGCCTTACACGTTGGGGGAGGGCTGAGTTACTACGTAGCCCTGCCGCTGGCCATTACGCTGAACGGCGCGTTTCAGGGGGGCGGCAAATCGGCCATTCAGGTTAACGGCTTCGACTCCAGCAATCGCGCCGATGTCACTACCTTCCGGGTATCACTGGGACTCATTCTGTATCTGAGCGAGTTGTAAGGGGGAACTACTCCCCCTTTTTCATGGCCTGTTCACAGAAACTGCCGTTTTTTACTGAGCAGACAGTTGCGCCAATAAACGATGAACATCCAGGATACCCCAGTGACCGATGTACTTTCCATCGCGCAACTGAATGATGTCAATTACGTCCATTACTACCTCTTTGTGGGTAGGCTGTACGCCAAAAAACTCGCCCTTGTGTGTAGCATGAAATGATTTACGGGTGATTACCTTATCCCCTTCGGCAATCATTTCATGAATTTCCACCGTTAAATCGGGAAAAGCAGGCTTTAATAAGTGATTGAAGAAGTAAACAACCCCGTCACGATTCTGCGGAGAGCCAGGAGGAGCTGTGTAGTTAACAAAATCCTCGGCAAAAATCTCATTGAATGTCTGCAGATTGCCGCCCTCGATAAACTCTTTGTTGATCCAGCGGACGAGTACTTTGTTTTGTTCGGTTGTCATGGCTGTAGTATGATTGATTAAACAGCCAAAGTTCATGATTGCAGCAGAGAGGCTCATTGAACGAATCCGACCATGTATGGGATATTTACGACTGCTTTCTAAACTCCAGCGGGGTAAGTTCCGGAAAAAGCGGTTGAAGTGCGATGGGTCCGCAAAATCAAGCTTGTAGGCAATCTCAGCAATTGATAAATCGGCATATAGCAGGTACGCCTTGGCTTCCATCAGCATCATGTTGTTGATTAGCTCATGGGCTGTTTTATCGGAACAGGACTTGATCGCTCTGTTCAGATAATCCGGCGACACATGAAGCATATCGGCATAGTCGGCAACCCTTCGAACGGTAAGAAATTGCCGGCTCACCAGTTTCAGATAGCTGGTATACAAATGCTGCAGCGAGTTTGAGGTGGCCTGACCGGTGCGTAGTATCGCTCCGTAATGGCGATTGGCGTGGATGAGAATGAGCTGTATGTACAAGCAAATAACGTCATGACACATAAACTGCCGTTTGCTCACTTCGTCATTTATTTTGAAGATAATTGCCTCAATTTCACTGGCCGTATCCGTATTCAGTTCAAAGCATTGTAAACCAGCATAGGTTAGAAAGGGGAAGTACTCCTGCTGACCTGCCTTCAGCAATGAATGGGAAATAAACTGTTCGCCAAACAGCATGTAATACGCCAGAAAATCCTCACTGACGTCATAGAATGAAAAAACCTGCCCTGGTATTCCAAACAGGATGCAGTTTCGGTACGGTTGATAGGTTTCAAGTCCAATATCAAACCGGGCACTGTCCTGCCGGGTCAGAGAAATTCTGTAGTATTGAGTTTTAACCGGCCCAATATTTTTCCTTACATCGGTCGTCGAATAAAGCCCAAAGCCGCCATCAAGTAATTCGGCCGTTTTGTCCATGCCGAACTCACTATGCCCCTCCCCCGTTTTGTGCAGCTTATACAAATCGGTGTTCAGGGTAATTCTTCCAATATCGGTACCAATTTCTTTGACTCCCGGCTCCCGTACCATACCCAAA
This sequence comes from Nibrella viscosa, assembly GCF_039541875.1. NCBI lineage: Bacteria > Pseudomonadati > Bacteroidota > Cytophagia > Cytophagales > Spirosomataceae > Nibrella > Nibrella viscosa. The sequence continues at coordinate 464,709 of NZ_BAABHB010000003.1, read as the reverse complement.
GACCTACATTCCGACTACAGGAAAACCTGTATATTGATCCTGACCTCTTGGCTAATTCTACTTTTTACTATAATTATTCATAAAAACATAGTATCAATCGCAAATTTCAGTATAATTACCCGCCAAAGCCACTCATGCTCCAAATCTGGTATTATTCCTGTAGGGCTTCAGGTTCCGGATTGGTCACAGCCACCTGGATAAACAGGCTGTATTCGTCACCATTGTACGTTTGATGCGCACCGTTGATGCCAGGGGGCAATCTCAAAGGCATAACTTATAATTGAATTAAACAAGGTTGTACCACTGAGGAATGCAAATTTCCTGATTCCTTTGCTACATTTTCGTAACGCATGAAACGATTATTTCTCTGCTTAAGCCTGACAATCCTTGTCCGAATGGCTATGGCACAAACCCGGCCTGCTACCCCTACCCCGGCATCTGTTCCCCGAACAACCTCTGCCCCGTTCTATACCGGTGAAGTAGTGGGTATGGTAGTTGACTCCATCGATAAAAAGCCGGTGCCGTACGCGTCACTGGCCCTGCTAAACGCCGAGAACCGGCTGGTGATTAGCCATCTTACCGGCGACCAGGGCGAAATCTCGTTTGTCAAACTCCCCAACGGCCGCTACCGGCTATTGGTATCATGCATCGGCTATGTACCCAGAATGCTGAACAACATTCTGCTTACCGACAGCCGACCCACGGTATCGATCGGTCAAATCAGGCTGCGGCCAGACCGTAAGACCCTGAAAGAGGTAGTGGTAACGGCGCAACGGGCCATGATTGAGGACAAAGGCGACCGGCTGGTGTACAATGCCGAAAAAGACATTGCGGCCGGGGGTGGTACGGCCACCGATGTGCTCCGGCGCATACCCGTGCTGAGTGTGGATCTGAACGGCAACGTACGGCTACGCGGCAACACTCAGATAAAAGTACTGCTGAACGGCAAGCCCTCTGGCCTGATGGCGCGTAATCTGGCCGAAGCCCTCCGGCAAATCCCGGGTAATCAGGTTAAAACCGTGGAAATTATGAGCAGTCCGGGAGCCCGGTACGATCTCGAAGGCACAGCAGGCGTTATCAACATCACCACAAAAAAGCCCCGCCAGGGCATCAACGGCGGCCTTAACGGGTCAATTGGCAACCTGGTTCGGTCGGTGGGTGGGTACGGTAGTGTCCAGGGTCGGCGACTGGGCCTGTACCTGACCGGCGGCTATTATGAATATCGTACTATCGGGGATGCCGATGTGTATCGGACATTCCTCCAGAATGGCCGCCCCATCAACACACTCTACCAACGTACCAGCCAGGATAATACCGGCACCGGCGGTAATGCCGAAGTGAGCCTCGATTATGATATTGACTCTACGGCCCGGCTCAGTTTGTGGCTGTACGGCTGGAGTGGCAACTGGCCAAACAACAGCCGGCTTTACAGTCTGCTGACCGATAACCGCAACCGTACCATCCAGGAGTTTCAGTGGGACATCCGGTTTATGGACGCGTACCGCAACGGCGAAGTTAACCTGACGTACACCAAAACGTTCCGGCGGGGCATTACCCTGCCGTTTCAGGCCTCTCCTGCGCAGCCGGATGTTCAGCATACGGCCGATAAGAGCCTCCGACCCGAACTGTCGGTCATGATGCAGGGGAGCTATATTCCTGACCAGTATACCTACACAGCCACCGAATCGACTATGGCTGAAATAGTCACCTATCGCGAACGCAGTACCAACCTGAGCCGGAACAACGAACTTACCTTTCAAACCGACTACACGCACCCGTTCCGGATCAGGAACCGGCAAAATACCCCTTTGGTCAACACAGAGATTGGCGCTAAGGCAATCCTGCGCGACATCGGCAGCGACTTTTCCCTGGAGCAGGCCCTCAACGGCTCAGGCAGTTACCGCCCCATGCCCAACCGGTCCGGCGCCTTCGATTACCAGCAGCAGGTTTACACGGCCTACGCATCGCTGCGGGCGGCCCAGGCAGGGAAGTGGAGCCTCAGCGCCGGCGGACGGCTGGAGCACACCTTCCTGGGCGGTAGTTTCTTTGGTACCCAGACAACCCTGAACCGGCAATTCCAGAACCTGATGCCCAACGTCATGGTGTCCCGGACGTTTAACAACAAACATACGCTCCGGATTAGTTACACCCAGCGAATAGCCCGGCCTACAGTCTGGTACCTCAACCCGTTTATCAACTCCAGTAATCCTAAATACCTGTCTACCGGTAATCCGGAACTGAATCCTGAACTGACACACTCACCGGAGCTTTCATACAGTTTGTTTACGAAAAAAGGGTTGTTTATCAACTCATCCCTTTATTACCAGCAGACAAATAACGCTATCGACTACCTGATGGGCATGGATATACACGGAATCTCTCTGTGGAAACCACAGAACATAGCGCAGCGCAGATTCTATGGACTACAGCTAAGTACCAATAGCCAGCCCGTCAGAAACCTGAATATATCCGGCGGGGGCCATCTGCAATGGGTCGAGATCAGCAGTGCCAGCCTCGGGCAAAGCAACCAGGGCCTGATCGGGAGCGCCACGGCCAATGTCTCGTACCGGATAGGCCGGACCGTTACGGTGCAGGCCGACGGCAACTATACCACCGGAACCATTATGCTGCAGGGGAACGCCCTGGCCTGGTATTCCTATACCATATCGGCAAAAAAAGATCTCTGGAACAAACGGGCCAGCCTTGTTGTCACGGCCTATACGCCATTTCACCACGAAATCCGGCAGGATACAAATCTGGACACCCCTACCTTTACCTCGTTCAGCCGGAATGCCACCGTTACCCGGTCGGCGCGGGTCTATTTCTCTTGGCAGTTTGGGCAAAGCACCAGCGGCAACGGCCGGCAGCGGAAACAGATTAATAATGAGGATAAAGCAGGCAGCCGGACCACCACCCGCTAAACTAGATGCGGCACAGGCACGCGTGTACCTGTGCCGCAATAACAACCGGAGACAGGTGCTGCCACGCTACCTGCCGACTGTAATAACCCAGTAAGGCCTGACTCCGTCTGAGAGCGTTTCGCCGGCGGGGTGTCAGCGCGGCCACAATAGCCCGTTTACCGGCAAGCAGCGTAGAAGAGCCATCCGGCGCTGCACCGGCGAGCAGATCGGCCAGTTGTAGCACACTCAATTCAATGTCAAATAACTGCCGGGCTGTTAAGGCTCCGGTTCGTTTTGTGAATACAGGTACGTGAGCACCGCCGTTGGCTGCGCTTTCAGGGTGTAAGGCGTTCATTGGATTTTTGGGCCGCCGAAGCGGTTGTTTACTGTTCGTTCCAACAAAGTAAACCGCCCAAAAACGTAACCTTTTTACGTTGTAGCACCGCCGGAAAAATTTACTGACGTGCTGGTCACGATAAGCCCGGTATGCGGCTTTTTAGTAGCCTTCTTTGGCGTGAAAAACCAGCAGGGGTATTGGCGACCGCAACACCATGCGCTCGGTCAGGCTGGGGTTCAGCAGGCCAGCCAGAAAGCCCCGTTCCCGAGTGGTCATGATGAGCAGATCGGCATCGTGCTTCTCCAGGTACTCCAGCAGGCCACCCGTCACCGTCCGCGATTCGACCTTATCGACATGAATGTTCTCATAGCCGAACTCCCGACGAATATCGCGCAGAATCTGATCGTCGGGATTAACATTGGGCTGATTGCTGGCATCGACCTTCATCAGCTTCAGTGTTGCATTAAACGTCTGCGCCAGTCCCGATGCCTGCCGCAGAATGTGGTTCTCGTCAAACTCCAGTTGCGTGGTGTAAATAATGGTACGAATCTGAGCCGGCCGCGCAGTAACGCCTTCGTGCGGCATCGGAATCACCAGCACCGGACAAGGGGCATCTATGGCCACATCGGCAGCGGCACTGCCCGCCAGCCGGTCAAAAAAGGTAGTAATATCGCTGCGGCCGGTAATGATCAGATCAACCTGGTACTCCCGGGCAGTTCCCAGGATTTCGTCTTCTACAGCCCCGGTCCGCCATTCCGACTGGCAGTTAATGCCTTCGGCCGACAGGCGGGTAACCAGTTCATTCAGGTTCTGGCGGCTGATTTCTTCAATATCGTGGGAGGCCGCTACGCCCGCGCCCATGTCGCCCATAACCGGCAGCGTAGTATCCGGAATCATCGGCTGAAATACGTGCAGAATAGTAACCATAGAGCCGTATTGCCTGGCAATCAGCTTTACCCATTCCAGAGCCGGCGTGGTAGCATTCGTGAAGTCGGTGGCAAACAGAATACTTTTCATAGTTAAGAATTGAGAGTGAAGAATGAAGAATTAAGAGTTAAGCTGACGTACGCTTTATAATTCATCACTCTTAACTCATCATTCTTAATTATTGTTAGTGGGCTTCCAGCCAGTTTTTGCCGACGCCGATGCCGGTTTCCATTTTTACGGCCAGCGGAATGGCAGTCTGCATGATCGAGTTGACGTTCTCCCGAAGCATGTCCAGTTCGTCACGGTGGGCGTCGAAGACCACTTCGTCGTGTACTGTCAGGATCATGCGCGACTTCAGGCGATTCTCGCGAATGTAGTCATGAATGCGGATCATAGCAATTTTGAGCATATCGGCCGCACTGCCCTGGATGGGCGCGTTGATGGCGTTGCGCTCGGCAAACATCCGGTCGGTCATGTTCCGCGAGTTGATATCGCGCAGGTAGCGCCGACGCCCCAGAATGGTTTCCGCATAGCCGCAGTTCCGGGCCTGCCCGATGCTTTTGTCCATATAAGCCTTCACCGCCGGAAACTCTACAAAATAGTCTTCTATGATCTGCGCGGCTTCTTTGCGGGGGATCTTCAGCCGCTGTGACAGCCCAAACGCGGAAATACCATAGATGATCCCGAAGTTGATGGTCTTGGCTTTCCGGCGCATGTCGGGAGTAACCTCCGTCAGCGGCACCCGAAACACCTTACTGGCCGTAGACGTATGGATATCGATACCCTGATTAAACGCTTCGAGCATCGTTTCATCGCCACTAAAGGAAGCCATAATACGGAGCTCGATCTGCGAATAATCTGCCGACATGATCAGGTACTCCTCGCTGCGGGGCACAAAGGCTTTCCGAATTTCCTGCCCTCTCGGCGTCCGGATCGGGATGTTCTGAAGATTCGGATTTGTTGAACTCAGGCGGCCGGTAGCCGCTACAGCCTGGTTGAACGAGGTATGAATCCGACCGTCGCGTTGGCTGATCAGCAGCGGCAGCGCATCAACGTACGTATTCTTGAGCTTTATCAGCTCCCGAAAATCCAGGATCTTCCGGGCTATTTCGTGTTCTTCTTCCAGCTTCGAGAGAATCTCTTCTCCGGTAGCGTACTGTCCGGTCTTGGTCTTTTTGGCGTTCTTGTCCAGCTTCAGCCGGTCGAACAGAATCTCGCCCAACTGCTTGGGCGAACCGATGTTGAACTCGCCACCGGCCAGTTGAAAAATTTCCTGCTGCACCTGCCGCATATCGGTTTCCAGCGTGGCCGACAGATCTGCCAGGGCGTTGGTATCCACCGTAATGCCTTCCAACTCCATATCGGCCAGCACCTGCACCAGCGGCATCTCCACCTGCTCAAATAGCTTTGTTACCTTGTTTGTTTCAAGCTGAGGCAAAAAGGTGTCCCGCAGTTGCAGGGTAATATCGGCGTCTTCACCGGCATACTCCACCACTTTTTCGATATCCACCTCCCGCATGGTTGCCTGTTTGGGACCTTTGCGACCAATGAGCGATTCGATGGATACCGGCTCGTAGTTGAGGTATTTACGGGCCATATCGTCCATGTTGTGTCGCTGTTCCGGCTCAATCAGGTAGTGGGCAATCATGGTGTCGAAGAGCTTGCCCTGCACCTCCACACCGTACTTTTTCAGCATCAGCAGGTCATACTTCAGGTTCTGACCAATCTTCGTGATGCCGGGGTTCTCCAGCACCGGCTTAAAGACGTCCACAATGGCCTGGGCCTCCTGCCGGTCGGGGGGCACGGGCACATAAAAGGCTTCTCCTTTGCGGTAGGCAAACGCCAGCCCAACCAGATCAGCTTCTACCGGATCGATAGCGGTAGTTTCGGAGTCGAAGCAGATGGCTTCCTGCAGGCTGAGGTAGTGCGCCAGACTGGCCCGCAGCTCGGCGGTATCGACCAGCCGGTAATCATGTACGACCGAGTAAATGGTTCTACGCGGTCCGGTGGGTTTGTTCTCCCACTCCACCTCTTCCATTTCGAAGTTGAGAAACGCCGGGCTGTCGGGCACCGGCGTGGCCGACGCTCCCGATGCTTCCGGTACGACCACCGCCACATCGGCTTTAGCCCGGCGTGATTTGGGTTTGGCCGGCTCCGGAGCCGTTGCCCCCGTAGCGGATGACTCATCAAATATAAATGGCAGGTCATCGGCCCCGGTCGGCTCTGCCACCGATTTGGATTGCGTAGAAGCCGCCGGAGCGCTAAAGAGGTCCATCTGACCGGTCGATTTCTGGGTCGGGGCCGTCTGCGGGACCGGTCCATCGTAGTCCTCACCCAGCAGGCGCCGGCGCATCTGCCGGAACTCCAGTTCATCGAGCAGCGCCGACAACCGGGGTTTATCGGGTTCCGACAGGATTAGGGCATCTTCGTCGAACGGCACCGGCACATCAATATGAATGGTAGCCAACTGCTTAGACAATAAGCCCTGCTGCCCAAACTGAACCACATTTTCTTTCAGCTTACCTTTCAACTGATTGGCATTGGCAATCAGGTTTTCCACACTGCCGAACTCGGCGATGAGCTTCTGGGCTGTTTTCTCCCCAACGCCCGGAATACCCGGAATGTTATCGACCGAATCCCCCATCAGACCGAGCATATCCGTCACCTGACTGATGTCCTGAATCTGCCAGCGCTCCAGAATTTCGCTCACACCCAGCTTCTCGGCCGACTTACCCATAAAAGCCGGTTTATAGATATAGATATGGTCTTCCACCAACTGGCCATAGTCTTTGTCGGGTGTCATCATAAACACCTCGAAACCCGCCAGCGACGCCCGTTTGGCCAGCGTACCAATAATATCATCGGCCTCGTAGCCGTCCATAATCAGCATCGGGATGTTCATAGCCTCGATGACTTTCTTGACGTACGGAATTGCCACGCTGATATCTTCGGGCTGCGACTGCCGGGTAGCCTTGTACATCGGAAACTGCTCGTGCCGGAAGGTCTTCCTGGCCGAGTCGAAAGCCACCCCGATATGGGTTGGTTTTTCTTTGTTCAGCACTTCCAGCAGCGCGTTCATAAAGCCGAAAACGGCGCTGGTATTTAGCCCTCGGGTGGTAATGCGGGGAGCCTTGCTAAACGCAAAATGGGCGCGGTAGATCAGCGCCATCGCGTCGAGCAGGAATAGTTTTTTCTGCGGTTTAGCCATTTAAAAAATAACGAATAATACGGCTGTAAGTTTCCGGACTCCGGGCAAACCTGAAGGCCATCGGCCGGCAAATTACTACGAAAAAGCAGAAGCCATAGCGAAAACTTATTATCGCCCGATTCAGCCCGCTTACAGACATCTGTTTCTTTCCTGTGACCAAACACTTCTCACCGATTTATACCGAACGTATTGCCGCCGATTGCCGCCGGACTCCACCAATTAACCAAAAAAAAGACTGCCCGAATGCCGGGCAGCCTTTCTGTTTAGTGTATAGGTGGTAATGTAATGGATAAGACCAGATCGTTAAAAAGTGGTAGTGTAGTTGGTGGTTACGGAAGTAATACCCGGTCGATCACGTGGATGACCCCGTTGGTAGCCAATAGGTTAGCCTGAGTTACATTGGCAGCCGTGTTGCTATTGCCATTACCCAGTACCGTTACGTTGCTACCGTTTACGCTGGTACGGACGGCGGTTCCCTGGGCGGTCGTCACGTTGGTTCCATTTGGTACCAGCGTAGAGAATACCCGGCCGGGAACAACGTGATAGGTCAGAATATTAGCCAGCGTTGCCGGCGCAGCGGCATTAATGGACGCAATCGTGGGAAAGCCGGCCGCCTGAAAAGCCGCATTAGTGGGCGCAAATACCGTTAACGCGTTTGAACCGGACAGGGCCGAAACCACCGGTGTGCCGGCACGTAGTACAGCCGCTACCAGGAAGGTAAAGTTAGGATTGCCTTGGGCCAGTGCCACCAGATCACCCGACGGGGACAGCAGCACCCGGTCAATTACGTGAATCACCCCATTCGAGGCTGCCAGATCGGCCTGGGTCACGCGGGCACCATTGACGCTCACCCCGCTATTGTCTTTGGTGATATACAAGGTACCGTTGGTGGTCAACAGCGAGGGTTGCGCCGTATTCACCGCCGTAGGAATAGCGGCAGCAGTGACCCGCTGATTCAGCACGTGGTACTGCAATACGGTTTGCAGGGTAGCTATTGGTGTATTGTTAATAGCAGCTACATCGGCAAAACCAGCCGCCTGAAAAGCCGCATTGGTGGGCGCAAATACCGTAAGCGAACCCTGACGTAAGGCGTCGGCCAGACCTGCCCGGGTTACTGCGGCTGCCAGAAGCGAGAAATTAGGGTTGCCGACAACAACGTCGGTAATTGTCTGGGGCTGCACCGTGTTGTCATCGTCTTTTTTACAACTGGTTAATAAGGTAGCGGTAGCTACCAACAAGGCCAGTAGTGTAGCTTTAACTTTCCAGGTGGAATGAATCAAGCGAATCATAAGCGAGTGAAAGTTTGAATGGATTATTGTAATACGTTTGCACGACACTTATATGTCGATACACATAAAACAGAACCTCGGTCAGTTTGTTTAATTTCTTTCAAAAAAAGTTAAACAATATAGAAAAAACCTGCCGGTCGGCAGGTTTCATAGTGGCAGGCAGGGCTGAATTATCTTTACGGCTTTAATTGTTTCGGGCGTCATCAGTGCTACCAACGCCAGTGCAGCTATAGTGGCTCCCAGCAAAGACAAACCGCGATCCAACCCGAGTGTTTCCCAGCTGTTTCACAAAAGTTCCACAAATACAGACACCCATAAATGAAAAAGCGGCTCATCGGCCGCTTTCTTCAGGAATCATGTAAGGCTTTTTCTGGCTGCGCCAACCCTGCCCCAACCGGCGGTCGGTATTTCTGAAAGGGTATCTTCAGCAAGTTGCCGATATGCGAATGTTCATGCGTGGCCATGTGGGTATCCAGGCCATATGTTAAGTCATTTGGATCCAGTTCCATATAGGTACCGAACAGCCGGTCCCAGACCGTAAAAATGTTGCCGTAATTGGAATTGGTATGCGGCAGCACATAATGGTGATGTACATGGTGCATATTGGGAGTTACCAGAAGCCAGCCCAGCGCTTTTTCGGCCCAGCGGGGCAGCTGAATATTGGCGTGGTTAAACTGCGACAGCACCACCGACAGGGACTGGTATAACATCACAATGCCGATAGGGGTACCGGCAACCAGGGCCGCCAGCATAGTAAACACCGCCCGGAACACACTCTCGCCTGGGTGGTGACGGTTGGCCGAGGTAGTATCCAGATAGGTGTCGGAGTGATGGATGATGTGAAAGCGCCACATAGTCTTCACGTGGTGCTGTAACCAATGAATAAAATAAGCCCCGATCAGATCCAGCAGCAGCAACCCAATAAGAACCTCGGCCCAGAATGGCAGATTAATCCATTGAATAACACCAACCTTGTTGGCCACGACCCAATCGCAGGTTTTTACCAGCAGGACGGCAAACAGAAAATTGACGATAATGGTGGTAAAGGTGAAGAAGATATTAATACCGGCATGTCTGACTTTCTGATAGTCGAAGCGGAACAGCGGAATGGCGGTCTCGATCAGCCAGAACAGGGTAATGCCACCCGCAAGAATTAAAGCCCGGTGGGCAGACGGTATTGTTTCGAAATACTGGATAAGGCGCTCCATCTGTCAATAAGCGTGTTGATGCAGGAACAGTGTTTTGTTCTTTGTAAAGAACAAATATAATAATTTCCGACATACTTTGTGAACCGGCCGAAATGCCGGTTCACACGGCCTGTTTCCAGTTATGAGAGAGGCTCCGAAATAGTTTTCGTGCCGGCAAATTCGGTTTTTAAGCCTAAAGCAACTGTCATTTTTAGGCCAAATACTATCAATTTTGGGCCAGCTCTTGTTGGTTGCCACCCTAAGCACATCCACAATCACACCCGTTTTTACTGGCCAGACAAACAAAAGCCCCGATAAGTACACTTACCGGAGCTTATTTGTACATACACTTCAGCTATCAGGCCACCATCGGTTCGCCGGTCTCTTCTTTATACACAATCTCATATACCGGGCACTCGGTCAACGCCCGGATTACCCGCACCTCTTCTTCAGAGTAGGGCGTACCGTCGGCGCGGAAGATGTCGTGAAACCATACGGCCGGCTCCGGCGTGTTTTCGGGCGAACCCCAGGGATAAATGGTGTTGCTCCGGCCACTCACCAGCCCCCAGTTGATGGCCCCGACATTATGCTTTTTTAAAACCGGCATATGCGTTTCAAAAAAGTTCTTATTGGTGCGGGCCATATACTCGGTACAAATCACCGGCCGCTTATACCCCTGACACATGCGAATGATTTTCTCCAGATGCGGAACATCTACATAATGGTGGAAACTCACCACATCGGAATAAAACATCGACAGTGTGTTCAGCAGATCAAACTCCGGGCTGAAATTCCAGACACCCACCGTCAGCGGCTGCGACGGCCGCACCGCCCACGCCCACTCAAATACTTTGGTCAGCAGGGGCACCGACTCATTCAAGTGCCCGGAGTTGCCGGGTTCATTATAGAGATCCCACATAATTACCCGCTCATCGTTGGCGAAGCTACGCATGATGTCGGTCAGATAAGCCTCCAGCACCGGATACAGGGAGGTATCTGTTACTTCTTTATGGCCGGGGCACTGTACCCAGCCGGAGTTATGAACACCCGGCACCGGCTCCGGCTGTGGACCCACCTGCGGTTCTTTATTCCAGCAATCATCAAAAAAGACAAACATTGTCCGGATGCCGTGCTTAAACGAAATGGTCAGGTACTGATCCATACGCTGTTTTAGCCCGGCCGGGTCCTGCTGCCACACCAGGTAGTGCAAAAACACCCGCATGGTATTGAAGCCAAGCGATTTGGCCCAGCCCAGTTCACGATCGATCGAGACCGGGTCGAAGGTCTCAGCCTGCCACATTTCTATTTGGTTTATCGCGGTGCTGGGGTTAAAATTGCAGCCGGTCAGCCAGGGTTGCTGCGCATACCAGAAGGTAGCCTGATCTTCTGACCATTGGGTCGTAAAGGGCGTCGACGGACCCAACGGAGGACGACCGCTGGGGACGGTGTGATGTACGTTCAGGTTCATGATCTTAGTTACGGTTATACTGCCAAATTACAGTGTTTAACTCTGCTTCTCCAACCGAAAGTGCCAATTAATTTTCATGATTTAATTCTAATTTAATCAACACACTACTTATGTATAATCCGGCCTACTTTCCGTCTTTGTTTAACCATTAGACAGGAATACCTTAAATAGGTTTAGTCTAGTTTAAACGAAAAATATTGCAAATATTGCCTAAACTTGTGCATTTCACCACCTAATCATACTACCTCACTGTATGAAACTTATTGTAACTACTTTTCTTTTGCTGTTTGTCTGTAAACGAATTCTGGCTCAGGATTATCCAATTGTGCCGGTACCCTTTACAAAGGTTAAAATTCAGCAGGGCTTCTGGTACCCCCGCCTGGAAACCAACCGGACTGTTACGATTCCCTTCGACTTCAGAAAATGCGAAGAAACCGGCCGCATCGACAATTTTGCCGTGGCCGGAGGTCTCAAAAAAGGCACTTTCCGGGGTATCCGTTACGATGATTCCGATGTGTTTAAAGTGGTTGAAGGAGCCGCCTACTCCCTGCAAACCCATTATGACTCCAAACTTGACCGCTACCTCGACAGCCTGATTACCCTTTTTGCCGCTGCCCAGGAGCCCGACGGTTACCTGTTTACCATCCGAACCATCCTGAAAGACAGCACCGCCAGGCGCGACCGCGACGCCGGAGCTACCCGCTATTCGTTTGAAGCCGGCAGCCACGAGCTGTACAATGTTGGGCATATGTACGAAGCCGCTGTGGCGCATTACCAGGCCACGGGCAAGCGCACGCTGCTGGATATAGCCATTAAAAATGCCAATCACCTGCTGTCGGTCATCGGCCCCGATAAACTGGTGGTAGTGCCCGGTCATCAGGAAACCGAAATCGGACTGGTAAAGCTCTACCGCGTTACCGGCGATAAACGATACCTGGACCTCGCCCGGTTTTTGCTGGACATGCGCGGGCGGGCCGACAAACGGGAGTTGTTCCCCGACCCTGCCCGCTCCGGTCAGGGGTCTGCGTACCTCCAGGATCACCAGCCCGTTACGCAGCAGCGCGAAGCGGTAGGTCATGCCGTACGGGCGGGTTATATGTATGCTGCCATGACCGATATTGCCGCCATTCAGCAGGATAAAGCGTACCTGGAAGCCCTGCTCGCTATCTGGAACGATGTGGTGGAGCGCAAACAATACCTGACCGGTGGCCTGGGAGCCCGGCAACACGGCGAAGCCTTTGGTAAAGCCTACGAACTACCCAACGATGTTGCCTACGCCGAAACCTGCGCGGCCGTGGCCAATCTGCTCTGGAACCACCGCATGTTTCTGCTGACGGGCGAGGCCAAATACATGGATGTGTTTGAGCGGGTACTCTACAACGGCTTTCTGGCTGGCGTATCGCTGGAAGGTGACAAGTTCTTTTACGTCAATCCGCTGGCGTCAGATGGGCAGCGGAAGTTCAATGTGGGCCGGTCGGCTACGCGGGAGCCCTGGTTCAGCACGTCCTGCTGCCCCACCAATGTAGTGCGATTTCTGCCCTCGCTGCCCGGCTATGTGTATGCGCAGCGGGGCAATGCCCTGTATGTAAATCTGTTCGTCGACAGCAATACCGACCTGACCGTAAACAGCAAACCCATGATAGTTCGTCAAGTGACCAATTATCCCTGGGACGGAACCGTAAAAATGACCATCTCGCCGAAGCAGGCGCAGGCCTTCGACCTGCTGGTACGGATTCCCGGCTGGGCCACCGGACAGCCCATGCCGGGGCAGTTGTACAGCTACCGCAATGCGGCCTCCAAAAAGCCGGTGCTGACAATAAACGGCAAGGCGGTGCCGGTTACTGTTGAAAACGGCTACGCCCGCATCCGCCGTACCTGGAAAACCGGAGATGTGGTAGCGCTGACGCTGGATATGCCGGTCCGCGAGGTACAGGCTAACGAAAGTGTGCAGGAAGACAAAGGGCGGGTCGCCATCGAACGCGGTCCGCTAGTCTACTGCGCCGAAGGTGCCGATAACAACGGCCGCGCCCTCACCCTAGCCATTGCCCCCGGCCAGAGGTTTACGCCACAACCCCGAAAAGAAATGCTGGGCGGTATTACGGTTTTACAGGCTGCCGGCTCCCAGCCGGTTACGCTCATCCCCTACTATGCGTGGTCGCACCGGGGACCGAACGAAATGGCCGTCTGGTTTGGACAAACAAGATAATTTCGGTGCTGGAAGTTTTAATTTTTGGTGGAACCAACCCCTATTGGGGAAGTCAGCAGGCAATATTTTATCGATATTTCACAATTGGTCTCGTGTAACGTATATGCAATCTTTACCCGCTATCTCCACGCTTGCGCTTTTTCCTGTCCTGCACGAGAAGCTGATTATGTTGCTCAGGAGTTTGCCGGCGGAGGACTGGCAGCTGCCAACCCTCTGCAAAGGCTGGAGCGTAAAAGATATAGCCTCGCACCTGCTGGATGGTAATTTCCGGCGCATCACCCTGTACCGGGATCAGTACCAATCACCCGAAAAGACGGACATTCGCTCCTACCACGACCTGATCGATTACCTGAACCGGCTGAACAACGACTGGGTCCGGGCCACCCGCCGGCTCAGTCCCCGGCTGCTAACCGATTTACTGGCGCAGACCGGCGCAGAGGTATACAACCTGTTTAAAGCACTGCCACCGAACGAACCCGCTATTTTCTCTGTAGCCTGGGCGGGCGAGGCCGTTTCGCCCAACTGGTTCCATATTGCCCGCGAGTACACCGAAAACTGGCACCATCAGCAGCAAATCCGGCTGGCGGTGAACCAGCCCGACGGCATCATGACCACCGAGCTATACTACCCGCTGCTGGATACCTTTATGCGAGCCTTGCCCCACACCTACCGCCAGGTGACTGCCCGGGAGGGCACCTTGTTACAGGTGTCGGTTACCGGTGAGGGCGGAGGCAACTGGTATCTGTACCGGGAGCAGCAAGCCTGGCACCTACTCTACCATCCACCCTTTCGACAACCGTCAGATCGGGTTACCATCGACGGCCGTATAGCGTGGCGGCTCTTTACGAAGGGCATCAGCCGGGAAGCGGCAGAACCCTATGTGCAGCAGGAGGGAGATGGAGCCATAACGGCTCCAATTCTGGGCATGGTATCGGTTATGGCGTAGCATCCGGCTTAACACCGGGCCCACCGGTCACCGATTCGGCGGCCTCTTCGTTCCTGACGTTGACGGCTTCCTGATGGATACGCCGGTTCTGCCGCTCAAATACCTTCATCAGCACCATAAAATACGAGAGCAGCAACGGACCGATGACCAGCCCGAGAATACCAAAGATCGGGACGCCGATGATGATACCCGCCAGTGTTACAAAAGGGTGAACATCGCCCATCCGCTTCGCCAGCATGATGCGCAGGAGATTATCGATGTTGACGATGACGATAATGCCGACCAGCAGAATACCCACACCATTGGTTGTGTTTCCCTGCGATATGGTAATGATACCCGCCGGCCCCCAGACCAGGGGCGTACCCAGCACGGGAATAAAGGCCATGAAGAAACCGACGGTACCCCAGAAAGCGGCATCGGGCACACCAAATATCCAAAGCGTGAGCCCGGTTAATACCCCCTGGACTATAGAGACCAGCGCCTGCCCCACCACATTGGCATTTACCATATTTTTCAGGTCCTCACTAAGTTCATCAACCGTATTTGGAAAGAAAGGCAGGTAGCGCCGTAAGCCCTTGATAAACTTCTCTTCCTCCATAAACAGGAAATACATCGCAAAAAAGAGCAGACCGATGATGACGATAAAATCGAGTAACCCGCTTAGCACAGACGGAAACTGGCGGCTTGCCCAGGTTGCGCCCTGCTGCACCAGCGAACGGATGTTGTTCTGGTCGGTAATCCGAATTCGGGTGAGTTTTTCCAGCTTTTGCACCAGGCCGAGAATCTGATCGGTGTTCCGGCTATAGTACTGGATCCGATCCACCAGCATAATACTCAGTACCAGAAACGGGAGGATTATGACAAAGAAGGCAAAAATCATCAGACCAATGGTTGCGACCACCCGGTTCCACCTTCGCTTATGGACCAGGTAATGAAACCAGGGTCTGAATACCACAAACAGAATGCCCGCCCCCAAAATCCCCGATACATACTGACCAAGTCCATATATGATAAAGCCGCCCAGAATGAGCAGACTGGCAATCAACAGAATCCGTTGCTGGCGGGGGGTGTAAATATTATTCATGCCTAGTGAGGATATGCCCAAACGTAAAAATGGCTAAACCAATGAATAGTTTAACCATTTGCCGGTTCATTATTTTATTATGTCTCTTCCAGCAGCTACTCAACCCATAAGACCAGCCCTTTCAGGTAGCTGCCCTCGGGATGAAACAGGCTGACGGGATGATCGGCCGGCTGGCTAAGATGGTGCAATACCCGCACCTGCCGACCGGCTTCAATGGCGGCAGCCACTACCGTATTGTAAAACAACTCCCGGTCTACCACCTGCGAGCAGGAAAACGTGAACAGGATGCCACCTTTGGCCAGCCGGCGCAGCCCTTCGGCATTCAGGCGCTTATAGCCCTGCACCGCCCGGTGACGCGCCGGCAGGCTTTTGGCGAAAGCCGGCGGGTCCAGCACTACTACATCGTACTGGTGATCGTGGCTCTTGAGGTACTTCATTACATCCTCGGCGTAGGCATCATGGTGGGTATCGGTCCCAAAATTAGCCGCTACGTTTCGGTTGGTGAGGTCAATGGCTTTTTGCGATACATCCACCGAATGAACCAGTTTGGCCCCGGCTTTGAGGGCGTAGATGGAAAAACCACCGGAATAGCAAAAGGCATTGAGTACCTTCTTACCGGCGGCATACCGGGCCAACAGGTTCCGGTTATCGCGCTGATCGAGGAAGAAGCCGGTTTTCTGCCCCGCAATCCAATCGACCAGAAAGTTATTGCCGTTTTCCAGCACCGGATGCGGTGTTTCAGCTTCTCCGTAGAGGTATCCGTTTTGCACGGTTGCGCCATAATGGTCCGGTACCGTATCGGCACTTTTGTCGTATACCGCCTTCAACTCGTCGCCAAATACCGCTTTAAGCGCATTGGCAATCAGTTTCCGTTCGCGGTGCATCCCGATAGAATGAGCCTGTAACACGGCCACGCCATTATACATGTCCACGATCAGCCCGGAACAACCGTCGCCCTCGCCGTGAATAAGCCGGTAGCAGTTGGTATCCGGCGGCACCAGCGCTGAGCGCACCGCCAGGATAGCCCGTAGCTTGTCTGCCCAGTAGGCCACATCGGGCACGACCCGGGTAAAAGAAAAGATGCGCACGGCAATACTGCCGTCGTGAAAATGGCCGGTGGCCAGGTAGTTGCCTTTTTTGTCTAGCACATCTACCACGTCGCCGTCCTGCGGCTTCCCCTCTATGCGGGCAATGGCCCCGGAAAACACCCAGGGATGAAACCGGCGGACAGCTTCGTCGCGACCGGATTGCAGATATAATTTAGGTACGTTCATTCGTTATACAGAACACAAAGATCGGAAGACAAAGAGGTCTTCGCGCCTATTCTAAAAATCTTTACGTTTATTCCGCTGAAAACAACAGTCTTTTTCTCAATTTCGTGTCATAAATTCCCTAACCAGACATGCAGTTAAACCGCAGACATTTCCTGAAGCAGGCCGGAGCACTGGCCGCCGGGAGCCTGGCCCTCAGCCAAACCGACCTGATGGCCGGCACCTTTAAAACCTTTGGCGTGCAGCTTTACAGTGTACGTGACCTGATTCCGAAAGATCCAAAGGGGGTAATGACCCAACTGGCCCGGATGGGGTATAAGCAGTTCGAGAGCTACAGCGGACCGCAGGGATTTCTATGGGGGATGCAGCCGAAAGAGATCAAGTCCTTCCTGAACGATCAGGGAGTGAAGCTGGTCAGCACCCACTTCAACTACAACGCGCAGGCCAACAACGACAGCGAACTCCAGAAGAGTATGGATATGGCCAAAGAAGCCGGTATGTCGTACCTGTTGTGCCCATATCTGGGTGCGCAGAAGTCGATGGACGACTGGAAGCGCATTGCCGACCGGTTCAATGTGGTGGGTGCAATGGCCCGGAAGAACGGCATTAAATTTGGCTACCATAACCACGACTACTCCTTTAAGCCGCTGAACGGCGAGATTCCGCAGGAATACCTCCTGGCCAATACCGACCCGAAAAACGTTATGTTTGAGCTGGATCTGTGCTGGATCGATGTAGCCGGACAGGACCCCGTTGCGCACCTGAACAAATACGGCAAGCGCTATGAACTCTGCCACATTAAAGATTATAAAAAGGTAAATGGCAAGCCGGTACAGAACGATTTAGGAAATGGCAACGTCGACTTCAAAACGACCCTGCGGACAGCCATGAAAAACGGCATGAAGTATTTCATTGTGGAGCAGGAAGAGTATCCGCAGTCGGTAATGGCCAGTATGAAAGCGGATGCTGAATACATGAAGAGCCTGGTTATTTAAAATAATTAGGTTTGTTTAAAGCTATTAAAAAGCGGGCAGGTACATCTGCCCGCTTTTATGCATTAGTAACAATGTTGGCGACAAATACCGATTTCGACAAACATAGCTTTGGCCTGGCGTTTACCTGGGATCGATAATTTTGAGTGGGCCTAAGGGTATCACCCCCGCTTTGGCCTGGTTTATGTCGATTATACTACGCAACAACGCATTGTGAAACAGTCGGGCAAGTGGTTCCGGGACTTTCTGGCCTAATCGCTTTCGCTCCGGACGTTCAGCAGGCGTTTCAGCCAGCTTTGCTTTTCGGCTTCGTCGGCTTTCTGCTCCTCTTCCGATATAGGCAGGGCGGCTAGTGTGCGGAGGTCGGGTTGCCCGGCATCTACCCAGCAGGTGTACCAGAAATCGCCGACCATCTTGACCGATGCCCGCATTTGCCGCTCCACCTGCCCCCGTAGCTTCGCGTGGTACTTTTGAGAGAAGTCGGCAGAAAAGACTTTCACCGTAATCCCGTTGCGCTCTTCGAAGCTGTACTTTTTAGCTTCCCCAAACTGGTGGGTCAGTTCCCGCTCAAACAGCAGCACCGAATCCAGAGCCGCATGGGCCTGAAACACCGCCCGCCAGGCGGCTTTCTGCGGGGAGTACACGTAATCGGCCGGCCCTACCAGAAAGTCGTAATCGGCACTGAACAACTCCGGCAGCCGCGACTCCCAGAAACCGTGAATACCCTCCTGCCCCGTCAACTGGCCATTATAGTTCCGGGTGGTGTGCAGCGGTACATTAGCATCCGCTATATAATGCCCCAGATCAGCAGCTACCCGAAGAATCCGCCGGATATTACGTTCCTTAAACGCTTCTGTTAACTGGTACTTCACCAGTTGAATATGCCAGGGTACAATGCCGTGCATGGCCAGGGTATCTTCTCCGTACTGTTCGGTGGCTTCTTTCCAGTAACGGGGCAGGATGGCTTTCGACGTATCCGGATACATATCGAGGTCGATGTAGTGCCGGGGTGCTTCACCCACAACGGCGTACCGGCGCTTATCGGGATTAACAGCGTTGTCGGTCAGGTAACCGATATGCTTTTTGAAGAACGGCATCATCTCAGCCGGAAGGGTAAACACCGCGAGCCGGTTGATCTGCTGATGCCCGTAAAACCCCCAGGCTGGTCTGGATGGGGCAGCATACCGGATAGGTGTGGCAACCGCCTGATTCTGAAAAAAATATAGGCTAACTACTTGCACGCATATGAACAAATAGTACATTTGTATCAACATAGCACTTTTTAAAGTTTAAATTCAACTTTTTCGTTACACTTCAAACTTTTCCAAATTTTATTTTCTTTACTATTATGCAATCCACTGAATTAAAACGAAAATCGATTGGTTACGGCATAATTGTTTTGTTCTTCTGTATTTTTGGTTTAATAATATACGGTGCCTATTCACCCGCCAGAAAAAGCCAGAAACAGCGAATTGTCTGCTTTAAATTTAAGGAAGGCCTTCAAAAAGAAGCTGTTGAGCAACATATGCGCGATTTTGCGGCCCTGAAGTACGAAATTCCGCAGATCGTCTCCTACAGCGCCGGCAAGACCCTGCTTACCGAAGGAACGTCGGAATACGACGTCATGCATTATATCACTTTCCAGAGCGAGGCTGATATTGAGACGTACAATAAGCACACGAGCCACCAGGCGTTTGTGACGAAACACCGGGGCCAGTGGGAAAAGGTGCTGGTTATCAACTCCGATATTCACCCTTAACACCATTTTAAGGAGAAAATTTACAGAGTTACGCTTGGGAGTTCGCCGGAAAAGCCCTAATTTTGCATTCCTTTTGGCGAAAATCCATGTAATTCGTTTACATATACAATGGCAAACCATAAATCTGCAAAAAAACAAATCCGGGTCAACGCGAAAAAACGGCTGTTGAACCGCTACCAGCACAAGACTACGCGGAACATGATCAAGAAGCTGCGCGGTACCCATGATGCCGTTCAGGCAAGCGACCTGTACAGAACTGTAGCTTCTATGCTCGATAAGCTGGCTAAGCGCAACGTCATTCACAAAAACAAAGCCTCTAACCAGAAGTCGAAACTGGCCCGTTTTGTCAACGGCCTGACTCCGGCAGCGGCTTAAGTGTTTGTAGACCGGAGTTGTGCTCCGGTTAAACTTAGTTCAAAATAAACCGGCGTACAACTCCGGTCTACGCGTTATGAAACCTTACCCGGCAACGGTGTAAGGTTTTTTTGTGCCCATCCGTAACCAGAACCCATTGATGACCTACGATAACCCCCGAAAAATACTGAGCTGGGCCGAAGAGGACCGCCCCCGCGAGAAACTGATGCTCAAAGGCAAAGCCGCCCTGTCGGATGCCGAACTGATTGCCATTCTGATCGGCTCCGGCACTACCGATATGACAGCCGTGGACGTATCCAAACTAATTCTGCAAAGCGTAGGCAACAACCTGAACGACCTGGCCCGGCTGAGTGTGAAAGATTTGTCGAAATTCAAGGGGATTGGGGAGGCCAAAGCCATCAGCATTGTATCGGCGCTGGAACTGGGGCGACGGCGACGGGAGCAGGACCGGCCGCAACGGGTCAGGATCACCTGCTCACGGGATGCCTACGAAGAGATTCGGCCGCACCTGCTCGATAAGCCACACGAAGAGTTCTGGATTTTGCTGCTGAACCGGGCCAACGAGGTGCTGCGGCCGGTGCAGATCAGCGCGGGGGGTGTTTCAGGTACGGTTGCCGACCCCAAGCTGATTTTCAAACACGCGCTGGAATACCTGGCCAGCGCCATTATTCTGACGCACAACCACCCCTCGGGAAACCTGACGCCCTCGCAGGCGGATAAAGACCTCACCCGTAAACTAAAAGAAGCCGGTCGGGTGCTTGAGATTCCGGTGCTCGATCACCTGATCTTCACCGACCGGACTTACCTCAGCTTTGCGGATGAAGGGCTTCTGTAATCTTACTGCTGACGAACCGTAATAACAGCCTCCTTATAGGTATTCTCCGGCTCCGGTGCTACCGGATAAGGTTTTACTTCCGAGAGGGTTACCTGGTAAGTAGCCCCACCCAGCTTTACCGTCGTGACATCATTGTCCTTGATGCCGCCATTCTGGCTGCAGGCTCCCAAACATAACGTAGCTTTTGCCTGCTCCGTCCCTTTTGCCAGCGTGACCGATACAGTCGCGTTGCCATACCAGATACAGTTGGCGTTGCTTGGGCAGCGACTGTCTTTAATATCGTTGATCGACACCGTAACGTCATTTCCTACTTTGGCCGTTTCATGACGGGCGGTTGTGGTGGTTACATTTACCGGATCGGTTGTTATCGCCGTCTGCTCGCAGCTCAGGAGCAGCCCCGCTGTCAAAAGGCCTATTCCTATTAGTACATTCTTCATGGTATGGCGTTTTTCTTGCTCTTAAGAAGAAGACCCATACCGCCGGTTAACGGTTGGAACAAGTTGCGAAAAAAATGAGCCGCAAACCGTGGGTATCCACTCCGACACCCGCGAGTACCAAAAGAAAACCTTCCGGGTAGTACCTGTCACCGCATAAACGGTCCTGCACTACGCCCGGAAGGTTTTTCTGTTTGTGAGGTTCTCACAACGGTTAACCTCATGTATTTGCCCAAATGGCTTACTTCAGGTCAAAGCGATCAAGGTTCATTACTTTGTTCCAGGCGGCAACGAAATCCCGGACAAACTTCTCCTGCGAATCTGAACAGCCATAGACTTCGGCAATGGCGCGTAGCTCCGAATTGGAACCAAAGATCAGGTCAACCCGCGAACCTGTCCATTTATATTCGCCGGTGATTCGATCTCGGCCTTCAAACAGATCCTGAACGTCGGAAGTAGCGTGCCAGGTTGTCCCCAGATCAAGCAGGTTGACAAAGAAGTCGTTCGTCAACACTTCCGGGCGTTGGGTGAATACCCCGTGATGCGACCCATTGTAATTGGTGTTCAGCACGCGCATACCACCGAGCAGCACGGTGAGTTCGGGAGCCGTCAGCGTCAGCAGTTGGGCTTTATCAATCAGCATCGCTTCGGCCGTAACCGTGTAGCGCCCTCTGATGTAATTGCGGAACCCATCGGCAATCGGCTCCAGTACCGAGAATGATTCCACGTCTGTCTGTTCGGCAGAGGCATCGGCCCGCCCCAGCGTAAACGGAACGGTCACGGCAATGCCGGCCTTTTGGGCTGCCTGCTCAATAGCCGCACAGCCACCCAGTACGATCAGATCGGCCAGCGACACCTGCTTGCCATCAGTCTGCGCGTTATTGAATTCCTGCTGAATGGTTTCCAGTTTGCTCAGCACGCCGGCGAGTTGGGCAGGGTTGTTCACATCCCAATCTTTCTGCGGAGCCAGCCGAATGCGTGCTCCGTTAGCCCCACCCCGCTTATCGGAACCCCGGAAGGTAGACGCCGACGCCCAGGCGGTAGACACTAGCTGCGCAATGCTCAGCCCTGATTCAAGGATTTTTGCTTTCAGTGTGGCAATATCGCTATCGTCGATCAGCTTGTGCGTCACTGCCGGAATCGGGTCTTGCCAGATCAGCTCTTCGGCGGGCACTTCCGGGCCCAGGTAGCGGGCACGCGGACCCATATCACGGTGGGTCAGCTTGAACCATGCTTTCGCAAAGGCATCGGCAAACGCATCCGGATTTTCGAGGAAGCGCCGGGAAATTTTCTCATAGGCCGGGTCGGCCCGCAGGGCCAGGTCGGTAGTAAGCATCGTTGGCGCATGACGCAGGGCCGGGTCGTGTGCGTCGGGCACCGTGCCGGCACCGGCTCCGCCTTTGGGCTTCCACTGGTACGCACCAGCGGGGCTCTTGGTCAATTCCCAATCAAAGCCGAAGAGGTTTTCAAAAAAGTTGTTGCTCCACTCGGTGGGCGTGGTGGTCCAGGCTCCTTCCAGACCGCTGGTGATGGTATGCACACCGTGGCCCGTGCCATAGGTATTCTTCCAGCCCAGGCTTTGCTCGTCAATGCCGGCTGCGGCCGGTTCGCGGCCCACATACTCGGCCGGGTCGGCTGCACCATGCGTTTTACCGAACGAGTGGCCTCCGGCAATAAGGGCTACGGTTTCTTCATCATTCATGGCCATCCGGCCGAAAGTCTCCCGGATGTCACGGGCAGCGGCCAGTGGGTCCGGATTGCCGTTCGGGCCTTCCGGGTTTACATAGATCAGGCCCATCTGAACGGCTGCGAGCGGATTCTCCAGGTCACGGTCGCCAGAGTAACGCTTGTCGCCAAGCCATTCTGCTTCGGCACCCCAGTATACGTCTTCCTGCGGCTCCCAGAGGTCTTCCCGGCCACCGGCGAAGCCAAACGTTTTAAAGCCCATCGACTCCAGAGCGCAGTTGCCGGCCAGAATCATCAAGTCAGCCCACGACAGCTTTCGGCCGTACTTCTGCTTAACAGGCCACAGCAGCAGGCGTGCCTTGTCCAGGTTAGCATTATCGGGCCAACTGTTCAGCGGGGCAAAACGCTGCATACCGGCACCGGCACCACCCCGGCCGTCGGCAATGCGGTAGGTACCCGCGCTATGCCACGCCATCCGAATAAAGAACGGACCGTAGTGACCATAGTCGGCCGGCCACCAGGCCTGGGAAGTAGTCATCAGCTTAACGATGTCTTCTTTAACGGCTGTCAGGTCAAGGCTCTTGAACTCTTCCGCATAATTGAACGACTCGTCCATCGGGTTAGACAGTGAAGAATGCTGGCGTAAAATCCCCACGTTTAACTGATTGGGCCACCAGTCGCGGTTACGGGTACCTCCACCGGCCACATGGTTCATTCTGTCGCTCAGGAACGGGCATTTGGCAGCGCTGGTATTATTAACGTGAAGCGCTTCATGGTGTCCGGAAGCACCGTTGACCTGATAGCTGTTGGTAGTTTCTGATGGATTCATACACTTTTTGGTTTTGAGAGTTTGGGCGTCCCTGACCAGACTGGATCTAAGCAGGAGTTATAGAGACAGACCACCTGGCCGGACGGCAAAATCTGGTACTTGTGAATGGTTCTGGTGCAAATCTGTACAATCTAACTCAATAGATCAAATTAATATTTTTTATGATGCTATCTACAATATCTATATAAAAAGACCTGGCCGTGGTAGTAGCTGCCCGGAAAATAGCAGCCCCCTAATTGGTACCGCTTTTATTCTGAGAAGATGAACGGTTTGGGGCTGAAGCAGAGTATAAATACAAGCAGCGCCAGCCAGCCCAATATTTGGCGGTTACTATTCAGCGGAGATTCCGGTTCAGTTTCGGGATGGTAAACCCCCAGAAAACGGCCCAAAATAAATACAAACAGTAAAAAGCCGGAGTACCCCTCCCACTCGGGTCGCAACCAGGAGAACAGGAACTGGGCAGCCACCACCGCCAGGGCAATCAGCATCCCCGTGATTCGGTTTTCGCTGATGCGGTTTAAACTAAAATACAGAAACAGAATGTAAAGACCCAGCGAGAGAAGCTGGTTGTAAAAAACGGTATCGTTTCCGATAGCAAAATCAGCGGGTTTAAAGAAACCCAGGCCCGCGTAAAAGGCAAACAGAATAAACAGCGCCGGTGCCACCCACTGGAAACGTTCGCGCCCGATGAGGCCGTACAGAATATGTCCACCATCGAGTTGACCAATTGGGATCAGGTTCAGCGAAGTGAAGAAGAGCGCCAGGTAACCCGCCATCAGATACGGATAATGGATCATCTCGTACGGATGCGGCAGGCGGGATGGATCGGCCACAACATTCTTAAAAAACCAGAACAGCAGGTTGTCGCCCAGGGCAATGGCTCCGCCGGGGGGCAGTTTCTGGTAGACATATTCGCCGTAGCTAAAGCCGTACTGCTGGTATTCCGGATGAATGCTGAAGATGTAATCGGCCGGAGGCAGGTGCGTAAAACCGTACCAGAGCACAATCACCGCCAGCACAAACCCCGCCAGCGGCCCGGCAATACCGATATCGAAGTACTTCCGGCGGCTGCGGATATAATCCTGAATCCGGATAAACGCACCCAGGGTCCCGATGCTCTGACCCAGCCCAAACCAGAGCGGAATGTAGTAAGGTAGCGTGACCCGCACCTGGTTGGCTTTGGCCGTAAAGTAATGTCCAAACTCGTGTACGGTCAGGATGGCCAGAAACGGCACTGAAAACTGCATTCCCGACCAAAATTCGGACCAGCCCAGCGTGGGAGCGTCTCCGAACGGAATAAACAACCGGCCATACATCCATTCGGCGCCGGCCAGCGTGGTTGTGATGAGCGTGAGCAGAAAAAGACTACCGTGTACGAGATACGCTTTCGTCCGTGGGTTCATTTAGATAATCCAGAATCGTCAAAGGCGGTTGCACCTGCACCGCCAGAATTCCTAATTCCCCGGCGGCCCGGATATTGGCGGCATTATCATCCAGAAATACCGTTTCTTCAGGGGCCAGGCCGGCCGTTTTCAGCACATGCCGGTATATATCCGGTGAGGGTTTAGCCAACCGGACTTCGTACGAATAATAAACCCGTTCGAATAGTTCCTCCAGCGGGGGTTGTCCCAGGCTGGTCAGCATCTGGTTCACCTTCCGGATATGAATGGTGCTGGTATTGCTTAGCAAAAACAGCCGGTACCGCTGCTGAAGCTGCCGGATACGGTGGATACGTTCGACCGGGAGTTCCAGCAAAACGGTATTCCAGGCCGTATCAATCACTTCGTCGGCCCAGGCGTCGTTTTTAAGCAACCGGCGTACATGCTGCCGAAAACCGGCGTCGTCCATCAACCCGGTTTCAAACTGCATGGTAATGCCGTGTTCCTGCCAGATAGCCTCCACCTCTTCTTCGCGTAGGCCCGACAACGTAGCAAAATTGCGGATGGGAGCCCGCAGATCAATGGGAATAATAACATCTCCTAAATCGAAGATGATGTTTCGGATATGCGGCAGAAGAACACTAGCCATTGCTTGGTTAATTGGTTATTGGTCGTTAGTCGTTAGTGCTGTCGCCATATCAACTAACGACTAACGACTAATGACTATAGACTATTAACTACTCGCTTTTTCAGCAACGACGCCCATTGCGCAGAACTTATCGATGCGCTGATTAATGCGCTCCTGCGGGTCAGTGTTGTTTAACTCGCTGAGTGTATTCAGAATTACTTCTTTGAGCTTGCGGGCCATAAAGGCATGATCGAGGTGAGCCCCGCCCAAGGGTTCTTCAATAATACCGTCGACCAGCCCCATCTCCTGCATATCGCGGGCGGTTAGTTTTAAGGCTTCGGCGGCCTGTTCCTTATAATCCCAGCTCCGCCACAGAATCGATGAGCAGGACTCCGGCGAAATGACCGAGTACCAGGTATTTTCCAGCATATACACCCGGTCGCCGATGGCAATACCCAGGGCACCGCCCGAAGCGCCTTCGCCGATGATGATGCAGATGACCGGCACCTTCAGCATAAACATTTCTTTCAGGTTGCGGGCGATGGCCTCCCCCTGCCCCCGTTCTTCGGCCTCCAGGCCCGGAAACGCGCCAGGGGTATCAATCAGCGTTACAACAGGCTTATTGAATTTCTCGGCCAGCTTCATCAGCCGCAGGGCTTTGCGGTAACCTTCCGGATTGGCCATTCCGAAGTTCCGCTGCTGCCGCTGTTTGGTGTTGCGCCCTTTCTGCTGCCCCACAATCATAATCGTTTGCCCGCCTAATTCGGCAAAACCACCAACCATAGCCGGATCATCGCGGACGGTGCGGTCGCCATGCAGTTCGATAAACTGATCGCACATCAGCGAGACATAGTCGAGGGTATACGGCCGGTCGGGATGTCGCGAAATCTGTACCCGCTGCCAGCGGGTCAGGTTAGCAAAGATTTCCTGGCGCAGCTTATCAATGCTCTGTTCCAGAGTCAGCACAGCCTCGCCCACATCGACGTTGCTGCTTTGGGCCAGCCGTTTCATCTCTTCCAGACGAGACTCCAGGTCGGCAATCGGTTTTTCAAAGTCCAGATATGTTCTCATTCTTCAGAATTAGTTTGAAGTTTAAGGTTTGAAGTTTGAAGTTTGCACTGGCGCAGCAACGTCAAACCTCAAACGTTAAACCTCAAACGACTACAATTCATAGGTTTGTCCTTTTTTCGGTATTTCGACCTGTGGGTAGCCGACCTCAGCCAGCGTATCCTTAAAGGCCTGCATACTGGCGAATTCGCCATGCACCAAAAATACTCGTTT
The DNA here is from genome assembly GCF_039541875.1 of Nibrella viscosa. Classification (NCBI taxonomy): domain Bacteria; kingdom Pseudomonadati; phylum Bacteroidota; class Cytophagia; order Cytophagales; family Spirosomataceae; genus Nibrella; species Nibrella viscosa. The sequence continues at coordinate 437,688 of NZ_BAABHB010000003.1, read as the reverse complement.
TAATGTCTCCGACGACTGCATCTGCACAAAACGGATCAGGTCGTTGCGGTCACCGTGACCGCTGAATACGTCTACTTTCTCTACTCTGGCATTAACCGGGTATTCTTTCCCCTTAATGGTCAGCGTACTCTGCCCGTTCAGCAGGCGCCAGCCCAGCGTACCTTCGGCGCAGTAACCAATCATAAGAATTGTACAGTACGGATTGCTGATGTTGGCCGCTACGTGATGCTCAACGCGCCCCCCCTGCACCATACCCGACGACGAAATGATGATACACGGCTCACTATGGTTCGAAACGGCTTTACTCGCCTTGGCACTTTCCAGGTACTCAAAGTTTTCGAAGTCGAACAGCGTCTCGTTTTCGTCGTAAAACTGCCGGGCGTCCTGATTCAGCAGCCGGACATTTTTCAGGTAAACCTTGGTGCTTTCCAGCGCCAGCGGGCTATCCGAAAATACCTTGATGGTGGGGAAGTTATGCTCTGAATACAGCTTATTGAGCGTATATAACAGCGCCTGTGTGCGCCCCACACTAAACGACGGAATAATCAGGCGGCCGGGTATATCAATGCAGGTGCGTTTGATAACGTCGGCCAGGGCTTCTTCGGGCGTCTGGTGATTTTCGTGCAGGCGGTTGCCGTAGGTGCTTTCGCAGATCAGGTAGTCGACGGGCGGCACCGGAGCCGGATCGATCAGCAGCGGGTAGTTACGCCGGCCAATATCGCCGGAGAAACAGATGCGCTTCTTCTCGCCGTTTTCGTAGACGCCGATCACGATATGGGCCGCCCCCAGCAGGTGCCCCGCCGGGATAAAGGTAACGTCTACCGAATCATTCACCCGGAACTTGCGGTTAAATGCAATCGGTACCACATTTTCCATGGCCTCCCGCACCTGCTTGTCCAGATACAGATCTTTCTGCATTTTGGCCTGCCGCTCTTTTACCCGCTTTTTCTTGCTGGCATTGAGTTCGTTGATGCGCTTCTGGTTCAGCGAAGCCGCATCTCTCAGCAGCAGTTCCGTCAGCGCATAGGTCGGCTCGGTACACAGAATCTGACCTTCGTAGCCCTCGCGGTACAAGTTCGGCAGATTGCCCGAGTGATCGACGTGGGCGTGCGTCAGTAAAACAAGATTTATAGCGGAAGCTTCAAAAGGGAAGAATCCTGTTTGATTTGTTGATGTGGCCACTTGGCCATTCGAGCGCTCCAGATCCGACCCACAATCAATCAGAATACGGTAATCATCTTCCAGCTCAAGCAAATACATACTGCCCGTAACCTGCTGGGCCGCTCCCCAAAACGATAATTTCATGCGTATGGTTTAAACGTCTGTCGTCGTAATTGTCTATCCAAATAAACAAGTCAGGTGGTTTAAAACGTTATTTTTGCAAAGCTACTAAAAAAGCCGAATCCCCTAACGTCTTTATCCTTCCCCGAATGTCCGTTATTTTATCTTCTAGCGCGCGTGTTGCCGGTACCCTGCTGATTATGGGGTACCTGCTGTCCGGAGCCGCTGCCGGGGCACAGACTCCCGCCGATACGGCTGCCTTCGGTCGCCTGGTCAGCGCGGTAAGCGATTTCCAGCAGAGTCCCATCGCCCGCCACGGCACGGTTGCCCTCTCGGTCCGGCGCGTGCGCGACGGCGAACCGCTGATCAGCTACAACGCCCGGCAGAGTCTTTCATCGGCCTCAACGCTCAAGCTTATCACCACAGCAACGGCCCTGGCCGTGCTGGGTCCGGCGTATACCTACACCACCACCATCGAGTATGAAGGCACCCTCCGCGACAGCGTTCTGACGGGCAATCTATACATCCGGGGGTCGGGCGATCCATCGCTGGGGAGTTGGCGGTTCGGTGATTCTTTCGAAGCCTCGTCGCTGCTGAAAACCTGGTCCGATGCTATCTGGGGAGCTGGTATCCGGCAAATTCAGGGAGCCGTTGTTGCCGATGCCTCTCTGTACGAGCCATTGCTGGTACCCGATACCTGGCCCTGGGGTGATCTTGGCAATTACTACGGTGCCGGTTTAAGCGCGGTAAACTTCAACGAAAACCTGTACCGGGTGGTATTCCGGCCCGGCAAAACGGTGGGTGCGGCTGCTACCGTGCTCCGCACCGAACCTAGTCTCTCCTACCTGACCTTTGCTAACCAGGTCACCACCGACGCGCCCCGCACCGGCGATCAGGTCAATATCTACAGCGCCCCGTTTGGTAATCAGGTCTGGCTGACAGGCAAGGTGCCGGCCGGCGTCAGCGAGTTCAGCGTAAAAGGTGCCCTGCCCGATCCGGCGTATCAGGCCGCTTATTCTCTGACCCGGCAGCTTGAACTCGATAGTATTGCGGTGGCTAATCCGCCTGGTGTTTACCGGGCAGGTACTGGTTCTTCTGGTTCGTCCGGTAAGCGCACCCGCCTGCTACAGTATAAATCGCCTACCCTGCTGGACATAGTCCGGCAGACCAACTTCCAGAGCATAAACCTCTACGCCGAGGCCCTGCTGCATACCACCGCCCGGGCGCTGAACCCGAAGGCAACAACCACCGAGCGTGCTATTGATGCGATTAGTGACTACTGGCGTAGCAAAGGGGTTAACCTGGACGGTTTTCGGATTAAAGACGGCAGTGGCTTATCAACCGTTGGGGCTTTAACCGCCGATAACATGACGGGCATCCTGAGTGTTGCCGGCAACGAGAAATATTTCCCGCAGTTTCTGGAAACCATTCCGGTTGTGGGCGAATCTGGCACGGTGCGCACGTTGGCCCGCCGGACAGAGGCCGCCGGTAATGTGCGGGCAAAAAGCGGCTCTATTGAAGGAGTCCGGGCGTACGCCGGCTATTTTTACGCCACCGACGGCGAACTGATGGCCTTTGCCCTGCTGGTAAACCGGTTTACCCCCGGCACCAACCGGGCAGTTACCAGCCAGATCGAACGAATCCTGTCACTGCTGATTACCTTACCGGGACAGGCTGACTAAATCAGTCCGGGCATGGCCGAACCGGTTACTCATCCAATTCGTGGTTACACATGGTCACTACGCTGAACCAGTACAGACCAATGGCTTTAGTCACCTCGCTTAACCGCTGGTAGGAAGTCGGTTTGGTAATAAAGCTATTGGCACCGTTAAAGTACGAGGTTTCGATGTCGTCTTTAGCATCGGAGGTAGTCAGGATAATAACCGGGATGTGCCGGAGCAAGTCGTCACTTTTGATTTGCTTCAGGGCTTCCCGGCCATCCTTGCGGGGCATATTCAAATCCAGCAGAATCAGTTCGGGCAATGTGTGCTCACCACCCACATACCGACCACTGTAACTGAGGTATTCCATTAGTTCTTCGCCGTCCTCCACAAAAGAGATCCGACTGACCGGAAAGTGCTGTTGAAAAGCCTCTCTGGTCAGAAAACGGTCGTCCTCATCGTCGTCAGCTAACAGAATATGAATGGGTTTCTTTGGTGGTTGATCGGTCATGTTCGTGATTCAATTGCTTTTCCGGCAGTATTACTACAAAGGTTGCACCCTGGCCGGGCCGGCTCTGCGCGGTAATATACCCTTTGTGGTACATTACCACCTTTTTGCAGATGGCCAAACCGATACCGGTGCCCTCATAGGATGTCTTTCCGTGAAGCCTCTGGAAAACCTTAAAAATATAGTCTAAATACTTCTCGTCAAAGCCAATGCCATTGTCTTCAATGGTAATCTTATAATACGTTTTCCCCCCGATTAGTTCCGGATAATCAGCGCCGTCGACTATGTCGGCGGCAATGCGAATTACAGGCGTTTCTCCCGTGGTGGAAAACTTGAGTGCATTGCCGATCAGGTTTAAAAACAGATGATCCATCTGACTCGGCACGGCCTCAACAACCGGCAGCGGTTCTACATCTATCCTGGCTCCCAACGCCCGGATGCGCCATTCCTGATCTTCGACAATGCGGGTAATGATCTCGTTCAGATTAACCGGGCGAAACTCATCCTGCGTCATTGACAGCCGGGAGAAATTCAGCAAATCCTTGATCATTTTCGACATCCGTTCGGCGGAGACAGTTAGTTTTCGCAGAAAATCCTCACCCTGCTTATCAAGCTGCCCGCTGTATCGCAGCTCCAGCAGATTACCAAACGCCTGGATCTTGCGTAACGGCTCCTGCAGGTCGTGCGAGGCTACAAACGCAAAGCGCTCCAGTTCCTCATTTGAAGCTTTTAACTGACGGATATGCTCCTTCAGTTCTTCTTCAAACGCCCGCAACTGATCTTCAACCTGCTGCCGGTTTGCCAGTTCCTTCTCCAGCAGATTAAAGGAAACGATCATGGTTACAAACGTCATAAATGAAACAACAAAAATCAGGATAACTGTATTCCGAAACGACTGGGTAGCAGCGTCTCGCCGTTCTTTCATGACAACCTGCTCCCGCTCCGCCATCTCGCTGACCAACCGGCTTATATCGTCCATCCTGAGTTTACCAATCCGCATATACACGGGTAAGGCACTGGCAATTTCTCTGTTTCTGACAGCCCGCGTCTGTCGCTCTGCAATTTCCAGTTTCGATTCGGCCAAAGTCTCCAGCGTGTCTGCCTTGGCGGCCAGAACGGCATCGTAGGTAATGGCTTGCAACGCTTTGATCTGGTTCCTGACTTCTTTACGGTTACGGGTGTAGGTCTCCATGTACAGGGTATCTTTGGTAAAAACAAACCCCCGCACAGCGGTCTCCATTTCCCGCAGCCGGAGCAGTACCGTTGTCAGCCGGTTGCGTACTTCATAACTACTTTCAATGCGCATGCCATCTTCCCGGTACTGGTTATAGCTATATAGAGCCAGCACAAAACCGGTAGAAATAAGTACCAGGGCCAGTACAAAGCCTATACTTATTTTATTGTTGATATGAGTCGGTAAAAACCGTTCGAAAAAGCCCATAACGTGTAATGGCTATACGCAGCAAATATAAACAGATCAGCTTTTATTAATGAAGTAGGGCTTTCAGGGGCACTGAAAGTATAACTCATTACCTGCCTGTTAATGATTGCTCCCGCAGAAAAACTTATTGAATGAAACCGGCGAAGCCTGCTTTCTCTAACGAAAAAGCCGGCTCACTCGTGTCGGAACCCTCAACTAATTGTTTCGACTATCAGGTTATGATTGGTATAAATGCAGATGTCGGCGGCAATATTCAGACTCTCGCGCACCATTTCTTCGGCCGTCATTTCGGTGGCGTGTTTTTTCAGCGCCACGGCGGCCGCCTGGGCAAACATACTACCCGAGCCGATGGCGGCAATCTGGTGATCAGGTTCCAGCACATCGCCGGTGCCGGAGATAACCAGCATATCATCTTTGGACGCTACGATGAGCATGGCTTCCAGCCGGCGCAGAAAACGGTCGGTCCGCCAGTCTTTAGCCAGCTCAATGGCTGCCCGCTTGAGGTTGCCCCCGTAGCCGTTGAGTTTTTCCTCGAAGCGCTCGATCAGCGTGAAGGCGTCGGCGGTGGAACCGGCAAAACCGGCCAGCACTTTGCCGCCCAGCAGCACCCGAATTTTCTTCACATTACTTTTGGCAACGGTATTACCCATCGTTGCCTGCCCATCTGCGCCCAGGGCGACCTGTCCATTATGCCGGATACCGACTACGGTTGTTGAGTGGATTTTCATTTGGTTTAAAGTTTGGAGTCTGAAGTTTGTAGTCTGAGCCGGGCGGCCGGAGCCGTTTGAAGTCTTCGATCCCGGTCAGGCACTAAGTTGTCTAATTTATCGGTAACAAAAAGGAATGACACCCAAGGTGCCATTCCAACTTTAGACCGCCAGGCGGCCCTGCTTAAACCTCAAACTTCAAACGATCATTTAGACTAACATTCTCATCGGGTCTTCCAGCAACTGCTTCAGCGTTTGCAGGAAAGCGGCTCCCGTAGCGCCGTCGACGGAGCGGTGATCGCAGGAGAGAGTCACTTTCATGACGTTGGTCGGTTTGGCCACCGGAACGTCGGCCGCATCACCCTCAAACTTCACCGTCTGCTTGATGGCTCCTACCGCCAGAATGCAGGAGTCGGGCGGGTTGATGATGGCCGTAAACTCGTCGATGCCGAACATACCCAGGTTGGAGATCGAGAACGTGCTGCCTTCCCAGTCTTTCGGCTGCAGCTTACGCTCTTTGGCTTTGCCGGCCAGGTCTTTTACTTCGCCGGCAATGGTCGACAGCGTTTTCTGATCGGCATTGCGCACCACGGGCACCAACAGGCCTTCGTCTACCGCCACGGCAACGCCAATGTTAACGTACTTGTACCGGCGGATCTTATCGCCCAGCCATGAGGAATTCACCGCCGGGTGCTGTTTCAGCGCCACCGCAGCGGCCTTGATGACAAAGTCGTTGAAAGAAATCTTCACCGGCGACACTTCGTTTACGCGGCCGCGCAACTCCATAGCCTTGTCCATGTTGATTTCCATGGTCAGGTAAAAGTGCGGAGCCGAGAACTTGCTTTCGCCCAGCCGGCGGGCAATGGTCTTGCGCATCTGCGACACCGGAATGTCTTCGAACTCGCCCTGAGCCTGCGGAGCGGGAGTTGGTTGCGGGGCAGCCGCCGGTGCAGCTTTGGCCTCTGCCGGTTGAGCGGCCGGAGCTGCAGGTTGCGGAGCAGCAGGCTTAGCCGACGGCTCAAAGCCTTCGATATCGCGCTTCACGATACGGCCTTCCGGACCGGTACCCTGCACCTGTGCCAGGCTGATGCCTTTTTCTTCGGCGATGCGCTTCGCCAGCGGTGAGGCTTTCACCCGCTCATTAACGGCATGGTTGCTTTCGGCCGGGGCGGCAGCCTGCGGAGCGGCTTCGGCTTTCGGGGATTCGGCCGGGGCTGCCTGGGCGGGAGCAGCCTGACCGTTGCCGCCCTGCAGCAGAACTTTAAAATCGGCTCCTTTCTCGCCTACTACAGCAATAACTTCATCCACCGCTACCGACGCGCCCTCTTTGACGCCAATGTACAGCAATGTACCTTCTTCGTAAGCCTCCAGGTCCATGGTCGCCTTATCGGTCTCGACCTCGGCCAGCACATCCCCGGATTTTACGGTATCGCCTTCTTTTTTATGCCAGGCCACAATGGTGCCCTCGGTCATGGTATCACTCATTTTCGGCATCCGAATAACCGTAGCGTTGACATCTGCCGCCGGAGCCGCCGACACGGCTTTGGCATCGGGCAGTTGTGAAGTCGCCTGCTCTTTCTGGGCACCGTTGGGGGCCGGCGTTGGTGTTTCGGCTTTCGGGGCTTCGGGCTTCGGTGCAGGTGCCTCCTGACTACCTCCGCTGCTGCCGTCGAGCAGGGCTTTGTAATCTTCACCCTCCTCACCGATCACGGCAATAACGCCGTCGATGGGCACCGCCTGTCCTTTCTCGACGCCGATGTACAGCAGGGTACCTTCGTCGTAGGCCTCCAGGTCCATCGTCGCCTTATCGGTTTCGACTTCGGCCAGTACGTCGCCTGATTTTACTTTATCGCCAACTTTTTTATGCCACTCCGCAATGACACCTTCCGTCATGGTGTCGCTCATTTTCGGCATTCGGATTAATTCTGCCATATCGTGGTTGCTATGGGTAAATCGGTATGTGATTCGTTCGAACGTCCAAAATTAGGACAAAGCAGGCAAAGTTGTCAAAAATGCCGGAAGTTTCCGTGCCCCGCCTTATTCATAACTCAAAATAGCGCTTTTTGGCCTTCCTATTGGCTGCAAGGCAGGAGCGCAGACAAGTCTTTTTTGGCTTTTTACAAAAAAACCCCATTTTACTTTGCTTTACAAAGTACTTTCATTTTAATTTGCCAAAACAAGATAATCTTGTTCTACCATGAAAGAGACCATTAAAAGCAACCTGCATAATCCGGAGGAGCTCGAATTCCTGTATCGGGAGAACCAACTTCAGTTTAGCAATTCATTTCGAGATGTTTACGAAGAAATCAGGCATGAGGAGATTGCCCGGTTCTGGCAGGCCCGCCTGAGCTATGACCTGGGCCAGGCAAAAGCCATACGCTGGGGTAGCCGGCAGGAACTAGGAATACTTATTCTGGCTTCCCTCCTGGCCGGTCTGCTGGCCAAACTGCCTAATTTCCTGTCTGTTTCGAATGACTTTTTCTATCCAAGAAACATAGGTTTTATCGTATTTCCGTTCCTGATCGGCTATTTCGTTTGGAAGCGGCAGGCCGACACAGCAACCATAGCCGGACTTACCGGAGCCCTGCTGCTGGCGGCCCTGTACATCAATTTCCTGCCGGCCAGTAACCAAAGTGACACCCTGCTACTGGCTTGTCTGCACCTGCCCCTGTTTCTGTGGTCGCTGCTGGGGGTTGCGTTTAGCGGGATCACCAGCAAGCTCAGCCTGCGAATTGCCTACATCCGGTACAACGGTGACCTGCTGGTGTTTACGGCCGTCATTTTGCTGGCCGGGGGGCTTTTTACGGGCCTGTCTATTGCCTTGTTTTCCCTGCTTAACCCCCAGGCCCCCCTATTTTTTCGCGACAATGTGGTCGTTTTCGGCCTGGCAGCCGCGCCGATTGTGGCAACGTACCTTACGCAGGCCAATCCGGAACTGGTTGGTAAAGTATCACCGGTCATTGCCCGGTTGTTTAGCCCGCTGGTACTGATTATGCTCGTTATTTACCTCATTGCGGTGGTTGCCACGGGCAAAGATCCCTACAACGACCGGGAGTTTCTGATCATCTTCAACTTTCTCCTGATCGGCGTCATGGCCATCATCGTGTTTTCTATCGGGGGCATTCCCAAGCAGGGCACTAATACAGCCAGTACGCTGGTGTTGCTGATGCTGTCCGGCCTGACCATTCTGGTCAATCTGGTAGCCTTATCGGCAATACTTTTCCGGCTCTCGGAGTGGGGCGTTACCCCGAACCGGATGGCTGTGCTCGGCGGTAACCTGCTGATCTTTGTTCACCTGCTTCTGCTTTTTACCGAACTGGTAAAGGTCGTGCGCAATAAGCGTGCGTTAACGGATGTGGAAAGTAAGGTAGGCGCTTTTCTGCCGGCTTACGCGCTATGGGCCATCTGCGTCACCTTTCTGTTCCCTGTCTTTTTTAATTTCAGGTAGTATGAAAAATAAAGCAGGTACAATCATTGGGTTTGTTCTGGGTCTAACTGGCTTTCTCTTTCTGTTTAAAATGATCTTCCTGGATCACATTCTACCTGAAGACGAGCTTGCTCCGGGAATAGTCGTTATGGCCGCGATACTGAATGGGTTATTGTTTGCGTTGGCAGGGCATGTAATACAGCGTTACGTTGCAAAAAAGAGAAATTAGCTCTAGATGCCATACTGGTTCACCTACCTGTTTGTCGCTTACTTAGCTTCGGTCAGGCCACCTGCGCCAACCGCTACTGCTTTATTGAATAATGCAAAATGGTTCGGTAAGGCAGTAGCGTGGAGAATTGATCCCCAACTTGATAAACCCTGCACAGAAAAAGAGTTTGGTTTAAATCTTGTGACAGATATACCGCATTCCAGAGGCTCTTACGACCGTAAAGCCGCCGTAACGGGCTGTATGAAAAAATGTTGGGCAACCCAGTTTCTTAGTTTTAGTGGTATTCCTTTGGCAGTAGGCAGGTATACTGCGTCTTCACTAAAACGCTGTGCGGGAGCGGGGAGCCCCTTAAGTTACCTCCTGTTAGACGGAGGAGACGTTAAAGCCGAAGAATTTTTGAGCCAGACAGGCTGGATTGAAGTAAGTGCTTATAACCCGGCAACCAAGGAGATAGAAGGTAAATTTGAGGTAACCCTCAAGAGCAATAAAGGTGAAATCATGCAATTTAGCGAGGGTATTTTCAAAACCAGATTAACAAATCAGTAAGCCTGTATTCTCTTCACTCAAACTGGTTTATCCATCCAGCGCCGGAAGTGATCCACCGATCCAAATACCTCGGCTCCTTTACTGAACAGGACAGAAACTTTTAGCGCTATTTCACTGTCCTTCGAACTGTTATTTTGGTCACTTTTCATCTTAAACGACTATCAATTACAATGGGCACCTGATTGACTACCTGAATGTGGCTATACATCGAATGCTGGGGGTGCAGCAACAGATTATAGGATACCTCTATAATTACGGACGGCACGGCAAGTGCCAGTGAAAATGGCTGATTTAACCAATCAGATAAAATGCCCTGAGTCTCTGCCAGGGTTCCTGACTTCCAATACGGTGGTAGCCGGTTAGGATCTATCCAGAATACCGTACCCGGCCCGTCGGGCAGGCGCAGCGTAGTTAGCCAGACAGGCGGCAGTTCTCCCAGCGAGAGCGGGGGCAAATGAACCAGCGTTTCGAGCAGCGCCAATTCGGGCGTCCGACTAGTATAGAGAATTCCAACGCCCTTGGGATTCCAGCGACCACCATGCCGACGACTCCCTACTACCGAGAGAGGTTCGGTATAATACGGCTCTTTGTTGATGCGGTAAACGTCCATTGCCCGTTAGCCGACGATTCCCCATTCAATCCGGCCCAATACATCTTCGGCCAGCGAAAAACCGGAGACGGTATCCAGCACCGCTATGGGGGATTGTGGCACCAGTGTGGAGTCAGTATTCGCATCGGTCACAGGTGAGCGAAGAAGGTTTTCCGATGCCGCGTCAGGTTCGCCGAACTGGCCAAGACTCCGGACCGGCACCGGCTCCGGTATACGATCTCCCCCCTGGCGGTAGGCTAATTCCATCAGTGGCGTATGAAGCCAGCGAGCCAGCAGGTCGGCCCGTCCATTGAACACCGATAAGCCATGTTGGATTAGTTGCTCCAGCAACAGCAACCGCTCACCAGCCGCCAGCGCCAGCGGCTCGTGGGCAGCTTTACTATGCAAACTTCGTATTGACATGTTCAGAATACGGGCCATTTCCTTATCGGTCAAGCCAACCACCCGAGCTACTTCATCGACCCGGCGACGCATTACACCCTGACGAGCCTGTCGGATCAGGTCGGTAACTAAACGTCCAGAAGGAACTGAGAAAGAAGTTTGCATAGGTATAGATGGCTGAATAGTGCAAATATACATTTATTAAATGGCAATTTTGCTATTCCTGCACAAAGACCCGGCTGTGGTTTTTCTTGATGGCTACGAGTTGACTTGTCTTCAGCCGGAGTCGATTTGGACGAGCCGAACTGCAACTGCCGCACCGGCAAATTCCAATTGGTATCTCCTTCCGGCAGGATGTAACGAACTGGCTGCTTTCCCGCTTACCTGAAGCCGGAGAATAGCTACCTGCTGTTATGGAAATACTTGCGCAGTTTCATCTAAGGCTTAACATCCTTTTCAACCACAAAGCATGAGACTTGGTCCATTGTTGGTACTGATTCTGATCAGTTCTGCAATCGCTACGTATAGTATGCCTGCCTGGACGCCCGGTTCGCAGGATGGGACTACGCTCAGAGCCTATGCACTGGTGTCAATTAATTTTATTATTGATAAAAAACTGTAGAGGATGCTGCGCAGGAGCTACCCTGATTTTTGTAGATTTAGCGATGCTCCCCGTAGAAAACCTCTCTTACCGGTATCCGACCAACGCGGACCCGACGCTGCAACACCTTGACTTTACCATTGAACGCGGGGAAGTGTTCGGCTTTCTGGGGCCGAGCGGCAGCGGCAAAAGCACCACGCAGAAGATCCTGTATCGTCAACTCGCATGAAGTCATTCCTGACCCTCAGCGTAACCGATTTTCGTTCTATCTTCCGGGGCATTCTGGCGTTTCCGTTTGTGTGCTTCATTATTGTCCGCTGGGGCATTCCGCTTATAATTGAGCAGTTTCCGATTCTGATCCCCTACCAGCCGGTTATTCTGATGTGGGGCTGTTTGCAGTCGGCGACGATGTTCGGCTTTATTTACGGTTTTCTGCTGCTGGAGGAGAAAGAAGAAAATGTATGGCAGGTTATACGGGTACTGCCGGTATCGGGTCTCACCCTTACCTTTTCACGACTGCTGGTTGGGCTGTTGGTATCAGCCCTGGTCAATTTTACACTGATCCACTGGGGGCATATTGTACAGCTTTCGACCGTCACTGAACTCCTGCTGGCACTTCAGTTTGGTCTGGGTGCACCGCTGATTGCCCTTTGGCTGGGAGCCATGGCCCAAAACCGAATTGAAGGCCTGGCGCAGATGAAAATCCTGAACCTCCTGCTTATTAGCCCCGGTCTGATATATTTTATATACCACCCGGCTGCGCACCTTACCGGTCTGGTTCCGACCTACTGGTCGTTTCGCAGCATGGAGACCGGTGTGGCTTCTACCGGAACAGGGTTGGCGGGTCCTTTTCTGTTATACTACAGTTTAGGCTGTTCGTTCTACGCCCTGGTGCTTTATCTGCTGAACCGGAAACTACAGCGAAGCTTTGCCTGATATCCTGTTGCTGACCGGCGAAGCCTAACAACAGGCACAAAAAAAGAGCGGCACCCGGTAAGGGCACCGCTCCGAGTATCGGTTATTCTAGCGGAATCGAATCAGGCAGTCGGCTCAGCGTAATTTTATATACTGCTTTTTCTTAAGCATGAACGTGGGCAGACCGCTGGTCAGGTAATCGCCTATAGGCTGACTGTACAACAGGCGGAACTGTTTCTCCAGCGCATCAAGGTCAGGAGTGGCGTTGCTGTTCTGGTGGGTTTTGTAAAACTCGTCTCCGAGAAGGCTGGAAATAATAAAGAAGCGGTCGAAGTTCATGTTGGCAGTTAGGTGTCTTAATGTTTAAGTCAAAGTTCGGCAGGGTACATGCACTAAAACAACAGTCCAGGTCAGAATTAATCGCCCTTTCATTACTATTTAACTTCAATTTTAACTATGTTAAACGATAGGGTAGACTTGTTCATAGGCCCGGCTCTTGATTGAGGATTTGCTAAGGCAAACCTACTTATTATGCAGCATACTTAAAAAAAAATCGATTATACGGTAAGATCTAAAAAACAATCCCATTTGGAACAGGTTGCTCTGCCTGCCGAATGGGATTCTGCTCGTTTCCGGATAAGTAATTCTGCCTAGTTAAGAAATCCTGCTAGCCGTTAAAAGTCCTTGAATTGCTCATACATTTCTTTCAGGCGGGCATCGCGTTCGCTGCTGCGAATGTCGCGCCGGATGGCTTTGACGCCCTCTATGTCCTGCAAAAGTCCTAAAACCTGATACGCGCCAAACCTGACAAAGTAAGCTGCATCGTTGCGGGCGGTACTCTCCAGCAGCGGAATGGCACGGCGCTGTACATCTGCACCTGATTTAATCAGGTACTTACCAAAGACCTGGAGAAAGTTATACTGGTCCTGCGGCTTCATACTTTTAAGTTTTTCCACAAACCAGTCGAACCGGCTCTCGCTGGGCATGCCGGCGTAATAATTAGCCACGGCTGTGATAATGTCGCCGTTGGGCACCTGCTCAAGCCGCGACACGACCTGGGCGGCATCGGCGGGTTTACCGACCAGATAGGCATCCAGCGCGGCTGCTATGACTGAATACGACGAATCGTTGAGGGCTTCGCGGAAGACGGGATCGTTGATGTGGTCACCAAATGACGCCAGTGTCGCTACGGCTTCGGACCGAACGGCCGGCTTTTCGTCACTGCGCACCTTACTCTGCACAATCCGCTCAATATCCTGAAACTGCGGCCCGTCGTATTCGGCGAAATTGCTGATGGCTACCTGCCGTATTTTCCAGAATGGATCGTTCATGGCCGAAATCATCATTCTCCGCACCGTCGAATCCACCAGGGCCCTTTTGTCTTCAAGGCGGGTAATGGCTTCATACTTGTCGTGGTAGGTGTCGGCATGGTAGTACTGGAAGACCAGTTCTTTGCGGTTTTTCTCCTGCTCAACCGTACCCACAATGCGGTGATCGGCGTCGAAGATCACCAGGTCCGGCCGCTGATCGGCGGGGAAGGTGAGCGTCTGCTTCGCTTTTTCGACCACAACATCATACCGTTTCTTCTGGCCTTTCACCCAGACATCCACGCGTACCGGCAACCGGTATATGGGAGTAGTGGTTGAATCCTGCTGCTGGGTTATCTTCAGCATCACCTTACCGGCGGCATACTCGGGCTCCACCTTCACCACGGCATGACCCGGCGACAGAAAGTACTGGTCAAAAAACCAATTCAGATCGTTGCCGGTCACCTCTTCAAAGGCAATGCGCAGATCGGCCAGTTCGGCCGTACCGAACCGATTCCGGGTCAGGTAGCGGTTCATGGCAGCAAAAAACGCATCATCGCCCACAATTTTCCGGAGCAGGTGCAGCACCCGCCCGCCTTTGGCGTAGGAGTGGTGGTCGAACATCTGCTCCCGGTCGGTATAGCCGTAGCGGATCAGCGGCTCCTGTTTCTGCTCAGCTTCGGCCAGGTACTGATTCAGGTCCGACTGCCCGTGCATATCGGCCTCATAGGGGCTGCGGGCATACTCAAACCAGAGGTACTCGGCATAATTGGCAAACGATTCGTTGAGCGGCAGGTTCGCCCAGGACTCGCAGGTGACCAGATTGCCAAACCAGTGGTGGGCCAGTTCGTGGGCAATAATCGCATCCGAGTTTTCGTCGGCCAGTTGGCGATCATCCATCTGTACCGACTCGCCGTGAACGGTGGCTGTGGTATTTTCCATGGCTCCGCTCACAAAATCCCGCACGGCAATCTGGCTGTATTTATCCCAGGGGTATTCAATACCAAAGATATTGGTGAAGAAGGCAATCATCTCCGGCGTCCGGCCGAAGATAGCGCGGGCGTATTTCTCGTAGGCCGGCTCCACGTAATAGCTCACCTCCAGCCCGTTGGCCATTTCGTCTTTTACGTAGGCAAACTCCCCCACGGCAATCATGGCCAGATATGGCGCGTGGGGCTTGTTCTGCACCCAGTAGTCGGTGCGGGTACCGTCGGCGTTGGTTTGAGAAGAGACCAGCCGGCCATTTGAGAGGGTGCGGTATTTGCTGTCGACGGTCAGGAAGATTTCCTGCGTCATTTTCTCGTTGGGCGTGTCTATAGTCGGAAACCAGCAGGAATTGGCTTCGGTTTCGCCCTGGGTCCAGATCTGGCGGGGCTTATTGGGTTCGGAGCCGTCGTGGTTGATAAAATACAGTCCTTTGTCGCTGGAGGTCGCGCCCTGAGACCGGCCTGTAACATAGGGTAATTCGTTCGGTTTTGCTGTATATTCAATCTGAATATCGAACGTATCTTTACGGGTATACGTGCGTGGCAGCGTAATCCGGATCACCTGCCGGTCATTGTAGGTATAGCTGAGCCGATCAGCTACAAAGCGGGTACTGGATTTCTGCTGTTTAGGGTCAACACTAATCAGGGTATCGATCAGCGTAATACTTTTAATATCAAACCCTTTAGCATCGATCTCAAGGGTGTTCTGCGGGTAGAAGTAGGGCTTAAAGCGCAGCGTAGCTTTCCCCAGCACATGCTGCCGCGCCCAGTCGAAGCGCAGGTCGAGCCGGGTATGCAGCAGGTCGTGTTTCAGGGTACGGCTGGGGTTATAGGGGCCTTTTCGCATCACCGGCCCGGCCGAGCGCCGAATGGTGTCGGCTCCGCTTCCGTTCTGCGCCAGCACCACCCGCTCACCAGTTCCCAGAAAGCCAATAAGTAGTAAAAACGTACAGATCTTTTTCATCATTACTCACGTACAAGTCGACGCATCTCACGTAGGGCGCCATAGAATTAAGCCATGCTCCGGGCCGCCCGCTGCGCCGGAAACCAGGATGTCAGCAGGGTAATTAACGTTACAACCGTACCGGTCAGTATCAAATCCTCTATTTCTACCCGAACCGGATAGGCATCAATAATGGAACTGACCGTACCCATCCTGACAAAGCCATACTCTTCCTGCAGCCAGCACAGCCCCACGCCCAGGGCCAGGCCAACCAGGGCACCAATCAGCGCAATAATCGTTCCTTCGGTCAGGAAGATGCGCCGGATCAGGCCGGGGGTAGCGCCCATGGCGTTCAGAATCCGAATGTCTTCTTTCTTTTCGATAACCAGCATCGAAAGCGAAAAGAAAATATTCATGGAGGCTACCAGAATAATAAACGACAGGGTCAGGGCCACAAACAGTTTTTCGATGCGGATAGCCCGGTACAGGTCCGTATTCAGGTCATCGCGGTCGCGGATCTGCAGATTCTCGCCAACAACGGGCTGCAACGCCTTTTTCACGCTAGCCAGGCCGGCGTTGGAGGCCAGTTGAATTTCAATATTGGTCAGTTCGCCGGGCTCATAGTCTACCAGAGCCTGCACCACGCCGATGGGCGCAATAACATAGTCATCGTAGCGCTGTTCGATAAAAAAAACACCGGCCACGTTGAGCGCCTGCTGATTGAAAGCGTCGTCAGACAGCACCGTCAGCGTAGCCCCCCGCTGCGGGTACCACAATTCCAGCGGAGTCAGCACGTCTTCGCGCCGGATGCTGAGTTCATTGCGCACCCCCTCGGCCACAATGGCAAAATTGGCATTCGTTTCGCGGAGCTGAAGCCGGCCTTCCACCACCGCCGTATCGAGTTGCCGTCGTTGAAGGTAATTATCCTCTACCCCTTTCAGCTTTACCACTGTCTGGGCGTCGGCGTACCGGGCCAGGGCGTTATCTTCAATCACCGACGTAACCAACCCGACGCCCGGAGTTTGCCGGATGCGGGTCAGTAAATCAGCCGAAACCGTAAACCGCTTTCCCTGCTTCGGCGAAATAGTAATATCGGCCTCAAAGGTCTTGAAGATGGCCCGGTTGAGTTCTTCCATGCCGTTGAATACCGACAGCACCACCACCAGCGCCATAGTTCCCACGCCAACGCCGAGCATCGACAGGATAGACAGCATGCTGATAAAGCTGCGCTTCTTCCGACTAAAAAAATACCGGTGGGCAATCCAATAAGGAACATTCATGGTTATTCCTCCTCCTCTTCCGGGGGTGCGGGGGGGATGTCGAGGCCGGCAAACAACTTATCCATTTTGGCGGCATATTCGGCCGTATCGTCCAGAAAAAACTGGAGGTCCGGTACAATCCGTAACTGATGGCGAACGCGTTCGCCGAGGTGCTGGCGGATACTCCGGCTCTTTTCGCGAATCGTATCCAGCAGCAACTCCTTATTTTTGGTGGCCAGAAAGCTAAGGTATACCCTGGCAATGCTGAGATCCGGCGAGATGCGCACGTTGGTCACCGTAATAAACGCACTCCCGAACTGGTGCGCCATTTCCCGCTGAAATATCTCACTTAAATCTTTCTGCAACTGGCGGGCTACTTTCTGTTGTCTCTTTGTTTCCATAGTTTGCACAAAACCTCAGGCTGAGGGTATAACCCCACCGGACCCGGTTTGTTAACATAACGTAATACGGGTACTTATACCGAACTTACAGCGAATAAAGTCCTTTCCCTCGGGAAGGACTGCAAATATCCATACCTTTTTTCATTCTGCCGAAGAATCGCGTAAATTCGCTTTCCAATGCGTTCTTAATTTTCTGATTTGTCTTGCTGAGTTTCTTTCGTTCTTACGCACCTTATCAATACATCAGCCTGATCGTCCTGCTGGGTCTGATCCGGCTGCCGTTCCTGCTAAATCCACTACCGATGCTGATACCCGAGCTGAACTGGATGCTCGTGGGAGAGCAGATGAATCAGGGCTATATGCTGTACCGCGACATCTGGGACAGCGTCAGTCCCCTGTCGGCCATAATCTACCGCCTGATCGATACGCTCTTTGGGCGTTCGCAGTTTATTTATCATGCTGCAGCTACGGTCGTGTCGGTGTTTCAGATCATGTACTTCAACTACGTGATGAACGTAAACGACATCTACCCCGACCGAAATTTCTGGCCCGGCCTGGTCTATACGCTGTTTCTGAACCTCTCTTTCGACTGTACCACGCTGTCGCCGGTCCTGATCTCCACCACGTTTCTGCTGTTGGCATTTGGTACGCTGGTGAAGCAAATGGTGCGGCAGGGGGCCACCGACGAGGTGTTTGAGATCGGATTTTACATTAGTCTGGCGGCCCTGTCGTACCTGCCGTCGGCCTTGTTTATTCTGTGGGCGGCCATCTCCCTGCTGCTCTATACCGGAGCCACATTCCGGCAGCATTCGCTGTCGCTGTTCGGGTTCTTTTTTCCGTTTCTGCTCCTGCTGCTGTACTATTACCTTAACAATGGCCTCGATGATCTGAACCGCAACCTGATTGCCTCCGTATTCCGGGTGCGGCAGTATGGCCTCAGTGATTTCCGGACGTTGTTTGCCTCGCTGTTTATTCCGCTTTCGCTGAGTGTGCTGGGTTTTCTGAGTCTGTTCCAGGCACGGGGGCGGTACGTCAACTTCCAGCAGCGCTGTCAGCAGATCATGATGCTGTGGTTTCTGACCAACGTCCTTACCATCGTGCTGATGCCCTATCTGGCACCGATGCAATTTCTGAGTTTCATACCGGCTATGGCGTTCTTCACGGTGCATTATTTTACGAATGCCCGCAAGCACTGGCTGGCCGAACTCACCTTTACCGGCTTCTTTCTGGTCATGCTGGTCATCTTTTATCAGGGAGCCTTTCAACTGCTGCCGGGGCTCAACTTTGGCACCCTGAGCAATCTGCAGGTCAAACCCTCTGAACTGCCGGACAATATCCAAAACCGCAAAATTCTGGTTATCGGCGACGACCTAAGCGCCTATCGCTACAACCGGCCGGCAACGCCCTACCTCAACTGGGGCCTGGCCAAGTACGACCTGCGGAACCTCGACAACTACGATGCCGTCATTGACGTGTACGACCATTTCCGGCGGGACCCGCCCGAATACATCATCGACCAGCAAAACATCATCGACAAACTCTTCCAACGCGCCCCGGCTTTGGCCGAGCAATACCAGAAGACGGGGAACACGGGGGTGTATCGGAGGGTCGATAGTCGTTAGTCAATAGTCAATAGTGCTGACGCCTTTCTGAGATAGCTACTGCGGAGCCCCTAACGACTATCGACTACTAACAACTAATCTTCGCTACCCGCCGGGCATGGCGGCCGCCTTCAAAGTCGGTATGGAGGAAAATGTCGACGCAGTGGAGGGCGGTTTCGACGGAGATGAATCGTTCGGGCAGGCAGATGACGTTGGCATTATTGTGCTGCCGCGATAAGCTCGCCAGTTCGGGTGCCCACACCAGCGCGGCCCGAATGCCCTGGTGCTTGTTGGCCGTGATGCTAACCCCCTGTCCGCTGCCACATACCAGAACGCCCCGTTCGGCCCGCCCATCCTCGACAGCCGACGCAACCGGATGGGCGAAATCAGCATAATCGGCAGATTCTGCGGAATAGGTTCCGAAGTCTTCCACCTCGTACCCTTGTTGCTCCAGCCAGGTTTTTACCGCTTCTTTATAGGTAAAGCCCGCATGATCGGCACCGATGGCAATCTTTGATTTCATACGCTCAATATTTTAGGTAAAAAATGAACAGAATTCCCACAAATATACGTTATTGTATTCCCCCAAATCGTAAACGCCGGATATGGGAGGTATTCGGCCGTTTCTAACATAATCCGGGGGGATATCATACGTTAAACCCAAAGCAGGCCAACGGCGAGTCGCCTGCCTGATTCCAATCCACTATATGGAAACCAAAGAAACTGTACATCGGTCTGAAACCCAAAGTACCTCCAAAATAGCCCGAGAACTCCCCGAGCGCGACGAATTGCTGCTCACTCCCGACGAGCAGCGTATTAAAGAAGCTTTCCAGGACCGCAACTGGAACGAAATAAAAAGCTCCGATTCCTGGGTAATTTTTAAAGTAATGGCTGAGTTTGTCGAAGGTTTTGACAAACTCGCTAAAATTGGTCCCTGCGTATCTATCTTCGGCTCAGCCCGTACCAAACCGGATAATCAGTACTATAAAATGGCCGAAGAAATTGCCGCCAAACTGGTGCGGCACGGCTATGGCGTTATTACCGGCGGTGGCCCGGGTATTATGGAGGCCGGTAACAAAGGAGCCTTTGAGCAGGGCGGTAAATCGGTCGGTCTGAATATTAAATTGCCTTTTGAGCAGGAAAGCAATATTTACATTGATCCGGACAAAAGCATCAACTTCGACTTTTTCTTTGTCCGGAAAGTGATGTTTGTCAAGTACGCGCAGGGCTTTGTGGTGATGCCCGGCGGCATGGGCACGCTGGATGAACTGTTTGAAGCTATCACGCTGATCCAGACTAAGAAAATTGCTCCGTTCCCCATTGTGCTTGTCGGCCGGACTTACTGGCAGGGGCTGCTCGACTGGCTGGAAACCGTCATGCTGAAGCAGGAAAGCAACATCAATCCTGAAGACCTGAAACTCATCAATCTGGTCGACACGCCGACGGACGCCGTTCGGGTTATCGACGAGTTTTATTCTAAATATCTGCTTAAGCCGAATTTTTGAATTGTTTCAAGTTCCAGGCTTCAAGTTTCAGGTTTCAAGTCAATAGCCTTTAGTAAACCTGGAACCTGAAGCCTGGAACACTATTCCTTCACAGCCGTCAGCACTCGCTTAATCAACTCGTCCGGGCTGCCGTCGTGCCAGCGCCAGACGATCACGATATCGTGTTCGGGATCGATCCAGATGGTGTTGGAACCGGCACCGATGGCGGCATAGCTGGAGGCCGGGGCGCTGGGCCAGGCTTTGCGGTCGGTATTCAGCCACCATAAATAGCCGTAATCGGATTTGACGGGTCCAGGTGCTACAGCCTGCCGTACCCAATCGGCGGATACGATTTGCCGGTTGCCCCAGCGGCCGTTGCGCAGGTACAGGTAGCCGAACCGGGCTTCGTCGCGGGCGTTGATCCAGAGGCCACCACCCCAGCGCGTACCTCCACTGACCGACGGCATCGGCTTACCGTCTACCTCCGCCACTGCATTCGGATACGTAACGTACTGCCAGGTGTCCGACGCACCGATGGGGTCCATGATTTCTGCTTTCACCACCTGCGGCAGCGGTTTGCGCCAGATGCGCAGCAGCGACAGGGCTAACCGGTTGATGCGTACATCATTGTATTCGTAAAAAGTACCTGGCTCCTGTAGGGTACGTGGCTTGCGTTCGCCCCGGCCAAAGGCCTCTTTGCCCACAAAATCGTGCTTTTTGCCCCACAGCTCACCTTCCCATTCGCTGGTCTGGCGGGCGTGGTGCTCCCAGGTGATTTTGCGGTTATGGGCCGAATCGTAGCCGCCGTCGCGGATGTAGTTGGCTACCGGATCATGAATATCCCTGACCATGCCCCGGTCGATGGTAATGCCCAGAATGGTAGACAGCACACTTTTGGCTACACTGTAGGTGGGGTCGGCCCGTTGGGTATCGCCCCACTCGGCCACGATATAGCCGTGGCGCAGCACAATACCGTTGGTAGTAGCGCGGTCGTTGGGAATAGGGCCGAGTAGCTTGCCGAATATCTCTTCCTGTGTGGAGAAATCGCGGGGCATCTGTTTGGTTTCGGCGGTGCGTGCAAACGCAACGGCGGCTTCCAGCAAGCTGGCATCCATGCCGACCTGCTCCGGCTTCCGGCGCTCCCAGGCATCACCTTTGCCGGGGAAGTAGTTTTGGGTAGTAGTTGATTCGGTAGTCTGTCTGACTGGTCGGTGGCAGGCCACCAGAAAGAGCAGAAGAGCAGCGTAAAGATGTCGTTTATTCATAAAAAAGCCTTCAGTAGCCGTTAAAGCTACAAAAGGCTTATCTACAATCCCAAAAAGCAACCTGATTGGGAAGACCTATCCAGATTTTAGGTTATTTTGGTTCGTCTACCCGCTGATTGTCGCCCCATGTCAACACCTCTACTTTTACATCTACCTGGCCGTCTTTCATCATACCCAGTTGCTTAGCCGCAGCCTGAGACAGGTCGATGATGGTGCCTTCTTCCCAGTTTTCGCCATAAGGTCCGCGGTCGTTGATGCGCACTACCACCGACTTTCCGCCTTCTTCCAGATTGGTGACTCGCACCACCGTACCGAGTGGATAGGTGCGATGAGCAGCCGTCGGGTCCCGGTTGTCAAAATTTTCGCCATTGGCGGTTTCCTTTCCCTGAAACCACTTACTGTAGTAGGTAGCCATCCCGTTCTGGGTTTCCAGTACCTTTTGCGTGTCTGATGACGTAGTAGCGTTACAGGCCGCCAGATATACCATACAACACAGCCCCAAAATGAGGTTTCGGCCACTTAGCGTACCGCTCTGTTTACCCAAACGATTATGAAAGATCATGCCCTCTGTTCGTTGATTTGTTAGATACAACAGAATCTAAAGGCTTTTGCTCAGTTTATTAGGCAACGGCATAGCTCCGGGTCCCATAGGCCCTTACCTAATAGCTGGAGATAACGTCACGGTTATTCACCAAAGAATCTTCAGGATGCTGATGAAATTCAACAAGCCGTTCTCCTAACGGTTTAGTATCCCAACTGATATACTGCGTGGTGGGGCTGGGACGCCAGGCAGTAGGCCAGTGGGCATCGCGGTCGGTTGCGTAGAAAACAACCGACCGGATTTCCGGGTAATCTGTTAACTGACCTAGGGCATCTGTTATCCATAGCGTTCCATCCCCCCCGTAGGATGTTGAACCAAGCTCAGTAATGATGACGGGTTTAGTTCGGATTTTACTGTCTTTATGCCAGAAAATCTGGCTGCGAAACGGTTCATAAAGTGCCCGGAACGAATGCCATTCGCCATCAACGGAGGCTTCCCCGTAGTTCAGACACGACACACCGATCCAATCCACATAGTCGGAACCAGGATAATACTGTTTGATGTCGGTATCGGTTGACGGGCTCCAGACCCACCTGACATTAGTTACCCCCTGCTGCCGGAAAAACGTGACTACATAGCGCCAGGCCCCAATAAACTCGTCGGGACTACCGCGATCAGGACCCGTTGCGGCCGCGTGTGCAGGAACAACTCCGGGGAGCAGTCGGATAAATACCGGGCTTGAGTGCGCTTTGATTTGGGCAGCATATCCACGGAGGTAGTTATCGAATCGGCCTTCGGTAATGGCTTTTACTAAAGATTGCGGCTTCGGCTCATTGTACGGGCTCCCCTCTGCCAACCGAAGGTTCCAGGTTAGTAAGGGGTACGCTCCCTGACGGGTAATAAAACGAATCTGGCCGGCGGGGAACGGTTCCAGACTATCGGTGATTCCGGGCTGATGAAGCGATATCAGGGTAATGGATGGATCCAGCTTTACTCCCGCACCTGAGCTATGCTGGCTAAACGCTTTTATGCTTGCCTGAGATACATATACACCATTCATAAATGGATTTTTCATCAACCGGGCTTGTATACTTTCTTTCCGGGTCTGCCGGGCCGGGTAAAACGAATCATTGGAAAAGACCAGAAAGACAGTGGTGCCCAGCAAAGGCAGCAGCATAAAAAATCTGTGTTGCGCCAACAGGCGGTACACCGTATGCTGAGTTTGCCAGACACCCTTGCCGAGACCCTGCAGCCAGGCCTTGACAGGATAGTTTCCCTGCATGAAGCGGTAGGCAGCCGCCAGAAATTTTTCCTGACCCAGCAGTACATTAAAGCCCAGCACAAAGGCATTCAGGCAGGCAAACCCGGCCATGAATGTAGCATAGGAGTAAAACTCCGGTAAGTCTCTCAGCTTTACAGCATCTACCCAAAGCTTGGTTAAGAGGCCATAGTGGTGAGAAGCATAGACAATCACCCCCAGGCTGACTATTGCTCCGATGAGATTGGGCAGACACAGTTTGACATGATTTTGAGGCTGATCCTTTTTGGGTGTAGGTATATAAGGCACATTGACCCGGAAAATAGTATAGATAAAGCCGAGTGTATAGATCCACCAGGTGCCTACCCTCAGCAACCCGCCCAGGATATGAAATCCTTTTTCGTGCTCCTCCAGCAGCCAGCGCTGCGCATACTGCCTGATTAACAGCGAAAGCGCAAACAGCGGCAGAAACCGCAGCAGAAACTGACCAAGATTAACCGTCCAGGGGTACTCGCCCATGACAAGTGAAGCCGCCGGTACAAACAGGTCTATAATGCCGACAATCCCGAACAGGTAGTACAGAGGAGCCGTGAAATAGTGCAGTTTCTGTTGCCAGGTAAACCGGGAAAACAGGCGGGGATAAACATAAAACAGCAGGTCAAATGCGCCCCTTGCCCATTTAACCTGCTGTTTGTAATAAGCCGCCATTGTAGCCGGAACCAGCCCATGCGATAGTACCTCCGGCACGTATACCGATTTCCAGCCGTGGGCATGCAGCCGCATAGCTGTGTGCATATCTTCGGTCAACCCCGGCGCATGGCCACCAATAGAATCCAGGGCGGCCCGCCGGAACGTACAGTTAGCCCCGATAGCCTGAGCGGTACCGTAATGCCCCATGCTCATCATCATCGGCCCGTAAAAGTTGTAAGTCTGCTCGGCAACACCGCAGGCCACCAGACTCTCGTGCTGATTATAATAAGCCTGCACCACCTGAACGTAGCCAATCTGCTCATCCTCAAAATATGGAAGTACCCGATCCAGAAATTGCGGTACCGGTATGTGGTCAGGATCGAGAATAACACAAATTTCGCCCGTGGCCTGCTGTAAGGCATTGTTGATATTCCCTGCTTTGGCATCGATCTTCTCCTGCCGGGTTACATGAATTACCCCTAAGCGTTTACATATCGCCTTCAACGCCGGATCGTCTCCTTCATCGCACAGGTAGGTCGTATGGGGGTAGGTAATTGCCTGAACGGCTTCCAGCGTAGTAGCAATCATGTCGATGGGTTCGCCGGGGCAGGCCGTTGACAAGACATCTACGGAGTAATGGCGTGTTAACCCACGATGTTCCGGTACCTGAATGGAGAAGTAATGGTACCATTCATGAAGCATGCGGCCTAATTTAAATAACAGCGAGAAAGTCAACAGACCGTACAGCAGAGGATGCCCTATATGGCCAGGCAGGAAAAACCACCAGACAAACTGTGACAGAGCCAGTAAACCCAGCCCAATCAGCAGTCGCAGCGTCAGTATTTCTTTTCTGGTAGGCTTAGGTGTAGATAATACTTTTTTATGAACAACCATAAATATTCCGGGAAAAATCCGAAAAATCAACCAGACCCCCTAAACTTTGTCGCAAATAACAGGATTTGGTGACATTTAAGAAAACTATTTTCCGGCAGGCCCTACTCATTTTATTATACGTCATGGGCTGTCAGTCGCAGGACCGACCAGTTTATCGGGCAGGTAAGCAGGCCCGTACGGTGACTATTCAACAGGATGCCAGCGGGTTTTCCCTGTACAGGAACGGGCAGCCGTACTATATCCGGGGAGCGGGGGGATACACTTATTACGACCGTCTGAAGGCAATGGGTGGCAACTCCATTCGGGTATGGGATACGAGCGATGCCGATCGGATTCTCGACCAGGCAAACGAGCAGGGGCTCACCGTCATGCTCGGTATCTGGATTGTTCGGGAAAAAGAAGGGTTTAACTATTTCAGCCAGGAAGCTGTTGCCCAGCTTAAAGAGCGCGTGCGAAAAGAGGTTTTACGCTACCGTAACCATCCGGCGCTGCTCATGTGGTGCATCGGCAATGAAATCGATTTCGGACTGTTCAATATCAAAGCCTGGCGGGTAATCAATGAAATTGCCGCCATCGTTCACGAACTGGACCCCAACCACCCGACAACAACCACCCTGATCGACGTCAGCCCCCGGGTAGTCCGCTTACTCAAAGAGGAGTGTCCGCATATTGACCTTCCATCCATCAACAGTTACAGAGCGTTGCCTTTCTTCGCTGAAAACCTTCAGCAATCGGGTTGGGATGGCCCCTATATTGTCACAGAATTTGGTCCGCCCGGTGCCTGGGAGTCCGAAAAGCACACAGACTGGAATATACCGGTTGAACTAACCAGCTCCCAAAAAGCGGAATTTATCAAAGAACGCTATACCAACGATATTCTGGGCAATGCCTCCCGCTGCCTGGGTTCGTATATATTCTTCTGGGGTCAGAAACAGGAGTGTACTCCGACCTGGTTTAGTCTGTTCACCAAAAGCGGGGAAAAAACGGCATCTGCCGACATGATGCAGTATCTGTGGAGTGGGCAATGGCCCGTTAATCGTGCCCCTCACCTGATGTCGGTCCGGTTGCAGGCAGCCGACAACACGCCGGCCAATCGGCTCCGGCCGGGCCAAACCTACTCCGCTCAGGTACTTGTTAACGACCCTGAGGGAGACCCCCTCCGCTATTATTGGGAAGTACTGCCGGAATCGGACTGGCGGGATCTGGACGGGTCCGTAGAAAAAGAAGTAAAGCCAACGCCGGTCGACAATGTTCTGATTACCAATAACAACGCTGAAATCCAGTTGACGGGCAATCTTAATCCTGGTCCTTATCGGTTGTTTGTGTATGTCTATGACGATAAAGGCAGCGTAGCCACCGCTAATGTTCCGTTCTTGGCCGAGCAAGTATCCGAACCGCGAACTCGGTAATCAAGCCCGGTAAAGCTGAACGCTAAAAAGTCAGATACGGCGCCAGCTTTTCAATGGTTCCGGCATCCAGCACCCGAATGGGTTTCAGCGACTCCAGGGAAGTAAAGGGGCCGTGCTGGTTGCGGTAATTGACGATAACCTGCGCCTGCCGGTATGACAGATAAACGTGTTTGTCCAGTTCCTCGGCGGTGGCCGTATTAATGTTTAACCGCTGCACCGGTGATTTTACCTGGGCGTAGCGGTTCATTTCTGTCAACGCCAGCGAATCCAGCCCGAAAATGTCGCGGTACTGCTCCTCAGAAACGAAACCACCCAGCGCATCCCGGAACTTCACTATACGAACCGCCAGTTTGGAACCGATCCCTTTCAGCCGTATCAGGTCTGTGGTGTCAGCAGTATTAATGTCAAACGGAACCAGCGCGGGTTTGGCCGCGGGTCGGGCTGCGGCAACCTCCGGTGTCCGTTCAAAGGAATGCCTTGTCGGGTAGCTGGCAAAAGCGGGCGTCGGCTGCTCCGGCAATTGAATATAGGCCTCCAGCCGATCGTACAGCGCAGGCGGGAAATCGTATATCTTCCGCACGTCTTCTTTTTTCCGGAACTGCCCACCTTTGGACCGGTAGCGCTCAATGCGCTGGGCCAGCCAGTGCGGAAGCCCTAATTCCTGCCACTGCGCCACTGTAGCGGTGTTCGGATTAAACGGAAACAGCCGGCCATTCATGCGCTTTGGCTCACTATATCGTTCGGCAACGGTTTTCTCCGACTCCTCCCGGTCGTATGGGTTCTTTACCGTTTCGGTTTTCATCAGCGCCACCAGGCTGTCGAGCCGTCGCTGATCTGCGGCCGAGGTGTCGGATACTGTATCCGGCACAAAATAGCGGTAGAGCCAGGGCGCTACCAGAAACAGACAGGTGATGAACAGCACCACCAGAAAACCGCTTGCTTCTTTGTGCGAGAAACCAAAGTAGTCGCGGATGAGGGTAAATGATCGCTTGAGCATAATTGAAAAAAGGTAGAGTTATGACTTTTTGCTCAGGCAGAGGTAACATCTCTCCATCTTTCTTAATTTTGCCGGACTATGGATGCAACAACTCAAACTCCGGCAGCCGGCGCACCGGCTACGTCGCTACAGGATATTATCGCCCACGCCAAAGAATACGGCTTTGTTTTCCCTTCCAGTGAAATATACGACGGTTTGCAGGCCGTGTACGACTACGGTCAGAACGGTGTTGAACTGAAAAATAACCTGAAAACGGTATGGTGGAAAGCCATGACGCAGGTAAACGACAACGTAGTGGGAATTGACGCGGCCATCTTCATGCACCCCCTGACCTGGAAAGCGTCCGGCCACGTCGACTCGTTCAACGATCCGATGATCGACAATAAAGATTCCAAGAAGCGTTACCGCGCCGATCAGTTGCTGGAGGGCAAAGCCGAGCAGTACGAGAAAGCCGGTGACGAAGCCCGCGGGCAGGCGTTACGCGATGAACTCGGTCGCCTGCAGGGGGCCGAAGATATGGAAGGGCTGCGGAACCTGATTATCAGCGAAGGCATCGTTTGCCCTATTTCCGGTACCGCCAACTGGACCGAAGTCCGGCAGTTTAACCTGATGTTCTCCACGCAGGTGGGCTCCGTGGCCGAAGATGCGAGCCTGATCTACCTTCGTCCCGAAACGGCGCAGGGTATCTTCGTCAACTTCCTGAACGTGCAGAAAACCGGACGGATGAAGATTCCGTTTGGCATTGCTCAGATCGGCAAGGCGTTCCGGAACGAGATTGTGGCCCGGCAGTTTACCTTCCGGATGCGGGAGTTCGAGCAGATGGAGATGCAATACTTCGTTCGCCCCGGCACCGAAATGGAGTGGTACGAACGTTGGCGCGACACGCGGCTGAACTTCCACAAAGCCGTTGGCCTGCCGGCCGAGAAGCTGAAGTTCCACATCCACGAAAAACTGGCCCATTACGCCAACGCAGCCGTGGATATTGAATACGAATTCCCGTTTGGTTTCCGCGAGATCGAGGGTATCCACTCCCGCACCGACTTCGACCTGAAGAGCCATCAGGAGCTGTCTCGAAAGAAGATGCAGTACTTTGATCCGGAGATCAACCAGAACTACATTCCATACGTAGTGGAAACTTCTGTGGGTGCCGACCGGCTGTTCCTGGCCGTATTCTGCAACGCCTATACCGAAGAGGTCGTGGGTGAAGGCGACGCGCAGAAGACCCGCACCTACCTGAAACTACACCCGGCGCTGGCCCCCGTGAAAGCGGCTGTATTCCCACTGGTGCGTAAGGACGGCCTGCCCGAGAAAGCCCAGCAGATTGTAAAGCAGCTCCGCAGCGAATTCCGGGTGATTTACGAAGAGCGCGACGCCATCGGTAAACGCTACACCCGCCAGGATCTGATCGGCACGCCATTCTGCATTGCCGTAGATTACCAGACGCTGGAAGACGATACCGTCACGATTCGCTACCGCGACACTACCGAGCAGGTCCGCGTACCTATCAGCGAACTGAAGCAGCGCATCGGTTATGATGTGTCAACAGAGCGGATTCTGGAGAATTTGTGAGTACAACGGAATTATATTCCGTTTTTTACGTGAACCAATAAAAAACGGAATACAATTCCGTTGTACAGATGCACCTCCTCCTTAAAACCCCTGTTAATCAACCCCTCCATCAGGTTTGGACAGGCTTCGACCGGAGCTTGTTTGATACCCTGAGTCCGCCGTTTCCGCCGGTAAAGGTAGTTCGGTTTGATGGCTGCCGAACCGGGGATGTGGTGCATCTGCAACTGATTTTTCTCGTATTCCGGCAGGACTGGATCAGCGACATCACCGACCAACAGGAAAGCGCCGACGAAATCTACTTCATCGACGAAGGCCGGAAGCTCCCCTTTTTTCTTACATATTGGCGACACCGCCACCGGCTGGTCCGCCGGGGTAATCAGACCGTCATTATCGACGATATTACATACCGGACCCCTACCCGCCTGACCGATTGGTTGTTTTATCCACTACTGTGGGCTCAATTTGCATACCGCAAGCCCATTTATCGTCGCATCTTCCGGTAAGGCTGGAGAGAATCAGGCACTTTTCGGTTTTTTCTCCTATTTTTGTTAGGATTCGCCTATTCCAAGTATTGTTTCTTCGCTATTGAATGAAATTCAACATCACCACTAAAATTGTGCTCGGCTTTGTGCTGGGTGTCATATTGGGTCAGATTTTATATGCCACTACCGACGCCGAAACGGCCGCGTCGGTAGGCGATAAGTTTCAGATAGTCAGTAAAGTTTTCCTGAAGCTTATCAAAATGATTGTCGGCCCACTGGTATTCACGACCCTGGTGGTGGGCATTGCCAAACTCGGTGATTTTAAGGCAGTAGGCCGGATAGGCCTGAAAACACTCGGCTACTTCTACTTTGCCACAATCCTGTCGCTAACGATCGGTCTGGTGGTAGTAAACATCACCCGGCCGGGTGAAATTCAAAGCTGGCCGCGCCCGGCGGCCGGTACCAGCGTGGGTATTGAAGGTAAAAAGCTGAACAGCATTGAGGAGTTTATCCTGCACATTTTCCCGGATAGTGCCTTCCGGGCTCTGGCCGAGAACGAAATTCTCCAGATCGTAGTTTTTGCGCTGTTCTTTGGGGTAGCGCTGGGGGCGATTGGTGAGAAGGGCAAAAACATTATGAAAGCCCTCGACTCGCTCAGCGAAATTGTGTTCAAGATGGTCGGCTATGTCATGCAACTGGCACCGTATGCAGTGTTGGGCGCTATGACGGCCGTCGTGGCGGCCAAAGGCCTGGGCATTCTGATCTCATATGCATACCTGCTGCTGTGTTTCTTTGGCGGCTTGCTCTTTTTTATATTCGTCGTTCTGGCGGGCATCTGCGTTGTTATCGGCATTCCTTTCTTCAGGTTGATGGCGCAGATCAAAGACGCGCTGCTGCTCTCATTTAGTACGGCCAGTTCGGAGGCCTCGCTGCCCCAGCAAATAAAAGCTCTCGAAGAGTTCGGTATTTCTCCGCGCATTATTGGGTTTGTGCTGCCGCTGGGGTATTCGTTCAACCTGGATGGCTCTATGATGTATATGACCTTTGCCACAGGTTTTCTGGCGCAGGCGTACGGTGTCTCGCTCACGCTACAGCAGCAGATAGTGATGCTGCTGACGCTGATGGTAACGTCTAAAGGCATTGCCGGGGTGCCCCGGGCGTCGCTGGTGGTTATTGCCGGGACTATGGCCATGTTTGATTTGCCGGTTGAGGGTCTGGCTCTGATTCTGGGTATCGATCCCTTCCTGGACATGGGGCGGTCGGCTACCAGTGTGGCCGGTAATGCGGTGGCTACCTGCATTATCTCCAAATGGGAGGGAGAGAAACAGCTCACGCCGGAGGAACAGATAACAGCCTAATTTCTTTGTGCCGGCTTGTCTATTATCACAATAGACCAATCTGCTTAATTGATTCTCCAGCCGTACTCCTAAATTCCGCAGGAGTACGGCTGTTGTGTATAACAGGCCATTGCTACCGTTTATATACCTGCCGTACTCTTTATCACAAAGGTTAGCTTACCAACGGAACAGTTACTATTTTTGAAGTAACCAGTTCTTAACCGCATGAACATTTTAGAAACCCGCCACATTGTCAAACAGTACGCTCAACACCGGGCGCTCGACGATGTCAGTCTGACGGTACCCAAAGGCAGCATCTTTGGCCTGCTCGGTCCTAACGGTGCCGGCAAAACCTCGCTCATCCGCATCATCAACCAGATTACCGGGCCCGACACGGGCGAGGTAATCTTCGACGGGAAACCGCTGCACCCCGATCACATTCAGCGCATCGGCTACCTGCCCGAAGAACGGGGTCTGTACAAAAAGATGAAAGTTGGGGAACAACTGCTGTATCTGGCCCAACTGAAGGGCCTGAGTGAAAAACAGGCTATGGAGAAGCTGAAGATCTGGTTTACCAAGTTTGATATCAAAACCTGGTGGGCCAAACAGGTAGAAGACCTCTCCAAAGGAATGCAACAGAAAATTCAGTTTGTGGCTACTGTGCTGCACGAACCCGACCTGATTATTCTGGATGAGCCCTTCTCCGGCTTCGACCCCATCAACGCCAACCTGATCAAAGACGAAATTCTGGAATTGCGCGAGAAAGGCAGCACCATTATATTCTCGACCCACCGCATGGAGTCGGTTGAAGAGCTTTGTGATCACATTGCCCTAATCAACCGCTCGCATAAGGTGCTGGATGGCCCCAAAAAAGCCATCAAAGACCAGTTCAAGACCCATACGTACCACGTCGAGTACCAGGGCAGCCTGGCCGACCTGCCACCGGCATTTACCGTGCTGGACACTAAACAGTTGGAAGACAATTTTGTCCGCACCGACATCCGCATTCCGCCCGATGCCGCCGTCAACGACCTGGTGCGGCTTCTGATCGACCGTGTCACCGTCCGGGCGTTCGGCGAAAATATCCCGAGCATGAACGATATTTTTATCAAAGCCGTTGGCGAAGTACCTACCACATAAAGAACGAATGAGTGAAAGAGTGGCTTCACAGCCTCTTCACTCTTTCGGGCTACGCGCCCCGGGCTACGCGCCCCGGGCTACGCGCCCCGCTCTTTCACTCATTCACACTTTCGCCCATTCACTCTTTCACTCATTACCCATGAAGATTATATTTCTAATCCTTAAACGCGAATACCTGGTGCGCGTCCGGAAGCGGTCCTTTATTGTGATGACCATTCTGGGGCCTCTACTGATTTTTGGCTTTTATGCCGTGGTGGGCTGGGCCGCTATCAGCTCCATCGAGCAGAAGAAAGTTGACGTCATCGACGATAGCGGTTTGTTTAAAAACAAGCTGGAAAACACCAAATCACTTTCGTTCAGCTACCCAGACGCAACGTTTCAGGCCGCTAAGTCAAACTTCCTGAACAGTAAAAAAGATGTGCTGGTGCACATTCCGGAGAATGTGATGGAACAGCCCAAAAGTTTGCAGATGTTTGCCGAGAAGGGCGTCAGCCTCGAAATTAAAAGCAGCATTGAACGGGCTATCGAAAAAGAAATCGAAAGCATAAAGCTGACGCAGGCGGGCATTACCCGCAAGGTATTACAGGATGCTAAAGTAAATGTTGATTCCGAAACTATCAGTCTCAGCGAAGAAGGCGAAAAAACCAGCAGCGCCGGAGCGGCCACCATTATCGGCGGTATCTGCGCGTTCCTGATTTACATCTCAGTGTTTGTCTACGGCACGCAGGTGATGCGGGGCGTGATGGAAGAAAAAACCAACCGTATTGTCGAGGTGATTATCTCATCGGTGAAGCCCTTCCAGTTGATGATGGGCAAGATTATCGGCGTGGCGCTGGTTGGTCTCACCCAGTTTACACTCTGGATTGTGCTGACGATTGCCCTTACTTCCCTTGGTACGTCTATACTCGGCCCCCGCTTTGCCCAGCAGCGGGCGCAGACGGTGATGGCTACGCAACCCGGTATGCAGCAGCAGATGCAGCGCGACGAAGACACAACGGATGAAACGGTGGTAGCGCAGGCCCAGACCGCTCCAAAGAACCCGGTTGACGATGTGATGAAGGCCATCAACAGCCTGAATATTCCGATGATTATTGCCTGCTTCCTGTTCTACTTCCTGGGCGGCTACCTGCTCTACAGTGCGCTGTTCGGGGCCGTAGGTGCGGCTGTCGACAACGAAACGGAGGTGCAGCAGTTTATGCTGCCGATCACGCTGCCCGTCATTTTCTCGTTTATTATTGCCCAGTTTGTCCTGCGCGACCCTAACGGCAGCCTGGCGTTCTGGACATCCATGATTCCGTTTACCTCGCCCATTATCATGATGGTGCGCATTCCGCTGGGTGTTCCGGGCTGGGAGCTGGCCCTGTCCATGACCCTGCTGGTGCTGGGTTTTGTGGGCACCACCTGGTTGGCCGCCCGCATTTACCGGGTCGGTATTCTGATGTACGGAAAAAAGGTAAACTACAAGGAGTTGTCGAAGTGGATATTTTATAATGCGTAGCAGTAGACCGGAATTGTATTCCGGTCTACTGGCGCTTAACAACTTTTAACAGCCCGTCCGGCCCCGGACGGGTTTTATTTTGCTAATTTTGCTTTACAAAAAGTTTACAGTCAGCAATTCTATTTTTCTTCAACCTTAAAGCAAAATATGCAGTCTTACAAACGCTTGAATACCCTGACGGGCTGGGCGGTCTTTGCGGTGGCGCTACTTACGTATGCCTTAACCGTCGAACCGACGGCCAGTTTCTGGGATTGTGGCGAATTTATTGCGTGTTCGTTCAAACTTCAGGTTCCTCACCCGCCCGGTGCGCCGTTTTTTCTGCTGCTGGGCCGCATGTTTTCCCTTCTTGCCTTAGGCGATCTCACCAAAGTAGCATTCTGGGTAAATATGGTTTCGGTAACGTCCAGTGCGTTTACCATTCTGTTCCTGTTCTGGACTATTACCATGCTCGCCCAAAAGCTTCTGTATAAAGCCGAAGCGACGTACGCCACCGCTGATACCCTGATTGTGCTGGGTACGGGTGCCGTAGGGGCCCTTACGTATACGTTTTCCGATACATTCTGGTTCTCGGCCGTTGAAGCCGAAGTATACGGCTTATCCTCATTCTTCACGGCCATTGTGGTATGGGCCGCTTTCCGCTGGGAGCGGATTGAGGACGATGCCACGGCCAACCGCTGGCTGCTGCTGATTGCTTACCTGACGGGTCTGTCCATTGGCGTTCACCTGCTGAACCTGGTTACGCTGCCGGCGCTGGCACTGCTGTATTACTACAAAAAGTATCAGAAAATTACCTTCTGGGGGGGCGTAATGGCTTTTGGTGCCGGTATGGTCATTCTGGGGATTATCAACTCCGGGATCATTCCGGGCCTGCCCAGTGCCGCCTTTGTGGTAGAGCGGCTGTTTGTGAATACGTTTGGGTTGCCCTTCAATGTGGGCACAATTTTCTTTACCGTTCTGTTCATAGGCGCTTTGGTGTACGGAATTATCTGGTCGGCCCGGCGGAACAAGGTCATGCTCAATACCGGGCTGCTGGCGCTGGCGTTTGTGCTCATCGGCTATGCGTCGTATATCCAGGTGCTGGTACGGTCGGGGTATAATCCGCCCATCAACGAAAATAACCCGAGCGATGCACTGAACTTTATCTCGTACCTGAAACGGGAGCAGTACGGTAGTCGGTCATTGCTGTACGGTCCAATCTTCACGGCCCGGCCCATCGATCAGAAGCGTGGAGAGCCCATTTACCGCAAGCAGGGCAACAAATACGTGGTGTACGATTATAAACCGGTGTACGAATACGAAGCCAATCAGCAGATGCTGTTCCCCAGGATTTACAGTACCCAGCCGGGACATACCCAATTATACCGTCAGATGCTGAAGATTCCGGAAGGTAAAAAGCCGACGATGGGCGATAACCTCCAGTTCCTGTTCAGCTACCAGCTTGGCCATATGTGGTGGCGATACCTGATGTGGAACTTTACCGGGCGGGAGAGCGACGAGGAAGGGGCCGGTTATTTGCTGCCCTGGTCGTCGGACCAGAACATACCCGATCTGATGAAGGCCAACAAGGCTCGTGACAATTATTACATGCTGCCCTTCCTGCTGGGCCTGTTTGGCATTGTGTTTCAGTATTTCCGCCGTCGGCGCGATTTCCTGATTGTAGCGCTGCTGTTCTTCTTTACAGGTATTGCTCTGCAAATCTTCCTGAACTCCCCACCCAGTGAACCCCGCGAACGGGACTATATCTATGTGGGTTCATTCTACTTCTTTGCCATCTGGGTGGGCCTCGGCGTCATGTCCATTGCCGAAGGACTTCGTAACTACCTGAAGAACGACACGATGCGGAACGGCCTGGTCACAGGTCTGTGCCTGCTGGTGCCGGTGATGATGGGGGCTAAGAACTGGGACAACCACGACCGCTCCAACCGGTATCACTCGGTTGATTTTGCCAAGAACCTGCTGAACTCCTGCGCACCCAACGCGATTTTGTTCGTGGGGGGTGATAATGATACCTTCCCCCTATGGTATGCCCAGGAGGTCGAGGGCTTCCGCACCGATGTCCGCGTTTGTAACCTTAGCCTGCTGGGTACCGACTGGTATATTCAGCAGATGAAGCGCCAGACCTATGAGTCCGAAGCCCTGCCCATTTCGCTGGAGTTCGACCAGTTTATTACCGGCAAGAACGACATCATTCCTTTCTATGAGATTGGTGCCGTTAAGAACGGTATTAACCTGAAGGAATACATCAGCCTGATCCGGCAAAGCAGTCCGGCGGTGCAGGTGCCGCTCACCACCGGCGATATGACCAGCATCATGCCGTCGTCGGTGTTGTTCCTGCCGATTGATAAGGCGGCTGTTGATAAAGCCAGTTTTGTGCCGGCTTCGCTGCGGCCGTACGTGAAAGACACGCTGCAGTGGACCATCGGCAAAAACGATCTGTACAAGCCGGATCTGATTATGCTCGACATCATTGCCAACAACAACTGGCAGCGGCCGATCTATTTCTCGACCACGCTGGCGTCGCAGAACTACCTGAGTCTGAAAGACCATATGCAGTTAGAAGGGTATGCCTACCGCCTGATGCCGGTGGGTGTTCAGGGCGCGTCGGATGGCTTTGTCAATTCGGACATCATGTACCAGAACATGATGAAGAAAACCTTCTGGCGGCAGATGGACAATCCCAACGTGTATTACGACGAGACCTACAAAGGCTCGCCGGTGATCTCGGCCCGAATTGCGTTCTTCCGGCTGGCCGACCAGCTTATCCGGGAAAATAAAAAGGAGCAGGCCCGCCAGGTACTGAATTACTCCCTCCAGGTCATTCCAGACAAGAGTATTCCGTTCGATCAGGTATCGGCCAACTACGTGCGGTTCCTGTTTGCCGTGGGCGAAGACAAGAAGGCCTTGGAAATTGCCGACGTGATTGCCAAACGCGCCGACCAGAACCTGACGTATCTGCAACAGACCGGCCAGCGCTGGGGCGACACTAATGCCGACCTGTACAGCCTCCAAACCATTACAGAAGCGTGTAAAGAAGCCAACCAGGTAGCAGCCGCCACTAAGTACGACGCCATTTTCCAGAAGCACATCAATGCGCTGGGCTAATGTACAACGGATTTGTAATCCGTTTCATGGGCTAACAACTAGTACGACGGATTTGCATCGCACCGGCGCCCCGGTCCGGGGTACAGGCTACAAAAAAGCCTCCGAGGAATCGGAGGCTTTTTTGCTTATACGATTCATACCCGATGACTTTAAGGAGAATTTATCCTACTATTGCTTTTATCAAAGACCTTAACCAAATAGCGTCTAAAACATGGAAGATCAGCAATCACGCCGTACGTTCCTGGGGACTACGGCCGCTCTCGTATCAGGAGCCGTACTTGGCACCAACAAACTGTTTGGTGCTCCGGCCATTATCCGGAACCTGAACAAACCCAACTCGCTTATCAACGGTGTTCAGATCGGCGTCATTACCTACTCGTACCGCGAAATGCCCGACCAAAGCGCCGAGGCCACGCTGCAATACGTGCTGGACAGCGGTATCAGCGCCATTGAACTGATGGGTGGGCCGGCCGAGTCGTTTGCCGGAGCGCCAAAAAATATGGTGGATATGCGCACGATATTTCCGTTGATGCGGAAGCGTCGCGAAAACCAGCAACTGACCGAAGACGAACAGAAAATACTGGCCGAGGCCGACGCCCAGACCAAAGCCTACCGGGCTGAGGTTGCCAAATGGCGGCAGTCAGTCTCCATGGCCAAGTTTGAGCAGGTACGCAAGATGTACAACAAGGCCGGGGTAACCATCTACGGCTTTAAACCCGATGCGTTCGGGATGCAAAACACAGACGCTGATATTGACTATGGCATGCGAGCCGCCAAAGCGCTGGGAGCCAACCAGGTGACGCTGGAACACCCCGCCAACGATGCTCATACGCAGCGGTTAGGTAAAATGGCCGAAAAGCACGGCATCCGCGTGGGTTATCACGGCCACGAGCAGCAAACGCCCACCTTCTGGGATACCGCCCTGGCCCAATCGCCCGGTAACGCTCTGAACTTTGACCTGGGGCACTACATAGCCGCCGGTCAGCCCGACCCGCTGGGGCTCATCCGGCAAAAGCATGACCGCATTGCCAGTATGCATATCAAAGACCGGCAGGGTCCTGCTAACGGTAAAGGCAATTTGCCCTGGGGACAGGGCGATACCCCTTTGAAAGAAGCGTTGACCCTGATGCGGCAGCAGAAGTATACCTTTCCGGCTACGGTGGAGCTGGAATACAAGGTACCGGAAGGCTCAAATCCGGTAGCCGAAGTCCGCAAGTGCGTTGATTTTTGCCGGAATATTCTGGCTTAAGAATTAAAGAGAGCTGTTTGGGATCTCAAGTCTTTATTGATTTTAAAAAAATAAACGAGCCATTTTGGCTTGCCCTTACAGGGCAGAGAGCAGGGCACGAATTGGCTGGGGCTACAAACCGCTGACCCCTCCGGGGTAATTAATGACAGCTTTGTACCCCAGAGGGGTAAGCGGTTTGTAGCCATGTCACCAATCTTTAACGCACTTACTGCCCTGTAAGGGCAAGCCTAGTTTTGCACGATTATTTTCTTAAAATCAATTCAGGCTTACAGTACCAAATAGCCCATTGGTGACGGTCCCCCTTAATTCTTTGGAATTAATTATGAGCAAAATTGGAATAACAACCCCTTCACTTAAGATAGTTAGATCCTGGTACCTGAATATAAGAAAACAAGACCTGGCACGACCCGGTAGCGATACCTACCATCCAGGGGCCTAACAAACTTCACACCAGCAGCTGATGATGCTCATCGTCAGCCCGTTCCGGATTGCGTTACTTTGTTCTGTTAAAACAGAAGCATCCATGAACAAGGTAATCACGCAATCCGGTATCCCTCCCCTCCGTACCCAACCGACATGGGGCTTCTTTTCCCGACAGTCTTTTTTAGGACTATGCCTTTTCCTGGCATTCTGTATCAGCCAGTCGGTTCAGGCCCAGAAGCCGTCCGTTCCCCGGCTGGTTCAGCAATTGAGCCAGAAGCAGCCGAACCTGCTCCGGCAACATCCGATCCTCAACCCCAAACGGATTGACGCCTTGTACAATCAGACCGGCGACGAATACCTTTGGTCGCCCGAGTGGGAGCCGTTCCGCAAAGCCTTTCTGCAGACGTTGGAGCGTGCTGACGATTTTGGTCTGAACCGCGACAACTACCATTATACGCTGCTGAAAACGCTAAACCGGAAAAATACGCTGGCGTATGAGCTTTATACCTCCGATGCCCTGCTCACCTTTATGGAACATGTCGGCTACGGTACCAATCGGCCCAACTGGCTCACCATCAACCCCGACTGCGATCCGGTAGGGCAGGAATTTGGCGTAGAAACCTACCTGCTGACGGCCTTTGCCAACTGCTACACTTTCCCGCAGGTACTCGAAGGCACCGAACCTCAAACGCAGGTCTACCAAACTCTCCGTACTGAGATGATGCGGGTAAACGGCATCATCAACCGGCCAGAACTGGTTACGGGGCCGATTCCCTTCACCGGGGAGTTAGCCGAGAACCGGCTGCTCGTCAACCGGCTCAAAGCCTGGGGTGTATTGCCGCTCAACGCCGTACATCCGTCCGAGATACAGGTGCAGCAGGCCTTAACGTTGTTTCAGCAGAAAGTTGGCGAGCCCGCCGACGGCCGGCTAACCCTGACCACCCTGGCTAAAGTAAACAAGCCGTTTGCCGATTATACGAAGATGCTGGTGCGGAGTTTGAATAGCTGGCGCTGGCTCAACGCCATCAACGAGTACAAAACACTGGTGATTAACCTGCCGGCGGCCGAGCTATACGGGTTTGAAGGCAGCACTGTTACCCTGTCCATGCGGGCCCTGCTAGGCAAACCCGAAACGCCTACGCCCCAGTTTTTTTCCCATCTGACCAACGTGCGGTTTTCCCCCAATCCGGGCCAGTCTGGTTTTCTGCCCTACACCATTCCGCCCAATGAGCTGACCGTATTTGCGCAGAACCTGAACCCGCAAATCCTGTTCAGACAGGATAGCCGCTTCCATAATCTGGGTGGGGTGCAGGTTGAAAAGCCGATGGAGTTGGCCGCCTGGTTGCTGGACGATAATGACGAGGTGCATCACCTTATCCAGAGGCCGCCTACCCAAACCGGCACCACCTCTATCATTCGCAAAATCAGCCCACCGGTTTCGCTCCTTGTTTTTGCCAATTCAATGGGTATCGATGAGCGGGGAAACATCCGGTTGTACGATGATGCCTACCAGCACGCCAACTCTCTGCTAATGCACCGATAGGCTTAAAAATAAAGACACCCAACCTGGCGGCCGGGCGTCTTTAATTTTGGCATTATTCTTAGCCGTGAAAGAAGTCTTTCATCTTCTCGAAAAAGCCTTTATCACTCTTGGATGGCTTAGGCTGGAAGTTAGGGGAGTTCCGCAGCCTTTCCAGTATTGAACGCTCCTCAGATGACACTTGCTTCGGAGTCCATACGTTAACGTGGATCAGCTCATCGCCCCGGCCGTAGCCGTTCAGGTCTTTAATCCCTTTACCCTTCAGACGCAGGATCTTGCCGCTCTGTATACCCGGCTCCAGCGTAATACGGGCCTTGCCATCAATGGTCGGCACTTCTACACTGGTTCCCAAAGCCGCATCTACGAAGTTGACGTACAGGTCGTAGATCACATTGCTGCCGTCGCGCTTTAATTCGCCGTCTTCCTCCTCCTCAATCACAATGAGCAGGTCACCGGCCACACCACCCCGTGGCGGCACATTTCCTTTACCGCCCACAGAAAGCTGGATGCCTTCGGCCACACCCGCCGGGATCTTAATCGGGATTACATCCTCCTGCAGCACCCGACCCTCGCCGAAACAGGTATCGCAGCGCTCAGTTACAATCTTACCGTCGCCGTTACAGGTCGGACAGGTGTTGGTAGATACCATCTGCCCCAGCATCGTATTTACCACCTTGCGGACCTGCCCGCTACCGTTACAGGTCTGACAGGTTTGCACGGCCGTACCGTTTTTAGAGCCGTTGCCGCCACAGGTGTTACAGGCCACATGGCGTTTTACTTTTATCTTTTTCTCGACACCGTTGGCGACCTCCTGCAGCGTCAGCTTCAACTTGATACGCAGATCGGAGCCCCGGCGTACCCGCTGCCGCTGCCCGCCGGCCCCACCCCGGCCGAAGAAGCTGCCAAAGGGCGAATCGTCGCCGAAGATGTCGCCAAACTGACTGAAAATATCTTCCATCGACGGACCACCCTGACCGTAACCGCCATAGCCGCCGTTGCCGTTAACGCCGGCATGACCAAACTGATCGTAACGGGCCTTCTTCTGCGGATCACTCAGGACGTCGTAAGCCTCAGCCGCTTCCTTAAAGTTCTCCTCAGCCGTGGGATCGTCGGGGTTCTTATCCGGGTGATATTTAATGGCCATCTTCCGGTACGCCTTTTTCAGGTCTTCCGGGGAGGCATTCTTATCAACCCCCAGTATCTCGTAATAATCTCGTTTCGTTGCCATTAGCTTCCAACTACAACCTTTGCAAATCGTATAACCTTATCGTTCAGGTAGTATCCTTTTTCAACTTCGTCGATAACCTTGCCTTTCAGGTCTTCGCTGGGAGCCGGAAACTGAGTTACCGATTCATGCAGGTCGGCGTTGAAAGGCTCACCTTTCGACGTCATCGGCTTCAGTCCTTTTGCCTCCAGCGTTTTAGTTAGTTTATGAAAGATCAGCGCAACGCCTTCTTTCAGCGCAGCCACATCAGAGGTATTTTCCAGCGACTGCATGGCCCGCTCAAAGTCATCGACTACCGGCAGCAGGGCCACCAATAAACCTTCACTGGCGGTTGACACCAGCTCCAGCTTTTCCTTAGCGGTCCGCCGGCGGAAATTCTCGAAATCGGCGTACAGGCGCAGGTATTTATCTTTTAATTCCGCCACTTCAGCCTCGCGGGTATCCACGGCAGCCTCCTGTTTGCTGTTCGTTTCTTCAGCCGATGCGGTAGCCGTATTGTCAGGTTGTTCGTTGGTTTGGTTAAGTTCTTCGTTCAAAATGTCTTTATTTTCCATGATAAAGCCTCGTTCGCAGTCCAGTATTACGCAGGTAATTGGCAGCAATTCCGTTGCCAAATTCCTTTAAACTGACAACTTGACATTACCCCAAACGGTTCCCGGTTCCGCAAGTTTACGGATTAAACCGGTATTACGGATTTTTTCGGCAGCTTAATCTGTTATAACCAGAGCCCTCAGTTCCGGGAATAGCGGGTCTTCAAATGCTAATCGACAAACGCACACAACTCATCAAAGCTAAAGCAACCGAACTGGGCTTCGACTTCTGTGGCATTGCCAAAGCCGAATTTCTGGAAGACGAAGCGCCCCGGCTGGAAGCCTGGCTGAACCGCAACCGGCACGGTCAGATGGGCTATATGGCCAACCATTTCGACAAACGGCTCGATCCCAGATTGCTGGTAGAGGGAGCCAAATCGGTCATCACGGTACTGCTCAACTACTATCCGGCAGAACGACTGCCCGAAGGTGAAGATGATTACAAGCTGTCTAAATACGCCTACGGCACCGACTACCATTTTGTCCTGAAAGATAAGCTGAAATCCTTGATGGCATATATACACGAAGCAATTGGGGAAGTGAACGGCCGGGCCTTTGTCGACTCGGCACCAGTCATGGACAAAGTCTGGGCTAAGCGGGCCGGGCTGGGCTGGGTTGGCAAACACAGCAACCTGATCAACCGCGACATAGGCAGCTTCTTTTTCATCGGTGAGCTGATTCTGGACCTGGACCTGGAGCCCGACGGCCCCATTGCCGATTACTGCGGTACCTGCACCCGCTGCGTAGATGCCTGCCCCACCGACGCCATTGTGGAGCCGTACGTAGTAGACGGCAGCAAGTGTATCGCTTATTTTACCATTGAGTTGAAAGAAGCCATTCCGGACGAGGTAAAAGGCAAGTTCCA
Organism: Nibrella viscosa; assembly: GCF_039541875.1. Lineage (NCBI taxonomy): Bacteria > Pseudomonadati > Bacteroidota > Cytophagia > Cytophagales > Spirosomataceae > Nibrella > Nibrella viscosa. The sequence goes on along the minus strand of NZ_BAABHB010000003.1, from coordinate 395,326 downwards.
AAACTGGATGTTCGGGTGTGACATCTGCCAGGATGTCTGCCCCTGGAACCGCTTTGCCCGGCCGCACCAAACGCCGGAGTTTACCCCTCATCCTGCGCTGGAGCAATTTTCCAAAGCCGACTGGGAAGAGATTACCGAAGACGTCTTTCAGGCGGTTTTCCGGCGCTCGGCCGTGAAACGCACTAAACTGGCCGGTCTGAAACGGAATATTGAATTTCTACGAAAATGACCGTTCACTAAACAGGCCTAGCGCCGTTGTCAATTATTGGTTACATTGCCTTTTTATCTTCCACTCTGATCACCATTTTACTATGCAGCGTGACCGCGCTCAAACGGAACAGAAACTGATCGATGCAGTTGGTCAGATCATTCACAACGAGGGGATTGATGAAGTGGGCATAAATAGAATTGCCAACCGGGCCGGTGTGAATAAAATCCTGATTTACCGCTACTTTGGCGGGCTGAATGGGCTGATGGATGCGTATGTTCAGCAGGCCAAACCGGTAATTAACACCCCGATGCTGGATGTTAATGCGCTGAAATCCGCTTCGCTGGAGGAGATTTACCAAACGGCCTGCGAATACATCATCAGCGAATTCAGGCAGTTGCGCCAGAACACTGAAGCGCGGGAGTTTCTGCGAAAAAACCTCTTCGACCCCGATAGTTTCCATAATCCGCTGGGTGCCGAGCGGGAAAAGCAGGCCAATGAAATGATTGAAGGCCTCTCCCGGCTGATCGGAACACCCCACGCCCAGGGCTTTGCCGCCATTGTGGCCAGCGCGATGATGTTGCTTACCTTTTTGTCGCAGTCTACCAAGGTAATGATGGGCCTCGACCTGAGCACCGACGAAGCCTGGACCAAAATTGAAGATGCCCTGCGCCAGATATTTCGGGGCGCTTACCTGACCACCCGCGAACGACTGGCCAATTCCAATACCGAATTCAGAAGCGAAATTCCCAAAATGTCAGGTTCGGAATTTGAGTAATATCTGCCCTACATGCCAGACTTCTTCAAACGTGTTGTACAGGGGGGTTGGAGCCAGCCGGATGCAATCGGGCTCGCGCCAGTCGCCGATGATACCCTGCTCCACCAGCCGGTTGAAAAGGCGTTTACCGTCCTGGTGAACCAGCAGCGACAACTGGCACCCCCGCCCGGCCGGGTCGGCCGGCGTCATAATTTCCAATGGATAGCCGGAATTGCGAAGTACAAACTCCAGATAAGCGGTTAACTGCTCACTTTTCCGGCGCAGGGCGTCCATGCCTGCTTCGGCGGTAATCTGCAGGGCTGCGTGGTGTACGGCCATAGCCAGCACGGTGGGGGTGCTTAACTGCCAGCCGTCGGCACCGGCCATAGGCACAAAGCCTTTGGTCATGGCAAACCGGCTATCTTCGTCGTAGCCCCACCAGCCCGCCAGCCGGGGCAGATTGGCGTTATGGTGCTTTTGGTGTATGAAGACTCCCGATACTCCGCCCGGTCCGGAATTGAGGTATTTGTAGGAGCACCAGAAGGCAAAGTCCACCTGCCAGTCGTGCAGCCACAACGGAATATTGCCGATAGCATGGGCCAGATCAAAGCCGACGGGCACACCTGCCTGGAGTGCTTTCCGGGCAATGGCCGCCATGTCGAAAACCTGCCCGGTATAGTAATGTAAGCCGCTCATCAGCACCAGGGCCAGCGTATCGCGGTGGGTGTCGATGGCGTTACATATATCCTCCCCTCGCCAGGCAGACTCGCCTTCTCGCGGAAAAATTTCCACCAGCACGTCGGCCGGGTTCATGCCCCGCGCCTGTATGTGCGTTTCGAGCGCGTACTGGTCCGAGGGAAAATCCCCCCCGATGGTCAGGATTTTGGTGCGCTGCCCGGCAGGTCGGTAAAACGAGGTCAGCATCAGGTGCATATTCACCGTCAGGTTGTTCATCGGCACCACTTCAGAGGGCAGGGCGCCCACTATCTGCGCCAGCGGGTCTTTGCACCGTTTGTGGATGCTCAGCCAGGGGGTATCTTCGGCTTGGTCGGGCCGCATAAACCAGCCCTCCACGGCCAGATGCTGCCAGACGGTCAGCTCCCGATCCAGGGCTTCACGAGCCGCTTTGGGTTGCAGACCCAGGGAATTACCGCAGAAGTATATTAGCTCCTTCCCGCCGGCCTGCGGTATCAGGAAGCGGTCACGGAACGAGCGGAGCGGATCGTTCCGGTCGAGTTGCTGAGCGAAGTGTAACGTGTTTTCGAAGGTCATGCAGCCTGATGCTTTGGCGGCAAAAATACGGCAATTCCTCAGGAATGCTCATCACCGGAGTCAGGACTTGTTGCTTTATGGAACGCCGGCTATTTGCTACTTTTGTCTTTTCACAGCGCTCATGACGTGTCGGATTTGTGGTAATGCCCAAAATAATACCGTGTACCACCCACGGGAAATGATGTTAGGCCTGCGCGAAGCATTCACCTACTTCCAGTGCCGGCGGTGCCAGTGCCTGCAAATCGAAACCATACCGGACGACCTCGCCCGGTTCTACCCGGCCGAATACAACGGCTTTGATGCTCCCCGGAGCCACATCTTTCAGGGCGTAAAGGGCGCTTTCCGCAAGAGTCGCTACCAGGCCGCACTCTTTCCCAATGGGCTTGTTTCCGGCTTCATGAACGGCCTCTTCCCCGCCGAACAGTACCAGCACCTGGGAAAACTCGGCCTGACGCACTCAACCCGCATTATTGATATTGGCTGCGGCCGGGGCAGTTACCTCTACCCCTTGTACGAGCTTGGCATGAAGAACGTGCAGGGAGCCGACCCGTTTATTCCGGCTACCATCACCTACCCGAACGGCTACCGGGTTCAGAAAAGCTTTATCTACGAGATAAAGGGCGAGTGGGACATCATTATGTATAACCACTCGTTTGAGCATGTACCCGACCCACGGGAAAATCTGGAGGCTGTTTACCGCCTGCTGGCCCCGAACGGTACGTGTATCATCCGGATTCCGACCGTTTCGTCCTACGCCTGGGAACACTACCGCACCAATTGGTTTCAACTGGATGCCCCCCGCCATCTTTTCCTGCATTCCGTGGAGAGCATGAGGCTATTGGCCGAACAGACTGATTTGAGGCTGACAGGCGTAGAGTATGACTCCGACCACGCCCAGTTTATACATAGCGAAAAGTACAAGCACAATATCGCAATGTATGAGGATGCCTCATCGCTGTACGGCTCCGGATTAAACCGTAAACTCAGGAAGCTGAGCTACGCGAAACAGGCTAAAAAACTAAACCAGACCAGGCAGGGCGACCAGGCTATTTTCTATCTGAGGAAGGTCTGAGAGTGGGGACGCGGACCAATGGTAGAACCGACTGATTTTCTGCTTTTAACGAAAAGCAACCCCACTGTCTCATGGTACTGAATCTGAAAGCCACCGCGCAGAACACCTATGACGCCATTGTTGTCGGTTCCGGGATCAGCGGGGGCTGGGCGGCCAAAGAACTGACCCAAAAAGGCCTGAAAACGCTGTTGCTGGAACGGGGCCGGGATGTAAAACACGTCACCGATTACCCCACCGCCCAGCAGGCACCCTGGGAGATGACACATTACGGCCGCCTGCCGCTGGCCGACAGCGAAAAATACCGGCTTACGCAGCGAAACTATTCGGTGAACGAAGGCAACAAACATTTTTACGTCGATGAACTGGAAAGCCCCTATGTGCAGACCCGAAACGAAGTGTTTGTGTGGCCGCGGGGGCATCAGGTAGGTGGCCGCTCGCTGACATGGGGGAGGCAGGTGTACCGCTGGAGTGACCTCGACTTTGAAGCCAACCTGAAAGACGGTGCCGGCATAGACTGGCCCATCCGCTATAAGGATATTGAGCCCTGGTACCGCTACGTGGAAAAGTTTGTCGGCGTCAGCGGCACCAGAGAGAACATGCCGCACCTGCCCGACAGCGACTATATTGCGCCGATGCAAATGAACTGCCTGGAGAAGCACATCGCCGGAAAGGTTCAGCAGATGTACGGCGACCGCCGGATGATTATCGGCCGGGTGGCTAACCTCACGCAGCCGGTGGGAAACCGGGGCCTCTGCCAGTTTCGCAACATGTGCGACCGGGGCTGCCCTTTTGGTGGGTACTTCAGCAGCAATGCCGCTACGCTGCCCGTTGCCATGCAAACAGGACGACTGACCCTGCGCCCGCAGAGTATCGTGCTGAATGTGCTATACGACGAGAAGACTAAACGCGCCAAAGGGGTGACGGTACTCGATGCAGAAACCGGTAAAACCTACGAGTACTTCGCCAAAGTCATTTTCCTGAACGCCAGCACCATCAGCACAGCTATGATTCTGCTCAACTCAGTGTCTGACCGCTTTCCGAACGGATTAGGTAACGACTCCGGCGAATTGGGCCACAACCTGATGACGCACCACAAAACATCAGTACACGGCCGCTACGAAGGCTTTGCCGACCAGTACTACTACGGCCGCCGGGCAAACGGCATTTACGTGCCCCGCTTCCGGAACGTGACCGACAAACACCCGGATTTTACCCGTGGCTACAACTACCAGGGCGGAGCCTCCCGCCCCCGCAACAACCCATCGGAAGGGCCCGGCTTCGGGGCCGAGCTGAAAGAATACCTCTCCCGCCCGGCCGACCATTGGGAGATGGGACTAACCTCCTTCGGTGAGCAATTACCCGACCACGACAACTTTGTCAGGCCCAGCAAAACGGTGAAGGACAAATGGGGGGTGCCCGTTCCGGAAATCCATTTCGAATGGAAAAATAACGAGCGGCAGATGTCGAAAGACGCCATGACCCAGGCCGTCGAGATGCTGGAAAAGACCGGCTTTACCAATGTACGCATCACCATCGGCAACCCGGAACCGATGTCGACGGTACACGAAATGGGTACCGCCCGCATGGGCCGCGACCCGAAAACCTCGGTGCTGAACGCCCGCAACCAGCTACATGCCGTGCCGAATGTCTTTGTCACCGATGGGGCCTGCATGACCTCCTGCTCCAGCGTAAACCCGTCGCTGACGTACATGGCCCTCACCGCCCGCGCCTGCGATTATGCCGTAAAAACGCGTCCGTAACATAAAGTTGCCTGCCCAAAACAAGGCAAAACAATAAACCCCGACTCTCTTAAAAGTCGGGGCTTATCATAAACAAAGTCTGTATTGATTACTGGTGCGCGTGCTCTTTGTTGTCTTTCTTGCAGCACGACGGCAGTTTGTTATAGCCTTTCTCGTCGGCGGTCACCTCGTCGGCATCGTAACCACTCTTGGAGATATTCGCCTTTATTTTAGCCGCATCTGTCTTCTTTGGGTTGTACTTCACCGTAACAACCTTGTTATCCAGATTCAGGTTTGACTCCTTTACGCCTTTCTCAAACGCCAGATTCCGCTCGATACGCTCCTTACACATTTCGCAAATAGCGGAGGTCTTAATCTTTACCTCTTTCTCTTTATCATCGGCAGTCCGGTAAGCCGTTCCGGTGGTCAGCATCAGGGCCGCGATCAGCCCAAACAACAGGTTTTTCATGGGTTTTTATTGGGTTAAACAGTTTTTCAGCTTTACATAGAACGCGGTGAACTCATACGACGGCCCCCCGACAGCATCGGCATAGCCGAAGGCGTAATGCGAAGATAGATCTGCCCTGATAACGGTGTTTTACCGTATAATGGTTCCAGTGCCTTCTCGGGCATACTACCCGTTAACTGAGCGCCTAAAACAAGATCCGTGTTGGCGTACTGGACCAGCCGGTAATTCATTCCCAACGTCAGATTATTAATGGTCAGGTGATGCTGCCCACCAACCTGATCTTCTACCAGCGATAATTCCTGCGGTGATTTGGTTATGTTCTCGAACCGGCCATACAGCGCTACCCGGTCCAACTGAAGGCTTGTTTCGGCCAGATATGAGTTATCACTATGGTCATGCGACGCATTCATCCCCCACACCAGCGCCGATGTGACATACCTGTTGGCTCCACCGAGAGATTTACTGTGAAGCAAAGAAGCCGTGGTACGGGTTACGTTTTCATCCGGCTCCAGTGGTTCCGGGCTCTTGATAAAGCCCTGAGAGAACTGTAGTGCCAGTGTGGGCGACGGGTTCACCGACAGCCGGTACGAGTAGCTATCGAAGCGGGGCCGGTCGAAACCAAGCCGTTGTTCGTTCGGCTCCCGGCCCGTAAAGCTGGACACTTCCACTTTAGCGATTTTGTACCGAAAACCCGCCGTAGCTACCCCATAGGTAATATGCGTGGCATCCTGCCAGTGATGGCCCAGGGGTGAATCCGGATTGTTAAAAGACGAAATACGGTGCATAAAAGCCGGCGGTCCCAGTGCCGGTTCGCCCGGAAAGCCAACGTAGATAAAAGCATCGGTATTCGGACTGAAGGCATGGCTATACCCTATTGATACCTCAGAGAACAGGTCGTGCTGGTGCTGGCGGTCAACCAGCCGCCGGCCCTGATATGTCTCACCTGACTGGAATACCAGCGGGTAGCCATCCGGACTTACCGTCAGCGGGTCCAGTGACATCATTAACTTAACGGAGAAAAGCCCCCGCTGCCCTACATTTCGCTGCGCCATTCCCATGAACCAGTTGGGCGCATCGAACTGCGTTGCCCGACCCCGCTTGCCCGGATTATTGAAATTCTGATTGGTATGCCGGATAAATACACTGTAGTGAAGCATGTACATCCAGCCCTTGTTGGAGTGCCGCATGTTCATGTACATCGGTGTCTGGTCGGGCATCCAGGCTGTACCCGACGCGTTGCGGTTCATGGGCAGATTGCGGGAGTACAGGTGCGACATTGACATAGAATGCTGTTGATCGCCCATTGCACCATGATTCATCGTGCTGTGGTCCATGCCCTGGTGCATGGAGTGGTCCACCGGGCGGACCGTATCGGCTGTTGTTTTCTGTTTTTGCTCTTGCCGGGCAGGTTGGGTGTGCCCCTGATGGTGCTCGTGCTGGGCAGACACCCGGCCGGTAGGACCCAGGAGTGCCAGCCCAAACACCACGTTAAGCAGGTTTGCGTTCATTTCAAGTTGTATTTTGTGGATAAAAAATCTTACGCAGAGGCACCCATATGCCGGCACTCATCCGCACATTTACGGCAGGCTTCGGCGCAGGCTTTGCAATGCTCATGGTCGTGTTTACCACACTCATCGGCGCAGGCCTGACACACATCCGCGCAAAGAACCATAAACTGCCGCATAAACTGCGAGTCCCGTGCCGTCAACCGGCCGCACATGGTGCAGAAGTCGGCGCACTCGCGGCATAGCCGGATACAGTCGGCCATCATCTGCACCTGCTCTTCTTTCAGGCAGGCGGTAGCGCAGTGTTCGCAGGCGGCCGCGCAGTCAAAACAGGTGTCGACGTGGGAGCGGTGTTCCATAGTTTCCATAACGTTCTTAGGTTTATGTTTGAGAATAATGCTGAATCCCGAAAGTGGCGTTCTCCTACTGTAACTGGTGTAGGCTGAATTCGTCCTGATTTTATTAGTTTACCCAGGCATACCTGCCTCTCAATTACCTGTTCAGAATGGCAATTCCATTCGGCTTATTATCTACCGAAATGTCTTTCACCTTCAGGTGTTTAGCCACATCTACCACCGAAACGGAAGCCCCTTTCTGGTTGGTTATATAGGCCATACCGTTATACACGCCAATTGCATGGGCCCCGGCACCGCTTGCCAGTGAACCGCCGTAGGTATAGCGTCCATCAGCCTCTTTTCGCCACCAGTGTACTTTACCGGCCAGTCCATCAGTCACCCATAGTTCACGCTGTGCGCTGAGGAAAAAGGCAAAATCCGGCACAAAGCCCAGATCGACCGTCTCTACGACTTTCAGCGTTTTGACATCCAGCACGGAAATCGTTTTGCCGTCTTCGTTGTCGACATACATACGACCATCGGCACCCGGCCAGGCACCCACCGGATTTTTGCCAACAGAAATGGTAGCCACCACAGATTTTTTCAATGGATCAATCGCAGTTACTGTGTTATCTGCTCCATTGGCTACAAAAGCGACTGAACCATCGGCAGAAAAAGTTACCTCCGCCGGCTCTGCGCCTACAGGTATGGTATGTTTCAGGGTGTACGTTTTCGCATCATACACCAGAACTTTGCCGTGGTGGTCCATCTGAGCAGACCAGATTTCGTTGCCGTCGGGCGAGAAAACAGCATTGTGATTCGGGTCCGGCAGCGACAAAATGTGCCGAACCGTACCGGTTACCGCGTCGAGTATCGCAACTTTACCGCCTTTTTTAACCCCGCCATGCGGATCTTTTTCACCATGACCGGCACTCAGATCAACACCAGGGGCCGCTATGGCCAGTTGTGTCTCGCTGGGATGCAGCGACAGGTGATGCGGATAAGCCAGGAAGGCTCCCGATCCTACCCGACTGCCATCCGGACGAGTCACTTTATCGACCAGCGGGATAATACCCGCCACCTGGTTAGTTGTCAGATTGATGACCGTTACGGTACTGCTCTGACCGTTGACCACATACGCAGCCGGATAGTTTACATTCAGTTCGGGCTGAACAGCCTCTTTAACCAGGCTGCAACCGGCTGCTGCAAAAGCGGCCAGCGTTGCCAGAACCTGTTTGCCTGAGAATAGTCTCATAAATCTTGTGTTGAATTTACAGTTCAAAGGTAGGCAGTGCTTATGCCTGGACTTGTACAGATATTGCGAGAACCTGTACATCATTTTGACGCCTGGATTTTGTCTAACTCGCTCCGGAGCGGTTGCCGGATACGCCGAAATTCGCCCGGTGTCATGCCGACCACCTGCCGGAACTGGTTGGATAAGTGCTGGGAACTGCTGTACCCGACCCGCCACGCGATCTCGCTCAGGGAAAGTTCTCCGTAAAACAGGTACTCTTTTACCTTTTCAACCTTCTGCAGAATGGCATAGCGTTCAATAGATATTCCCTCTACAGCCGAAAACAGATGGCTGAGATAAGAGTAATCGTAGCCGATCTTCTGCGCCAGAAAGTCGGATAGGTTCTGCTGCTCCGGGCGTTCGCGCCGGTTATGGTGAATTTCGTTGATGATGATGGCCTTGATTTGCTCCACCAGCACTGTCTTACGATCGTCTAGCAGTTCAAATCCATTAGCCGCCAGCCCTTCCGATATCTGCTCTGTTGGCAGACCGGCCGGCCATTCCGCTACTGTAACCTCGCCAAGCTGTACCTGCTGCACGTCCAGCCCCGCATCGGTCAATACCTGCTGAACCGCCCGTTTGCAGCGGTCGCAGACCATGTTTTTGATATACAGCTTCATCAGTACTTGAGTTTGTAGCGGAACCCAGCATAAATCATTCGGCCGGTGATCGGTCCCCAGGCCCGGCCGGCGGCATCAAACTCCCGGCCGAAAGGGTTCTGGGGAGCAACAATCGGGTTAAGTTGCCGGAAGCCGGTGAGGTTTTCTCCCCCCAGATATACTTCCCAATCCCGGAAAGCGCGGGAAACCTGCGCGTTGACATTATAGAAGCCGGGGGTGTTTTCCCAGATCATGTTCCGGTAGCTGTAATCGTGCGTATTCTGGTGCGTGGTATAGTCGTGGCTGTTGTCCCGTTGCATCGTCGGAATACGGCGTGGTCCGTTCCACTGCACCGTCACATCGACTTTCCACTTGTCGTACGGCAGCGCGTAACCGGCGTTGAACAACACCCGGTCGCGACTCACCATCATGCGGGGCAGCAGAACGCTTTCGCCAAAGGGTGCGCCCATCGACTGCCGCACGTCGAACAGCCGGTAGGCCAGTTTAAACTCCAGCCGTTTTACCGGCTCGTAATTCAACTCAGCCTGGAAGCTGTTAGAGAACGATTTGCCACTGAGGTTATAGAAATTCAGTTCGCCCGGATGCTCCAGGTCTACCACCAGCTGGTTCTGGAAGTCGGTGCGGTAATAGTCCAGAATCAGCGAAGCTTTCTCCCCGAAAAGGTTAAATTCATTGGTCAGGCTGATACCGTAGTTCCAGGAGATTTCGGGACGTAATTTTCCGGTGAAAAACACAGTTCGGGAGCTGACCAGATAGCCATAGTTTTCGGCCAAGGCGTTGGGAACCCGGAAGCCTCTACCCATTGAGGCCCGCAGCGATACATTTTCGTTCAGATCGTATTTCAGATGCAGCCGGGGCGTCAGCTGCGTACCAAACAGGTTATGAAAATCAGCCCGCGCACCGGCTACCATTGTAAACTTCTCCAGGTACTTGTAGGTGTACTCGCCAAATACGCCCGGCACCGACTCGGTCCGGGTCATCAGCGTATCGCGGTAGCGCTCCCGGTAATCGTCGAGCAGGTAACTGATGCCGGCTTTGAATGAATGATTGGTGTTGCCGATGATGGATTGGTAGATCAGGTTGCCGTACAGCGATTGCTGACGACCATCGTACGGAGTAAAGCCAAAGCGGGAGTTCTGGTCGTGGTGTACCGCGTTCAGGATAAAGCCCAAGCCTTTGTAGGGTTGCTCCGGATACAATTTGGCTGTCTTGGAAAACCACTCATAACGCCGGGTAACGTTGGTAAACGTATAACGTGGAGCACCCGGCATAACACTTTGGGATGCCTGTCCGCCGAGACGGTCTTCGTACAGCGCTTTTACCCCAAACTGGGTCATGAAGCGCTCACTGGAATATTTAGCCCGCATGATTCCGTTATACTGTGTATAGAGCGGCAGATCCATAAAGCCGTCGCTGTTCTGATCAATCTGATTGCGGAGCGTGCTGGCGTGGCTCAATACGCCAACGCTCCAGCGGTCGTTCAGCGGCTTGGAGAGGTTCAGGTTTCCTTCTACCCGCCCGAAACTATTCACGTAGGCATTGGCATACACCCGTTCGCGGGCGTCGGGCTTTTGCAGTTCGACGTTGATTTGTCCGGCCATACCTTCATAACCGTTAACTACTGACCCTACTCCTTTGCCGATATCAATGGTGGAAATCCAGGTACCCGGTACATAGTTCAGGCCAAAGGTGGAGGCCAGGCCGCGTATGGTCGGAATGTTTTCGATGTTGGTCTGCACGTAATTGCCGCTCAGGCCCAGCATCTGAATCTGCTTGGCTCCGGTCACCGCGTCGCTATATGAAACACTCACCGAGGCATTGGTTTCGAAGCTCTCCGACAAGTTACAGCAGGCAGCTTTTGCCAGCGTTCGGGTCGTCAGCAGTTCGGTCTGAATGGGCGACATACGGTCGATCTGCGTAGTCGACGCCTGCACGACTACCTCCTGGAGGGTAGTTTCGGTGCGTAACGTAACCGACACCTCAGCCGAGGGGTTCGTGATGGTCAATGTATCGGGCCGGTAGCCGACGTAACTGACCACGAGCCGGTTGGTTCGTGGCGTGGTCGCTATGAAAAAACGACCGGACGCATCTGTGGACGTACCGAGGGTTGTACCAGCCCAGTAAATATTAGCACCGATCAGTGGCGTCAGTTGACCGTTTGCGGTTTCCTGTACCCGACCTTTAATGACAGTTTCCGAAGGCCTTACTGGTATCGAATCAGTCTGTGCCCAGGCAGCCGGCCCAAACAGGAAAGCAGTAACTATATATGAAATAAGCGATCGCATGAAAATCGTTGGTTGGTAAAGACTATAACACAAATAGCCCACATCCTGTCTACGGATGTCGGCCAATCAGGTCAACCAACGATTTAAATCAGAAAGCTTTGCACAAAGGCCAGCAACTCCCGACCGGATAACGCAGGAGGTGGCGAAAAGAGAGAAATTGAATCTGAAAGCTCATCCGGGAAAAGCAGATTCACCAGCCAGCTTACCACCACCGAAATGCCGGTAAAGGCTGCTTCCGTGATAGCTTTCAATAGCTTGGCAACCAATTGGCTAAGCGATGCCGAGAAGTCGACGTTGGCGAACCGCTGTTCTTCCTTACAGCAACTGGCTTTTTTAACGACTGTTTTGCCCGTGTCAGCGGTCTGATGTGCCTTTACACAAGCCTTACAGCCTTGCTTTTCTGCACTATGTAAAGCAACAAACTGTTTTTTACCACGAAGCTGACAAGAATGTTCTACCAGCCCGAATCCGGTACTGCTGAACAGCACGACGCAGGCCATCAGGAGGTTGACTATCTGGAACAGCGTTTTCTTCATGACCATGCAAAGGTCTGTATGCGGGCGCAAATAAGCAAACCTGTAACTCTCTTTTTACTAAGTGGTAACTCCTCTCGTCTTTGTTCGTCCGCGATATAATCGCGGGACGGACATTAGCGTCACCGCGTCAGCAGGCCGGCATCCAGTACAAATTGGGAGCCGGTGACGTAGCGGGCTTTGTCGGAGACCAGGAAGAGCACCATTGCCGAAACGTCTTCCGGCTCCACCCAGGGTACCGGCAGCAGGTTACCGGCCGAGCGTTCGGCTATCTCTTGCGGAGTAGCACCTTCCAGAGCTGCAAGGCCGTCGTTCATGGGGGTATTGACACCGGTTGGGTGAATGGAGTTGACGCGGATGTTATACGGAGCCAGTTCCAGCGCCCAGGATTTGGTCAGCCCCACCAGGCCCCACTTAGAGGCTGCATAATGGCTGAGCCGGTTCATGCCCCGCAGTCCGGCAATGGAGGAATTGTTGATGATGACACCGGATTGCTGCGCCATCATCACCGGAATCACCCGCCGGGCCACCAGCCAGGCCCCTTTCAGATTGATGTCCAGCATGGCATCCCATTCTTCTTCGGTGAGTTCATGGGCCAACCCGTAAGCACATATACCCGCGTTGTTGAAAAGAATGTCAATACGGCCAAAAGCCTCGTTGGCTGCGTCTACCGCCCGGCTGATGTCTTCGTCACGCCGAACGTCGCCCTGACTGGTGAGGCAGCGGACGCCGAGCGCTTCACATTCACGCTGCAACGCATCCAGTTCGCTTTCAGAACCCAGTACGTAACCAGGATAGGCCAGGGGTTTGGCAATATCGAACGCTACGATATGTGTACCGGCTCCGGCCAGCGCCAGTGCAACGGCTCTGCCCTGCCCGTGAGCCGCTCCGGTAATAAAGGCAACTTTGCCCTGTAAACCGTCCATGATGTCGGATTTGGGATTTCGGATTGGGGATTTTACTATCGATACAACGCTTAACCAGAGCTACAAAACCGGGAGCCTTAATACACTGGCTTGGTAATTGGCAGATACGGGTACAGGTATTCGTCAATGTCGACATGCAGCGCATTGCTGAAGATATTAGTAGCGATCATCTGCCCGGCAAAGGCGGCCAGTACCACCACCTGCTCCGGCGTGTACCGTTGCTCAATCTGCTGGTAGAGATCATCCATGACATCGCCTTTATTCTGGGCCATCTCACTCCCGAACGTTAGCAGCAGACGTTCCTCGTCGGCGAGTTGCAAGTCCTCGGGTCGTTCGCCATTCTCGATAATGATGCGCCGGAAAAAGGTCGTACACAGCGGGCAGTCGGAGCCCTGCGAAATGGCGTGGGCGAAGAGGTAGGCCAGCCGGTTACCAACAATTTTCTTCACTTCCTCGTATAGCGGATACCATTGCATATACACCTGAAACGCCAACGGCGAATGGCTCAGTGTCGCCTTCATGTTGGTAATCCGGCTACCGGGATAATCGGCGAGATGCTGCGCCCAGGCGGTCCGCAGATTATCGGATGCCTGGGACTCGGGTAAGGGGTTGATGCGGGGCATAGTCGTTGAGTATAAGAAACCTACAATTTTATCAGCCGCTCGCCGGCGCGGAGCAGCATCTCATCGTCTTTGGCAAAACAGAAACGCAGAATGCGATAGTCGTCAAGGTTGTGATAAAATACCGATACCGGAATAGCGGCTACCCCAATCTCGTGCGTGAGCCGGATAGCCAGGTCATAGTCGGGTTCGTCGGTAATATCGGCGTACGAAACGGTTTGAAAGAACGTGCCTTCAGCGAGTTTGAACCGGAACCGGGATGCCGTTAAAATGTCGGCAAACAGATCACGCTTCCGCTGGTAAAAAGCCGACAGGGATAAATAATGCTCTGGCTCCTGTAGGTACTCCGCCAGGGCTACCTGCATCGGCGTCATGACGCTGAAGGTTACAAACTGATGGATTTTGCGAAACTCGGCGGTCAGCTCTTTCGGGGCCAGGCAGTAACCAATTTTCCAGCCGGTCGTGTGAAACGTCTTGCCAAACGAGCCGCAGATAAATGTGCGCTCCTGCAGGGTCGGGTTCGACATCAGCGAGTGATAGGCCCGTCCGTCAAACACGATATGTTCATACACCTCATCGGCCACGAGGTAGATGTCCCGGTCGCGCACCAGATCGGCCAACTGCGCCAGATCCCCGGCGGTCCAGACGCGGCCCGTTGGGTTCTGGGGGGTATTGACAATAATGAGCCGGGTACGGTCGGTGATCTTCTCCCGTACCTGTGCCCAGTCCGGGGCATAATCCGGGGGCGTCATGGTCACGTAGACCGGAGTACCGCCGTTCAGGTCGATGGCCGGCACATAGCTATCGTAAGCGGGTTCAAAAATAAGTACCTCATCGCCGGGGCGCACTACGGTAGTAATGGCGGCAAAAATGGCTTCGGTGGCCCCGGTGGTGACCGTCACCTCAAAATCGGGATGGTAATTGACGCCGTACACCTCACTGGTTTTGCGGGCAATAGCCTCCCGCAGGACCGGCACACCAGGCATGGGCGCATACTGGTTATGTCCCTGCCGCATGGCCTTCTCAACCAGGTCGAGCAGTTTGGCATCGGTATTGAAATTCGGAAAGCCCTGCGAGAGGTTCAGCGCCCCTGTATCGGCCGCCAGCTTCGACATGACCGTAAAAATGGTGGTGCCGACAGTAGGCAGTTTGGAAGGCAAGATGCCCGTAAACGAAGATACCATTGTAGTCTGACAAGAGAAGAATTCAGGTCTATAAGGCAAAAACCCACCCAATATACCGCCCCGGTACGGATTGGTTAAGCCCGGCCGACCGGTTCTTTTTCAATCCAGGCCTTTTCCCATTCATCAGCATTTTTTATACCGAGGGCTTTCGGATTAAAAACAGGGTCTTTGCCGGCATCTTTCTGGGCCTGATAGTCTTTAAGCGCCAGCAGCGCCGGCTTTCTGAGAATCAGGATAGCGATGATATTCAGCCAGGCCATCATACCAACGCCAATATCCCCCAGCGTCCAGGCCATAGCCGCCGTTTTGACGGAACCATAAAATGTAGCGCCGAGGATCAGGAAGCGAAGGCCCCACAGCATCCATTTCGGTGTTCCCTTTTGTGTCAGATAACTCAGATTGGTTTCGGCGATATAATAATACGCCATAATGGTGGTGAAGGCAAAGAAGAACAGCGATATGGCAACAAAGCCTCCGCCCAGCGCCGGAAAGTGGGTATTTACAGCCTGCTGCGTGTACTCACCCCCAATGGCCGCACCCGGTATGTTCTCGACCAGGAAGCCGCCGGCCGGGTTTTTCACGTTGTATTTTCCGGTAAACAGGATCATAAAAGCCGTAGCCGTACACACAAAGAGAGTATCCACATAAACCGAAAACGCCTGTACCAGGCCCTGTTTGGCCGGATGACTGATCTCGGCCGCAGCCGCCGGATGCGGAGCCGTTCCCTGCCCCGCTTCGTTGGAATAAATCCCGCGCTTGACACCCCAGGCAACGGCCATGCCAAACACCCCGGCAAAGGCAGGCTCCAGATCAAAAGCCGACCGGACAATCAGCGAAAGCACCGAGGGTATCTGACTGACATTGAGCAGAATAATAATGATAGCCATCAGAATGTATGCACCGGCCATAAAGGGCACCACAATTTCGGCTACCCGGCCGATACGCTTCACCCCGCCAAAGATGATCAGGGCAATCAGAAGCGTGACCGCCCCGCCGGTTACCACCACCGGAATATCAAACGCGTTTTTCACCCCCAGAGCAATGCTATTGCTCTGTACGCCGGGCAGAAAAAAAGCAGTGCTCAGCACCGTTGCCAGCGCAAACACAACGGCATACCATTTCATACCCAGTCCTTTCTCGATATAAAAAGCCGGGCCACCCCGGTATTGGCCATCTTTTACCTCCTTATAAATCTGCCCCAGGGTAGCCTCTACAAAAGCCGAAGCGGCCCCCAGAAAGGCAATGGCCCACATCCAGAAAACTGCCCCCGGTCCCCCCATCGCAATAGCCGTAGCTACCCCGGCAATATTACCGGTCCCGACCCGCCCCGAAATGGCAATACTGAATGCCTGAAAAGAAGTGACCCCTTTGGCCGAGGCTTTGCCCCCAACCAGCAGACGGACCATGTCTTTCAGATAGCGGACCTGTAAAAAGCGGGTAACAATAGAGAAGTAGATACCGGCACCAAGGCAGAGGATAATCAGTGCATTACTCCAGATAATGTCATTTACGGCATTAACGATAGTTTCCATGTAGTCGTCTCAATGGCCTGCCACCCGTGACAAAGCGGCATACCGTGTTCTTGGAGGATATAGTTGGGTATTAACAATTCCTAAAGAAACGAAATTTTGCCGTAACTCGTACAGATATAGCGAAAAAGAGGCTGTTCTGCTGAAACCAGACAACGGATTTGGTTCACAGGCGAATTCGCAGAAACACCCTACATATAGCGCAGCAATAATCCCGCTACAGCTGCAGCTCCGATAAGACTCAGTTCGGGCAACTTTTTGTAACGGTACAGCAGGCCAAACGCCAGCAGCGCCAGCACTACAGCCGGCCAGTCGGTGAGTTGACGCTTACCCAGTACAATTACGGCTCCGGCAATGGCCCCCACAGCCGCTACTGTCACACCATCAACAAACGCTTTAATGTCTGGCCGTTTGCCGTATTTCTTAAAATAAGGAGCCGGGAGAATGGTGAACAGGTAGCAGGGCAGAAACGTAGCCAGCGCAGCCACACAGGCACCAGGAAAACCGGCCACCAGATAGCCAATAAAGCCGACGGTAATTACCACCGGACCGGGCGTAAGCATGGCTACCGCCACGGCATCCAGAAATTGCTGTTCGGTTAGCCAGCCGTATTCCTTAACAACCCCGCCGTACAGAAACGGAACAATGGCAAGCCCACTACCAAATACGAAAGCACCCGCTTTGGCAAAAAAAAGCGCGAGTTGCCAAAGAGGGGAGTCAACGGCCGGAAAAACCGCCAGCAAAAACGGCGACAGTCCACCCAACCGCAGACCAACCGGTGGTGCTTTCACCAGCCAGACCACCACCCCCGACAGCAGCACCAGCCACAATAATTCCGACTCGGTGAGTACAGTAGCCACCGCCGATAGGCCACCCAGCACCCACAGCAGCGGCTCTCTGCCCACCGTTTTCACGGTCAACCGGTACGTACCAATGGCAATAATGCCGATTACTGCTGATCCCACCCCGTAAAAGGCAGCCTGCATCCAGGGTAGCCCACCGAAGTACACATAGGCCCAGCCCAGCGCTACCACCATTAGAAACGAAGGCAGAACAAACGCCAGTCCGGTCAGCGTAGCGCCCAGAATACCGTAATGCACATACCCCAGGTAAATGCCTAACTGAGCGGCCAGCGGGCCAGGAGCCAATTGCGCCAATGCCAGACCCTCGCGGTAATCTTCTTCACTGATCCATTGATTCTGCTGTACCAGGTCGCGGTGCATATACCCGACCAGGGCCGGCGGACCACCAAAACCGGTAGCGCCCAACCGCAGAAAATAGGTAGTTAACTGACGCAATGTATACGGCTGCGTAATCAATGAAACCTGTACATCTGTGTCCATAATGCTCAATTCATTGCTGGTTTTAAGAACGCGTATTAATTAATAAACCCTATAGACTTTAAAGACTAACTTATTAAAAAACAGAGCCAGGCGCATTGCCTGGCTTTGTGGCCACAAATTCTTTGATAAAAATTATTTCTCCAAACGAAAGACCCAAAAAAATCAGCGTGCGATTTGGTAGCCAATGTATAACAGAACGCCCGGGCAGGAAGCATCCAGCGGCTAATCCAGACCGTTGGATAATTATATAGGCCGACTACCTGCCAAACGATAAATCTGCAAATCAGGGAATATCTGAAATAGTAGATTGTGCCCTCATATAAACTTTCACATCACCCTTTACAACAATGTTCATGTGTACATTTTACCCATGTAAAACCTTGTGGTTTTTTGCCTTCCTGTCGCTGCTTACTTTAAGCGGGGTGAGGGGGCAGACCGGTACCCAGCCTTCATCCGTGACCATCACCGGCATTACCGTTAATCAGACATCGCTGTGTGCCGGTAGTTCTCTCACCGGTAGTTTTACCGTAGCCTCAGGAACCCGAATCGATAATCTCGGCTTTACCCTGCGGTACAAACGGGAAGACGGCACCTGTACCATTGCGGCAGGAGCCGGCTCTCCGCAGACTACGACCAGCCCGGCTTCTGTATCGCTCAATCCGGGCACCAGCCCAACAGCCTCCGCCACGGTTTCGTTTACCTATGCGTTTCCGACCGTAGACCAGGGAGGCTGGCATCAGCTTCAGGTATCGGCTCAGGGTACCCAGGGCACCGAAACCATTGCGGCTTCGCAATGCAGCAGCTCGTTTCTGGTCTTTACCCGGCCATCAATCAGCCTGCCGGCAACGGTGGCCCTGAACTGCACCAATCAGACCATTACCGTAAACACAACCACGCCGGCTGTCCGGTATCTGTGGAGTACCGGGGCCACCACCCAAACCTTACCGCTCAGCAGCACCACCACCTCTGGAACCTACTCGGTAACAGCTACCTCCAGCGAGGGGGGGTGTACCGCTACGGCATCGACCTCGGTTATCACCGACTTTACCGCTCCGCAAAACCTGAGCCTGACAGTCAACAGCCCGCTGAACTGCACCGCCACAACGGTTACGCTAACGGCTGCCAGCTCGACAACGGGTGTTACCTATACATTCTCCGGACCGGGGGTCGTCAGCCAGAGCGGCAATACGGCTACCGTTAATCAGGCCGGCACCTATACCGTCACCGCCCGGGGAGCCAACGGCTGCCAGAGCACAGCTACAGTGACCGTACAGCGTGCATTAAGTCTAACGGCCAGTAACGCGCTGAACTGCCGGTCGCAAACGGCTATTCTGACGGCCACCAGTTCCACCAGTGGCACTACCTATTCCTTCAGCGGACCGGGCATCGCTACGCAGGGAGGAAACATCGCCACGGTGAATCAACCCGGCATATATAATGTCATCGTTACAGAACCTGGTGGCTGTACGGCCGTTCTGTCAATCAATGTCGAACGCGATACGTTGGCTCCTCAGAACCTGAATCTTCAGGTAAACAACCCAATTACCTGTACTACGCCGACGGCCATCATCACCGCCAGCAGTTCTGCCACGGGGGTTACCTATGCCTTTAGCGGTAGCGGTATTACCGGGCAGACCGGCCCCACCGCTACCGTTAATCAGGGCGGAACCTATACCGTCACGGCTACCGGGTTAAACGGCTGTGCCACTACCCGCACCATCAGCGTTCAGCAGAACAACACCGCTCCGCAGAATGTAAGCCTGCTTTCCGCCAACATACTTACCTGTGCCAATCCAACAAGTACGCTGACCGCCACCAGCACGACCGAGGGCCTGACGTATAGTTTCCGGAGTCCGGCAAGCACTACCGCTACAGTTGGCGGACCGAATACCGCCGTGGCGAATGCGCCCGGTGCCTATACGGTAGTGGCTACGGCTCCCAACGGCTGTACCGCCATCGCTTCAGTCAATGTACAGCAGAATATTGCCGCACCGGCCGCCCTGAGCCTCACCGCCAGCGGTCCGCTGAACTGCACCGCGCTGACGGTTAACCTCACCGCCAGCAGCACCACCACCGGCGTGAGCTATGCCTTCGGCGGCACGGGTATTACCGGACAGAACAACAATGTGGCTACCGTTAATGCGAGTGGTTCTTTCTCGGTAGTGGCCACCGCGCCCAACGGTTGTACCGCCACCGCCACTACCAACGTGCAGCAAAATACAACTGCTCCGGCGGCTTTATCGGTGAATGTAAGCAATCAGTTGACCTGTACCAACCAAACAGCAACGATTACGGCGGCCAGTTCAACCACCGGACTGAACTACGGGTTCAACGGGCCGGGCATTACCGGCCAGAATCAGGGCGTAATTACCGTCAACCAGGCCGGCAATTATGTCATTGTCGCTACCGCGCCGAACGGGTGTACGACCACCGCTACGGCAACTATTGTGCAGAACACCACTACGCCGGAAGCGGTGCAGCTTACCACCAGCAATGTCTTAAGCTGTACAGCACCGGTAGCTATCCTGACCGCCACCAGCTCGACCACGGGGGTTAGCTACCGCTTCAGCGGACCGGGCATTACAGGTCAAAGCAGCACTACGGCCACGGTCAACCAGCCGGGCACCTATACCGTCACGACCACCAGCCCGAACGGCTGTGTCGCTACCGCCACCGTTACCGTAGCCCAGGATATTGCCGCCCCCGCCGATCTGGCAGTAACCGCCGGCAATCCCATTACCTG
This sequence comes from Nibrella viscosa, assembly GCF_039541875.1. NCBI lineage: Bacteria > Pseudomonadati > Bacteroidota > Cytophagia > Cytophagales > Spirosomataceae > Nibrella > Nibrella viscosa. The sequence goes on along the minus strand of NZ_BAABHB010000003.1, from coordinate 374,892 downwards.
TAATAACCGCATCACTACGCTCACGGCTACGAGCTCAACGCCGAATGTATTGTATGCATTCAGAGGACCGGATACCACCCGCTCGACCGGCCCCAATACGGTTCAGGTTAGCAGCGGGGGCCTGTACACCGTCACGGCCACGGCTCCCAACGGCTGCCGGTCTACCGCTACGGTCAACGTTCAGCAGAATACCACCGCCCCGCAGGGCCTGAATATGGTAGTTGGCTCGGTGCTGACCTGCTCAGCCCAAACAGCTACGCTGACGGCCAGCAGCACCACCGCCGGCCTGACCTATGCGTTCGGCGGACCGGGTGTAACCGCGCAGGGTAGTGTCACAGCCACGGTCAACCAGCCGGGCACCTATACCGTCACGGCTACGGCACCAAGCGGCTGTACTGCCACCACAACGGCGGTGGTCCAGCAGAACACCACTATTCCGCAGAGCCTGAGCCTGACCGCGAGCAATGTGCTGACCTGTTCGGCGACCACCGCTACCTTAACCGGCAGCAGCTCAACACCGGGAGTTACGTATGCCTTCAGTGGAGGCAGCATTACCGGGCAGGGCAGCACCACGGCCACAGTGAATCAACCGGGGCTTTACACCGTCGCAGCCACGGCCCCCAACGGCTGCGTAACCACCGCAACGGTCACTGTTCTTCAGGATATTACAACGCCGGCAGCGCTGAGTATCGCCGTCAGTAACCCGCTCAACTGTACCACCCTGGTGTCTACCCTGCGGGCCGGCAGCACCACGCCCGGCGTGAGCTATGTTTTCAGCGGTACGGGTATCACCGGCCAGGGTAGCGGGATCGCTACGGTCAATGCGGGTGGCTCCTATACCGTGGTCGCTACCGGGCAAAACGGCTGTACGTCGACCACCTCGGTTAGTGTGCCGCAGGATACGCAGGTACCCCAAAGTCTGAGTTTAACCACCAGCAATCCGATCACCTGTAACACGCCCATGGCCACGCTCACCGCCAGCAGTTCAACCCCGAATGTTACCTATGCCATTAGCGGCACGGGTATCAGCGGCCGGACGGCCACCACGGCGAACATTAATGCCGGCGGGTCGTATACCGTAGTGGCCACCGGGCAGAACGGCTGTACCGCTACCTCTTCGGTAACGGTAGCGCAGAATACAACGGCACCGGCCGCCCTGAGCCTGACGGCCGGCAACGTGCTGACCTGTTCGGCAACCACCGCTACGCTGCGGGCCGGCAGCACCACACCGGGTGTACGGTATGTGTTCAGCGGGCCGGGGATTACTGGTCAGGATACCACGGCGGCTACCGTAAACCAGCCGGGACTGTACCGGGTAACGGCCACAGGACCCAATGGCTGCACGGCAACGACAACCGTTACCGTGCAGCAGAACCTTACCGTGCCGCAGGCGCTGAGCGTAACCATCAGCAATCCGCTCACCTGCTCGGTGACGACGGCTACGCTGACAGCCGCCAGTTCGACGTCCGGAGTTACGTATGCGTTTAGTGGGCCGGGAATTACCGGGCAGGGCAGCACCACGGCCGTTGTAAACCAGCCCGGCACCTATACGATTATCGCTACCGCACCAACCGGCTGTACCACAACAACAACGGCTAGTGTTATTCAGAACATAACGACGCCCCAGAACCTGAGTTTAACGGCCAGCAACCTAATCACCTGCAACACCCCAACGGTTACGCTGACGGCCGGCAGTTCAACGCCGGGGGTCACGTATGCGTTTAGTGTCACCGGCGTTTCCGGACCAGGCGCAACAACGGCCACCGTTTCGCAGGCAGGCACCTATACGCTGACGGCTACGGCTCCAAACGGTTGTACCGCGACGACAACAGCCACAGTCCTGCAAAATACCGCCACGCCGGATACCCTCCGGCTGACCGCCGGCAACGCCCTCAACTGTACACTGCCGACTACTACCCTGACCGCTACCAGCCCAACCCCCGGCCTGAGCTATGTATTCAGCGGTACGGGTATTACGGGCCGGAGCGGTAACACGGCAACCGTAAATGCCGGCGGCTCGTATACCGTAGTGGCCACCGGGCAGAACGGCTGTACGGCCAGTGCATCAGTAACGGTGTCGCAGGATATTGCAACGCCCCAGGCGCTGAGTCTGACCGCGGGCAGCCCGCTGAGTTGTACAGCCCCAACGGCCACGCTGACAGCCGCCAGTTCGACCACGGGTGTTACGTACGCCTTTACTGGTCCGGGTGTCATCAGCCAGACAGGTGCCACGGCTACCGTGAATGCCGGCGGCTCGTATACCGTAGTGGCCACCGGGCAGAACGGCTGTACCGCTACCACCAGCACCACGGTAAATGCCAACCAGAGCCTGACGGCTCCGCAGGCGCTAAGCCTGACGGCCAGTGGTCCACTCACCTGCTCGGCAACAACGGTTACGCTCACGGGGGCCAGTTCGACCTCCGGTGTGAGCTACGCCTTCAGCGGACCGGGCATTACGGGTCAGGGTAGCACCACGGCCACGGTCAATCGGCCCGGCACCTATATTGTCACGGCCACCGCGCCCAACGGCTGCCAGGCTGTAGCATTTGTGAATGTGCAGCAAAACCTGACGGTTCCGCAGGCGCTGAGTATTGCGGTGAGCAACCCGCTGACCTGTTCGGCCACTACGGCCCAACTCACGCCCGGCAGCTCAACCACCGGTGTTTCCTATGTGTTCAGCGGACCGGGCATCAGCGGTCCCGGCAGCGCCACTGCTTCTATAAACCAGCCCGGCACGTATACGCTGACGGCCACCGGCACCAACGGCTGCGTGGCCACTACCACGGTGACCGTGCCGCAGAACACGGCCGCTCCGCAGGGCGTACAGGTGGTTGCCAGCAACCCGATCAATTGTACCGACCGCAGCGCTACACTCACGGCGAGCAGCATAACGCCCAATGTCACCTATGCCTTCAGCGGTACGGGTGTCAGCAGCCCTAATGCCGGCACCGCCACGGTAAGCGCCGGTGGTACGTACACGGTAGTCGCTACCGCGCCGAATGGCTGTACCACCGCCACTACCGTTACCGTGCAGCAGAACACCACCGTTCCGCAGGCGCTCAGCCTGACGGTCAGCAATCCGCTGACCTGTAACGCGCCCACGGCGAACCTGGTAGCCGGCAGTTCAACACCGGATGTCACCTACGCCTTTAGCGGTACCGGCATCACCGGCCGCACTGCCAGCGTAGCCACCATCAACGCCGGTGGTTCTTATACGGTGATAGCCACGGCTCCCAATACCTGTACGGCCGCAGCAACCATTACGGTGCAGCAGAACACGGCCGCTCCGCAGGCGCTCAGCCTCACCGTGAGCGGGCCGCTCACCTGTACGGGCCTGACCGCTACCCTAACGGCCGGCAGTTCAACTACCGGCTTAACCTACGCCTTCAGCGGACCGGGCATCAACAGTCAGACGGGTGCTACTGCTACGGTAAACGCGCCCGGCACCTATACCGTTGTGGCCAGAGATGCCAACGGTTGTACGGCCACGGCCACAGCTACCGTTCAGCAGAATCTGGCTAGCCCGCAGGCGCTGAGCCTGACGGTCAGCAACATTCTTGGCTGTGCAGCGCAGACTGCTACCTTAACGGCAACCAGCTCAACCACCGGGGTGACGTATGCGTTCGGCGGCCCGGGCATCACGGCACCGGGCAGCAATACGGCCACGGTCAATGCCGCCGGCACGTATACCGTTACGGCCACCGGCCTGAATGGCTGCGTAGCAACTACAACCGCTACCGTTACGCAGGATCGCTCAGCTCCGGCCAATGTGGTCTTTACCAACAATGGGCCGGTCACCTGCAGCCAGCCTACGGTTGTGCTGACGGCCGGCAGTACCACCCCGAACGTGACGTACAGCTTTGCCGGGCCGGCAGGACCTCTTTCCGGTACGGCTAATACAGCTAACATCACGGCAGCCGGGACGTATACTGTAACAGTGACAGGTGCCAACGGCTGTACGGCCACTGCTACCACAACCGTGACGCAGGCGTCGGTGGGTGGCGCTACGGTGCAGAATTCTGTCACCTGTATCCCAACTACGCAAACCGTTACCGGCGGCACATACACGCTGACGTCGACGGTTACCTCGCCGGTTGCCGCTACAACCACCTATAGCTTCCGCACATCGGCAACATCCAGCCTGACCGCCATTACCACCAATACGGTAATCCGGCAGGGGGCCAACGCCGGCGAAACCATTACGGCCTCGGCAAGCGGCAATTCCCTAACCCTGACCATCGGTAACCAGACCAGCTTCAGTGCGCTCGCAGGCTATCAGTTTGTGACGACGGTGACCACAGCCTGTGGTACATCCACGGCGGTGACAACGGTGGGTAACTGTACGGGTGGTCGCGAGGCAACCGCTAGCCGGATCAGTGCCGAACCTGCCGTTCACCTGGATGTGCAGGCGTATCCGAACCCAACCAGCGATGTGCTGACCGTCACCATCTCCGGAGCGGGTGAGCAGAAAGCCATGATGCTGCGGCTCTACGACCTCACCCAGCGGCAAAGTGGCGAGTGGCCGGTATCGATCTCGGATGGAAAAGGCCAGATAACCATTGACATTCGTGAGAAGACCGATGGTGTCTATATTCTCTCTGCCGAAGGCCGGGACGGTCGCGCTACCCGGAAGATTGTGAAGCAAAACTAATCCGGTTAAGACCAAAACAAAAAGGGAACCCGCGCATGGGTTCCCTTTTTGCTTAGCAGCATTCTGGCGCTACAGGCAGAGCATGGCCGCACCAAATACCCCGGCGCTGTCGCCCAGTTTTGGCTTCAGCAGCGGAGTGTCGAGCCGGCCCCAGTTAAACGCGTATTGTTTGACCCGTTCGACGCCTTCCGTATACAGCAGATCGATGTTACCGACTCCCCCGCCGATCACAATAGCGTCGGGATCCAGAATATCGACCAGGATCGATACTGCCCGCCCGAAGTAGTCCAGCAGGCGCTCCACGGTCTGTGTAGCGTAGGGATCTATACCGGCTGTATGGCGGTCTACAATATCTTTCAGTTTGCGTTTCTCCCCGCTGATATCTTCGTAATATTTCTGCAGCGCCGGCCCTGACAGTACCTGTTCGTTACAGCCCCGTTTGCCGCAGTAGCAGGGGTAGCCGTTTTCTTCCAGAATAAAATGGCCCCACTCACCGGCAATACCCTGTAGCCCGCCAAGCACAAACGGCTGGCCGTCGCGCCCCCGGATTACCACGCCCCCCCCAACGCCGGTACCCATGATAATACCGAACACCACCTGGAAGTGAGGAGCAACAGCCGGCACACTACCCATGGTGGCCTCGGCCAGAGCAAAGCAGTTGGCATCGTTCATAATCTCGACGGGCACGCCCAGCGTTTGCTCCAGATCCCGCTGCAGGGGCATACCGTTCAGGCAGGTCGTATTGCAGCCCTTCATGGTCTGCGTAGCCGGGTCCAGGGTACCTGGCGTCCCAAAACCAATCTTTGCCGGCTGGTAGCCCGTTTCGGCTTTCAGCAGGTCTATTAACCGGGCAATCTGGCTGACGATATGCGGGTAGCCTTTGTCAGCCTCTGTGTCGATGCGTTTGCGGATAATAACGGAATCAGGCGATGACGAAGACAGGATCACGCCTTCAATTTTGGTGCCGCCCAGATCAATACCCCAGTAGGTTTGCATGAACAAATTAGGACAGGTTAGGTTATTTGAGCGGGAAAATATCTAAATCCCGCCAAAGTCCGGATATTTGAACCGCATTTTGTCGTGGTCACCCCGAAAAACTACCAAACCTGTCTGCTTATGCCACTGCAACCCGGTCAGAAAGCGCCTGCTTTCACCCTGCTGAATTCCGAAGAAGAAGAGATTTCACTGGAAAACTTCAAAAACAAAAATGTGGTGCTGCTCTTCTTTCCGGCAGCCTACACCCGTGTCTGTACCGCCGAACTCTGCCAGATACGTGACGAAATTAATGTGTATGCCGGCCTCAACGCCGACATCATCGGCATTTCCGTTGATCCGCCGGCTACGCTGGCCGACTACAAAAAAGAACAGCAACTTCCGTTTATGTTGCTGTCGGATGCCGACAAGACCGTATCTCAGGCTTACGAAAGTCTGTATGACACAACCGGCCGGAGTAAACGATCGGCCTTTGTGATCGACCGCAACGGCATTATCCAACATGCCGAAGTACTCGAAAATGCCGGCGAAATGCCCGACTTTGACGCCGTTAAAGAGACGCTGGAAAAGATAAAATAGGCAATGGGCAGTTTGCAATAGGCAGACGGAACGAACCCCTTCCGGTTCTTTTTTCTGCCTCCTGCAAACTGCCCATTGAAAAACTGTCCCCTCAAAATGCCCTGGTATCATCACTTCTTCCACGGCTTGCCGCAGGAAGCCTGGAAAACCGCCCAGACCCATGAGCAAACGCAGCAGGAACTGGAACTGCTGGTCGAGTCACTGGAACTTGGGCCGGGCGATCACCTGCTGGATGTCTTCTGCGGCTATGGCCGGCACGCCCTGCCCCTGGCCCGGCTGGGTTGCCAGGTAACCGGGGTAGATATTTCAGGCGAGTACATCCGGGAATTGCAGGCGGCCGTCCGCGCCGAAGCGCTGGCAATTAATGCCATTCAAGGCGATTTTCTGCAAACGACCCTGAACGGACCGTTTGATGCCGCCTACTGCATGGGCAACAGTTTCAGCTTTTTTCCGTATACGACCATGCTTCGGTTTTTGAAACAGATGGCCGCCCAACTCCGGCCGGGCGGCCGGTTTCTGGCTCATTCAGGCATGGTTGCCGAAACGGTGCTGCCCGACTATCAGGAGCGTAACTGGATGCCGGTCGGTGATGATATATACTACCTGGCCGAACACAACTACCACCCGGAACGAAGCCGAATCGATTCGCGGCTAACCTACATCCGTAACGGCCAGACCGAGACCCGCTCGGCCCGGCACTACATCTACACCATTGCCGAACTCCGGCGCCTGTTTCGCCGGGCCGGACTGACCCTTCTGGAGTTGTACGGCACCCCTGCCGGTGAGCCCTTTACGCTGGGCGACGAGAGCGTCTGGATACTGGCAAAAGTGAGTAATTAACCCTATAGTTAGCCATTTAGACTAGTAATTACATAGGTTATATGAATTAGTATGCCTATTTTCATAACTAGCTGCTAGTCAAGTATCTTATGCACATTTTACCATACTCATTGAACAATTTCAAGAAAAATTGCACAGAATTTGGGGGTGATTAGGATAAATGATTATCTTTCACCCACTTTAACACCGTTAACTAATTAACCTAATCTATGCAGGCTATCGAACGCAAACCGCGTACCCGTGAGCAGACCCGCATGGGAATCGTTCATACCGCGAAAGACATTGCCCGCCGTGAGGGCTGGCAGGCCGTATCGATACGTAAAATTGCCGATGCCATTGACTACAGCGCGCCAATCGTTTACGAATATTTTGATAGTAAGGATGTGTTGCTGGATGAAATTCGTACAGAAGGCTTTCGGTATTTACGGCAGGAATACGAACGCATCATGAAGTTATTCCGTGACCCGGAAAAACGGCTCTTCGAAATCTCTCTTATTCAATGGGACTTTGCCATGAAGCAGCCGGAGATGTATCAGGTGATGTACAATCTGAATGGTGCGTTCTGTACCCTGCCGGTTCATCAATCGCAGGAGATGCAGGCGGTCAGTTCTATTGTCTGTGATATTATCTTCTCCTTCATCCCGAAATCCAAAGAAAGTATTCAGAAACTCTACTTCGAGTGGTGGTCGCTCTCGCACGGCATGATTGTGCTGGCGACTATGCTAAAAGATCAGCAGCCCATCGACAAATCTGAGCAGGTATACCGCGAATCGATGCGCCGGTTCGTCCGTAGCCTTCGCTGACTTTGTTGGACGAGGTTGGATCGTTTGATAAGTTTGGGAGGTAGCCTTAATCCCCAAACTTATCAACTAATAAATCATGTCTTCTATTCGCACCGTTGCCGTTATCGGGGCTACGGGTATGCTGGGCCGCCCGGTTACAAATGCCCTGACCAATGCCGGTTTTGCCGTTCGTGTGATTGCCCGTGACCCAGCCAGCGCCCGGCGCTTGTTTCCTCAGGCCGATGTTGTTCCCGGCGATTTGACCGATGTAAGCAGTCTGATTCCGGCATTGCAGGAGCAGGACGCCGTGTACCTTAACTTATCTGTCGGGCAGACCGAGCGACCGGCGGATTTTCATACCGAAACCGACGGCATCCGAAATCTGCTGCAAGCTGCCCGACAAACCAGCCTGAAGCGCATTGGCTACCTCTCGTCGCTCGTGATGAACTACCAGGGCATGAACGGCTTCTACTGGTGGGTCTTTGGCGTGAAACAGGAGGCCGTCCGGCTGTTGACAGCATCTGGTATTCCACACAGTATCTTTTATTCCTCCACCTTTATGGAAAGCCTGCTGTATACCCAGCGGCAGCGCAACTGGATCATGCTGGCAGGCACCTCGCCGGTTCAATTGCACTATATTGCCGGTCAGGATTACGGCCGGCAGGTGGCGCGGGCGTTTCAAATAGCTGTCGATGGCCAGAATCAGGCGTATGTTATTCAGGGACCGGAGCCTCTCACCCAGACTGAAGCCGCCCGGCAGCTTGCCAGGCACTACACAAAAGCAAAACTCAGCGTAATTACCACCCCACACTGGATCCTGAAAATGGCCGGGCAATTGGCGCCTTTAATTAACTACGGTGCTCACATCACCGAAGCCCTTAACATGTATCCGGAAACCTTCGGGGCCGAACAGACCTGGCAGGATCTGGGCAAACCGAGCCTGACGATCAAAGCGTTTGCCGAACAGGCCTGACACCCCATGCGCAGCAACCGGTTTCCGGCATGCCCCGTCACCGGGACAGCTCAAACAAGCCGTCTACCGACAGGTAGCGCTCACCCGTATCATAGCAGAATGTCAGGATGCGGGCCTTTGCGGAGAACTCGGGTAGTTTCCGGGCTACAGCCGCCAGCGAGGCCCCCGACGATATACCCCCAAAAATCCCTTCTTCACGGGCTACCCGCTGCGCCATGCGAAAAGCCTCTTCCCGACTGACGAGGATGGTGCCGTTCAGCACCCTGGTGTCCAGGTTATCGGGTATGAAGCCGGCCCCGATTCCCTGAATCGGATGCGGCCCCGGCTCTCCGCCACTAATTACGGGCGACAGTTCCGGCTCCACGGCAAACACCCTCAGGGCCGGAAATTTCTCTTTCAGGATGTCGGCTACCCCGGTAATATGGCCGCCGGTTCCCACACCGGTAATGAGCGCATCGAAGCCTTCCGGAAAATCGGCCAGTATCTCCTGCGCGGTGGTGCGCCGGTGAACCGCCACGTTGGCCGGATTGTCAAACTGCTGCGGCATCCAGGCATCTGGCAGCTCTACCAGCAGCTCGTGCGCCCGTTCAATGGCCCCCTTCATACCCCGTTCCCGTGGTGTCAGTTCAAATTCGGCACCGTAGGCTGCCATAACCCGCCGGCGTTCTACAGACATCGACTCCGGCATCACCAGCACAAGCCGGTACTTTTTTACAGCCGCCACCATAGCCAGCCCAATACCGGTATTACCGGAGGTAGGCTCCACAATGACCCCTCCCGGCTTCAGCAGACCCCGCTGTTCAGCGTCTTCAATCATCGCCAGCGCAATGCGGTCTTTGATACTCCCACCCGGATTGGCCCGCTCCAGTTTCATCCACACCTCATGATCGGGGAACAAATGGGTAAGCCGAACATGCGGAGTACCGCCAATCGTATCTAAAATCGAATTGACTTTCATAGGAGGAAAGAAAGGGGATAGAGTGGATAGTCGTTAGTCGTTAGTCGTAAACCGGCGAAGCTCACTATCGACTAATGACTATTGACTATCGACTAACAACAATTATCCACTAAATCACAAAATTGATCGGTTCGGAGGTTTCGGTCGGCTTCTGGCGAACGTCGATGTCGCTTTGGTGGTAAACAAGGGAAAATGGATCTACACTCTGGGTAAGCCACACATTACCGCCGATGACGGAATCGTGCCCTACCACCGTCTTACCGCCCAGAATGGTCGCATTAGCGTAGATTACCACATTATCTTCAATGGTTGGATGGCGCTTTTTCGAGGCCAGCGATTTAGCCACATGCGTAGCTCCCAGGGTCACCCCCTGGTAGAGCTTCACATTATTGCCGATAATGGTGGTTTCGCCGATGACCACCCCCGTACCGTGGTCGATAAAGAACGACTGACCAATTTGGGCACCGGGGTGAATATCGATACCGGTATGGCTATGGGCGTACTCGGTCAGCATCCGGGGCAACAGGGGTACATCCAGCAAAAGCAACACATGGGCAATGCGGTACACGGCAATGGCGTAAAAACCCGGATAGACGGCAATAACCTCCTCAATGCCTACGGCTGCCGGATCATTGTCGGTAATCGCCTGCGCATCGAAAACCAGGTGGTCGAAGATGGCCGGCAATTCCGCAAAAAACAGGTCGGCAACCTCCTCCGGCGAGCGCAACTTGTCGGCCTGCTCCAGATTGGTCTGCAACGGTTTCAGCAAACACACCAGTTGATTGTGCAGCCGCTGGTAGGACTGCTCCGGATCGAACGCCAGGGAATGACAATCCTGCGTAACCGGAAACAGAAACCGCATAAGATGATCGATAAAGCGCCCGGCCTCGGGTTTGGAAGGCAGGCGGTGACGAAACTGGCGTTGCTGAGCCAGCAGGCGTTCTAGAAAAGCAGACTCGGTGGCAGTCATAATGTACTTGAAATGAACGAACCGGCGTTACACCAAAAAGCCCTCACCGCATGGGGAGGGCACTGCGTAATTATACGTTGAAACAGTTGCCGACCCTCCCCGATTTGAGGAATTCACACAACAGCGCTGCTCTGTGTTGATCCGGCTACCCACGTTTTATCCCTTGATTTTCTGTATCTGAGAACAAAAAGATACGTAAAAAGTTCGTTTACCCACATTGGCCCCAATATTGCCTTACGATCCATGAAAAAGGTTAAATCAGCAGTAATCATGTTAGGCAAAGCAATATCCACATTATGTTTCTCAATGGCTGCCACCGCCGGGTTCTCGTTCCTGGTATCTATGGCTTGTCAGCCCGCCGAGAAAGAAGCAACTGTTGTGGTAACAAATACACCGGCCGGCGTTCAGGTGGTAAACGCCTACCCAAATCTGAGTTTTTCGCAGCCAGTTGAATACACGTACGCCAATGACGGTACAAACCGGGTATTTGTTGTAGAGCAGGCCGGCCGCATTCGGGTATTCGACAATACAGAATCGGCCCAAACAGCCGGCACCTACCTCGACATCCGAAGCAAGGTTTCCTCAGGTGGTGAAATGGGGCTTCTGGGCCTGGCGTTTCATCCCGATTTTAAACAGAACGGCTACTTCTACGTCAATTATACCAAAAGTAATCCCCGCGAAACGGTAATCAGCCGCTTTAAAGCGTCCCCGGCAACTGCTGGTCAGGTCGACCCCGGTTCAGAAGTGGTGCTGCTCACATTTAATCAACCCTACGCTAATCATAACGGGGGCAAATTGCTGTTCGGACCCGATGGGTACCTGTATATCTCTACCGGCGATGGCGGCAGTGGTGGTGATCCGCAAAACAACGGGCAAACCAAAAATACCCTGCTGGGAAAGATTCTCCGGATCGATGTAAACAGTACCGAAAAAGGCAATTATGGAATTCCGGCTGATAATCCGTTTAAAGGCAACCAGGACGGTGTTCGCGAAGAAATTTATGCCTACGGGCTGCGTAACCCCTGGCGTATGAGTTTCGATAGCCAGAACCGGCTGTGGGCAGGTGATGTTGGGCAAAACGAAATTGAAGAAATTGACATCATCCGGAAAGGCGGCAATTACGGCTGGCGGCTGAAAGAAGGGCGCGACTGCTACAACCCCAAAAACAACTGCGATGACGGGAATCTGGTTGGGCCGGTCTGGCAATATCCGCACGAAAACGGTAATATCTCCGTTACGGGTGGCGTTGTTTACCGGGGTAAAGCCTATCCGGACCTGCAAAACAAGTACATCTATGCCGATTATGCCAGCGGCCGGGTGTGGGCGCTTACCTATAACGGCACCAAAGCCACCGATAATCAGATTCTGGTGAACCGCGCCGGTACTATTTCAGCGTTTGGCGAAGATGCCAACGGCGAGATGTATCTCCTCGACTATAGCGGAGGCCGGGTGTTGAAACTCGCATCAGCCAGATAAGTCCAGCGGAGTGTTGCCAAGCGGTAACGTATGAAGCATGAATGGCTTACTAAAAAGTTTCCGGCTCTGTAGCCAGGGGTTGAATTAGTAAGAAATTTTAGTAATTTGCACTGTTTTCTTAACCTAATACTTTTTATTCTGATCAGGTTGTGCTTATCAGGCCAACCTTTGGTTCAACAAACTATGTACCTATTTGCCAACAGGAATGGCCGGTCTATGAGACTGGCCATTCCTGTTTTTAAGCCTTTATTAATGATAACTTTACCCCAATAATTGGTGGTTTCCTGTACCTTTACTCTCCTTGGAAAAGCGTATTGGGCAAATACGTACCCTTACCCGTATACTTGAAGTTTGTAAAAAATCATGGAGCAGGTTTTTGATTTTTTCCGGCGGCTGGGTGATACCAGTGACTGGCCTCCCCGCTGGTACTGCGGCACCTGGAGCGATTTTCACGGTTGGCTGTATATCGTCTCCGATCTGACTATCTGGCTGGCGTATATGGCAATTCCTCTTATTCTGCTCCGCTTCCTGTTTGTCAAGAAAGGCGTACCCCTCCACCGGGTTTTCTGGTTGTTCGGGTCGTTTATTCTGCTGTGCGGTCTGACGCACCTGATAGACGCGGCCATGTTTTACATTCCAGCCTACCGCATTAATGCGGTTATCCGTTTTCTGACGGGCATGGTGTCCATCGGCACGGTGGTGGCCCTTATCTGGCACTTCAAGGAAGCGGTTGGCCTCCGGACCTCGCAGGAGTTTGAACACGAACTGATGTTCCGTCAGCAGGCCATGCAGGAGCTGAGCCGGTCGAACCGCGAACTGCAACAGTTTGCGTACGTTGCCTCGCATGACCTGCAGTCTCCGCTGAAAACCATCGAAAATTACCTCAGCCTCATTGATGTAAAGTACGGTACCGATATGGATGAAAACGCCCGGAAACTGATCGGCGTATCGACGGCTGCCGCCGGTCGGATGCGGGTATTGATTAACGATTTGCTGAATTTCTCCCGCGTGGGCAGCACCGTCGAATTTGTTCCGGTCGATCTGAACACATTGATTCAGGAAATCCAGGCAGATATGTACGACGACATCCAATCGTCCGGTGCCCGGATTCAGGCCGACTATTTGCCAACCCTCAACGGGCACCCCACCGACCTGAAGCAACTGTTTCAGAATCTGATTTCAAACGGGATTAAATATCGACGCAAAAACATACCCCCTATCCTGTCGCTGCAGGTAAAAGAACAGACCGATTATTACCTCTTTTCGGTAAGCGACAACGGCATTGGTATTGAAAAGCAATATTATGACCGTATTTTTGAGATATTCCAGCGTCTGCACAATCGGAGTGAGTACTACGGAACGGGAATTGGCCTGGCCACCTGCAAAAAGATAATTGACATTTATGGCGGTAAAATCTGGCTGGAGAGTACCGTAGGTGAGGGGACAACTTTCTATTTCATCATGCCAAAAGTCATTAAAACCGTACATCACTATGCCCAAACCTATTCGCTGCATTCTGTTAATTGATGATGATCCGGACGACAATTTTCTGCATCGAATGGTTATTGAAGAGTCAGGTCTGTGCGAAGAGGTTCGGGTAGCCGAAAACGGCCCGGAAGCGATTGCCTATCTGACCCATGTCGAAAGTCCGTACTACCTGCGACCGGACCTGATTTTTCTCGACATCAATATGCCGGGGATGAACGGTTTTGAATTTCTGGAAGAATACGAAACCCTCCCACCCGAACAGAAAAATGGCCGCGTTTTGCTGATGTTGACCACCTCGCTGAATCCGGCAGATAAAAACAAAGCTTCGCAGTTTTCTACGGTGGGGGGGTATCATGCCAAACCACTCACGCAGGCCATGCTGACCCAAATCATTCATCAGTATTTTCAGTAAACCAGCCATCAGCCACTCCAACTGTGTGAAACACCTTCCATTTCTGTTTTTACTCCTGCTGACGCTAGCGCTGACGGGCTGTTTTCGCCGGTGGCGTATGACCGAAAATGACATTCGGGAACACTACGCCAACCGGCCGGTAAAACCGGTCTACCACACCCTTGAGAATGACACCATGAAGCTGTTCTGCGCGTCGATCGGCCCCGACACGCTGCCCCCGCTGCTGCTGATTCATGGGGCTCCCGGTGCCTGGTACGGATACCTGCGGCTGCTCGACGATAGCCTGCTCCAGCAGCGTTTTCACCTAATCTCGGTAGACCGGCCGGGTTACGGCTACTCCCGAAAAGGCCGAAAACCGCTTACGGGTATCGACCAGCAGGCGCACCAGATTGCCCACGCGCTAAGCCTGAACAAATCGGGCCGGACGGCGGTGGTCCTGGGTCGTTCCTACGGGGCTCCTATTGCCGCCCGGCTGGCTATGCTGTATCCCGACAAAGTAAAGCACCTGCTGATGGTAGCTCCACCGATTGATCCTGACCGGGAAAAATTCTTCTGGTTCTCCAAATGGGGTAAGTTGCCGGTTGTTCAGCTATTTCTGCCCGGGCGGCTCAATACGGCTACAGCCGAGAAGTACGCTCACCCTGCCGAACTCCAGCAACTCCAATCCTGTTGGTCGGGTCTCTGCCTGCCGGTTACGGTCATGCAGGGCGGCAACGACTGGCTGGTTGATCCGGCTAATCTGGATTTTGCCAAACAAGTGCTGGCCGACACCCAAACCAATTTTATTTTTCTGCCTGAGGCCGGCCACCTCATCACCAACTCCCATCCCGACCTGGTTCGGGAACTGATTCTCGAAGCCGCAGTCCATACCGACGAGCGTTAGCCTGTATACGCACCCTGGCTGCCAGTTGAGTTACTATAGCCAATCACCTGTTGGTGGAGACAAAGCCGGGCCAAAGCCAGTGAGTACAGACTATTTCCGTACCTTTGCCCCAACTTTCAATAGTGTAGATTCCGGCATGGATATTCTTAAAAGCGAACGGCTGAATAACCTTAAATACGACATACGCGGACCGGTGTACGAAAAGGCTCTCGAACTGGAGAGCCAGGGGTACAAAATCATCAATCTCAACATTGGTAATCCGGCACCCTTCGGTTTTGATGCGCCCGATGAAATCGTCCACGACATTATCCTGAACATCCGCAACGCCCAGGGGTATTCCGACTCCCGGGGCCTGTTTGCCGCCCGCAAAGCCGTGATGCACCACACCCAGAATCTGGGCATTCCGGGGGTAACCATCAACGATATTTACATCGGCAATGGCGTCAGTGAACTGATTCTGCTGGCCATGCAGGCCCTGCTCAACGAAGGCGACGAGGTGCTGATTCCCTCCCCCGATTACCCGCTCTGGACTGCGTCGGTAGCCCTCTCGGGCGGCAAGCCGGTTCATTACATCTGCGACGAAGCCGCCGACTGGAACCCTGATCTGGCGGATCTGGAAAGTAAAATTACCAGCCGCACCCGCGCCATTGTAGTCATCAACCCCAATAACCCCACCGGGGCGGTTTACGACCGGTCGGTGCTGCAGGGTCTTGCCCGGATTGCCGAGCGGCACCAGCTGATTATCTTCTCCGACGAGATCTACGACAAAATTCTGTACGACGACGCGGTGCATTATCCGATTGCCACCCTGGTACACGACACCTTGTGTATCACAATGGGCGGTTTATCGAAAAACTACCGGGCCGCCGGCTTCCGGGGGGGCTGGCTGATTATGAGCGGGGCCAAGCACAAAGCCAAATCATACATTGAGGGGCTTACCCTGCTGGCCAGTATGCGGCTTTGCGCCAACGTACCTACGCAGTTTGCCATCCAGACCGCCCTGGGCGGCTATCAGAGCATCAATGACCTGATTGCCCCATCGGGACGACTCTACAAGCAGATTCACCTGACCTACGAGCGCATCACGGCGATTTCGGGTATTACCTGCGCAAAGCCCAAAGGAGCACTGTATGTGTTTCCTAAAATAGACCTCCATCAGTTTACCTTTGCGGATGATAATGCGTTTGTGTACGAGCTGCTGGCTGAACAAAAAGTTCTGGTGGTAGCCGGAAGTGGATTTAACTACATCGACAACGATCATTTCCGCATTGTCTGTCTGCCAACCGTCGATGAACTGAACGTAGCCCTGGATCGGATCAGCGCTTTTCTGGAGAGTAAACGAAAATAAGCTAACTAGTTTAACGTCGAACCTTAAACTTCAAACGAACTAAATGGCGGCTATTTATTCATTTACCAACAAACGCACCAATCTCTACATCTTCCTGAGCGCCATTTTCCTCACCAATGCGCTGGTGGCCGAGATAATTGGCGTCAAGATTTTCTCGGGCGAATCGCTGCTGGGCGTACGACCGGCTCAGATCCGGCTCTTCGGCGATTTCGTACTCGATTTTAACCTGACAGCCGGGGCTGTAATCTGGCCGTTTGTCTTTGTTACGTCCGACATTATCAATGAGTACTTCGGCAAGGCGGGTGTCCGGCGTATTTCGTTCCTGACCGCCGGGTTTATTGCCTACAGTTTTTTTGTTATTTACGCGGTCACGGTGCTTCCGCCGGCTCAGTTCTGGCTGGAGGTCAATGCCACCGACACCGCCGGCCGGCCCATTAATATCAACAACGCCTTCGGCATGATTTTCCGGCAGGGGCTGGGCATTATTCTGGGCTCACTGACAGCCTTTCTGATCGGGCAATTGCTCGACGCTTCGATTTTCCAGGCCTTACGGAAGATTACCGGCAGCCGCAAAATCTGGCTGAGGGCCACTGGGTCGACCCTTGTATCGCAGCTTGTCGACAGCTTTGTGGTGCTTTACATCGCCTTTTTTGTGTTTGGCAACTGGTCGGTACAGCAGGTGCTGGCGGTGGGTATCATCAATTATATCTATAAGTTTACAACGGCCATCCTGCTCACGCCCCTGCTGTACGTAGCCCATTATTTCATCGATAAGTACCTGGGCAAAGAACATGCCGAGGAGCTGGCCAACGAAGCGGCTATGAGTAGCTTTATGTAAGGCAGTTTACCCCTTTCAGGGGGCTAGGGGGTGCCCCCTCCGCCAGTTATCCAGAATAATAGCGGTGGCGATCCCAACGTTCAGCGACTCGGCTCCGCCGTACCGGGGTATAGTAACCCGCCGGGAAACCAGCGCAGCCACCTCAGGGCTGATACCGTTAGACTCATTGCCCATGACCAGGTAACCGGTACCACCAAACGCGGTCTGGTGCACGTTGCCGCCGTCCAGAAATGCGCCATATACCGGAATATCCGGCTGTTGTTTCAGCCAGGCAACAAGGTCGCCATACCACCAGTCGACGCGGGTGAAAGAGCCCTTGCTGGCCGATATGACCTTCGGATTGTACACATCGGCGGTGGTATCTGAGCAGATGATTTTGCGAATGCCGTACCAGTCAGCAATACGCAGAATGGTGCCCAGGTTTCCGGGGTCCCGAACATCGTCCAGCACCAGCGCCAGTTCGCCGGGTTCGGCAGCTAAGGGCCGGTTTTCCCTGGTTTTTACAACGGCCAGGGCCGTATTGTTACTCGCCAGCGTTCCTACGCGTTCCAGCTCCGCCGGTGTAACAAATTCGGTGCGGGGTCGTTGGTTGTGTGGGAGTAGGTCGTTTTCTTTGTAAAATTGATCGGTTATCAGGAGTATCTCTACCTGAAACCCGGATAGCAGCACCTCCCGGACACTTTTGGCACCTTCAACCAGAAAAGCCCCGTGCTCCTGCCGGTACTTTTTCTGATGCAGCGACTGAACGTATTTGGACAGATTTTTTGAAAGCATGAATAGCGATATGGTACGAGAGCCGAACGGCGAAACAGGCTGGGTACGCCCCTGCCGCTGCCGGATGTATCTCGTGATTCGTACGTGTATTCTCCTGTTTGCTCTCCTTTCGGGCTTATCCGGTTGCCTTACCAGTCAGCGACTGACGCCGAGGGAATACTTGTTATACAACCAGACCGTGCGGGGTAACCGGGTCATCTCCAGCGAAGAACTGGAAAGCCTGATTCCCCAGAAGCCCAATCGCCGGATATTGCGACTGCCCTTTACGCCCGGTCTCTGGATTTACGAGCTAGGTGCCAGTGGCTATAACCGCGATACGGTGCTAAAAGCCTTGCAGGCCAAAACTACCGAATTTGAGCAGAAAAAACAGCAACTGCCCGAAGGCACCCGCGAGCGGCAGCGTCTTGAGAAACGCTACACCCGGCAGATCAAACGCCTGCGCCGAAAAGCCGAAGAAGGCAACTGGGTCATGCGAACTTTGGGCGAACCGCCCGTGTATTTCTACGAGCGGGATGCTCAGGCCAATGCCGCCAAACTAAAGGCCTACCTGTTCAGCAAAGGGTTTTTCAACGCCCAGACCAGCTACCGGCTGGATACCCTGCTGGAACGGCGTATCCGGGTCATCTACCTCATCTCCGAAAAAACTCCATACCGGCTTCGGCGGATTGCATACGAAATTGAGGATGCTCAGGTCGACTCCCTGGTGCGGCAATCGGCCGCCAATTCGCTGTTGAAAGTCGGCGCCCGGTACGATGAAGCCAAACTCAGCAATGAGCGGGTCCGTATTGAAGAACTCCTGCGCAACAACGGCTATTATACCTTTAGCCGCCAATACATTCAGTTTGAACCGGATTCGTCCATCAACAACAGCCTGGATACCGCGGGCCGGTTTGTCGATATGTGGGTGAAGATCCTGAATCCACCCGGTCAGTCGCAGCATTACACCTACCATATCGGCGACGTGCGCTTTGTTATCAGCCGGGACGAAACCGCACCACCGGCCACTCAGGCGCTGGACACCGTCAGCCAGAACGGCATCCGGTATTTGCTGGACGGTCGGCTATATGCCACCCGGCTGCTCGACACCAAGATCCGGCTGCGGCCGGGGCAACTCTACCGGCAGAACGACCTGCGCGAAACCCAGCGGCAGTTGTTTCTGCTCAACCAGTTCAAGTTTGCCAATATCAACTTCACCGATACTACCAACCGGCGGCTGCGCACCGAAATTGTGGCCACTCCCCTCGACAAATACGAAATGACCGTGGAAGGGGGCGTATCGGTACTCTACCAGGGGCAGGGTATTCCCGGCCCGTTCGGCAATCTGTCTTTGCGGGTCCGCAACGTACTGGGTGGCCTGGAAACCCTCGAAACATCGTTCCGGTACGGTTTTGAGGCTCAGGCCGGCTTCAGCACCGAACGGGCCTATTTTGCTCAGGAGCTGGGGATCAATACCTCCCTTATTTTTCCGCATATTCTGTTTCCGGGAAAATACCGCTTCCTGTTCAGCAACTCCAACCCGCGTACGCAGATAAGTCTGGGGTACAATTTCACCAACCGGCCGGAGTTTATCCGGACCAACCTGCGTTCTACCCTGGCGTATAACTGGCAGCCGGCTCCCAACCGGCAGTTCACGTTTCTGGTCGCCGACATCAACCTGCTCCGCGCCAGTTTTAAAAGCGACGAGTTCGGTCAGACATTCCGTTCGTTCCTGGAAGATCAGGCCCAGCAGGGCAGCACCATCCTCAACAGTTTTATCAATGCCTTTGCCTCCAATATCAGTCTGACCTACACCTACAACACCAACGTGGTCGGCCAAAACCGAAAGGCTAACTTCCTGCGCCTGGGCATCGAATCGGGCGGTACTACGCTGAACCTGCTGAGCAGGCAGCGGATTGAAGAGCTGTCTAAGACCTTCAACGACCTGCAGTTTTATAAGTATCTGCGGGCCAATGTCGATTACCGGCATTATGCTCCCTTACGCACGTACACCACCCTGGCCTTCCGGGTCAACTCCGGTATTGTATATGGGTACGGTGCCAACGGAACCGCCCCCTACGAAAAGCTTTTTTTTGCGGGCGGCAGCAACAGTGTCCGGGCCTGGCGTCCGCGCAGGCTTGGTCCTGGTTCCGCCTATCCCCGCACCGACGCCAGTGGGCAGCCGTTTCCTGCGCCGGCCGATGACGATTACCGGTTCGACTACAGCTTTGAACAACCTGGCGATATACTGCTGGAAGGATCGGCCGAACTGCGGGGCCGGTTGTTTCACCTGGGAGCCGATGTCAACGGCGCCTTCTTTGTTGATGTCGGCAATGTCTGGCGGTTTCGGCAGAATGCCCGCAGCCCGGCCGACCGTTTCTATGTCAACAACTTCTTCAGCGAACTGGCCGTAGGGACCGGTGTGGGCTTACGGCTGGACTTCTCTTTCTTCATTATCCGGTTCGACGGAGCCATTAAAGTTTACGACCCCGCCCGGCGCTTTACCACCACCGAAGGCGTGTACGTAAACGAACGGTTTATTCTGCCCAAGTTTGCCTTTAACCGGATGTTCAACGGACCCAACCCGCTGATTGTAAACTTCGGGATCGGCTATCCTTTCTGACATTTTGGCAGCAATTCTCTGAATTTTCTTGTAATTTTGTGGGAGTTTGTACGCCGGAATTACATTCCGGTTTTGACTTATTCTCCCGAAAATACAACTCCGGGGTACTTTTATGGAACGCGTAGCAGAAACACTAAGTATATTACAACCTGAAGATAAAGTGGCCTGTGACCTGCCACGGGTGTCGGAAGAGGAACTGGCCATTGGCAAAAAGCGGCTGTATATCGAAAGTTACGGCTGTCAGATGAACTTCTCCGATAGTGAGATTGTAGCGGCCGTGATGCGGAACGCCGGTTTTGCCACTACCTCCGTTGCTGAGGAAGCCGACCTGATCTTCCTGAATACCTGCGCCATCCGCGACAATGCGGAGCAGAAAGTGCGCAACCGCCTGAAGCAGCTCAACGTGCTGAAAAAACAGAAACCGGCCCTGCTGGTAGGTATGCTGGGCTGCATGGCTGAGCGACTAAAAGCGAAGCTGCTGGAAGAAGAAAAGATTGTAGACATTGTGGCTGGTCCGGATGCGTACCGCGATATTCCGAAACTGGTAGAGGAAGCCGATTCAGGGCAGAAAGCCGTAAACGTGTTTCTGTCCCGCGAGGAGACCTACGCCGATATTTCGCCGATCCGGCTGAACTCCAACGGTGTCACGGCATTTATCTCCATCATGCGGGGCTGCGACAATATGTGCTCGTTCTGCGTGGTGCCGTTCACCCGCGGCCGCGAGCGCAGCCGCGATGCCCACTCCATTGTCAACGAAGCCCGGGATCTCTACGAAAACGGCTACCGAGAGGTAACGCTGCTGGGCCAGAATGTAGACAGTTATAAATGGGAAACCGTCACCTTTGCCCAACTGCTCGAACAGGTAGCCCAGGTGCATCCGGATCTGCGGGTCCGGTTCTCGACCTCGCACCCCAAAGACATTACCGACGAGGTGCTGCACACCATGGCGAAGTACGACAACATCTGCAAATACATCCACCTGCCCGCCCAAAGCGGCAACAGCCGGATTCTGAAGCTGATGAACCGTACCTACGACCGGGAGTGGTATATGCAGAAGATCGACCGCATCCGGGCCATTCTGGGTGAAGACTGCGGAATTTCGCACGATATGATTGCCGGCTTCTGCTCCGAAACAGAGGAGGAACACCAGGATACGCTTTCGCTGATGGAATACGCCCGGTACGATTACGGCTATATGTTTGCCTACTCGGAGCGCCCCGGCACCCTGGCCGCCAAAAAGTACGCCGACGACGTGCCGCACGAGGTAAAAATCCGCCGGCTGAACGAAATCATTGCCCTGCAACGTAACATGTCGCTGGAGCGCAACCGGCGGCATATCGGCAACGTGCAGAAAGTGCTGATCGAGGGTACATCCAAACGCTCCGACGAGCAGTTCTGCGGCCGCAACGACCAGAACAAGATGGTGGTATTCCCAAAAGGCAACCTGCAGAAAGGCCAATACGTCAACGTACTCATCACCGACTGCACGGCGGCAACTTTGATAGGTGAAATCGTTTGAGGTTTGAGGTTTGACGTTAAAATAGCGAAGCAACCTCAAACCTCAAACCTCAAACGGCACCGGCCGCCCGGCTCAAACTAAATATGAATTTACAAGAGGTTCAGAGCGTTAAACAACGCTTCGGTATTATTGGAAATGCCCCCGCGCTGAACTACGCCATCAATGTAGCGATTCAGGTGTCGGCCACCGACCTGACGGTGCTGATTACGGGCGAGAGCGGCAGCGGGAAAGAATCGTTTTCTAAAATTATCCATTCGCTCAGCCACCGCAAGCACGGGCAGTTTATTGCCATCAACTGCGGAGCTATTCCGGAGGGTACCATCGACTCCGAACTGTTTGGTCACGAAAAAGGCTCGTTTACGGGTGCCGTTGACCAGCGCAAAGGCTATTTTGAAACCACCAACGGGGGTACCATCTTTCTGGACGAGATCGGCGAAATGCCGCTGGGCACCCAGGCCCGGCTGCTGCGCGTACTGGAGAACGGCGAATTTATCCGCGTGGGCTCCTCAAAGGTGCAGAAAACAGATGTGCGCGTGGTGGCCGCTACCAACGTTAACCTGCTGGATGCCGTCGGCAAGGGGAAGTTTCGCGAAGATCTGTACTACCGGTTAAATACCGTGCCCATCTATGTACCACCGTTACGGGAGCGCGGTGACGATATTGAACTGCTGTTCCGGAAGTTCACCACCGATTTTGCCGAACGTTACCGCATCAACCCGCTGCAGCTTACCGAAGCCGCCAAACAGGCGCTGTTGCAGTACCCGTTTCCGGGCAATATCCGGCAACTGAAGAATATTGCCGAGCAGATTTCGATTCTGGAAACAGACCACAGCAAGGCCGTCGACGCCGAAACGCTGGCCCGTTATCTGCCGCAGCCGCAGCAAACCAACCGGATGCCGATGGTTTTTCCGCAGCCACAGGGAAGTACCGGCGACAACTTCACCGAACGGGAGCTGCTGTATAAAGTGCTGTTCGACATGCGCCGGGACATGAACGACCTGAAAAAGCTGGTGCTGGACGTGCTGAACCACGAGCAGTACGGTCGCCAGATACTCAACAACCACAAAGACCTGTTCGAAACCCTGCAACATGACCGGCCGGCGGATAAGCCATACCCGACCGGTCAGGAAGCCGACGCCGAGGCTCATCTGGCCAAACTGCTGCCTCCACCGGTTACCAATCTTAACTCGGAGCCCTACGGCAACTATGAAGACGTTGAGGATAAGAACGAGGTGACCGTAGAAGACATCACCCACGAAACGGAAGAAGACGATTCACTCTCGCTGGAGCGCAAAGAAAAGGAAATGATTATCAAAGCCCTCCGGCGCAACAACAACAAGCGAAAGTATGCCGCCCAGGCACTTGGCATCTCCGAGCGAACGTTATACCGGAAGATAAAACAGTATGAAATTGATGAAGAATAGAGTCAAGAATTATGACGGGGTCGCCCGGCGGTCAAGAATTGATAGTTATGAATTGAAGCTTAACCGTTCACGCATCAGGCGTCTTTTCTTATTATTCTTAACTCTTAGCTCTTCACTCTTAATTTCCTCCTGCGGCATATACTCCTTCACCGGTACCACACTGTCGCCGGATCTGAAGAGCATTACCATCACCAACTTTGCCATGCAGACGGCGGGTGGGCCGGCCAACCTGGCCATCAACCTCAACGAACGGCTAAAAGAATACTACCAGCGCTATACCAGTCTGAAGGTAGTACCGAGCGGGGGCGATCTGGTGCTGGAAGGCTCCATTACCGGCTACGACCTGCTGGCCATTGCCCCTACAGCCCAGGATCAGGCCGGCCTGAACCGGCTCCAGATAACGGTGCAGGCGCGTTTTGTGAACAGCAAAGACGAAAGTAAAAATTTCGACCAGTCATTCTCGTTTTACCAGGACTTTCCGCAGAATCAGACACTTGACCAGAACGAAAGCCGGCTGGTTCCCAAAATCCTGGACCAGATCGTATTGGATATTTTTAATAAAACGGCCGCCGACTGGTAAATTTTCGCTTTAATCCGTATTTTCGGCTAGCGCAACGGCCAACCCGATACCAATCACATGCAACCCCTCGATAAGGAAACATTCTCTTATTGGGTCACTCATCCCGATGACCTGACGGCAACCGATTTCCGGCTGTTACAGGAAAGCCTGGATGCTTACCCCTATTGTCAGGCTCTCTATACACTTACGGCCAAGGCAGCATCGCTCCACCAGAAAGGACAAACCATTACGTTTGCGCGGCAGGCGGCCGCTCATGCCCTGAGCCGGAATGCGCTCCGTAAACTAATTGATAATGAATTTCAGTGGTCCGACAACCTGCTGTCGAAGCTCAATGAGCTGTCGCAGCGGCATGTACCCATTCCGGAAGATTATCAGCAGGAGAGTTACGCCCTGTTTAAATCGAAAACAGGGACCGGCTTACGAGACAGTTTTCCAAAACTTCCGCTGCTTCAGTTTGCCGATCCGGTTTTCCACAAAGACCCTGAACCAGCCGAACCTATTCCCATTGTGGATGATTCGACGCTGACGGAGACAACCCTGCAAAACGATCTGGAGCAGCAGGTCACCCCTGAGCCGGCTCCCGTTGCCGAGACCCCGGTGGCCAATCCGATGCTGGCGGTGCAGAAAGAGATCATAGAAACCTTTATTAAGAACGAGCCCCGGATTTCTCCCATTCGGTCTAAACTTGAGGAGCAGCCTGAGCAGGAAGATCTAACGCGCCGGAACCACGAAACCCTCGACGGATTCGCCACCGAAAGCCTGGCCCGGATCATGCTGAAACAGGGCAAGACAGCGAAGGCGATAGAAATATATGAGAAACTAATGTTGAAAAATCCGGAAAAAAGCGCGTACTTTGCGGCAAAAATCGGTGAATTAAAAGAAAGCCAGGCGCTCTCCAAAAAGTAGTTAAGAAGGCTGAATTCCCTGATTAACATAAAAGCTTTAACAATTTTATGGTAACGGCAACTATCGTCATTATTTGTATTTTAACTGTCCTGCTGATTCTCATCGTGCTGATTCAGAACTCCAAAGGCGGAGGGCTATCGGGCGAATTCGGCGGTCTGGGTTCTAACCAGCTGATGGGCGTAAAGAAAACCACCGACCTGCTGGAGCAAATCACCTGGGGTCTGGGCGTGGGTATTATGGTCCTGACGCTGGCTTCGTACATCATGGTGGATAAAGATACCACCGGCACCCAGGTCAACAGCGTAAACGTAGAACGCGCTCAAACCAAGAGCGCTCCGGGGGGGGGGCTCACCCCGGCTCCAACCCAGCCGGCTCCGGGAGCCGCTGCGCCGGGAGCTACCACTCCGGGAGCTACCACTCCGGGAGCAGTTGCGCCGGGTGCGCAACAGGCTCCGGCTCCGCAACCGAACCAGAATCAGTAAAAACGGCATTAGCATTGCAAAGGCTGCCTCAGACAAGGCAGCCTTTTTGTTTAACCTACTACCGGCTGTTACCTACGTTATGCTGATTGCTCTGCTCCGGCTTACCCGCCCGGCTAACCTCATCACCGCCGTTGCCGATGTTCTGGCCGGTATGGCTATTGCCGGCTACCTGACCGACCCGAGGGCCGCTTTTGGGCCGGTTCTCTGGCTGTGCCTGTCGACCATCGGTCTGTATGGGGGCGGGGTTGTTCTGAACGATGTCTTTGATGCAGAACTGGATGCCGTGGAGCGCCCCGAGCGGCCAATCCCCAGTGGCGTGGTTAGCAAAGAGACCGCCACCGGCTGGGGTATTCTGCTGCTGCTGATGGGTATTGGTGCCGCCTTCCTGGTAAATACCCCAGCCGGTATACTGGCAATTGCCATTGCCGTTGCGGCTGTTGTCTATGACAAATACGGCAAGCACCACGCCCTGCTGGGACCACTCAACATGGGCCTTTGCCGGGGCCTCAATCTGTTACTTGGGGTAAGTGTGCTCCCCGAACAAGTGCAGCCCTGGGCCTGGGTTGGTATCATTCCGGTTATCTATATTGCCGCCATTACCATGATTAGCCAGGGCGAGGTTCACGGCGGTAACACCGGAACGTTACGGCTGGCAGGGTTGCTTTACGGACTGGTTATAGCCGGTATTGCCGCCATTGCCCTGCGGCAGCAGCAACTCGGCACGGCTTTTCCCTTCCTGTTGGTCTTCAGTTATTTTGTCTTCCCTCCCCTCTGGCGGGCGGTGCGCGAGCCGGTCGGCCGTAACATTGGCATGGCCGTCAAGGCCGGCGTCTTATCCATGATCGTGATGGATGCCGTCTGGGTAGCGGCTTTTGCTTCGTTTCCGCTGGCGTTGCTGGTGGTTTGTCTGCTGCCCCTCTCCCGCCTGCTGGCCAGGGCCTTTGCGGTAACGTAACAAAAAATCCTGCCCGGAAGCCGGGCAGGATTTTCACCTTCTCACTATGGCAACAATCACCCCTTAACTGTTACGGTGGGTGTGCTTTGCCCGACGCTCCTTCATCTTCGCTTTAGCTTGCTCCCGTTGCTCGGGCGTCATTGAACTCCACTGCTCCTGCATCTCTTTCCGGTGGGTCTGCTTAACGGCCTCGCGCTGTTCGGGCGTCATGGATTCCCACTGCGCCTTCATCTGCTTCCGAAACGCTTCTTTCTCCTCGGGAGTCATTTTATCAAATTTCTGGCGCAGCTCATGCCGGCGCTTAAACAGCTCGCGCTGCTCCGGCGTCAGCGAAGCCAGCCGCTCTTCCTGTTGCTTTTTGCGGGTCTCCAGAAAAGCCTTCCGCTCTTCGGGCGCCATGGCATCCAGTTTCTCCTTACGAGCCTTCTGTGCTTCGGTACGGTCTCCACGGCGGCCGGCCTGGTTATTGTTCTTCGGTTGAGTCTGGGCGTAGGCCCCTACGGTAAAAAAGGTGGCCGTTACGGCGGCAATCAACAAGTTACGTTTCATGCGTTATTTATTAGGTATGTACACAGGCGCCATTGGTTGCGCTTTTCGTATTCTTGGATATTTGTAGAGTAAAAAGGTTTAATCGATGTCTTAGCTATTTTAAGATTTAAGATCTTTCATTTGAACTGTTGAGGTGTAGAAAACCGTTTAATTTTTGGGTATTTTTGAGGATTAATAGACAAGACACCAGATTATGAATTCCATACAGCAGTCGTTCAGCGTTCGGTTTACCTACCCGGTACACTTTACCGAACACCTGTTCGAGCCGGCCAACCCGCTGCTTTTAAACTTTTTTAAACGGCAGCATACCGAAGGGTTTCAGAAGAAAGCGCTGTTCATTTTCGATGAGGGCGTAATACCGTATCATCCCCAGCTCCCTGCAGCAATCACCGCTTACTTTGCCACGCAAAACGTTGTGCAACTGATCCCTGAGTTCATTACGGTGCCGGGCGGTGAACAGGCTAAAAACGATCCGGCGCTGGTCGACCGGCTGATTGCGGCCGTGGATCAGTACAGTATCGACCGGCATTCGTACGTTGTGTGTATTGGTGGGGGGTCGGTGCTGGATCTGGTGGGCTATGCGGCTGCCATTTCACACCGGGGTATCCGGCATATTCGTATACCAACTACCGTACTGTCGCAGAACGACTCCGGCGTTGGTGTAAAGAACGGGGTCAATTACCGGGGTAAGAAAAACTTCCTCGGCACCTTTGTTCCTCCGGTTGCGGTGTTTAACGATTTTCAGTTTTTGACGACGCTCGACGACCGTGACTGGCGGGCGGGAATCTCAGAAGCCGTTAAGGTAGCCCTCATCAAAGACCCGACTTTCTTTGAGCGGATGGAGGCCGATGCGCATGCCCTGGCCCACCGCGATCTGGAAGCGATGAAGCACCTGGTACACCGCTGCGCCGAGCTGCACATTCAGCATATTGCCGGGGGCG
This sequence comes from Nibrella viscosa, assembly GCF_039541875.1. Lineage (NCBI taxonomy): Bacteria > Pseudomonadati > Bacteroidota > Cytophagia > Cytophagales > Spirosomataceae > Nibrella > Nibrella viscosa. Next base: position 346,972 of record NZ_BAABHB010000003.1, on the reverse strand, counting down.
ACCCGTTTGAGATGGGTTCGTCGCGACCGCTGGACTTCGGCCACTGGAGTGCGCATAAGCTGGAGTACCTCACCGATTTTGAGGTTCGGCACGGGGAAGCAGTCGCCATTGGTATGGCGCTCGACTGCCTGTACGCCAACCGCATCGGCTGGCTGGCCGATGATGATCTGAACCGTATCCTGAATCTGCTGCGGACGCTGGGCTTTTCGCTCTACCACCCGGCCCTGGATGCCGACAACAGCGAAGGTATCCTGCGGGGCCTCACCGAGTTCCGGGAACACCTGGGCGGCCGGTTGACTATCCTGTTACTGAAAGCCATCGGCCGGGGTGTCGAAGTCCACGAAATCGACGCCGAACTCGTCCGGCAGTCGATCGCCTTCTTACGCGAAACCGAAACGCAACCGGTATGAAAACGTCCTTAGGACACCTGAGTTACTGCACCAATATCCACGCCGGCGAACATTGGTCGGATCATTTTATGGCCCTGCAGCGGGCACTCCCCGGCATCAAACAGCAACTCTCGCCCGGTGCCCCCTTTGGTTTGGGGCTGCGGTTATCAGATGTTGCGAGTCAGGAGCTTTGCTACGACGAGCGCTTAAAGGAGTTTAAGCAGTGGCTGGCCGATAATAACCTGTACGTTTTTACCATGAACGGCTTTCCGTTCGGCGGATTTCACCGGGTGCGGGTCAAAGATGAAGTTCACAAGCCCGACTGGACTACCGAAGACCGCGTCCAGTATACCATTCGCCTGTTCCGGCTGCTGGCCGACCTGCTGCCGGCGGGCATGGCGGGCGGGGTATCGACCTCGCCCCTCTCCTACCGCCACTGGTTCAACTGGGCTGATCGCTGGGAACGCGACCGCATTTACGAAGCCACTACGCAGAGTCTGATGGATGTGGTGGAAGAACTGGTCCGGATCAGGCAGGGGAAAGGCGTCAGTATGCACCTCGACATTGAGCCGGAGCCGGACGGTGTGCTGGAAACCGCCGATGAATTCATCGACTGGTTTAACCAGTACCTGCGGCCCATCGGCATCGAACGGCTGAACGCCATTTTCGGCATGACGGTAGACGAAGCCGAAGAAGCCCTTCGCGAACACGTGCAGTTGTGCTACGATGTCTGCCATTTTGCCGTCGGTTTTGAGCGCCCGGACGAGGTGCTGGATAAGCTGAAGAAGAACAAGCTTCGGGTCGGCAAAATCCAGATCAGTGCGGCCCTGAAGGCAACCTTTCCGCCGGACAAAGAAGGCCGGGAACTGCTCCGGCAGGAGTTCACCCGGTTCAACGAGCCGACGTACCTACACCAGGTTGTCGCCACGAACGCAGCCGGCGAACTCTCCCGCTACCCCGATCTGCCCGAAGCGCTGGCTGCCTTTGGCCCGGCGCATGCCGAATGGCGGTCGCACTTCCATGTGCCTATTTTCGTATCGGATTACGGCCGGTTGCAATCCACCCAGTCAGATATCGCGGAGGTTCTCCGGCTCCAGAAAGAACAACCGTTTACCGAACAACTGGAAGCCGAAACCTACACCTGGGAAGTCCTGCCCGAAGGCTTGAAAATGCCCATCAACGACTCCATTGTGCGGGAGCTGAAGTGGGTTTTGGAAGAAATGAATAATGAATAATGAAAAAGACTGTCGTCATTGATGTAGTAGGCTTGTCGTCATCGCTGATTGGTGAGCATACGCCTTTCCTGAAAAACTGGGTAGCCGGCAAGAAATTGTCTACCATTGACCCCATGCTTCCGGCCGTTACTACATCGGTACAGTCTACCTACGTAACAGGCAAGTGGCCGGGCGAACATGGCATTGTGGGTAACGGCTGGTACGATCGCACCGACAGCGAGGTAAAGTTCTGGAAGCAGTCGAACAAACTGGTGCAGGGCGAGAAAATCTGGGACAACGCCCGCAGGCTGAACCCTTCGTTCACCGTCTCGAAGATGTTCTGGTGGTACAATATGTACGCCACCGCCGATTTCTCGGTAACGCCCCGCCCGCAGTACCTGGCCGACGGCCGCAAAATGCCCGATTGCTACAGCCACCCCGCCGACCTGCGCGACCGGCTGCAACAGGCCCTGGGTACGTTTCCTTTGTTCCAGTTCTGGGGACCGGGGGCCAATATCAAATCGACGCGGTGGATTGCCGATGCCTCTATGCTGGTAGATCAGTGGCATAACCCCACGCTGACGCTTATTTACCTGCCCCACCTGGATTACTGCCTGCAAAAGTTCGGGCAGAACAACTCGAAAAACAGCCGGGAACTGGGGGAGATTGACGATGTCTGCCGTGACCTGATTCAGTACTACGAAAAGCAGGGAGCCGAGGTGATTGTCCTCTCCGAATACGGCATTACCAACGTCAGCCGGCCCATTCACCTGAACCGGGCCTTCCGGGAAGCGGGTTTACTTCAGATACGCGAGGAGCGTGGCCTGGAACTGCTGGATGCCGGAGCCTCGCGGGCGTTTGTCGTGGCCGACCATCAGATAGCGCATATCTACATCAATGATCCTTCCTGCACAGCGCAGGTCCGCGCCCTTCTGGAAAAAACGCCCGGCCTTGAACTCATCCTGGACGAAGCCGGCAAGCGTGAGCACCACATCGACCACGAACGCGCCGGTGACCTGGTTGTCATGGCCGATGCCGAAAGCTGGTTTACCTACTACTACTGGCTCGACGATAGCAAAGCACCGGATTATGCCCGTACCGTAGAGATCCATAAAAAGCCTGGCTACGATCCCGTGGAGATGTTTATGGACGAAGCCAACCCAATGATCAAGCTGAAAGCGGGCTACAAGCTGATGCGCAAAAAGCTGGGCTTCCGCTACCTGATGAACGTCATTTCGCTGGATGCCACGCTCATCAAAGGCTCCCACGGCCGCATCGGCACTGCCCCCGAACACCACCCTGTTTTCGTCAGCAACCACTCTGACGGCAAACCTTTATCCGCCATAGATGTATACGGCCGGATATGGGAAATGATGGGCACTGGGGTGTTGGAGGGCAGCAAACAAATCGTAAAATAAAATGTATATTTGAGAGTAGGGGTAAGCATAAGTTAATATGCTTTCGAGCACAACATTTCCAACAATGAACACAATCCGTATACATGTAAATAAGCAAATGGATGGATACTCGTTCAGTATTACGCCGACCATCCGTGCATTTATAAAAAAACTACTTCCAAATGCGCATCCTGCTAATACTGTTTTTGTAAGCTACGATACAAAAAGTGACTTTGAAGTTTACGTGGACAAACTTGAGAATCACATCTATCCTGCACTGTTAGGGGTTAATGATGAGAGTGATTTGAAGAAGTTAGACGAAGTTCAATTTGTTGATACACAAACAGGAACTATTCTACACAGAGTAACGCCACGTGACGAAAAAGTTTAACCAGTATTTAGGAAAAGCGGGACATCTAACCATCATGTCCTAGTTTTTAATGCTCGGCTGGAACGTTGCTATTCCCGAAGTTGATACCGGTGACGACATTTTCGTAGTCCAGGACGATAATGGAACATTAAGGAGAGCACAGGTTAAAACGTCAACGTCTACCAGAAGAGAATCAGGGTTTAGCGGAAAATTCAATGTTTCCTTAAAGAACCTCCGTAATATTACAACTATTCTTGTTCATTATGTTTTTATTGTCAGGCATAACGATGAATGGACAAAACCAGTGATTATCCGTCAGGATTATTTACTGGACCATTTTGAAGCTAATCATGTCGGCTCTGAAGCAAACGGCAACTTAACTTTTTACTTTTCTTACGCGGGTGGGCGGGTTGAATGCTCAGGCCAGGACTTTACAAAGTACGTAAAAGACTTTTCTGATTTCCCTCAGCTATATCATTAATGCAATAAGTAATATAAATCCGCTCACTAAGAGAATTTAAAAAATAAGACGAAGACTGAGCACCCAACGGAAAACCATTCGATGCTGTGCAATTTATGCGAGAGCCGCGTAACAGATTGAACCAAACGTTAACTAAATTGGCCAAAGCTGAAATAGTTGATTACTTCAACAAGCGTAAAACAGAATCGACAGTAAAGCCTGGCGCATAACGATGATCTGGCGCAATTACGGATGAATGAATACAAAATGCCCCATACCCTACCACACCCTTTCGTCGGTAGCCGCCAATTACAGGTTACGGATGAATCCAATGGCCCTTCCTTTCCCGTTTTAGTCCACTATCCTACGCATACCCCCTCAGCACCAACCGCGTTTGGGCCGTACACGATGGATGTAAGTCCAGAAGCAGCGGTTAGCAAGGGACGGTTTCCGCTCGTAATTATTTCCCATGGTAATAGCGGCTCGCATTTGCTGTACCGGACCATCAGTATGCATCTGGCGCGGCATGGGTATATCGTGGCAATGCTGGAGCATTATGGCAATAACCGCAACGACAACTCCTTAGGGGATAAAGTCGAAAATCTGCAATACAGGCCCAGACACCTCAGTATGACCATGGACGCGCTACTTGCCGACGAGACAGTTGGCAGGCAGATCGATTCAGATAAGATCGCGGTAATTGGTCACTCCTTCGGTGGGTACACAGCGCTGGTAGTGGCAGGAGGGCAACCCTGGACCCGGGCCGGAGAACCGGTAGCCGTTCAGCATGATTTCCGGGTCAAAGCTCTGGTGCTGATGGCCCCCTCTGCGGGTTGGTTTAATGCACCGAATGCATTGGCCAGGGTAACGGCTCCCATTCTTTTGCTCCAGGCAGAGCACGATCCCTATACCCCGGCCTGGAACGCCGATGTAATTGTCAATGGCGTTCCTGATTCGTCGCAGGTAACTGTACGGGTGATTGAGAATGCCGGGCACTTTTCGTTTATAAGCCCGTTTCCGCCGGCGATGCAGAACCCAAACTTTCTCCCCGCTACCGATCCGCCCGGCTTTGACCGGGAGCACTTTCATACCCGGCTTCCCGAAGACATCCTTCGTTTCTTAAACGACAAGTTACAAGGCTTCTCTTCGGAAGAAAATAGTTAGTGGCCTAAATTTTTCAGCCTCTGGAAAGGCAATCTGCCCTTATTTTGGTTAATTAGTAACTGGTTGCCTGCCTGGTCCCGGTTAACGAATCAGCCGATGAACCACGCAACTATTTAACCAATCAACGAGGCATATGAAGCGTTTTGGTATCTTCCTCCTGACGCTGCTGTCGGCCTGTAGCACGACGCAGCAACTGCCCCAGAATACGCCCAACGATGAAGGCGAATACTACATGCCCTCTGGGGTGCGGGAAGTCGCCCGGAAGCGCCTGCTCCCCGACCCTACCAATGGCCTGGGACAAACCAATGACCCCAGCATCCGGGTGAACGACATTCGCCTTACCAGTAACTATACGGTGCTGTATATGACATACAGCAACAACGGCCCTTATTCCTCCGGTGCCAGCAGTATCTCCTTCCGGCCAGATGCTAAACTGGTAGCCGCCGACGGTGTTCGGACCTACTCGTTTGTCAAGGCGGAGGGGATACCCCTGTCGCCCCAGGACCGCTCGGTTCATGCGGGCGACAAGGTCGACTTTGTGCTGTATTTTAAACGGCTGGACCCCGATGTGCAGGAATTTGCCATGTTTGAGTGCAAAAGCGAAGAAACGGTCTCGTGCTGGAATGTGGTCAATATGAAAGTCAGCAGCGCCGGCTCGCCCACCTCAACACCCAAATAGCGGTTAGCGCTTCAGGAGTTTAAAGGCAATATTCCAGTTGTTTTGGGTCATAGCCAGACTAATCCAGAGGGCCGTCAGTTGTTCGAGCAGGCCAAACTTATCGTTTCCACCCACATCATAACAGTTACCAAAACCAGCGTCTTTGGCCAGTTGCATGGCAACCTCTTTGCCTTTCTGGCTGTCACCCGCCATAAACATATCGACACCCTCTCCGTTGTATACCGGATCGAGCATGTTGACGTAGCCGGTCGTGTTAAAGCACTTCACTACGTCTTTGCAGTTGGTCCAGTCCAGCAGGGCTTCCGTGGTATTGTTATAGGGCTCGGGGCGGGTCTGCAGTGAGTTCATGGCATCGATAATGACTTTCTGGCTAACGTCGCCCATAGTCTCCACGAGTTCTTTAGTGCCCTGCGGATAAATAGCAATCAGTACCACCGCTGATTGAGCCACAGCCTCCGGAATGGAATGGGCCGAAATGGCCGCTGCCGTCTCCAGGTCTTCTTTTCCTTTGTACGATTCAGGGTTCCGTACCCCTAATCGCACAGTATGGCCGGCTTTAGCCCAGGCCTGGGCCAAAGCACCGCCAACATTTCCAGTACCAATTACAGCGATATTCATGTTTTTTAAAGGGAATGATGGGAAGAAGGAGTTAAGAGTTATGAATTAAGAGTGAAGAGTTGGGCTTGCGCGAGCTAACTCTTCACTCTTAATTCATAACTCTTAATTCTTAAACGAGTTGTGCCTCTACGCTGATTTTGGCGTTCAGCAGTTTGGAGATGGGGCAATTCTTTTCGGCATTCGCTACCTGCTCATCAAACTGCTCCTGGCTCACGCCCGGCACACTAGCCTTCAGCGTCAGGTGCGAGTTGGTGATGCTGCCGTCTTCGAAGGTAAGGTCGCAGCGTACATCAAGGTAGTCGGGCGGGAAGCCGATGCCGCTCAGGTTGAAGCTGAGCTGCATGGCAAAACAACCGGAGTGGGCAGCCGCTACTAGTTCTTCCGGATTGGTACCCACCCCATCGGCAAAACGGGTGTTAAACGAATATTGAGTATCCTGCAAAACAGTACTTTGTGTAGTGAGTTTACCGTTACCGTCTTTGCCGGAGCCTTCCCAGCGGGCAGTTGCGAAGCGTTTGAATTTCATAAATCGAATTGGGTTTGAACATAAAATCAGATCGCCATAAAGCGCACAGCAAATTAAAAGAAAGCGCAACACAAAAGTAGTACCGCTTACGAAAGTTGCGTAAAGAGTGCATTGATTACGTAAACAGGCAAGAAACTAATCCTCAGCACCCTATTGTTCTTTCCACCAGTGAGGATACATAGTGACTACGGTGAATGTTCCCGGTGACACACTAACCCGTTCTGGATTCACCAGACCGTCAAAATTCCGTATCTTTGCCCCTCAATTTATTATCTCTGCTACCTTACGGGATGCCGTCCAGATGAACTACAAAGAGTATAAAAACCTCGACTACGCACAAGTCGCGGCCGAGGTGCTGCAACATTGGAATGAGATACAGGCGTTTGAGCAGTCCGTCGCGCTCCGCGAAGGAAAGCCTACGTTTACTTTTTACGAAGGTCCGCCGTCGGCCAACGGCAAGCCAGGTATTCACCACGTCATGGCCAGGGCTATCAAAGATATTTTCTGCCGGTACAAAACCCTCCAGGGCTTTCAGGTAAAGCGCAAAGGAGGCTGGGATACACACGGCCTGCCCATTGAGCTACAGGTAGAAAAAGAGCTGGGTATCACCAAAGAAGACATTGGCAAAACCATTTCCGTTGAGGAGTACAACCAGAAATGCCGCGAAGCCGTGATGAAGTTCACCGGTATGTGGGACGACCTCACCATGCGCATCGGTTACTGGGTAGACCTCGACAACCCCTACGTTACCTACCATAACGAATACATTGAATCGCTCTGGCAGTTGCTGAAGCGGCTGTACGACAAAGGGCTGCTGTACAAAGGCTACACCATCCAGCCGTACTCACCCAAAGCCGGCACCGGCCTCAGCTCCCACGAACTGAACCAGCCCGGCACTTACAAGGACGTGAAAGACACGACAGTGGTGGCGATGTTTAAGGTGAGAGCAACTGAGAAATCAGAAGCACTCCTAAACGCAAGTGCAGGTACCCCGGCCTACATCCTCGCGTGGACGACGACACCCTGGACCTTGCCCGCCAACTCGGCGCTGACCGTTGGTGCCAACATCGACTATGTGCTGGTGAAAACCTTTAACCCGTACACCCACGAGCCGGTGCATGTCATTCTGGCTAAGGCACTGGTGGGCCGCTGGCTTCCGGAGAAGGGTAAAGACGGCGATTTCGAGGGATATCCAACCAGTGATAAGAAGCTCCTTCCCTGGAGCATTGTGCAGGAGTTCAAAGGGGCTGACCTGGCCGGCATCGAATACGAGCAACTGTTGCCGTATGTGCAGCCCGAACAGCCGGCATTCCGGGTGCTGGTCGGCGATTTTGTCACGACCGAAGATGGTACAGGGGTGGTGCATACCTCACCAACCTTTGGGGCGGATGACTTCCGGGTGGCGCAGGCCAACGGCATACCCCCCATCATGGTTAAGGACGAGACCGGCAAAGAAGTGCCCATCGTAGACCGGCAGGGGCGCTTTGTCAAAGAAATTGGCGAATTCGGCGGGCGGTATGTGAAGGAGCAGTACTATACCGACGACGAGCAGGCTGACCCGGACTTTAAACCGACGGATGTCTTGCTCGCCATCAAACTAAAAGAAGAAGGCAAGGCGTTCCGGGTGGAGAAATACGAACACCCTTACCCGCACTGCTGGCGTACCGATAAGCCGGTGCTGTACTACCCGCTCGACAGCTGGTTTATCCGCACTACGGCCGTCAAAGACAAGCTGGTCGAACTGAACAAGACCATCAACTGGAAGCCGGAAAGCACCGGAACCGGTCGGTTCGGTAACTGGCTCGAAAACCTGGTCGACTGGAACCTGAGCCGCAGCCGCTACTGGGGTACGCCCCTGCCTATCTGGCGCTCCGAAGCCGGCGAAGAGGTTTGTATTGGCTCGGTGGCGGAACTGGTGTCAATGAGCGAAAAAGCGAATGAGCAAATGAGTAAATGGGTCGCTCAGGGCAAGACCGACTATCAAGCCTATATCGATAAGAACAGCGCGTTCCTGGCTGCTTATGCCGATGGCACCTATGACCTGCACCGGCCGTATGCCGATGAGCTTTACTTCATCTCGGACACGGGTAATCTGATGCAGCGCGAGCCGGACCTGATCGACGTTTGGTTCGATTCGGGGGCGATGCCGTATGCGCAGTGGCACTGGCCATTTGACGGGCAGGACACGTTTGAAAAAGCGTTCCCGGCTGATTTTATCTCGGAAGGTGTCGATCAGACACGGGGCTGGTTCTTTACGCTCCACGCCATTGCCGGTATGCTGTTCGATTCGGTAGCGTTTAAAAACGTTGTATCGACCGGGCTGGTGCTGGACAAGAACGGCAACAAAATGTCGAAACGGCTAGGCAATGCTGTTGACCCATTTGATACGCTGGACAAATACGGTCCCGACGCTACGCGCTGGTACATGATTACCAACGCCGAACCCTGGGATAACCTGAAGTTCAACATCGACGGCATTGGCGAAGTGCAGCGGAGATTCTTCGGTACGCTGTTTAACACGTACAACTTCTTCGCCTTGTACGCTAACCTCGATAAGTTTCAAACCAACGGGACAAGGACCATACCCGTTGCCCAACGGCCGGAACTGGACCGCTGGATTTTGTCGAAACTCCAGTCGCTGATTCTGGAAGTAGAGCAGCAGTTCGATGAGTATAACCCGACCAAAGCAGGCCGGGCCATTCAGGATTTTGTGAACGATCAGCTATCCAACTGGTACGTCCGCCTGTCGCGCCGGCGCTTCTGGAAAGGCGAGCTGACAGCCGACAAGCAGGCCGCTTACGAAACGCTGCACGAATGTCTGGCTACGGTGGCCACGCTGATGTCGCCCATTGCGCCGTTCTTCGCCGACTGGCTGTACGGCAACCTGAACGCCAACAATGAGCAGGCAGCGTCTTCGGTTCACCTGACGGACTTCCCCAAAGCGGATCGGAGTCTGATCGACAGCAACCTGGAAACGTCCATGGAACTGGGCCAAACCATCAGCTCCCTGGTTCACTCGCTGCGGAAAGGCCATAAGATCAAAGTTCGCCAGCCGCTGACCCGGATTCTGGTGCCGGTCTTGAACGAGACGACCCGGCAGCAGATTGAACACGTTGCGCCCATTATCCAGTCGGAAGTTAACGTGAAGGCGGTTGAGTTTATCGACGATACGTCGGGCATTCTGAAAAAGAAGATCAAGCCCAACTTCAAAGCGCTGGGCCCTAAGTTTGGCAAGCAGATGAAAGACGTAGCAGCCGCGATAACGGCCATGTCTGACGAAGACATCCGGGAGTTGGAAAAAGTTGGCAGTCGGCAGTTAGCGGTGGGCAGTATTGAGTTGGGAGATGTAGAGATTCTGACGGAGGATGTACCGGGCTGGATTGTTGCCAGTGAAGGTGGCATTACGGTTGCCCTCGACATTACCATCACCGACGACCTGCGCCGGGAAGGTATCGCCCGCGACTTTGTCAACCGGATTCAGAACCTGCGCAAAGACCAGAACTTTGAGGTAACCGATAAGATCAACATCCAGCTTGAGAACAACAATGTCGAGTTGGCCGAAGCTATCGAAGCCAACAAGCCGTATATCTGCCAGGAGGTTCAGGCCCTATCGCTGGATTTGGTTAGCGACCTTAATGGCCGGAGCGCCGGACCGAACGCTACCCGGAATGGATATTCAGAGATTGAAATGGATGAGTTTCTGCTGAAGGTGAAGGTTGACGTAGCCTAAAAGCGGAATTTAAAACGTAAAAGCCTCTGGCCAATGCTCGGCCAGAGGCTTTTTTGTGTAAAGCATTCAAAGAAGGAAGTTTTACAGCATCTATCGGCTGTTTCGGTCGGCGACCAGACTGGTGTCTTTCGCGGGTTCAGCCGATAAATACCGGGTCAGCAGGGACGCGTAATACGCATTGCCGTATTCAGACCAATGTCCATCGCAACTGATGAATAAGTCTGACACATCTTCCTGTTTGTCCGTTGCCGCCAACAAGTCCAGAAGCTGAACCTGCTGCTCCCGGCAGAACGAGGACAGCTCGTTGTACAACCGGCTCGTCGGGCGTTTTTCCTGACCAAACCGGATAAAATCAGACTTGATAGGGATCAGCAGCACCAGTACTTCTTTATCGCCGGCCTCTTCCCGAATCTGTTTCAGAGAGTATTTCAATTTGTTTAGTTCCTCCGCTGAGTAATCATAAAAGTAAGAGGGCATCAGATCACTCGTTGGTTCTCCGCCACGCTGCCGATAATAATTCACAATATTGAACCAGTACGTATAGGCTTTCAGAAACTCGTACAGCTTATAAGAAGTTGTTTCAATGGTCTGTTTCTGCTTATCCGGCGTAAAATCGGATTGGTTGACATCCGGCAGCGAGTAGGCCAATTCATACTTTGGATAGGTCCCGTTCCAGAAAGGCCGGTAGTGGGCATCCCCAAAAGCAACTTTATCATCCACAAAGTCATTGGCCGGCAGCACGCCAACAATAAGTCTATTGTGCGCAAACTGCTTAGCCAGGTGCTTGTATACCAGGTAGTACTGAGTAGGCCCAAAGCCGCCTGAGGTGGCAAAGTTCAGGCACTCTGCTCCGGTCTTTTTCTCCAGCAGGGTAGAGAACCGATCGGCTTCTTCAACACCAAAGCCCTCCATAAACGAGTCGCCAAGCACAACAATCCGGTTGGTATCACCTGTTTTTGTCCGCTCCCGATCACGCGCCCCGTACGAGTTGGTGACGTAATTGATCCGAAAGCAGGTATTCTGATAGTGTGTTCGGACGGAAGGCAAATGCCAGACGCCCCACTCCGGATTAATATCGGCAAACGGCGGTATCCAGGTACGGTCATACTGAGTGGGGGTAAACGACGGTTTACGGGCCGGTATGTAGCCGGTCTGGATCACGGCCCAACTGGTTACTTCGATCAGAACATAACAAACAACAATATTGATAATAGCTATTTTGAAAAATGCCCTCATATAACAATCGAAAAGATCCGCCTGCGAGTGGTAATAGACAGGTAATCAAGGGCGTACCTGCCTACTCCTATCGGCCTGGATTCATAAACAGAGTGTCCGTAGATTACTCCTGCAGTAACTTGTTTCCGCACAGGGTCAAAGGTAGGGGTGACTTCCGGAATTAACTATAGCTTTCGGTAGGTTTTATCACCCCCCGAATCATTGTAGGAATAACTCAGCGTAAGGCGGTCGGGGCAGATGCGGAGCAGCGGCAGGTCGGTGGCACTGGGCACAGCGGTGCCGTTCAGTTCTGTCAGGTGCAGATATAGGGTGGCTTCGCCCGGAACATCCTGGATGGTGTACCGTTGGGTGGCCAGCAATTGGCCGTTGCGGTAAGACTCAACGGTGCCTCCTGGGTTAAACACCAGTTCCTCCGAATACCCTGCCGACTGCGGGGTTTCGATCCGGGGGGCGGTCATACCCCGTAAAAACGTATAGGTCTGCTCCCATTGCCAGCGACCCAGAATTAAGGGGTTAGCCTCAGCCGCGGTTTTTACAAAATCGTCACAGGAAATCCGTTGCGGCTCTGCGTCTTTGCGCCGGCAGGCCCCTCCCACCAGCCAGCATATTGCCAGTATAATCCATAAATTTTTCATAGCCGGAAATCAGTACGCTCTCTATTATACTACGCTGATTTCCGGAAATAGTTGGACAAACCGGCAACTTTTCTGCCGGACCGGGGCTTACAGCCGGTGTGCCGCCCGGTAATTGACCGCCCGGCACACCGGCTGTACCGGATAACCGGCTTACTTAACCAGCAGTTTCTTTACCTGCCGGCTACCTTCACCCAGCACCCGGATAAGGTAATAACCCGGCGACAACCGACCCAGGGCCACTTCTTTTTCCGGACTCGTGAGCGTTAGCTGAACCTGCTGCAAGGACCGGCCCTGAAGATCGGTCAGAGTCAACTGCACCTCCTCGTTTGGCCGGAAACCTATAAACTGCAGCGTCAGCGCCCCCTGCTGCCCGTCAACCGGGTTCGGGTATATGCGCACATCTGGTCTTCCTGCTGCCAGGCTTCCCGGCGTTAAGCCAACACTTTCCCGGGCGGTAGCCGAACTGGCCAGGTAAATCTGATCCAGATAAAAGACAGGTTGCTTAGTTGAACCAAGTCCCTCCTGAAAGTACAGGTCACTCAGAGCGGCCGGATTACCAAGTACCGACAGCGGAACGGTGACCAACGTCCAATTGTTTTTGGGGATCGTCAGCGAATACACATTGCTGTTGTCGCTGTTCATTTTTACGGTGATTTTCTGCCCACCCTGTTTACCGCCGTTCACCCAGAACTTCAGATGCGAGAAGCTGCTCAGGCTCACCGGCGAGTCGGTATGCAGGTATAAGCCGCCCCAGGCCTGGGTATACGTAACCGAAATAGACCGGCTGCCGCTCTGCACAAGTGAGGTATTGCTCAGATTTCGGGTGGTGCCCCACGACCAGTCGACCCATCCCGTTTTCAGCGCATCATCGTAGATCAGGTAGGTACTGGCCGACACACCGGTTACTGTTACGCTGGTTGTGGCCGTGCTGGAACAGCCGTTCAGGCCGACCGTCAGCGTGTAGGTACCTGCGGCTGCGGTTGTGACGTTAGCAATTGAAGGGTTCTGGACCGTGGCGGTCATGTTATTAGGTCCCTTCCAGGAATAAGCGGCTCCGGTTCCGGCGGTAGCGGCAAACAGATTCAGCGTCTGACCGGCAGCCACCGGGCTGTTGCTCGACGCAGAAGCCGTTGGTACCGGACTCACCAACACCCTGGTACTGGCCGTATAACGGCTGCCATTGCTGGTGGCGGTAACTGAATAGGTGCCCGATAGCGCCGTAGTGGCGTTCGGAATCGTCGGATTCTGGACAGTGGCCGAAAAACCGTTCGGGCCGCTCCAGGTATACGTGATTGAACCACTCAGGTTAGCTGGGGTAGCGGTCAGATTCAGGGTCTGACCGGCACAGATAGGGCTGTTGCTCGACGCGGTCAGGGAAGGCTGCACGGGGGCCGGTTCTGCAAAATACGAGGAAAGAAACACATAAGCCGCCTGGTAGTAAATAGCGGGTTCTGTCACCTCCCACGAGGGGTCGGGATAATCGGCATTCCAGGCGGCAAAAGCTTTCATCGGCGGATTTCCTTTGGGGGGAGTAGTGGTACCACTGTAGTTCTGGTTTGGCCCACCCACCACGTAGCCGGGAGCCGCCCCAAACTGCGAGCCGGGGCCGTCATACCGGGCCGAACCGTTGCGGAACCAGCTATGGTAAAACTCTTCGATGTTCTTATCACCGCCCACATTGGCTCCCCGGCTGCCCATATTGCTCAGGTATACCCACGACAGCGGATTACGGCCGTGGAAATAGTGCAGATACTCTTCGGCAATCTCCCGGTACAAACTGTTTTTAGCCGAATTTACACTGGCCTCCAGGGCTATAACCGCCAATTGCCCCCAGCGGGCTTTTAACTGGTTAGACCCCCAGGTGTAATGACCGGTCCACATATACGCCAGATAAGGGTCATCTTTCCGGGTGTAATACGGCTCATGAAACCAGTCCATCGTTGTTTTGAGCGTATTTTTCAACTGCGAGACAATAGTGGTATTAGCCCCAGGCGTTGCCCAGTAAATGATAAATGCCTGGTTAAGATCCCAGCAGACAGAAGGGTCCATGTAGCCGTTCGATAAGGGGTGAAAGCCGTTCTCGCTGGTGGCAGTGGTGTTGTTGTAATTGCTCTCGAAATACGTTTTGTATTTAGCCGTACCGGTAGTGCGAAACAGTTGGGCGGCTGCCAGAATCCGCAATCGGCGGTCCTGGTTGCTGTTCGAGCCGGCATCGGCGGCCGCCATCGATGCACCGTCGGTACCCGTTGAAGGACTAATGTTCGGATTATTCTCCAGGTATGTCCAGGCATTCTCGGCGGCTGTCTGCAACGTAGTGGCATAGTTCGGGAACTGAGTCCCGTAGGCACCGAAAACCCGCGAGGCATGGGCCATAATGGCCGCAAACGTAGCTGTCGACCAGGTGGTAATGTTCGTGTAATAACGCGGCTGGGTATCCGTCGAGGGGTCATCGGTACCATTACTGTAGCTGGTTACGGCTACCCGGTTGTGTACCCCGCCATTGGTAGCCTGCATGCGCAGCATCCAGTCCAGTTCCCACTTCAGTTCATCCAGCACATCGGGTACGCCATTGCCCGACTCCGGGATGTTGGTAGCGTCGATAAACGCATTCGGCCGTAGTTCATAGGCCATCAGGAGGTCCCACATCGGACCGGCCAGAAACGGAATGTATTTGTTGTAATCGCCGGCATCGTACCAGCCGCCGGTCACGTTGCGGGTAGTACCCGATTGAGCCGAGCTTGTATACAACAATGCATTGGCATCCTGGCTGTGAGCCAGCGGGTGGGTCCAGTTGCCTCCGTACTGGGCAGGTATGGCCGTACCGCTGCGCTGGTAGTAAAACACTTTCACGGCCGCCTGCAAAACAGGTCCGTAGATATTGTCGCGGATTTCGAAGTCGTAGGAGCGCAGGTTGCGGGTGGGGTCATAGATATGGTATGTACCGGGCGTGGTGACGCTGGTAAAATCACCGTGCCAGGCCTTATCGCCCGAATCGGTATGGGTGTTTCCGCTGTTCCAGATGACGGTGGTGCCGGTGAAGACCACACTGTTATCGGCCGACCGACGTACCTGAAACTGACTGCCGGGCGTATAGGTGTTGCCGCTGTTCTGACCCGAAACCGGATTGGCAAAAACAACGGTTTTGCGGGCATTGGTACGCCAGCCAAACTGGTCGACAATAATCTGCTGGGTGATTGCCTGCGCCCAGACAGACGCCGTTCCCAGCCAGGCCAGGAGAAAGAAACCGACACCGTGGGCGATAACAGCCCGTAATGTAGCGGATAGAGAGAACATATAGACGGGGAGATCACTTGATGTTATTAAACCGGCTTAAATGTAAATTCTTGTGGATAAAGTACCAAGTCGTTTGTCGATAAATCGGGGCGTTTATCACAGACAGGGCCGGCCATAAATATATCTTTCTGAGAGGCTTTGCAGATTCGGGCCAACTAATACCTTTACGCACGCAACTAGCATGGTATCACCAATGAAATTTCGTTACTGGCTGGGCAGCCTTCTGCTTGGTCTTACACTTCAGGCCGCCGGACAATCGGGGCCGGCTCTGGTGCGGGGGCCGTATCTCCAGGTTATTACGCCTACCTCTGTGGTTGTCCGCTGGCGAACCAGCCTTCCAACCGACAGCCGCGTTTTTTTTGGACGCACCAGCGGTTCGATGACTCAGCAGACTACCGACGCAAAACTAACGCAGGAGCACATTATTACCCTTACCGGTCTGCAACCCGCCACCACGTACGCCTATAGTGTAGGGCATGCCGGCAACAAAGCCGGCGACTGGCCGGCCTATCAGTTTAAAACCGCTCTCCCCAAAGGCAGTACCGCTCCCTTCCGGGTGTGGGCGCTGGGCGACTTTGGCATCGGTAGCGAAAATCAGTTGGCGGTTCGGGATCAGTATCTTAACTACACCAAAAGCCGCCCTGCCGATCTGTGGCTCTGGCTGGGCGATAACGCCTATTGCTGCGGGCGAGACAACGAATTTCAGCAATATGTGTTCGATGTCTATCCGCGTTCGCTGTTTGGAACCACCCCCGTTTGGCCAACTCCCGGCAACCACGACTACCACGATGACGTCAACGACTTTTCTATCGATTATTACAAACTATTTAGCATGCCACAACAGGCTGAGGCTGGTGGTGTTCCCTCCGGCTCCCAGGCTTACTATTCCTTTGACTATGGTAATGTGCATTTTATTTCACTGGACTCCTTTGGCAACGAAGCCGGTAAGCACCGCTTGTATGACACCACCGGAACCCAGGTTCAATGGCTGAAACGGGATCTGGCAGCCAATCAGTTGCCGTGGACAATTGTGTTTTTTCACCACCCGGCCTACACCAAAGGGTCGCGCAATTCCGATACCGAAGAGGAACTTGTTCTGATTCGCCAGAATCTGCTGCCCATTCTGGAGCGGTACAACGTGGATCTGGTTCTGAACGGCCACAGCCATATTTACGAACGCACCTACCTGCTCAAAGGGCATACCGGGGCGGCCGGCACTTTCGACCCGGCGAAACATATCGTTTCGGCCTCTACCGGACGTTACGACGGTTCTGTCAATTCGTGCCCCCTGGTGAAAGGACAGGGTACAGTGTATGTGGTAGCCGGATCGGGGGGAGCCCTTAGCTGGCGGGCTACCGATTATCCGCACCCAGCCATGGTGTATGCCAACCGGGATATTGGCGGTTCGCTTATTCTGGATATGAACGACAACCGGCTAAACGTTCAGTGGCTCGCCACCGACGGCGTGGTTCGGGATCAGTTTACCATGCTTAAGAATGTGAGCAAGACCACGTCGACAACAGTGGCGTTGGGTGATACCGTGCGGCTAACGGCGTCCTGGCCGGGTCAGTATAGCTGGTCGGAGGGGCAAACAACTCGCTCGGTAGTTGTCCGACCTCCTGCTCCCGGCACCTACCGCTATACCGTAAAAGACCAGCAGGGTTGCCTGCAGGATGCGTTTACCGTAACCGTTGGTGCCATAACAGGGTTGGAGCCGCAACCGGAAGAAGCGGTGCTGGTCTATCCGAATCCGGCCACCGACCAGATCACGGTGGAACTACCGCTGAAGCAGCCGGCCGACATCATCCTTCGCCTGACCGACCCGACGGGCCGGCTGGTATACCAGGCAGGCTATAAAGCAACAACTCAATCCCGCTACCAGGTTCCGCTCCCTCAGACTACCGGGCTATATGTGGTTACGGTTCAGCTTGGGCAGCGGACCATTACCCGAACGGTGATGCGCAGATGAGGTTTGAGATTCGCCGGGTATATAATTTAGGTAAAGAAGCGCTTTCACCAAACCTGCCCAACCCCAAACAGCAGCACAAACAGCAGCGTGGTCATGGCCAGTTGGCCTAAACGGGGGTTCAGTTCCGCCGGTTGCCGGTGAGTTGCTACTTTATAACCGTTCAGGATAAAGAGGGGAAAACTGAGCAGATAAAGCCAGTCGAGGTAGCTGTTCCAGCCGGTCAGCAGCGTGTAGGCAACGGCGCAGGCCATACCGGCAATTAGCAGCGACCAGTGGTAGCCCGTTGCCCGCTGCCGGCCCAGCCGCACCGGAATAGACCGCTTGCCGGTTTTGGCGTCGGTTTCTATATCCCGGATATTGTTTACGTTTAACACGCCGGTGGCAAACAGCCCAACGCTGGTGGCCGGCAGCATGGTGGCAAAACTAAAATAATGCGTATGCAGGAAATACGTACCCAACACGCCAACCCAGCCGAAGAAGATCAGGACGGCAATGTCGCCCAGACCACTGTAGCCGTATGGTCGTTTGCCATTGGTGTAGGCAATGGCTGCGCCGATACTGAGCAAGCCCAGCCCTAAAAACAGGTAAAACGTCTCGGGCGAAGCGTCCCAAAAAGCTTCGACCAGCAGCCAGATGCCGGATATCAGCGCCAGCAGGGCCGTCACAACCATTCCCCACAACATGGATTTTCGGGTAATCAGCCCGGTAGCCACCGCCCGCTGCGGACCAACCCGCTCGGCGGTGTCCTTACCCGAAACCGCATCGCCGTAGTCGTTGGCGAAATTGGAGAGGATCTGCAAAAAGATGGTGGTCAGGGCAGCCAGCATAAAAATGCGCTGATTGAACTGCCCCGCAGCCAGCGCCAGAAAACTCCCCAGAATAATACTGGCCAGCGCCAGCGGCAACGTGCGCGGCCGCGCAGCTGCAATCCAACTTTTCATGAAGTTTGTAGTTTGTAGTTTGAGGTTTGTAGTTGAAGATGCGTCAGCCTAACTTTAAACCGCCAGGCGGCCCCGCTCAAACCTCAAACTTCAAACGAAATTAAATGCCTACCGCTTTCTTAAACTCCGCATCGGTGGGTTTGACCCCGGAAGCAAAGAAGTGGGTTAACTGACCGTTTTCGTTAATAACGTACTTGCAGAAGTTCCAGCTCGGGGTCTTGTCGTTCCAGCCGTTCAGCGACTTGGTCGACAGCCACTTGTACAGCGGGTGCTGGCTGTCGCCGGTTACGTCGATCTTCTCGAACATCGGGAAGGTTACGCCGTAGTTCTTCTGGCAGAAGGTCGCAATATCTTCGTTGCTGCCCGGCTCCTGGCTCATGAAATTGTTGGCCGGGAAACCCAGCACCACAATCTTGCTGCCGTGCTCTTTGTAAAATTTCTCCCAATCGGCATACTGGGGGGTGTAGCCACATTTAGAGGCTACGTTCAGAATGACTACTTTCTTTCCTTTAAACCCACTCAGGGCCACCGGCTTGCCGTCAATAGACTTCATAGTAAAGTCATACAGCGTTTTGGCCGGGGCCTCGGCATTGGTCGGACGGGCCAGCACTTCTTTTTTGTTGCCAAAGACATGGCCAAGCAAGGTGGAAATCATAAGGACAGCGGATACAAGCAACAGGGCTCGTTTCATACGGTTAGTGTTAAAATTGTTTTTGGAGTAAAGCTACGGCCATTCATGTACCGTTGACTCAGTTGCATCAACAAAGTGTCCTACATTTTTGTTGGCACGTCGATACATAATAACCCCATTGCTTTCCGGATCGTTTCAGCTACCACGGTTGACAAAGCCACCCGGTTTAGTTTTTTACCGTCATCCGGCTCCGACAGAATAGATACTTCTGCGTAAAACTGGTTGTAGGTCTTGGCGAGTTCGTAGGCGTACTGCGCCAGGTAGGAGGGCGCGTAATCGGTACCCGCTTCGGCCAGGCGCTGCGGGTATTGGCTCAGCAGGTAGATCAGTTGCTGTTCGGTCGGGTGCAGGTCAACCGCCGGCAAGGCGTTTGCCGGCCGAATGCCTTGCTGTTCGGCCTTCCGCAACACCGAACAGATCCGGGCGTGGGTGTACTGGATAAATGGCCCGGTATGGCCCTGAAAATCAACAGACTCCTGCGGGTTAAAGAGCATGCGCTTTTTCGGGTCTACCTTCAGCAGAAAATACTTCAGGGCACCCATTGCCAGCATATGGTACAGCGTACGGGCCTCGTCACTGTCGAAATCCTCAATCTTGCCCAGGTCGCGGGTCCGGGTTTCGGCCGTGTCGTACATCTCCTGAATCAGGTCATCGGCATCAACAACTGTTCCTTCCCGCGACTTCATCTTACCGCTGGGCAGGTCTACCATACCATATGAGAGGTGGTACAGTCCATCGGCATAGGAACGGCCCAGCCGGCGCAGAATGGCAAACAACACCGCAAAATGGTAATCCTGCTCGTTACCCACTACCCAGATATAGCGGTCGTTATGGAAATCTTCGTACTTCAGGTCGGTGGTACCCAGGTCCTGCGTCATGTACACCGAGGTACCGTCGGAGCGCAGCACCAGCTTCTGGTCCAATCCTTCGTCGGTCAGGTCGATCCAGACGGAGCCGTCGTCTTTCCGGTAAAAAACGCCTTTTTGCAGCCCCTCCTCAATCACATCTTTGCCGAGCAGATAGGTGCTTGATTCGTAATACGTCTTATCAAAGCCGACGCCGATTTTCCGGTAAGTTTCGTTGAAGCCGGCATACACCCACTCGTTCATCTGCTTCCAGAGGGCAACCGTTTTATGGTCGCCCTGCTCCCATTTGCGCAGCAGCGCCTGTGCTTCCAGCATCAGCGGAGCTTTTTTCTCCGCTTCCTCTTTCGCCATTCCGTCCACTACCAGTTCCTCAATCTGCTGCTTATACGCCTTATCGAACAAGACATAGTATTTGCCGATAAAATGATCGCCTTTCAGCCCCGCCGACTCGGGCGTTTCGCCGTTGCCGAAGTGCTCATACGCCAGCATCGATTTACAGATGTGAATACCCCGGTCGTTGACCAGGCAGGTTTTCACCACATCGTAGCCGTTGGCTTTCAGGATTTCGGCTACCGAAGCACCCAGAAAGTTGTTGCGCAGGTGGCCCAGGTGCAGCGGCTTATTGGTGTTGGGCGACGAAAATTCCACCATCACCGACTGCCCTTTGGCCGGCAGCGTACCAAATGAAGGGTCCTGCAGAATGCCATTCAGGACATCGAGCCAGACCGCATCGGCAATGCTGATGTTAAGAAAGCCCTGCACCACATTGAAGCGGCTAACCATAGGTGAATGCTCCTGCAGGTAGGCTCCAATGGCCTGCCCGATCTCAACGGGCGATTTGCGGAGTGTCTTCGTAAGCGGAAACGTAACGAACGTATAAAGTCCTTCAAATTCTTTTTTGGTGGGCTGTAAGGCTACCTCATCGGGTTGTTCGACCCCAAAAAGGGTAGCAATGGCCTGTTGTATATCCTGTTTCAGTTGCGCGTGTATATCCATTCGGCTGTGGCCTGATTTCCGGCTGCAAAAGTAGCGGAAAACCGGCAACTCCGGTAAATTACCGGCCGGTTTGCGCAACCTTTATGTTGTTTTACCGTTTGAAAGGATAGACGGACAAGTTTGTAAATCACCGGCCATTGTGTACATTTAAGCAACTCATTCAGATTACAGTATGTCTCCATCGAAGGTCATCGGATGGTTGCTGGTGCTAAGCCTGCTGCCGGCACTTGTCTGCGCACAACTGGCCCACTCCGTCCGGCTTGAACTGACCACTAATCAGAATATAGAAGAATCCTTTGACGTAACCCCGCTGGCCCGGCAGGGTGTCCTGGTAACCGTACGCCGGGGTGATTATTACGACACAACCCCCGCCCGGTTTCAGTTTAGCAAATACGATACTGATCTGAAACCCCTGTGGACTACAGAATACAAACAGGACCCGCGCTTTGAGCCAACCCTGTCGTACCACAACGACCATTATCTGTACTGGCTCTTTCGCGAGAAAGAGTCGGCGGCCATTCAGGTAAGCCGGCTCAGTCTGGACGACGGCCTGATCGAACACTTTCAGGGTGAGCTGATCTCCCAAATGGACATGCAGCATTTTAAGGTGCTGGGCAATACGGCTTACGTAGGCGGGTACTACCGCAACCGGCCGGTGGTGATGACGTTCTCGTTCTTCGACCGTACCAACCGGGTGCTGCCAGGTCTGTATACAAACCATCTGGAAATCAACAGCCTGGAAATTGATGAAACCCGCCAGGAAGTACACGTACTGGTGCATTCGCTCCGGCGAAACTGTCAGTTCTCCATCCGCTCGTATTCATACGAGGGAAAGCCACTCCGTACCGTTACCTTCGACGGCTCGAAGTACAGTCTGATTTCGGGTAAGCTGGTGCCCGCCGGCGATAATGAAATGCTCCTGGTAGGAAATTATTCAACCGACTGTACCCCTTATTCGCAGGGCATTTACGTCACCCGCATCAGGCCCGGTGAACCGGGGCGGCCGGATGCCGTTACGGTTCATACCAACGACATTCGGTATATCGAATTCTCGCAGTTGCAAAACTTTTTTAACTACCTGAAGCCCAAGCGTCAGGAGCGATTACTGGCCCGGGTTCTGAAAAAGAAAGAAGAAGGGAAAGACGTTAAGTTCCGCTACCGGCTGCTGGTACACGACCTGATCCCGACCAAAGACGGGCTCACCCTGCTGGCCGAGGTGTATTACCCGCAGTACCGGGGTACCTCGCTCCCCTATTCCGGCGGCATGATGCGCTCGACCGACCGGTATTTTGAGGGGTATCGCTACACCCATGCCTTTCTCTGCGGGTTCGATAAGCAGGGAAAACTGCTCTGGGACAATTGCCTGGCCATCCAGAACCTGAACAGCCCCGAACTCACCGAGATGGTGCAGGTATCGCAACAGGGTGATCTGATGGTACTGGCCTACCCGCAGGATGGCGAGATTCATACCGAGGTAATCCAGGGCAGCAAAGTACTGAAACCGCGCGAGAACTATACGCTGAAGACCAATTCTGATAACGAGAAGGTGCTGTATTCCACCCACGAAAATTTGGCGGCCTGGTACGACCATTATTTTCTGGCCTGTGGTTTCCAGAAGATTGGTGAAAAAGGATACAGCGGTTCACCCCGCGAAGTGTTCTACATCAATAAGCTCAACTATAGCCTGACCGATTTGCAGAACGGCCCGGCTACCGATGCCACTCCCGCTAAAAAGAGAACCGCCCCCAACGGAGCGTCGGGCCGGCAGTCTAGCCGAAAAACTTCCGGATCAGAACAATAATCAGGTTCAGCAGGATACTCAGTACAATGCAGGTCACAATCGGGAAGTAAAAGCCACCCCCGTTGCGGCCCTCCACCCGAATATCGCCCGGTAGCCGGCCGAGCCAGCCGAATTTATCGCCGAAGAAGAAAACGACAAGTCCGATCAGCACCACCCCGGCACCAATCAGCATTATGAGTTTGCCAATCGAAGGACTCATTGAAGCAGCACTAAAGCTTGATTTGTCAATATACAATCTAACGGCTACAACCGCAACTTGGTTTGTGTACAGACAAGTTGTTCCGTTCCGGATCCCGAGATTTCAAAACTTGCCGTACCTTTGCGGGTTATAAACGTATGATACCAACCGCCCGCGATACTGCTTTTCTGCTCCGGCAGGGGAAACTGATTGGACTGGCCGACGAAACCGGCTGGTCGGTAGCCGCCGATCCGATCAACGATGCTGCCGTAGAACGCCTGCTGCAACTGCACCAGGGTACCCCCGGTGCCTTACCCCTGACGGTGCTTATCGACAAAACCGATCTGCTGGGCATGTATGTGCAGAACGTGCCGGAGGTGGCCTGGGACATTGTGGAGTTTGCCGAAAAGCCGCTAACGGTCTTGTACGGGCCGGGCAAGAATTTGTCGCCGGTATTGCTGAACCAACAGACTACTATTGCGGTTCGACGGGTATTGCAGGCCGACGTGCAGCGGCTCATCAACAGCTTTGGGCGGGGGTTGCTGACCCTGTCGTTTGAAGCGGCCGCCCTGCCTCCGGCCGCCGTTGAACTTACAGTCGGCACCTATGGCACGCCGGCCACTCCCCTCCGGAAGCCCCGCATTATGCGGCTGGGCGTAAACGGAGAACTTGAATTTATCAGGAAATAATGAATTTCGCAGATACCTTACATACAAATCCTATTTTTGAACAGATTGGCAGGCAGGCGGCTGCGCTCCAGGTGCAGGCGTATGTGATCGGCGGTTTTGTGCGCGATCTGGTGCTGAAACGACCCTCCAAAGACATTGATGTGGTTTGCCTGGGCAGCGGCATCGAACTGGCCGAAGCAGTCGGGCGGGCGTTCGACGTGCCGGTTACGGTGTTTAAAAACTTCGGGACGGCCATGCTCCAGGTCGATGACTGGGAGGTGGAGTTTGTGGGTGCCCGCAAGGAATCGTACCGCGCCGACTCCCGCAAGCCTATCGTGGAAAACGGAAGCCTGGAAGACGATCAGAACCGCCGGGATTTCACCATCAACGCCATGGGCATCAGCCTGAACGAAGGGCAGTTTGGCCAGTTGCTCGATCCGTTTGGCGGATTGGCCGATCTGAAGCGGAAACTGATCCGGACACCCCTGGAGCCCTCGATTACGTTTTCCGATGACCCGCTACGAATGATGCGGGCTATTCGCTTTGCCTCTCAGTTAAACTTCGACATTGAACCGAACACCTTCGACGCCATCATTCAGATGAAAGACCGGATCGGTATTGTGTCGAAGGAGCGGATCACCGAGGAGCTGAACAAGATTATTCTGTCGCCCACACCGTCCTACGGCTTCAAGCTGCTGTACCATGCCGGCCTGCTGGAACAGATCTTTCCGGAACTGCTGGAGTTGAAAGGGGTGGAGACCGTTGACGGCAAAGGCCACAAAGATAACTTTTACCATACCCTGCAGGTACTCGACAACGTAGCTACCCGGTCCGACGATTTGTGGCTGCGCTGGGCGGCCATCCTGCACGATATTGCCAAACCGGCCACCAAACGCTTCGACCCGAAGGTGGGCTGGACCTTTCACGGTCACGAAGACCTGGGAGCCCGCATGGTGCCCACCATCTTCCGCAATCTGAAACTGCCGCTGAACGAGAAGATGCGGTTTGTGAAGAAGCTGGTCCGGCTGCACCTGCGCCCCATCGCGCTTGTCAAGGAAACCATCACCGACTCGGCCCTCCGGCGGCTGCTGGTCGAAGCCGGCGAAGATCTGGAAGCCCTGCTGGCCCTCTGCCGCGCCGACATTACCTCCAAGAACTACGAGAAGGTACAAAAGCACCTGCGGAACTTCGATAAGGTGGAGCGGAAGCTGCACGATTTGGAACAACGCGATAAACTGCGCAATTTCCAGCCCGTAATCACCGGCGAACTCATTATGGAGACCTTTGACCTGAAACCCTCCCGCGAGGTGGGCGAGATCAAAGAAGCCGTACGGGAGGCCATTCTGGAGGGAACTGTACCTAACACGCTGGAAGCAGCCTACCCCTTTATGGTGGAAGAAGGCCGGAAGCGGGGGCTGGCGGTGGTGAAAGAGTTAACCGTGGGTAGTGAGCAGTAGGCCGTTTGCCCTGGGCAGAACAATCAAAACAGTATATACTTCTGACAATGGATAATAGCAGTTTCCGGCGCTTTTTTGGCGCTCTCCTGACAATTCTGGGTATGATTGTCGTTCTTTTTGCCTGCGTGGCTTTCCTGTCTGACAACAACCCCATTCTGGGTATGCGAATTACCAAGTGGGAGTCGCTTTTCCCTTTCTTTGTCGGTTTGGTTTTTCTGCTGTCGGGCATTAACCTGATCCGGCAGCTTTAAGCAGCTACGGCACAACCTGAGCCGCTACCAGCCAGTCGTACGGATTACGCGGTTCGGGCAGACCATTGGACAGAATTCGGAGATACATCAGATGCAGGTGCGTGGGTGAGCGGGTTTTAAAGGCATTGAAGCCCGTTCGTCCTACTTCAGCAATTTTCTGCCCGGCATGTACCCATTGCCCTGGCAAGACATCTACCACATGGTTGTGGGCGTAATAAAACAAGCCGTGCTGCACCGGATCATAGATCCAGATCCAGTTGCCACCCCGGTACTCGCTCCCCGGCTGCCAGGCAGTTTCTATTCCAATAACCAGACCGCTGCTCATGGCAAGCACATCAACCGGCTGCCCGGTTCGGTCGTCGATATTGTCCTGGTCCCGGTCACGCACAAAAATATCCTGGGCGGGGTGACTTCCCTGCACCGTAAAGTCGAACAGGTCGAAGCCGCGGGCGCGGTAGCCTTCGCCCCGCGTTCCGCCAATAGCAGGAGCCGAATAGCCCCGTAACGGAAACACAAACGACGCTGCCGGCTTTGCCAGGCTGTCCGAAGCGGCACTCATCAGACTGTCGGCCTGGACCGGAACGGGAGTTGGGTAGCGATTTTTCAGCGCCTGCATGATGGCACTGAAACGCGCACGAGCCGAATCAGGGGCGATTCGCTGCTCCCGAATCTGGGTGTACAGCGTCTGAAAATCCTGACAAAGGCCATAAACCGTCTGCTCCTGATAATTAGAAAATCTGACCTGAGCCGATGCGATCTGAACGCTCAGGAACCATACTGCTATCAGGCAGGGTAACCGATGCCTGACGAAATCTGATGCTGCCATCAATTATTTACTGCATTTAACCCCAAACCTACAGAATGCTGCGCCTTTATAGAAAAGCCAGGTTGTCTTGTAAAGCAGGAACCTCTTCAGACCGGCCGCTGTGCTTAAAATTGAGTACCGTCCGGACAGGTAATGCGGTAGAAGGTATAGAAGAGACTAATGCCCGTATAGGTGTAATGATCCTTGCGGGCCGGGTTGCCCTGTAGCCGTTTGTCAGTAGCCGTTGCGTCGCCCAGACCATCCAGATAATCGTTGTTGGTGAAACGGGTGCCAAACTCAAACCCCACACTCCAGGGGAGTTTAAATTCATATTTAACCCCAACCCCAAGCGGGTACGCTATTTTTCCGGCAAAGCCTTTCTCCCGGTTTACCCGGTCGCGGGGGCTTACGGCAT
Source organism: Nibrella viscosa (assembly GCF_039541875.1). NCBI lineage: Bacteria > Pseudomonadati > Bacteroidota > Cytophagia > Cytophagales > Spirosomataceae > Nibrella > Nibrella viscosa. Next base: position 320,222 of record NZ_BAABHB010000003.1, on the reverse strand, counting down.
AAAGCGCTACCCCACCAAAGACATAGGGCGTCCAGTTCTTTATCTTCCGAAGCGGCCGGTAATCCAGAAAATTATACTCCAGGTCAATACCGGCCTCGGCTACATTGGTTTTGAACTGGTAATCTCTGGCTTTCTGAAACGGATCACTTGAGCGCCGGTCGGCGGCTCCGAACTGCCCAATCAGCCCACTCGCCCGCAACGACAGCGAGGGAGTAGCGTTGTATCGTAAAAATAACTGACCAGCCGGCCGGTAAAAAAGCGGGTTCATGGCGGGGGCCACATCTCCCTTATACAACAGGCCTCCCAGACTACCGCCCAGCTCTAGTTTCTGCGCCTGAGTAGCCACACTGATAAAAAGCCCGGCTACGATAAGCCAGGCTGTATTGTTTGCCGATAATTTCACGCTTGCTTGGTCTGTTGCGTCAAAGATAATACCAATATGGGTTGATTAGCAATTCTTTTAGAAGCCAACCCGTGGCTTTCGCATCTATTTAATGGGCGGACACTTAATTCGGCCGGGAATAATGTAATGAATCTGAAAGCTGGTCAGCAGGTACGAATCCTGCAGCATTCCCTTGGCACCCCGCCCCGACTCCGCAGCCGTGCTGCCCAAAGCGGCCGTTGCCTGCGCAATACCGGCGGTTCGGTCTCCTTTGCCTTTCCGGGCAGGAATTGGCTCACCACTTCTGTTCGATAAATCCTTTGCTAACTGACTCTGGAGATCCGCCGGATTCGGATAGGCCCCTCCTACATCGTCCAGGTAGTCGGAAAAGGTGTACCGATACCCTATTTCGGCTGCCAGATCAAAGTTCTCGTTCAGTTTATACCGTACCCCAATACCAACCGGTATCGCCAGTGTAACCAGCGAGTAAGGCTTCGGGTAACCCGGCTGCCCCTGCCCTTCGGTACCCAGCGGCTGCAATTTTACCCACTGCTGGGGCTGGTCAGGCTGGGTTCCGGCCCCAACCGGTGTACGGGCTTCCGGACTGTGGGCCAGCAATCCTAACCCACCAAACAGGTAGGGCGATAGTTTTACCCGCTGGTTCGATGTCCGTCCATCGCCAATGATCTGGTAGATACCTGTGATGGCAAACTCTTTCAGATCATTGCGGAAATGCAGGTTGCGTAAATACTGCACGGGGCTGCTGCCGGCATCGTTCCTGTTGAACGTGTAATCATCGCCCGAAATACGAGCCCAGGTAAACGAAGCCCTTGCCGCAAAATTGGGCGTAAACTGCCGGGTATAGGCCAGCCCGACATTCCAGCGGGGCATGATAAACGTGGATTTTAGAATTTTCCGGTAACCAGCCAGGTCGCCATAGTAATGCGCTGACCCCACGCCGATGCCGACCTTGGAGTACGGCAAGAATTGCTTATTCACCTGACGCTGCGCGAATCCTTCCTGCGCGTTTCCGCCCAACAGCAGCGCCGTCAATACACCTGATGCAACAAGGTGAGTATGTTTCATAAAATTTTGTAGGTCCTGTTTCCGTAACGCAAATCCGGCTATAGAACCGGCCTATTCACGAAACGGCTGAGATTTTGATTTATTGGCAAGAACTGCTTTAAAATTAGCGAGCCGTCAATTTCGGATGTCGAAACCCCAGTTCAGTTTGCTTCGCAGCGTATTGAGAAAATTATCTTCGTTGAGTTTTACCAGGCGGGCACCAAACTTTTCCTTTTGCACACTCAGCCGGGTCGACACATCTACCGTTCGTGACCGTGAATCCAGGGCGGCCAGAAAACTACCGCTCCGGCTTTCGACCTCAAACGATAACTGGCAGGTATCCATCACAACCATCGGCCGGACGTTCAGGTTGTGGGGGCTAACGGGCGTCACAATAAAGTTGTTGGTATGGGGCAGCAGCACCGGCCCTCCGCAGCTTAAGGAATAGCCGGTGGAGCCGGTAGGTGTTGAGACAATCAGACCATCGGCCCAGTAGGAGTTCAGAAATTCGCCGTCGATATAGGTATGCACCGTAATCATCGATGAGGTTTCGGTGCGGGTGATGGTAAAGTCATTGAGCCCAAACGGCAGTCCATCAAACACATCCCGGTCCGACTGAACGCTGACCAGAGAACGTTCGTCAAGCGCGTAGTGATCGTGAAAAAGGGCGTGCAGCATGGCGCTGATGCCACTTGGCGAAACCGTTGCCAGAAAGCCCAGGCGACCGGTGTTGATACCGACAATAGGTGTCTGGCGGGCACCAACGTGGGTAACTACCTCCAGCAGGGTCCCGTCTCCACCCAGGCTAAAGGCAAAGTCGGCGTCGAAAACACCCTGGGGCGTATAATAGGTATGCTGGCTACTGTGTTCAATGCCGGCCGATTCGAGTACCTGCCGATAGCTATGAGAAAGTTGTACTTCAACGTGTCGGGAGGCCAGTTCATCAAACATTTCCTGGATAAATGGCTTTGCCGGTTCGGAGAAGGCACGTCCGTGAATGGCAATTTTCATAAGATAATCGTTAGTCGATAGTCGTTAGTCATCAGTCGTTAGTATACAAGATCCACCAACGACTAATAACTATCGACTATCGACTATTACGTATTCAGATACCGGAGCAGCAGGTCGAGCCGCTCCTGGTCGATACTTTCAATGGGCACATTGGCAAAGGCCGCTTCAATATGGTATCCGAATCGCTCAAGGGTAGATACCACAGGAGTAATATCCCGGCGGTTCAGTTTCAGGGTCAGGCGCGAGCGGTCGGGCATTCCATAGGCCGCGCTGGCAAAGTAGCTGCCCACAATTTTGATGTTGTTCGATTCGACCAGGCGGCTGATTTCGGCCATGGAATAATCCCGTTCGTCGATGTTCAGCACCAGAATTGCACCAACCTCCTGCACACCAAGCTCCTGGGCAAACTGTTTCAGCAGTTCATTGGCAGACACGCTACCGATGAATTCTTTAATGTCGCTGATCACCGCGATCACCTCCAGGGGATTTTGCAACACCAGGCTGAGCATTTCCAGCAGGTGCTGATTTTCGTAGACATACACCTGCTCGTACAGGCGCATGACATCACTGAGTGGCCGTTCGTCGTCGGCAACATCCAATAACAAATCTTCGCTTACCAGTCCCTTATACGCTCCCTGATCAGTCACGGCTAGCTGCCCGATGCGATGTTCCTGCATCCATTCCAGCGCTTGCCCGACCGTATCGGTCAGCTTCAGAGCCGGCAACATCGGATCAATGAGTTCGGCAGCAAGCATACTCTTCGACAGTAAGTATTTTTGTATGTCAGAAAACTAAGAAATATTTACCTTAGTTCACAAATATTATCCAAAATTCTTACTACTGCCAAAACACTATCGATTTACATCGTCAGGCAGTGGTAAGGGCTCTTTCGTACATTGGATGCTTTTCGAGCCAGTTCAGAAGCAGTTTATTAAACCGGCCGGGATGTTCCATCATGGGAGCATGACAACACTTATCAATAAAATACAATTCTGTATTGGGTATTAACCGGTCAAACTCATAAGCAACTTCGGGAGGGGTAATGGTGTCATTCAGGCCCCACACCAGTAAGGTGGGCACCTTAATCTTCGGGATGTCTCTGGCTACATTGTTTCGCTGAGCCGATTTGGCAATGGCCACAATCCGCATGCAACTGGGAATGCTGCTTGTGATCTCGAACACTTCGTCGATGAGTTCTTTCGTGGCCACCTTGGGGTCATAAAAGGTATAAGCCACCCGCTCGGCAATATAATCGTAGCTTCCCCGCTTTGGAAACGAGCCACCCATCGAGTTCTCGAACAGGCCCGAACTACCCGTCAGCACCAGCCGCTTCACCATGTCCGGGTGTTTTAAGGTATACAGAATGCCAACGTGGCCACCCAGCGAGTTACCCAGCAAGGTCAGATTGTTCAGGTTTTTAAAGGCAATAAAGTCTTCGATAAACGCAACCAGTCCTTCCAGACCGGCTTCTTTGATCGGCATGGTGTAAATAGGCATGACCGGAATAATCACCCGGTAACGGTCCGAAAACCCGTTAATTACGCCATCCCAGTTGCTCAGGGCGCCAAAGAGGCCATGCAACAGCAACAACACCTCACCTTTTCCTTCATCTACGTAGCGAAATCCCGCTTCCTCACGAACCTGATAATTCATAATGCTCGAAGACTTACAGTACTGTTTCTTTTAAACCTGAACCTATTACAAAGGTTCTAATTTTTAGCAAATTAATACAATTTTTCACTAATTCAAACCCAAAGTCAGTTAAAGCTGCTTCAGGGTGGAATTGAATCCCCCAGAGCGGCAGCGACTGATGCCGCAGAGCCATAACTTCATTCTCGCGGGTGGCGGCCAGCATCTCCAATTCTGCCGGCAAATCGGTCACCAGCAGGGAGTGGTAACGCGTAACGGTAAACTGATCAGGCAAGCCGTCAAACAACGGATCAGCGACCAGCACCCGAATTGCAGACAGTTTACCGTGCATTGGCTTAGCCGCCCTGACAAGTTTAGCCCCGAAAAATTCGGCCAGTGCCTGATGCCCCAGACAAACCCCCAGTATGGGCAACTTTTGGTGGTAATACGCAATCACATCCATCAGGTAACCGGCTTGCCGGGGTGTACCCGGTCCGGGCGATAACACAACGGCGTCGACATCCTGCCTATACAGCAGCAACGGCGACTCGTCATTACGAACAACCTGGCAATCGGCTCCTGCCTGCTGGAGGTAATCCACCAGCATATAGGTAAAGGAATCCTTATTATCAACCACCAGAAGTTTCATGCCTGTGCCAGGTTGTAACCCGCCGTAAAAATAACAAAATCTAAGAAAAAGAAATCATTGATTTATTTAACTTCCTGATTATGAGTTTATTATTTTTTTGTTAACTATGTTAAAGTCAATTTTTCTAAAAAAAGTACTAAATCTTTCATTTGTCACTGATCTTTAGGGCGGCTTGCCCGGAACTATTATTTTTGAGACCAAATCCAAGCAGGTGTCTCTTATGTCTCCGAAATTCCCTGTAGTTATCATTGGTGCCGGTATGGCCGGCCTGACCTGTGCCGTTTACCTGCAGCAGGCCGGTATTGAAGCGCTTGTGCTGGAAGCCTCCGACGGGGTGGGCGGACGCGTCCGTACCGATATTGTAGAGGGTTTTCGACTCGATCGGGGCTTTCAGGTGCTGCTGACTGCCTACCCGGAAACCAAACAGTTGCTTAACTACGCAGCCCTGGATCTGCAGGCGTTCCGGTCAGGTGCCCTGATCCACCACGAAGACCGATGGATGCGGCTGATTAACCCGCTACAGGAGCCACAAAGCGTTTTTCAGACCCTTGTATCGCCCGTGGGTACCCTGCCCGATAAGCTGAAAATTGTGGAACTTATCCGGCGGGTGCATGGCCTTTCTACCCACGATTTCTTTCAGCAACCGGCTACCACTACCATTGATTACCTGGTTGACTTCGGCTTTTCGGAGGAAATGATCGTGCGCTTTTTCCGGCCATTCTTCGGCGGCATCTTTCTGGAAGATGCGCTGCACACCTCCAGCAACTTCTTCGAGTTCTGCTTCAAGATGTTTTATTCCGGCGACGCAGCGGTCCCGGCTCTGGGTATGGAACAGATACCGCTTCAACTGGCCGGTCGCCTGAAACCGGAGCAACTCCGGCTGAACACAGCGGTTGAACAGGTTACCGGCAATCAGATCACCTTATCGGCCGGCGAAACCCTGCAGGCGGGTACCATTGTGCTGGCCGTTGATGCCGCTCAGGCAGCCCGGCTTTTGAATCTGTCCGTTCCTACCGAAGAAGCGTTCAATCATACCACCTGCACGTATTTTGCCGCCAATCGCTCGCCCAATCAGGAGCGGCTGCTGATCCTCAATACAAAACGATCGTCGCCTGTGCACAACATTGCCATTATGAGCGACGCAGCTCCCACCTACGCGCCCGACGGGCAGACGCTGATTTCGGTGAGCACCCAGGGAGTAGAGATTATGGATGAAACCCGGCTAACCGAAAATATCCGGAAAGAGATGGTCGACTGGTTTGGCAACGATGTAAAAACCTGGCGGCACCTGAAAACCTACCACCTGCCCCACGCCCTGCCCGACTACGGCCCGAACGCCGTTCACCTCCCGCTACGACTCGCCGATAACCTCTACCAGTGTGGCGACCGCACCGCTTACCCCTCCCTCAATGCCGCTATGCAAACCGGCCGCGAAGTAGCAGAGCTGATAGTGAAGAGTTAAGAATTAAGAGTTATGAGTTAAGAGTTAGCTGGCGCAAGTAATTTATAGCCGCTGGGCGGCCCCATCATCACTCATAACTCTTAACTCCCTATCTCCATCCCTCCGGAATGTCGCCTGGCAAGCGGCCGGTTGGCGCATACACCGCTCGACAATCACCCTGGGGGATAATAATGGTACTCAGAAAACCCCGGACCTGTGGCCGGTACGTTTCTTCGCCCTCAATGCGGCTGCGGGCCACCACTACCGCCGACGCCCCGAAATAGCCCAGCGCCAGATCGTCCGGATCAGTTGTGTTGACAACATTGCCGGTGATGGGTGCCGGCAGCGGATCGAAAATGGTGCCGACGCGGGTCTGCTGCTCACCAAAGCGCTTCCAGAACTGATAGGCCTCACGGGTCAGTGAATATTGCCTTACCTCAAACAACTGCGGACCCGTGGCAAAGACCAGCGACTCCATGATGAGTCGTTTCTGAACCGTATTGCCGTTGACAAGCTGATCGGAAGAGATGTTGACCGTTCGGATGGTCACCGGCACCCAGCACCGATCATTGCAGATATCCCGGCTAAAAGGGGTACACGGAGAACCCGTAGAGGGCCTGAGGCTGTAAAAAAGACCCTCCCACCGGTAAAAATTCGGCTGGTCAGCCGGGTCTTTGGTATCAATGTAGACCCGGTAGCGGTAGGGCGTTTGTACATTATCGGTGCTGATAAATTCGGAATAAACGGTATCAATAGCCGGTACCGGCAGCATCTTTTCTGGCCGGGACATATAGCGCTTGCCGTTGGGCAGAGTTACCGACAGCGTATAGGTACGCCCAACCTGGCCGACAAACGATGGATCGGTTGTCTGGTAATAGCCCGGCTGACCAGTGATGCCGATCAGCCCGGTCGACTGCCCGGCATCGTCCCGGATGGTCACCACGGCATTAGAGATTGGCGTTTCTTTAGGACGCAGACTTATATTCTCAAAGGCACCGGTATAGGTTAGCCTAACCATATACGGAGGGGACTCATTGGTGATCGTTCCCTCTACCACCAGTTGCGGTTCGGCCTGCCGGATGGGCAACTGCACTTCATCGACGCAGGATAGCAGGATTCCCGCCGGCAATAGTCCGATAAGTAGCCACTTTTGCATAGGCCGATCAGAGATAAAAGTTATAGGTAATTGACGGAATCAGGGTGCCAAACACCGCCAACCGGTACGAACGGGTCTGCCCCAAACTGCGGGTGAAGTAGATAGAATACGGATTTTTTCGGGCATATAGGTTGTAGATGCCCAGATTCCAGATACTATACCGCGTTTGCCGGTTGTTGCGCCGGGTATCCTTGGAAAACGAGACATCGAGCCGGTGGTAGTCCGGTATCCGGTCGGCATTACGGCGGGAATAATTCAGCACCGGCTCCTCATTGAATGAATACTGCCCATCGGGGTACGTAGCCGGAATACCCGTGCTGTACACAAAATTAGTTGAGAAGGCCCAGTTGTAGGGCAGCGCCCACCGCGCCTGTAGATTCAGTATGTGCGGCCGGTCGATGGTGGCCGGATAATAGGCTCCCCGGTTGATCTGTAGTTCGCTGAACGTTGTCTGCACCGCCACCAGCGACCGGGCGTAGGCGTAATTGAACTGCCCCGTAAGCCGGCCTTTGCTGTTGCCGATGCTGAACTCAATGCCGTAGGCCCGGCCTTTTGCCGGCAGCAGATCGGTTTCCAGCGTGCGGTTGAGCAGCAGCGTGGCTCCGTTCCGGTATTCAACCAGATTACTCAGCGAGCGGTAATAGGCTTCCAGGCTTATTTCAACGGCATCGTCACGCAGGTTCCGGAACAGTCCCACGGCAAATTGGTCGGCAACCTGATTGGGCACGTACTGGTCGCTGACCTTCCAGAAATCGATGGGCGTAATAGCCGTGGTGTTGGAGATCAGGTGAATGTATTGCCGCAGCCGGCTGTAGTTAACTTTTAATGAAGCTGCCGGGCCAAGCTGCAGCCGCATCCCCAGCCGGGGCTCCCAGCCGCCATACGACTGTACAGGCTGATTGGCGGCATAGCGCACAGAATCCGTAATCGTTTCCGGCGACCGGGGTACAGTAGCCTCATACCGATACACCGTCTGCGGCCCTACCTGGCTATAGAGCGAATACCGCAGACCAGCCTGCACCGTCAGCGCTGGACCCACCACCCACTCCGTTTGTACGTACAGACCGCCCTCACGGGCATATTCCGGCTCGAGCCGCTGCGGATTTACGTTCGATTGGTTGCTGGTGGGTTGCAGGTTGCCTTTCTGCACCTGATACAGAATACCGTTGGTACCCACCTGCAGGCGGTGCTTCCGGGCCAGGGTATAAAACAGGTCGGCTTTAACTTCCCGATGACGGATGTACGAATTCAGCCGGAAGGTAAGCCCTTCGTCCAGGCCGTCGATCTGGTACTGGTAACCGCTGTAGAGAGCATTGACGTTGAGTTGCAGATTCGGCCGGAGCAGGCTGCTCCACCGTAACGAAGCCACATCTGACTGCCAGCCGTAGAGCGTATCGCCCGGAAACCGGAAGCTATCCTGACTGCGGTAAGCCGATAGCGATACCGTATTCCGGTCGTTGGGGGCATATTGCAGCTTTATGTTGCCGTCGTAGAAAAAGGCCCGGCTTTGCCTGACGCTATTGGTCGGAAACAGGCGCATGATGTAGGTAGGGTAAGCGATACGCCCACCAGCCAGTAACGTCAGTTTTTTGGAGATGGGGCCATCTACCAGCAGCCGGGTGCTGACAGGACTTACGCCACCCGACACCCGCCAGCCTTCGCGGTTACCGGCGCGGGTGTTCATCAGCAGCAGTGACGACGCCCGCCCACCGTACTGCGCCGGAAAACCGCCTTTAAACAGATTGACGTCCTGCACCGCATCGGCGCTGACGCTGGTAAAGAAGCCCAGCAAATGCGAGGTATTGAATAGCGGAGCGCCGTCGAGCAGCACCAGGTTCTGATCGGCCCGCCCACCCCGAACGTTGAAGCCACCAGCTCCTTCCCCGGCAGTGGATACCCCCGCCTGAAGCGTGAGCGCCCGCAGAATGTCCGGCTCTCCCAGCACTACCGGCATCTTTTTCAGTTGCGGCATACTAAGCTGAATCTGGCTCATGCGAACGCTCTGGACATTTTGCCCCGGCTCTCTGGCCCGGATCTCTACCTCATCCAGCTCAAAGACCCGGCCGGCGATGCGGAAAGTAACGGTACGGTCGCTGGTCAGCGTCACGTTCTCGCGGCCCGACACATAGCCTACCGCCGTGATATTAACCGTAAAGGTACCGGCACTTAGCAGCAGCGAAAAGCGGCCCGATGAGTCGGTAGCGGTTCCGGCACCGGTCTGCGGAACGTACAGCGTGGCACCCGGCACCGGTTTGCCGGACACCGACTCCAGCACTACCCCGCGCAGTTCGTAGCGAGACTGGGCAGCGGCCGTTATTGATAAAGCCAATAAAGCAAACAGATAAACAGATTGAATCATAAGGTGTGGCTCGTAGAGGCAACCGGCTACCATTACCTCCTAAAGGCGAAAGGTACTAAAGAACACCTGAAGAGTCTTTGCCTTACACTAGATTTACACCTTATGCCCGCACAAGCGGAGCGGATCCCCGGCTTACCGCCGGTTTAGCTTAGGCTGCCCAAAAGTGACTGAGCCATTGCCAGCCCCGACAGATAAGCGCCTTCAACATTGCCGATGCCAAAACCATCGCCCCCGAACAGCAGCGGATTTGGGGTATTAGCGGCCAGAAACGTTTCCGGGTGCCGGTGTTCGGCGTTACTGTACCGCCACCGGTGTACCTGCACAGAGTCGACGCTGTCGGCGGGTAGCCACTCACGCAGGTGGCTCACTAGTTGCTGCCCGACGCTGTTCAGATCATCTTCCAGATGAGCCTGGCTGTAGGGGTGGCTGGCGTGGATCGTGACCGACGACAGATTGGGGGAGATTCCTTTCTGATAGTTATCGGCCACCCAGGCTATCGGCCCCTCGTCAAACTTAAGATACCCCGGTGCCGGTATGCGGCTCGGCCGGTTCAGCAGCGCCATCACCGCCAGACACGGTTGATAATTTATCTCCTCCAGTACCGCAAGGCCGGTGCTGGTCAAATCAATACTGCTATCACGAAGTAAGGTCAACGCCTGCGGAGCCGGTACGGTAATCAGCAGCGCATCGGCCTGATACAACGTCCCTGCTTCGGTTTCTACCTGCCAGCCGCTGGCCTGGGCCACCAGCCGGTTAGCTCGCTCGCCGGTACGGATGTCCAGGCCGCGGGCCAGGTATTTGGCAATGGCGTTCATGCCGTCGGTGCCAACGTAGCGCGGGTGCTGAAAGTGGCCCGGCGCTTCTTCCAGATGCCACTCCTTTACCAGCCCAACCTCCATCCAGTTGCCCACCTCGGCCTGAAATACGGGGATTTTAGCGGAGAAATACTGGGCACCGTGGTCGGCGCGGCCTTGCTCAATCCGGCGGGTAGCCAGCCGCCCTCCTACCCCGCGTCCTTTATCGAGCAGAGTGACAGTAACGTTATGGCGGGTTAATTCGCGGGCGGCCGTCAGTCCGGCCAGCCCCGCTCCGATAATCAGTACAGAATGCATAGAAAAAAGCCGGTCATCCGGCCGGCATAGGAGTGCGTTACGGAAAGTTTTATTTTTACCGTCAACAACCTGATGAAGCAGATTGTTAATCTTTTCATGCGACAGAATGTTCTGATCCGGTATGTTTTACCCCTGCTTATTGCGCTTCCTCTTGGCTATGCCCTGATATATCCGGAAATTCTGCGCTGTCACCTGATCGGCTACTCCCCCCGCTTTATGCCGCTGGCTGATACCACCCGCCGGATTTACGTCAGCGCCGGTACGCCCGTTTCGCAGCAAAAGCAACTGCGCCAGAATGTTCGGCTAGCCCACGAACGGCTGCGCCGGTACTGGCATCCGCTCGAAGGGCAGGCCGTGCTTATCTATTGCCGTACCCAGGAAGACTACATTCAATACTGCGTTGGCGGAGAAGGTGCGGGGTGCAGCCTGGGCACCCCCTGGGGCACTTCCTTTCTGGTATTAGGACCGGATGGCAATAATGTGGATGTGATCGCACACGAACTCTGCCATGATGAATTATTTGCCCGGTTAGGCTGGCTGACGGTGAAACGGCAGATTCCGCAGTGGTTCAACGAGGGGCTGGCCATGATGGTCGATTATCGCTTCACCCCGCCCAACCATTCCGGATCGATAAACCGCGTGCAGCGCTACCGCGACTTTCGGGACGAATGGCTCTACTATACGCACGGACGGCAACGGGTGGTGGCCCTGACCAACCTGGAAACGACCCGCGATTTTTTTGCGGGCACGTACCGGCAGGTCATGCTGGCGTATATGACCGCCGGTATGGAGGTTTCGCGCTGGCTGATGTGGGTAGGACCGCAGGGGGTAGCGCAGTTGACGGAAACCGTGGCCGATGGGTACGATTTTCCGGAGGTCTATGTGCGGCTTGAGAGGCAGGCCCGTAGCCGCAAAAAATGATTGCGGTCAGGCCGGCCCGGCACGACGTGTTACTGAATAGCCATCTCATGCGAGGTGGCGTAGGCCTTGCCAAAATCGACCTTCTTCACCTGACCGGCTATGTAGCGCATACCCTGGAAGATATGCTGCACAAAGGTCGGGTCCTGGTAGTCTTTCTTGTCGTGACCGAGGGCGGTACACCAGGTATAGCCGCCATCGTAGTTGTAGTACCAGGCCGCCGGGTATAATTCGGTGTATGTACCCCGGTTCTGGTTTATTTTTTCGGCATCGGCCGGGTTAAGCACTGTCAGGTCGTGGGCCATGATAACGGTAGGGCCGGGTGACATTTCCTTGGCAAAGTAGCATTCATCTTCTTTCTCCCAGACTTTCGGCAGTCCTTCCATCGACGGGTGACCGGGGTCGAGTACGTGGACTTTCAGCTGCTGGAAACGGGGGTGCCAGGCAAACGTACCACCCAGCATACGCTTGAACCAGGTCCAGTTCCGCTCGGTACCCATGACCGAGTGAATGCCCACAAAGCCACCGCCGGCTTCGATGTACCGCCGGAACGCCAGCCGCTGTTCGTTGGTGTCGAACACATCGTTGTTGGTGCTGGGAAACACCAGCATGGTGTATTGCTTCAGGTTGGCCTCGGTAAACACCGCCGGTTGGTCGGACACCTCAACGCTGAAGCCGTGCTCCTGCCCCAGTTTCTGAATAGCGGCTACGGCAAAGGGAATATTGTCGTGAACATAGCCCTTGCCGTTTTTGGTGTACACCAGCACTTTCACTTTTTTCCAGTTAACCGGTGCCTGCTTCTGCCGGCTGGCTACCATTGTCAACAGGCAAAGTCCGAGCAGTACAACGGTGAAAAGTCTAGCCATTACTCCTTTATGCTTTAAGGTTGATTTTTTGGGCCTGCTGCTGGGCTTTCAGAGCCAGTTCGGTAGCCAGGAAGCAGTGTTCCTGCGACATGGCCGTTTCGGTCCGGTTCACCACATCATCCACAAGCTGTTCGCCGTAGGGCAGCGGCTGCTTGCTGCAATCAATGTACTGCGTTCCCTTATTGTCGACCAGAAAGAGGTGGTTACCGCCATCGCGGCCGGCAATATCAATATTCTTGCGGATCTCGATGTAGCCGTCGGTGCCGAGAATGGTCAGTCGGCCGTCGCCCCAGGTTTTGAGCCCGTCGGGCGTAAACCAGTCGACGCGGATATAACCCATACCGCCGTTACCGCGCAGCATGACATCGCCAAAATCTTCAAATTTAGGATACTGCGGATGGTGTACATTGCCCACCTGCGAAGCAACTACCTGGGCCTGGCTGGAGCCGGTAAAAAACAGATACTGATCGAACTGATGGGAGCCAATATCGCAGATGATACCGCCGAAGCGCTGCCGGTCGAAGAACCAGTCGGGCCGGGTGCTGGTACTCATTCGGTGTGGACCCATTCCGATGGTCTGGATTACCTTGCCGATGGCACCCGCCTTCACCAGTTCGCCGGCTTTTATGGTAGCCCGGTTTTCCAGCCGCTCACTGTACATGATGGAGTAAATGCGCTTGGTCTCTTTCTGCACCTTACGCACCTGCGCCAGTTGGTCAAGCGTGGTAATGCCCGGCTTATCAACCATATAATCTTTACCGTGGCGCATCACCTGAATACCCAGCGGAGCCCGCTCGTCGGGAATACCGGCGCTCAGAATAAGCTGGATGCTGTTATCCTCCAGCACCTCCTTTTCGCTGCGAGCCTGTTTTGCCATCGGGAAGCGCTTGGCAAACGCAGCCGCCAGATCGGGCTCTTTAGCATAAAACGAAACAAACTCACCGCCCCCGCGCCGTACTGCTTCCACCTGCGAATTAATGTGTCCGTGGTTGATGCCGATGACACCGAACCGGATACGGTCCGCTTTGGGCGTTTGCCCGAGGCTGCTCACGATGGGTTTGCTGCCATAGACTTTAGGGGTTGCGGAGACTTCGGGCAGGGTCGACAAGGCGACCAGCCCGGCGGCTGTAGTGACGGACTGTTTCAGAAAGTCCCGCCGGTTGGCTTGGTCTTCTTTCATGTGTTTGGGTTGGTTAGGGGGTAATCTTATTTCCCACTCGCCGTGTTCTGACCCTGCTTGGCCAGTTCCAGCGCACGCGTGGTGGTGTAATACTTGGCAATCATATTGGGTACTTCCCACTCCGGTAGTTTGCCTGCTTTCAGGTATTTCAGGAAGTTTTCCATTACCCGTGCGAAGTGGGCTTCGTGGCCTTCCTTATACGATTCAGGAATAATCACCTCCCAGCCCTTTTCCAGTTTTTTCAGTTCCACACCGGGGTACTTTTGCTGAAGCGTTTTCAACGATGCCGCCAGTTTGGTGTCATAAGCGGCACCGCCCGCAATCGGCTCAATGTATAACGTCGGCTTATACTGCTGCTCGGCTCCCTGCCGGATAATCAGGTTGGCTTTGGTACCGCGCATTATGGAGTAGTGCGTATCGCCGGCCCCTTCGGGTGCCTGATACGCCCAGATGACGGATACTTTGGCGTTGACACCCCGAACCTGGTAGTTGATCTCGCCGTTGCTGTAGACTTTCAGCACGCCATCCGGTCCTACGTCTTTTTTGAGGTAGTCCGGATAGCCGTTAAGCTTCGTAATGGTGTTGAACTGCTCGCGGGTCATGTCGGTAGTCCACCGGCGGGCATCGGTCAGCCTGATGTCCTTCTTGTAGTCGATGATTTGGTTGGGGAAGCACTCCCACTGAACCAGATCGACCAGGTGCGTGGTCACGTCGACAATCCCCTCTCCCTGCTGGGCCACATCCATAAACCAGGCCGGGCGCGTCAGCACACTGCCGGAAACGTATTTGTAGAAGTGGTGAACGCTCTCCTTCGTCACAGCCGGGTTGTCGGGCGTTCCTTTTTCCAGCGTCCCGAACACGTCCGGCAGCATGGAGAACTCCCGCTGCAGCAGGGTCGAAATCTCGAACCGCTCGGTCATGATGTCGTACAGCATCACTTTGTTTTTGGCGGCTACGGCAAAGGCATCTTTGAGCTTATCAAAATTACCGGCATTAATTACCATCGGCTTATCGGCCAACACGTTAAAACCGGCCGCTACCGATCGGTGAATGTAATCGGTCTTCAGCCGGTTGTTACCGGCCATTACCACTACATTGCCGGCCTTGCCCGCCAGCATTTTTTCCATGAAGTCATTGCCCGTGTACACCTTCTCCTGCCAGGTCGTTGGGTTCTCCCGCCGACTGTTATAGCTCAGAATCCGGTCGAGGTGCAGTTGCAGATCGGGGCCGGCGGGTGTGTATACATGCACCAGCGGGTCTACATCCGGGTACATACTCTTCTGCACCAGAGCCGCGTGGAAGTGGCCAGGGTCGAGCGTAATCAGTTTGACAGGCTTAGTGGCTGCCTTATTCGGCACCTGCGCAGACAGCGACGTAGAGACGATAGGCATGACTAACAGAGCCGCCACAGACAAAAACTTCATAGGTTGTGCTTGGTTGTTATTTTACTTTGCTGCTGGCCACGGCCTTAATCGCATACGGTGTCCGCTGCGGCCGCGACAACAGTTTATTGGCTTCGGGATCGTTCTTAAATACTTCTTTCTTCGGATCCCAATATAGTTTCCGGTTCAGCTTCATGGCCGCGTGGTGCAGCAGACAGGCGGTGCAGGAGCGGTGACCTACCTCGGCTGGGGCAATCGGCTCTTTACGGCTCACAATGCTTTCCAGCCAGTTGCCGTGGTGCTCTTTGCTGACCGGCAAATGAATTTCGCTGGGGCCAATTACGGAGGTAAGCAGTTTCGGATCGCTGGCGTCCAGCTTTTTGGCGGCCTGCTGCTTCGCCACCGGATCACTGGCTGTTACCGAAGCATCCCCGCGTGATACAAAGATCCAGCCATTAGTACCTTCAAACCGGATGCCGTTGGGCAGTTCGTTGCTGACGATCATGTGAACGCCGTTTTCATACAGGGCTTCGGTCTGGAAAATGCCGTGTACATCCCACAGCCCTTTCTTCGGAAAGTCGGCCTTACCCCAGATTTCCACGGGGCCGGTGTATTCGGTATTCATGGCCCAGTGGGCGCAGTCGATATGATGCGAGCCCCAGCCGGTAATCATACCCGCGCCAAACTGCTCGCAGCGCAGCCAGCCCGGCCGGTCGTAATCGGCCTGCGGGTGTACGCGCTTTTCGGTATAATACACCTCCGGCGTAGTACCCAGCCACATATCATAGTTGAGGTTTTTCGGGATGGGCATTTCCGGCTCCTCGTCGCCCGAGGGGTCACCCGGTAAGCCGACATACACTTTCTTCAACTGCCCGATGCGGCCGTTGCGCACCAGTTCGGCCGCGTAGCGGAACTGCTCCGACGACCGCTGCTGACTGCCCACCTGCATAATCCGGCCTGAGCGCTTCACGGCATCGGCCATGGCCCGGCCTTCCGAAATGGTCAGCGACGCGGGCTTCTGCATATACACATCCTTACCGGCCTCCACCGCATGAATGGCAATGGGTGCGTGCCAGTGGTCGGGCGTACTGATAAGTACCGCGTCCACATCCTTGTTCTGAAGCAGTTCCCGATAGTCGGTGTACACCCGAACACCGTCGTAATCCTTACCGGTTTTCTTCGAGTATACGCTGTTGACCAGCGTTTTGGCATCGTTGGCGCGCTTGCTGTCTACATCGCAGACCGCCATAATCAGGGCGTTATCGTACCGCCATACGCCCGGCATATCATGCGTGCGGGAGATACGGCCGGTGCCGATAGCGCCGATATTGATGCGGTTGCTGGGTGCATTTTTGCCAAAAACGGAGGCCGGCACAATGATCGGGAACCCGCTGAGGATGGCCGTGGACAAGGCCCCTTTGGCGGCCGTGTTCAGAAAGTCTCTTCTGGAAACACCTGTTTTTTTTTCGTCTTGCATGAGTCAGGATGTTAGGGTTCAGATCGGTTTAGTGCCCAAAAAAGCACCGAAAAGCCGGTAATCTACTCGTACGTGCGTTGGTGTCAGGCTACCGGCGATACCGGTTCCGGCGTTTGAGTGCCCGAGAAGTTGACCAGTTTAAACTTCGGCACCAGGAAGTGCATAATGCTCCAGGCCGTCAGGTAGGCAAAGCCACAAATAATGAACATGATGTAATAGCCTGTTTCAATATGGCCCTGGCCCTTGTAATAGTCGAACAATTGACCAGCCAGCCGGGCGATAAAAATACCGCCGAAGGCCCCGGCCATACCGCCAATCCCCGTTACCGAAGCAACGGCCCGGCGCGGGAACATATCCGATACGGTCGTGAAAATATTGGCGCTCCAGGCCTGGTGAGCCGAGGCTGCAAAGCCGATTATCAGCACCGCCAGCCAGAGGTTCATGCTACCCAGGTACTGGGCAAACACCACCGGCAAGGCACATAGGGCGTAGATAAACATCGAGGTTTTACGCGCCCGGAACACCGGAAAACCTCTCTTGATCAGGTTCAGCGGCAACCAGCCCCCGAAAACACTGCCTATACTGGCTATCGTATACACCAGCGCAACCGGCAGGGCCATGTCTGTACCCTGAAGCCCATATTCAGCTTTCAGGAACGCCGGTAGCCAGAACAGATAGAACCACCAGATGGGGTCGGTCAGCAGCTTGCCGAAAAAGAACGCCCAGGTCTGACGGAAGGTCAGCAGCCTGAACCAGGAGACTTTTTCGCCTTTGGCGGCTTCTTCCTCCATCCGTTCTTCTACATCGCTGTTGATATAATTCAGTTCTTCGGTTGTCACGTTTTTGTGCCGGGCCGGCGTGTCGTAAATGGTCAGCCAGAGCACCAGCCAGATAATACCGGTAGCCCCCGTCAGGATAAACGCCCACTGCCAGCCCCAGTTGGTGGCAATAAACGGCACCGTCAGCGGGGCCAGAATAGCACCCACATTGGTACCGGAATTAAAGATCCCCGTGGCCAGCGCCCGCTCTTTTTTGGGAAACCATTCGGCCACGGTCTTGATGGCGGCCGGGAAGTTACCGGCTTCACTTAAGCCAAGAGCAGCCCGCGCAATCCCGAAGCCAAAGGTGGTTTTGGCCAGGGCAGTAGCCATGCCTACAATACTCCATAAGGTCAGTGAAATAGCGTAGCCGGTTTTGGTGCCGACCTTATCAATGACCCGGCCGATACCTAGCATACCTAAGGCGTAAGCCGCCTGGAACACAACGACCAGATTGGAGTAATCCGTTTCGGTCCAGTTAAAGTCTTTCTCCAAATTGGGTTTTAAGAGACTGATAACAACCCGGTCGAGGTAATTTATGGTTGTCGCAAAGAAGATAAGACCACAAATCGTCCAGCGGTATGAGCCAATAGATCGTGATGTCATAAATGAGGTTGGTTACGTACTGTATAAAAAAGAGACTGAAGTGCTGAACTACCCGGACTAAACACCGGAGAAAATATGAAAACCGCCGTCGACGCAGATTACTTCGCCACTGACAAACCGTGAGGCATCGCTCAGCAGCCAGATCAGGGTGCCAATCAGTTCGTCGGGTTCGCCGAAACGTTTGTAGGGTGTGTTGCGGATAACGGCCTCACCCCGGGCGGTATACGTGCCGTCTTCGTTGGTGAGCAGCCGCCGGTTCTGGTGCGTGACAAAGAAACCGGGGGCAATGGCGTTCATGCGAATCCTGTCGCCGTAGCGCTGCGCCAGTTCTACCGACATCCAGCGGGTAAAATTATCGACAGCCGCTTTGGCCATCGAATAGCCCAACACCCGTGTAATAGCGGTCTGAGCCGCCATAGACGAAATATTGACGATGCTACCCCCTTTTTCGGTCAGGTGCTTACCGAAAACAACCGTGGGCAGAATAGTGCCGTAAAGATTGAGATCAAACGCCTGCTTCAGCGCGGGCAGGTTGACCTGGAAAATATCCTGATCGGGCCCAATCACAGCCTGCGGAATATTACCGCCCGCTCCGTTGACCAGGCCATCAATACGGCCGTAGGTTTTCAGGATTTCCTCGCAGGTCTGATTCAGTTCGTCTTCGTTGAGCACATCGGCCTGTATGAACAGCACATCACCACCGGCCTGCCGCAGTTGTTCGGTCCGCTCCTCGCCCACTTCGCGGTTGCGGCCCAGCAGCACCACGCGCCCGCCGGCTTCGCAAATGCCCTGGCAAAACGACCCACCCAGGATGCCGGTACCGCCCGTTACGATAATCACTTTTTCCGCCAGGCTGAAAAGGCTGCTAAGCCCGCTACCCGACGTTTTTTCTGATACTTTATTCATTGAACTGCCTGCTTATTTACTGTAAAGACAGCAAGCCGCCAGAAATACCTTAGTTAACCGGAAGTTTACACGAATATCACACGTCAGCTTATCCCTTTAGCTACCAGATACCCCGATGTACCGGCCAGTCCAGGTCCGGGATGCGTTGAGGCTCCGATGTGAAACAGGTTGGAAAAAGGCGAATCAAGGGTCAGATGAATCACAAAATCACCCCGACCGTAACGGTATTCTCTGGCTTCGCGTCTGATGCCGGGCTTTACCGGCGCTTCGCTTATCAGCAGGCGCGTACAACTGTATTGACCATATTACCGTTGCCGGGCGTATGCCGGTTGACCTCAGCGATGGTTTTCTGGCGGTCCGTAAAAAAAATGATGCTCTTCGCGTCGTCCGGAGACTTACCTGGCATACTAGAGGCTGTGGGTGCCGGAGTATTCCGATACCGTAAGCCATTAGCGGTCAGCTCCTCTTTAAACTTTATGTAGGCCGGCCCCGTTACGAACATCGTGTGGTAGGCAGACAGTATATCTGTTTTGAAGCCTGGGAAAACGGTTTCTTCCGTCAGAATATTTCCTCCGAGCCAGTCGTTTCGTTCAAAAATGGCAACGCTCTTGCCCTGTCTGGCTAAAACGACACCGGCGGTGAGGGCATTGACACCGCTGCCGATGATGACATCGTATGCGTTCATGAGCTTCGTGTAGTTGACATGGTATTGCAATAACCCCGCCCATTATCCGACGCAGCCTTTTGCCTATTAAGCGGACCTGACTATTGAGGTAAACCGAAGCAAATCCCCTTTTAGCCTATAGATTTATCGAAATTTTTTTGACCAATTTTCCGGCTTTCACATATCTACCTAACCTGCTGTTAATCAATTAGTAAACAGATACACAAAAAAGATTTAAGTGTAATTCACTACCGAAGTCTTGTGCAAGTTAGTCTTCATGTGTTTGGCTCGCCGGGAATCCGGGCCTAGTTTTGGGGACCGTAACCTGACTTAATCTATCATTGAAGGCGAGAAAACTACTCCTGTCAGCCTTGACGGCTGCTTGTTTGTCCGCGTCTGTTCAGGCCAAGCCAACGACGCCCCACGTAACCAAATTTGCCCACAAGTATGTGTCTGTACGCTACGTCTGGGGCGGCTCTACGCCGAGAGGCTTCGATTGCTCCGGTTTTACCAAATACTGCTTTCAACGTTTTGGTATTCGATTGCCGCGTGCGAGCTGGGAGCAGGGAAAAATGGGGACACCTGTAAAAAAAGAAAAAGCCAGACCGGGTGATCTGATCTTTTTCAGGGGAAAGATCAATAAAGGCAGCCAGATCCAGCATGTCGGTATCATTACAGACGTTGACAGAGGGCGCATCCGGTTCATCCACTCCATCACCAACAAGGGCGTCCGGTACGACTGGCTGAGTGTCAGCTACTACCAGAAGCGAATGCTGGGGATTCGCCGGGTTCTCAAGGTCTGATAATTCAGGAGAGTGTCAGCGTTGTCCCGGCATTACCTTCTTTTACAGCCTGCACAACCTGATCGGCGTGGCAGATGATGACCTTGGCCACGCCATTGCGCAGGGCCTTGAAGGCATTGTCGAGCTTGGGTATCATGCCTTTGCTGATGATGCCGGCGGTTTTGTGCGACTCGTACACCTGGGGTGTCAGCGACGAGATTACGCTGCTATCATTGGCCGGGTCCAACAGCACTCCTTTTTTCTCAAAGCAGTATACCAGCGTGACCGTGTTCTTGTGAACCATATCGACGGCAATGGCCGAAGCCATTGTATCGGCATTGGTGTTGAGCAGATTACCTTCCTCGTCATACGTCAGGGGCGCAAAAACCGGCACCAGGCCCTGCCGCAGCATATACTGAATCTGCCCGGAATCGATTTCGACTATATCCCCGACGAAGCCATAGTCGATTTCGCCGACGGCCCGTTTTTTGGCCAGCACCGTACTGGCATCAGCTCCGGTCAGGCCAATGGCGTTCACCTCCAGCGCCTGGAGTTTGGCCACAATCTGCTTATTGACCAGGCCGCCGTATACCATTGTCACCACATCCAGCATAGGCTGATCAGTAATACGCCGGCCCTCGACCATCGTAGTAGGTACGCCCAGCTTTTCGGCCACCTGCGTGGCAATCTTCCCCCCCCCGTGAACCAGAATCTTGTGGTCCCGTATCTGAGCGAAACTGCTCAGAAACTGGTTCAGGGCCCCAGGCTTGTCGATGACGTTACCGCCAATTTTAATGACTGTAAGATTATGCATATCGAAGCGATGTACGCTGAATCAAACGTTGTGGCTTCAGCTATTCCATACCGTGTAAAAGCGTTTTCAGCACCGCCTGCGCCGACCACTCCCGGTTGGCCGCCTGTTCTATCACCAGCGACTGCGGACTATCCAATACCTCATCGGTCACTTTCATATTCCGGCGTACGGGCAGGCAGTGCATAAACTTACCGTTATCGGTCAGTCGCAGCTTGTCCATGGTCACCATCCAGGTGGGGTCCTGCGTCAGCACCTGCCCGTAATGGGTATACGACGACCAGTTTTTGCCGTAGATGAAATCGGCTCCCTCAAAGGCTTCGTTCTGGTTGTGCGTCACGAGCGCATGGCCAACAAACTCCGGAGCCAGTTCGTAGCCTTGCGGATGCGTCACCACCAGCTCGACATCCATATGGTTCATCCACTCGCAGAACGAATTGGCTACCGCCTGCGGCAGTGGTTTGAAGTGCGGTAGCCACGTGAGTACCACCTTCGGCCGCCGTTTCACTTTAAATTCTTCAATGGTAATGCAGTCGGCCAGCGATTGCAGCGGATGCCGGGTGGCCGATTCCAGGTTGACGATGGGTACACCGGCGTATTTTTGGAACTGGGTCAGCACCTGCTCGCGGTAGTCTTTTTCCCGGTCCTTCAGTTCGGCAAACGCTCGTATGCCGATCATATCGCAGTACCGGCCGATCACAGCGGCTGCTTCTTTGACGTGCTCGGCTTTGTCGGCGTTCATAATAATCCCTTCTTCCATTTCCAGACCCCAGCTATCCTGCCCGACGTTCATAATCATGACGTTCATGCCGAGGTTTTGGGCAGCTTTCTGGGTACTTAGCCGGGTGCGCAGGCTGGAATTGAAGAAGATCAGGCCAATGGTCTTATTTTTACCTAAGGCCTGATCGGCGAAGGGGTGCTTTTTGACATACAGGCCTTCGTGGATGAGGGCGTTCAGATCGGTGACGTCGGATATAGAGGTGAAATTGGTCATTTATTTTTAACCGCAAAGGCGCTAAGGTGGGCGCTAAGTTCGCAAAGAAAAATTACAGGTTATTGGCTAATGGGCGGATGCCGTCTTTTATCAAGGCTACATTGAAGTTGATGAGCAGGCCGAGTTTGCAATGGGATAGCTTTAAATAGGTGATTAGTTGAGCAGTATGTACATCGTTGAGTGCGTCAACGGCTTTTAGTTCGATGATAACTTTCTGGTTTACCAGTAAATCGACGCGATAGCCAACATCCATTTTGATGGCATCATAATACAGAGGCAAGCCTTTCTGCCGCTCAACAGACATTCCCGCGTTGATTAGTTCATATGCCAGGCATTCCTCATAAGCCGATTCGAGCAAACCCGGTCCCAACGCCTTATGCACCTTAAAAGCATAATTAACCACAACACAAGCAATATCATTCTCTCCCATCTTCTCTTTTCTTTGCGACCTTTGCGCCCCCCTTCGCGTCTTTGCGGTTAAAAGTTATAGCACCACTTTTACTTCTTTACTTAAAGCCTCCAAAAACAGATCAGCCTCCTCATTCCCAATCGCCAGAGACGGCAGCAACCGGATTGTGTTTTTGCCGGCCACACCTGTAAAGATATGATGCTCGAACAGTAGCGTATTGCGCAGCGTCTCCACCGGAAAGTCGTACTCGATACCGATCATCAGCCCCCGGCCACGCAGTTCTTTAT
This sequence comes from Nibrella viscosa, assembly GCF_039541875.1. Taxonomy (NCBI): domain Bacteria; kingdom Pseudomonadati; phylum Bacteroidota; class Cytophagia; order Cytophagales; family Spirosomataceae; genus Nibrella; species Nibrella viscosa. The sequence continues at coordinate 297,318 of NZ_BAABHB010000003.1, read as the reverse complement.
AGCCGCCGATCTGCCGGATACCATCCATCAGGTAGTCACCCATCCGGGTAGCATTCGTCATCAGTTCTTCGTCCTTCATAATATCCAGCACGGCAATAGCCGCCGTACAGGCCAGGTGATTGCCGCCGAAGGTGGTACCCAGCAGGCCATAGCTCGCTTTGAATGTCGGTGAGATCATAACCCCGCCAATCGGAAAACCGTTGCCCATGCCTTTAGCCATCGTAACCAGGTCCGGCTCAATGCCGCTGAACTGGTGCGAAAAAAAACGCCCCGACCGGCCATAGCCGCACTGCACCCCGTCCAGAATCAGCACCGCGCCGGTCTGGTCACAGCGCTGCCGCAGCGCCTGCAAGAACTCGTCGGTGGCCACATGAATCCCCCCCACGCCCTGGATACCTTCAATAATGACGGCGCAGGTCTCCTCCGTAATAGCCGCTTTAGCTGCTTCCACATCATTATACGGCACAAACTGCACATGCTGATTAAAATTGACCGGAGCCACAATGGCCGGGTTGTCGGTAGCCGCTACGGCCCCGGCAGTACGGCCGTGAAAGCCTTTTCGGAAAGCCACCACCTGTGTCCGGCCGGTATGAAACGATGCCAGTTTCAAGGCGTTTTCGTTCGCTTCGGCCCCGGAGTTGCACAGGAAGAGCGCAAAATCGGGGTAGCCTGAGAGTGCCCCCAGTTTATCAGCCAGTTCCTGCTGCTGCGGAATCTTTACCGAATTGGAGTAAAACGATATTTGCTGCAGCTGGTTGGTCAATGCCTGTACATAGCGCGGGTGCGTATGGCCAACGGAGATCACGGCATGGCCCCCGTAGAGGTCCAGATAGCGGTCGCCGTTCCGGTCCCACACATAACTTCCCAACGCCCGTACCGGCTCAATATCGTATAGCGGATATACATTAAATAATTGTGACATGACTTTGATAGCTTTCGCCGTTTAAGAGGATGGCAGCGACTGCCAAATAATCCTGCAAGTTTACTCAATAACGGGCAATTAGATTGTTAAAAACAAAAAAAACGGCGTAGCGGCTGTCCCGAAGGAAAGCCACTACGCCGTACTCGAAAATCAATACCAGTATTGGTTTGTCGGGCCTGTTAGGCTTAGGTTGCTAAGCCATATTGATCAGGCCGAGAACGATAAATACCACACCGGCGATACCAGCAATTGACGACAACCACCATAGGCCCGGAATCAAAGCCAGAACAATAGCAGCCAGCAGCAGGATCAGACCGATACGGATGTTTGAGTTCAACGCCTTGGCTTCATCAGGCGCTACTTTATTCTTGATTTTCTTATCGATCTTCTTCAGCAACATCTTCTCCACCATATTCAGCTTCTGGGGAGCGTTGCTTGCCTGCGGTGCCAGCGCGTTCTTCTCAGCGGCAGCAGTCAGCAGATTTTGTACTTTTGCCATCCGCTTTTCCAGCTTCTTATTGGCAACAGCCTTGTTCTCTACCGAGGCCAATGCTTCAGTTTGTACCGGAGCGGCTACCGTAGCCGACTCTGTTATTTGAGCTACCTGTACCTCGTCCTGCACCGGCGTTACCACAGCCTCAACTTTCTGGGCGTGGAAATTCTCGTGCTGGGTTCTCTGGAACGTAGCGTAGGGGCGGCTGCAGGCACTCAGTAAAGCGGCTGTGGCGAGGGCAAAAAAGGCATTTTTAGTCAAAGTTCTCATGCTACACATGGTTTTTTGGTTGGACATTGATTTTTTGCATGAACGCCTAAACATACACTTTGTTAGAAACAAATGAAAAAAACAGATAAAAAACTGAGTTAACGAAAAACCCGGCCTGAAATCAGGCCGGGTTTTTCATCTTCTTCCCGTATTTAGTCACTTAGAAGCAGACCTACGCCACTGACTTTAGCAGGTGTAGCGTGGACTTCCCGAACTTCTCCATCGCGTACTGTCGCGTAATGGTAAATTCCTTTGTATCTTCATCGGAGGGCAGCTCAAACATGGCATCGGTAATGATGGATTCGCAGATGGAGCGCAGCCCTCTGGCACCCAGTTTGTACTGCATGGCCTGGTCGACAATATACTCCAGCGCACTATCATCCCAATACAGTTTGATACCCTCCATATTAAAGAGCTTTTCGTATTGCTTAGTCAGGGCGTTACGCGGCTCGGTCAGGATACGAAGCAGCGCATCCTGGTTCAGCGGCTCCAGGTAGGTCAGCACCGGCAGGCGGCCGATCAGTTCCGGAATCAGGCCGAACGACTTCAGATCCTGCGCAGACACATACCGCATCAGGTGGCCTTTCTCAAACGTTTCGTTCAGCCGGCGGTCGCCGGAGAAACCAATAGGCCGGGTGTTGATTCGCTTGGCAATGTGCCGGTCGATACCATCGAAGGCCCCCCCGCAGATAAACAGAATGTTTTCGGTATTCACCGCAATCAGTTTCTGGTCAGGGTGTTTGCGACCTCCCTGGGGCGGCACATTCACCACCGAACCTTCCAGCAGCTTCAGCAACGCCTGCTGCACACCCTCTCCGCTTACGTCGCGGGTGATGGATGGGTTATCTGATTTGCGGGCAATCTTATCGATCTCGTCGATGTAGACGATGCCGCGCTCGGCAGCTTCTACATTATAATCGGCCGCCTGTAGCAAGCGGGTCAGAATGGTCTCTACATCTTCGCCCACGTAACCGGCTTCAGTAATCACGGTCGCATCGGCAATGCAGAATGGTACCTGCAGAATTTTAGCAACGGTCCGGGCGAGGTACGTTTTACCGGTTCCCGTCTCGCCCACCATGATGATGTTCGACTTTTCAATTGTCACTTCATCATCGGTTTTAGGCTGCATCAGGCGCTTGTAGTGGTTATATACCGCCACGGTCATCACTTTTTTAGCCTCGTCCTGACCAATGACGTACTGATCCAGGTATTTCTTCATCTCAATAGGCTTGATCAGATTGAACGAGGCCTCGGCCGTGGTTTCATTCTGACGCGGCTTTGTTTCCTCCAGCACTACCTGGTGACCTTGCTCAATGCAGTAGTTGCAGATGTGGGCATCGATTCCCGACAGCAGCAGGACTACTTCATTTTTACGTCGTCCGCAGAACGAGCAGTTAATTTGTGGCATTCTATATAGAATTTATAAGCTGGTTCAAAGTGCAAAAATAAACCGGGTTTACCATCTATTGTTGCAGTTGGTATAACAAAAAAATACGACCCAAGTTTCCCCAGGTCGTATTGGAAGAGTAAATTTATTATGCGGCATACAGTTTACCAAACCGATTATGTCGTAGCAGGGCGATCCCGGCGCAGTACTTCGTCGATCAGGCCGTATTCTTTAGCCTCATCGGCCTTCATCCAGTAGTCGCGGTCGGAGTCTTTCTCGATCTGCTCAAAGGTTTTGCCGGTATGCTGCGCCAGAATATCGTATAGCTCGCGACGCAGCAGCACAATCTGCTTGGCCGTAATTTCGATATCGACCGACTGACCCTGCGCCCCGCCCGACGGCTGGTGAATCATAATCCGGGCGTGCGGCAGCGCCGACCGTTTGCCGGCCGCACCACCCGCCAGCAGCACGGCACCCATCGAGGCCGCCAGACTGGTACATACGGTGGCCACATCAGGCCGGACGTACTGCATAGTATCGTAAATACCCAGACCGGCGTATACCGAACCGCCGGGACTGTTGATGTACATCAGGATATCTTTCTTCGGGTCGGCCGACTCCAGAAAAAGTAACTGCGCCACCACAATGTTGGCAATGTTATCGTCGACGCCCATGCCCATAAAGATGATCCGGTCGGCCATCAGACGCGAAAAAACGTCGACCTCGCGGAAGTTCATCGGCCGCTCTTCGATCACGGCGCGGGTCATGTTTTCAACGGTGTGGTTTACGTAACCGTCCACCGTCAGGCCGTTCATGCCGAGGTGATGAACGGCGTATTTGCGGAATTCCTGTCCGTAATTCATGCTTGCGTTCTCTAGTTTTATTTGGCAACGAAAATAGACAAATGTTGGTTAAACATATAGTTTCGACAAAAATGCATGATCCTTACAGAAATGCTTGTCGGCATGAGTTAAGATTTTATCGACTGGACTTGAGATGAAGACAAAAACCACCCACCGCTCACCCGGCGAACGCATCCGGCGGCTGCGCCTGCAACGGGGTTATTCTCAGGAGAATATGGCCGATCTGCTCAGCCTGTCTACCACCGCCTACGGCGATATTGAGCGCGGCAAAACGGAACTGACCCTGAGCCGCTTAGAGCAGATTGCAGACGTACTGAACCTGTCGGTAACCGAGCTACTGACCGAAGAGGCCATCACGGCCCAACCCGTAGAAATAATTGATAACGAAGTACGGCACGAACTGGAGACGCTCCGGCTAAAGCTGGAAAAGCAGCAGGTAGAACTGGATAAGCTCCGGCTGGAGGCCGAGCACTGGAAGCGTAAATACGAAGAGCGCGTTATGCTGGACCTGGTGCGGGCCATCGGTACCGATGTAGAGCAGCCACGGGAACGGGAGCGAATCGGATTTAAATAATTCGTTTAAAACGATAAACACTTACGCAAACAGGTCCGCGACCGTAAACTGGAAATCTGGCAGCACAGGGGACGCAGAGATTGTTTGCTGGCCCTTAATTACCGTAGAATCGTCGGGTGACGTGTAGGCATAAATTTTCTGATGTTTGGGAACAATGTACCAGCCCAACTGCGCTCCACCGTCGAAATAATCCTGAATCTTATCCAGCACTTCCTGGTGACTCTCCGAGTCTGACAGAATTTCGATGGCAAACAGCGTATTGACCCGCTCACCCCGCCGGATAGCCTGCCATTGCTCTGCCGTGAAGTAGCTGAGGTCCGGAATGCGCTTGCGGGTGGCGTCTACGTATGAGTCCAGTTCTGGATACAATATATGCTTTTGCTGATAGGCATTCGTTTGGGTAAACCGGCGGGCCAGAAAATCGGCAATGTCGATCTCATCCTGTTTCATGGATTTTGGAATGATGCGCCCCCGGACGAACTCGAAGCTACCGTCGTTACCGGGTTGCTTCTGCCACTGCTCAAACTCCTCGACAGTTTGCAGATGCGTCGGCAGGGCGGGGTTGGCGGCTGGATTTGAGATCATGGCGATTTTCCGGTTGAGTTGAGCTATAAAGATACCAAATTCCCTCACATGAGTTGCTATCCAGCCTTACGCACGATAAGCGATCTATACAACGAAAAGATGTGAAAAAGAAAGGGCCAGCAGAGATGCTGGCCCGGACAATTAGCGGTTGTTATTCGCTGCGACGAGTTCTTTAAACTCATCCAGCGTTACGGTCTGCGGCTGAAGCTCCACCTGCGTTTTGGCGTATTCGATTACTTTGTCGTCGTACACGCGGTTAAACATGTTGGTATAGTTCTGGCCGTTGCTCTTGTCATCCATCAGGTAGTTACGGGCAATACGGTCGATGGTTTCGTTCATCTGACTATCGTCACCGTAGAAACCAAACTGCTCGCGCACCATCTGGCGGGTTACGCCCATTACCTCTTCAAATTCTACCTTGATGTCGGCCTGCTCGGCAATCTTGTTCTTGATGAGCTGCAGCTTCACCGATTTAGTGAAATCATCGTACTGCTCTTCTATCTGCTCCGGCGTAAACTTACCCTCGTTCACTTCCAGCAGCCACTGCTTCAGAAACTCATCGGGCAGCGTAATAGGGATATTCTCCAGCAGGGTTTTCTCAATAGTAAAACGCAGCAGCGTGTTGGCTTCGCGCTCGTAGTTATTTTTGATAATCTCCTGCACCCGCTCGCGGAACTGCTCTTCGCTCTCTACATTGCCCGGTCCTAGCACCTTATCAAAGAACTCCTGATTCAGGTCGGCCGGTTTGTTGCGGGTGATGTCTTCGATGGTGAAGATAAATTCGCCCTGAAGGTCGGCGGCTTCTTCCTGCTTAATGCCGGTTGCCAGCGAGCGGTCTTTCTCATCCGGAAACGCAGCCTGAATGTCGAACGTGATGGTATCCTCTTTTTTCTTACCGATAAACTGTGGCAGGGCTTCCTGGGCTACTTTGTTCAGCGGCAGGGCGGTTTTGGTCGAGAAAGGCTCGCCTTCGGCCCGCGCCTGGGTCAGTTCACCGTACAGCATATCCCCTTCAGCCGATTCGTCGGCATGTTCGTGGCCGTGAAACTGGTTCTGCAGGTTGGCAATTGTTTCATCTACCTCCTGAGTACCGGCTTCAATCTGGTAGTTGGGCACGGCCGGTAGCTGGTGGAAATACACCTCGAAATCGGAAGCCAAACCGAGATCATACTTAAACTCAAACTCCGACTGGTTATCCCAGTCGATGGTATCGGCCTGCTCACGGTTGGGAATCGGGTCGCCCACTACCTGTAATTTATTTTCGCGGATATAGCTGCTAACGGTCCGGCTGAGCAGGTTGTTGATCTCATCGACCAGGATGCTCTTGCCGTACATTTTCTGAATCAGCGAAGCGGGCACTTTGCCGGGGCGGAAGCCCTTCATGGCCACCTTACGGCCGTAATCTTTCAGCTTTTTATCGACCTCCGGTTTATAATCTTTCGGTGTCAGTTTGATCTTCAGCGACGCGTTGGTTTCGCTGGCTTTTTCTAGTGCAATATCCACAATCGTAACCGTTTAAAATGATAAAGAGTGAATGAGCGAATGAGTGAAAGAATGGCATTTGTGTTCGCTCTTTCACTCTTTCACTCTTTCACTCTTTGGGTACTTTGTACGGGCGGAGGGACTCGAACCCCCATGCCTTGCGGCACCAGATCCTAAGTCTGGCACGTCTACCAATTTCGCCACGCCCGCTTTTTAGGTTGGCAGCAGGCAGTTTGCAGTCGGCAATTGCCCTTCTGCTTTTTCTCAGTAATGGGGTCAGTCTTAATCTGCCTATTGGCAACTGCCAACTGTCTGCTGAGTACTGCCTACTAAATTTCGGAGTGCAAAAGTAAAAAGAAGTTCGGACAGCGCAAAACATAGTTCCCTACCTTTTTATTTTTTACCGTTTAGTAATTGGAGCCCCGATTTATTTGTTATATTGGTAATACGTACAACAGAGACGCCAGTCTGAATGACCTACCCTATGAATACAACTGCGGAACCCGTTATTGATTTCGAACAGGAGCGCAGAGAAATCTTGAAACGCTACCGGCGTCTGCTCAGGGCGGCCAAACCCCTGCTGAAAGATAACGACGCCAAGCTCATAAAGAAAGCGTTCAATACGTCACTCGACGCGCATAAAAACATGCGTCGGCGCTCAGGCGAGCCGTATATCTACCACCCACTGGCGGTGGCGCAGATTGCCGTTGAGGAAATTGGCTTAGGCACCACTGCCATTGTGGCGGCCCTACTGCACGATGTTGTTGAAGATACCGATACCACCATTGCGGATATCGAACGGATGTTTGGGCCGAAGATCGCCAAGATCATTGACGGCCTGACCAAAATATCCGGCATTTTTGAATACGGCACCTCGCAGCAGGCAGAAAACTTCCGGAAAATGCTGCTGACGCTGTCGGACGACGTTCGCGTGATTCTGGTCAAACTCGCCGACCGGCTCCACAACATGCGGACGCTGGACTCGATGCCCCGCGATAAGCAGTTGAAAATTGCCTCGGAGACCATTTACATCTACGCCCCGCTGGCACACCGGCTGGGCCTGTACGCGATCAAAACCGAGCTGGAAGATCTGTATCTGAAGTATGTAGAGCCCGACACGTATAAGGATATCGCCCGGAAGCTGCGGGAGACAAAAGCGGCCCGGGATAAGTTTATTGCTAAGTTTATTGAACCTATCGAGCGAGACCTGGCCGAAACCGGTATGTCGTTTGTCGTCAAAGGCCGCCCCAAATCAATCTACTCCATCTGGAATAAGCTGAACAAGCAGAAAAAGCCTTTTGAGGAGATCTATGATCTGTTTGCGGTACGGGTTGTGGTTGATGTGCCGCAGGAGAGCGAGAAAGCGGCCTGCTGGCAGGCATATTCTATCGTAACGGACCATTACAAACCCAACCCCGACCGGCTGAAAGACTGGATCAGTACACCTCGTGCCAACGGGTATGAATCGCTGCATACCACCGTTATGAGCAAATCGGGGCAGTGGGTAGAGGTGCAGATTCGCTCGGCCCGCATGAATGAGATTGCCGAGAAAGGATATGCTGCCCACTGGAAGTATAAAGGCAACGACACCCAGACCGGACAGGGTATTGAGACCTGGATCAGTCAGGTGCGCGAAATGCTGGAAACCGCCGGGCAGGGTGACAAAACGGGGGCCATTGAGTTTCTGGACGATTTTCGCAGTAACCTCTACAGCGAAGAGGTCTTTGTTTTTACACCGAAAGGGGATCTGAAGGTACTGCAACGGGGAGCCACCGCCCTGGATTTTGCCTTTGAAATCCATACCCAGATCGGTGCCCGCTGCATGGCCGCCAAGGTGAACAATACGCTGGTGCCGCTCAGTCATGTCCTGCATAATGGTGATCAGGTCGAGATCATTGCCTCCAACAAGCAGAAACCCAACGAAGACTGGCTCCGGTTTGTGGTGACCTCTAAGGCCAAGACCAAGATCAAAGACCTCATCAAGGAGGAGAATAAGCGGTATATCACCGACGGCCGCGATATGGTCGCCAAAAAGCTGAAAACGCTGCGGGTGGATATGTCCAACGAAACGCTAAATCAGCTTCGGGCTTACTTTGGCTCCAAAACGGTCAATGACTTTTTTTACCGGGTTGGTAAAGGCCACGTTGATGTTCAGGAACTGAAGAAGTTCAAAGCCGATAAGGACGCGAAAGAAAACCGCCAGAACAAGATCAATACCGATGCCATTCAGGACGGTAAGACGTTTGAAAAGGAGCTTAAGAAAATTCACGGTGAGCGGGCCGATGCCGATATGCTGCTCATCGGCGAGGATATGGACAAGATCGACTATACCCTTGCCCGGTGCTGCAACCCCATCTCCGGCGATGATGTATTCGGCTTTGTAACCGTCAACGAAGGTATCAAGATTCACCGCGTCAGTTGCCCCAATGCCGTCGAGCTGATGTCGAACCACGGCAACCGAATCATAAAGGCCAAGTGGACGTCGCAGAAAGAACTGGCATTTCTGGCGGGCCTGCGCATTACAGGCACCGACCGCGTGGGGCTGGTCAACGACGTGACACGGGTCATCAGCAATGAACTGCACATCAACATGCGTTCTATCACCATCGACTCCAAAGACGGGGTTTTTGAGGGTATCATCAAACTGTATGTGCACGACACCGGCCACCTGGAGACCCTGATGGGGAAACTGGAGCGGGTGAACGGTGTTTTTGAGGTGGTCCGGTTTGATTAACCCAGGTAAGAATTGGCCCTCTGCTCTTTGCTGACTAATTTTGTGTTTTAACCGAGATTGATCATGCCTGTGCCGAAAGAAGAAAATCTGGCAGCCGCTAAGAAGATATTTACGGCGTATCTGGAAAACAAGGGGCTTCGGAAAACACCGGAGCGCTTTGCCATTCTGGAGGAGATTTACAACCGCGAAGACCACTTCGACGTGGATGAATTGTATATCTCCATGAAAAACAAGAAGTACCGCGTCAGCCGTGCCACCGTATACAATACGCTGGATGTGCTGGTCGACTGCGACCTGGTGACCAAGCATCAGTTTGGCCGTAACCTGGCGCAGTACGAAAAATCCTACGGCTACAAGCAGCACGATCACCTGATCTGCACCGACTGCCATCAGGTGATGGAGTTCTGCGACCCACGGGTACAAACCATCCAGACGATGGTGGGCGATATGCTGAAGTTCAACGTCATGCACCACTCGCTGATCTTCTACGGAAGCTGCGTCCGTAACAATTGCGAAAACCGCCAGCGGTACGGCGACCATCAGGCGATGCCGGCCGCTATGTCGGAGCGGGGAGAAGCGTAGCCTTCAGATTGAACACAACAGGCGTATGGCGAAGGCTAAAGCGAAACGCATGTGCTAACAACAAAGATTCTTATTTTAAAACATGGTAGATGTATTACTTGGCCTCCAGTGGGGCGACGAAGGTAAGGGTAAGATTGTAGACGTACTGGCTCCACAGTATCAGGTGGTGGCCCGTTTCCAGGGTGGTCCCAATGCCGGCCATACGCTGGAGTTTGAGGGTTTCAAACACGTATTGCACCAGATTCCGTCGGGTATATTCCGAAACGATATTCAGAATATTATCGGCAACGGCGTGGTACTCGACCCGATTGTGTTTAAACGGGAAATAGACGGTCTGGCCAAGTTCAACCTCCATCTGCAACAAAACCTGCTGATTTCGAAAAAGGCCTCCATTATTATCCCAACGCACCGGCTGCTCGATGCGGCTTATGAGCAGGCCAAAGGCGCGTCTAAGATCGGCTCTACGCTGCGGGGTATCGGCCCAACCTACCAGGATAAAGTAGCCCGGCAGGGGCTGCGTGTCGGCGATATTCTGTCGGCTAACTTCCGGAAGAAATACGACCAATTGGTAGCGACGCACAAGACCATTCTCGATCACCATCAGTTCGATTACCAGTTGGTACTGCCCCAGGCCGAAGAAGAGTTCTTTGCTGCCGTAGACTTCATGAAGCAGTTCCAGCTGACCGACAGTGAGTACGCCATCAACAACGCGTTGAAGGCCGGCCAGAAAGTCCTGGCTGAAGGGGCACAGGGTTCACTGCTCGACATTGACTTCGGCTCATACCCCTTTGTGACCAGTTCAAACACTATGACGGCCGGTGCCTGCACGGGCCTTGGCGTAGCCCCCCGGCAGATTGGCGACGTATACGGCATTTTCAAAGCGTACTGCACCCGCGTAGGCAGCGGCCCTTTCCCCACCGAATTGCTGGACGACGAAGGCGAGCGGATGCGGCAGGAAGGGCGGGAATTCGGCTCCACTACCGGTCGGCCCCGCCGGTGCGGCTGGCTCGATTTGCCCGCGCTGAAATACGCCATCCTGATCAACGGGGTAAGCCAACTGGTTATGATGAAGGTAGATGTACTCAATATTTTTGAGACCATCAAGGTCTGCACCCATTACCGCCTGGCCGACGGCACCCTGACCGAGCAGTTCCCTTACGACCTGTGTGATGCCGATGTAACGCCGGTTTATAAAGAGTTCAGAGGCTGGCAGACGGCGCTGACGGATTTTCACTCCTTCGACGAAGTGCCGGCTGAACTAGCTAATTACATTGGCTTCCTGGAAGAATCACTGGGCCTGCCCATCAGCTTTATTTCTACCGGCCCAGACCGCGAAGCGATCATTCACCGGGAGGCTGTCGTGTAGTATACCCACTCAGTGTCAAAAGGTTACAAAAGCTGCCGCAACATGGGGTAGCTTTTGTTTTTTTCAGAAAAATACTCAGGTAATGCTTGAAAGTAGCTTACATTTTTTTGTAACTTACCGGCGACACCACCTTATTTAAGCCTAACCTACTATATGCTACCTAAGAACATCGGCTTCATCGACCAGTTGGTGCGAGGGCTTATTATTGTTGATCTGCTTATTCCCTGCCTGCTGGGCATCGTCTCCGGACCGCTTCTTTACCTGTTCGTAACCCTGTCGGTTGTGCTGGGCTTTAGCTGTCTGACCGGCTTTTGTCCATGCTATGGGGCCTTTAAATTTTCGACCCGGCGCGAATGGGATTAGGCGCCAGCCGGCTGTACTCACCACGCACTGCCCTGCTTATTTCGGTAAGCGGGGCTTTTTGTTGGCTGAAAAATCATCGGTATTGCTTATTTTTGACCTACGCGTACACACATGATGACCTTACCAGATTCTCCTGATAGCTTGTTTGACCGCCGGGGCTTTTTGCGCAAAAGCGTTCTGGCTACCATGGCCGGCCTGCTCGGCACCGATATTGTCTTTGCCGGCCGGCTTCCCAAAACGTACCTGCCGCTGGTGTTTGATGGTAACCCCATGCTTGCCAAACACAAAGACATGGTTGTGCTAAACGATAAGCCCTGGAATGTGGAGGCTCTACCCCATCTGCTGGATGATGCCGTTACGCCAGCCGATAAAATGTTTATCCGCAACAACGGCCTGATGCCAGAGAAGATAGATCTGAGTACCTGGTCACTGACCATCAACGGCGAGTCGGTAAAGGCCCCAAAAACATACAAACTCAGCGACCTGAAGAAGCGCTTTAAGCCCTACATCTACCAACTGGTGCTGGAATGTGCCGGCAACGGCCGGGCCGGTTATGTGCCCCAAACGGCCGGTAACCAATGGACCGATGGTGCCGTAAGCTGCGCCGAATGGACCGGGGTCCGGTTGAAAGATGTGCTGGCCGATGTTGGTCTGAAAGACGATGCCGTTTACATCGGCTACTACGGTCGAGACCTCCACGTGAGTCAGGACCCCACCAAGCCCGTGATTTCGCGGGGGGTTCCGATGCGCAAAGCGCTGGAAGACGAAACGCTGATTGCCTGGGCCATGAACGGGCAGGATATTCCGCTGGCGCACGGTTTTCCCTTGCGGCTGGTCATTGGCGGCTGGCCGGCATCGGCATCGGGCAAATGGCTGCACACGATTTCGGTGCGCAATAAAGTACACGACGGTGCTAAAATGACCGGCAAAAGCTACCGGGTGCCTATCAACCCTGTTGAGCCGGGGGTTGACCCGCCGGAAGATCAGTTCAGGATCATCGAGTCGATGCCGGTGAAGTCACTCATTACGTTTCCGAAAACCGGGGCCATGCTGAATCAGGGGCAACCGCTAGCTTTGCGCGGCCATGCCTGGGCGGGCGACCGCAGCGTAAAAGAAATGTACGTTTCCTACGATTTTGGTGCTACCTGGCAACGCTGTGATCTGAAGTCGGCCAAAAACCGGCTGGCGTGGCAGCACTGGTCGGCCAATGTGAAGCTGCCGCAGAAAGGCTATTACGAAATCTGGGCGCGGGCGGTAGACGAGACCGGGGTTTCCCAGCCAATGGTGATGCCACAGTGGAACCCGGAAGGATACATTAATAATGCCTGTCACCGGATTGCAGTGAAGGTGGTTTAACCTAAGAATAATGAATGCATAATGATGAATGATAAATGGTGGGGAGCTTTGGTGCTGATGGGGTGCCTGATGGTATTCTCAGGGTTTGAAACGGCGGTACCCTCTGGCTCGTCGGCTGTGGCTATGGCGGATAGTCTGCAGAAAGATCCGGATACGGGACTGGTAATAGCCGAGCAGTTGAACGTGGTTAAGGCGCATTGCACCTCCTGCCATTCGAGCAAATTGATTCTGCAAAACCGCTTCACCCGCGACGGCTGGAAAGAGAAAATCCGCTGGATGCAGCGGACGCAGAACCTGTGGGACCTGCGCGATTCGGAGCCGGTGGTGCTGGACTACCTGGCAAAATACTACGGCCCGGAGCAAAAGGCGTTCGACGGTCGCCGAAAACCGTTGCAGGCTGTTCAATGGTATACCTTATAGTTGATGTCGAATAAAGCATTTTACCAGGCGCTGTACCAGAACGACCAGCTATTCCGGCTGAACGAAGCGCCTATCCCGGTCAGGGTAGCACCGGAACTAGTGACGCTGCCGGCGGCAGAAGCCGTTACGGCCAAGCCGGAGCCAGTTGCGGTGCCGGTCCGGTCCACCACTACGGCCACTGTTGAACCAGTCGCCGAGCCAGTAAAGGTGATTATACCGGAGCCGATGGATGTACCAGCCGGCATCGCCGAAAAAGTAACGGCGCCCGCTCAGCCGGTTGCGCCAAAAGCGGTACGGACCGTGCCGGCCACTCCATCCGTAAACCAGAAAGTCCTGATTCTGGTGGATGAAGATTTAACGCCGAGTGACCACCTGTTTTTGGAGAAAATTCTGAAAGCCGTCAATCTGAACCTGGAAGGGGCCGAATTGTACAATCTGCACAACTCCCAGCCGTCTGAGATCAAGGCCATGCTGCAGGGTAAGCTAATCAACCACTTCTTTACCTTCGGGGTGCCGTTCAGCCAGATACACCTAGACATTATGATGGACCGCTACCATCCGGTGCGGTTCGAGGGCATTACTTTCATGATGGCCGATTCGCTGCCGGCCATTGAAGCCGATAAGGATCTGAAGAAGCGATTGTGGGGAGCCTTGCAGCGGATATTCTTTAAATCATAAGCGAAAGAGCGGTGCAACAGTCGCCCGCTCTTTCGGGCTACGCGCCACGCTCTTTCACTCTTTTTCATCCTGCATGACACAACCACCAGACGCCCCGCCAGCCCCCGGTCTCCGCAAAGTTATTACTACTATCCAGCTCTGGGCTATTGGCGTCGGGCTGGTTATCTCTGGTGAATATTTTGGCTGGAACTACGGTTGGGCCGTGGCCGGCACTATCGGCTTTCTGATTGCTACCCTGCTGGTGACCCTCCTGTATATTGCCTTTGTTTTTAGTTACACCGAACTCACCACTTCCATTCCGGATGCCGGTGGTCCCTTTGCCTACGCCTTCCGGGCCTTTGGACCCATTGGCGGTTTTCTGGCCGGCTTTGCCACCCTGGTTGATTTTCTGATGGCTCCGCCCGCCATTGCGGCCGCGCTTGGGGCTTACACGCATTTTCTGAACCCGGATATTCCGGTGCTGCCGGTGGCCGTTGCCACGTACATCGTCTTTATCGGCGTCAACATTCTCGGCATAAAGGAATCAGCAAATCTATCGGTGGTCGTGACGATTCTCTCGGTAGTCGAGCTGCTGGTGTTTATGGCCCTGATTTTCCCGTTTTACAAGACTGAAAACTTCCTGGCGCATAACGAGACCTTCACCGTCGGTGGCATCTTCGCGGCCCTGCCGTTTGCCATCTGGTTCTATCTGGCCATTGAAGGGGTGGCGATGGTGGCCGAAGAGGTAAAAGACACCCGTAAAACTATTCCGCGTGGGTATTTGCTGAGCATAGCTACCCTGGTCCTGCTGGCGCTGGGCACCATGCTGCTCACCGGGGGCGTCGGCGACTGGCGACAGCTCAGTCAGCTCGATTACCCCTTGCCCGAAACGCTGGCGATGACAATGGGCCGCCAAAGCCACTGGTCCAAACTCTTTGCCAGTCTTGGTTTGTTCGGGCTGATTGCCTCATTCCACAGCAATACCATCGGCTACTCCCGGCAGATCTATGCCCTGGCCCGGAGCGGATACCTGCCGGCGTTTTTATCCAGGATTAGTAGGCGATTCCGGACGCCCCACTGGGCCTTGATTGCCGGCGGTCTGGTCGGTTTTCTGGCGCTCTTTACCGGCTCAACCGACGAGATTATCATTCTCTCGGCACTCGGGGCGGTGGTGATGTATATCATCAGTATGCTCAGCCTGTTTGTATTGCGGAAGAAAGAACCGAATCTGAGCCGGCCTTTTCTGGCTCCGCTATATCCCTGGGCTCCGCTGGTGGCCCTGCTGCTATCGGCGGTTTGCCTGGTGGCCATTATCTACTACAATCCCAAACTAAGCCTCTTATTTGTTGGTTTACTGGTAGTATCGCTGATTTTGTTCCTGCAAATCGGCGTTCAGAACCGGGAAGTGAACGTGGAGATAAATGAAGAATGAACCTCTTACTAAAGCAATATTTCTACATATTTAGGAGTTCTACAGTAATAGTTTTTTGATTCGACCGAATAACGCTGCCCGCTTATGGCATTGTTCAATAAATTGTTGGCTCCGTTTCGAAGGAAGGAGCCTGTTTCCGATGTAGCCTCTGCTTCATTCCTGCCGGAACCGGTCTCGTCAGGCTCGGCCACGGCCGGCGTTTCCCCGCAGCCGCCGGCTCTTCCGGCTATACCGACGCCGGTGGCCGAAGAAATTCCGGCCTGGCTGGAAGATGAGGATTTGCTCCGCGACGAAGGCGTAATTTTTGGTTTATCGGACGCTAAACCGGAAGAGAAGATTGCCGCCATCCGGACGTATTTCGTACACCGTTGCGCCGATCTGGAACGGGATATTGACCGCTTTAACGAAAAAATTGGGGAGATTAATCTGTTCATCGAACAGAAGGAAAACCGCATCGGCGAACTCGACCACCGGCGGCACGAACTGGCCGGTCAACAGCCCGGCGAGCACCACTTACCCCGCACCCTCATTGGCCTTGGCTTATCAACGGTCATGTGCGTCGGCAATTTCTTCCTGATCGACGAAACCCTGCGCCCGGCCTTTGAGCAAAGCCGACTGATTTCGGTGGGTGTTTTTCTGGCGGGTATGTTCAATCTGTTCAGCCGAACGTCGTTTTTTCACGAGAGCGGCTCACCCGCCACTCGCCGGCGGCTGCTGGAAGAAGTAGGCTTACCTCTGGCGGCTGCCTTGTTTGTGTTTGCCCAGGCGGTACAACGGCAACCGTTTTTGCAGGCCGTAGCCTTGCTGCTTTTTGTGTTCTTCCTGTTTTTGCTGTCGGGTAAACTGCTGCTCGGCACGCTCACAATCTTGCGCAACGACCTGCGTACCTCTTTCCGGAACAAACAGTTGAAAATTGAACAGCAAACCCGATCGGCACAGTGGGACACGGAGATTGACACCCTCCGGAAAGAGATTGATGAGCTACGCGTGCAGAAATGGCAGATCATCCCCGAACTGAACCGCGCCGAGGCTGAGCTCAGCCGTATGAACGCCAAACGCGATATGCTGATCAAACTCTTCGAAAGCGAATACAACCTCGCCCGCACGCTTAAAACGCAGCTAACCGAACGGCAACGGCAGGCAATTTTACGAGGACGTTAAAAAATGTTTCAGGTTTCAGGTTCCAAGTTTAACGAAGCAGCAAAGCAACATGGAACCTGAAACTTGGAACCTGAAACCTGAAACTTATGGAACAGGACAAACAACCGGTCAATCACTTCGATTTTCAGCACGGCTATACCAGCGGTCTTGAGGGAGTGACCCGCGATACATACGAAGGATACCTATCGAGCCAGGTCAACCACGAATGGCTCACGGAGCGTATCGATGAGAAGCGCCATGAACTGCAGCGGCTGGAACAGCAGGTGAACGAAACGACGGTCAACCGGAAGTCGGCCTACAACCAGTTGCAGGAACACATTCTGAAGCTCAGCGTCCAGTCGAAGCGGGTGGAGCGGCTGGAGAAAGACCGCGATGCCATTGAGAACGAGCAACTCTCGCTCCGGGAGCGCCGGTCGAAGGCTTCTCCGGATTATTCGCTACTAGCTGGTCTGTTGTTCCTCGTAGCGGGTATTTCTTTTCTGGCCGGTGACCTGATTATCTCCCACGAGATTGTCGCTTATGCGCTGAACATCCGCAACAATATGGAAGCCTGGGCCTTTGCGGTCGGCCTGGCGATGGTTTCCATCCTGCTGAAACCCGCTTACGACCGGCTCATCGAAAAGCCTTATCTGGAAGAACCCGAACACAACCGGACCAAGTATGAACGCTTTAAGGTGGCACTGGCTATTTTCTCGGTGATTACGCTGGCCATTCTGGGCTGGTTCCGGTACGAAGCCTACCGCACCGATCAGATGAAATCGGCGATCAATAAATCGATCCGGCAGTTGCAGATGAACGGGGCACCGGTAGACCCAACCACGGGTGTACAGCAGTACGACCCGGCGCTGCTCAACAAAATTGAACGGCAGTTGCAGGAATCTGACGCCCTGAACCAAACCCTGGTGAGCAGCCCCTTTGCCCTGCTCTCGTTTGTGCTCAGCGGTATTCTGTTTGCGTTGGCGGGAGCGGTCTGCCTCGGTATTGCCCTGCCGGTACTGCAGGCCTTCTGGTTCCGGTGGTTACAGGCCGACATCCGGCTCTGGAAACTGCGCCGACGCATGAAGCGGGTTATGCGGGAACTGACACCCGCTGAGCAGGAACTGGCGGCCCAGATCACCCGAAAAAACGTGCTGGAACATGAACTCGACCTGCTGCCAAACCTGGATGCCCTGCAAAAGCAGCAACAAAGCGTTATAAGTGAACTGAACCATCTGCTGGCAGAAAGCAAACTAGCCCGCGCCGACAGCCGCATTGCCAACTACAACGATGGATTCTCAAAAGGCGAAGTGGCTCGTACGGCCATGACTGATGAAGAGTATCAGCAGTTCCGCAGCGGCTATTTTACTACTCAAAACTTAGCGAATAAGGCGAAAGCCAATGCATCAGAGCGGTCGGTAACAATGAACTCATCGCGGAACCGCGGTCTCCGGCCATACCAGGCCATCCGGAAATTCATTGCCGATGATTTTGAACAGGGAGAACGGGACGAGTAATGCTAAAAAACAACTCCCAATGCTAACCCACCCAGAATCAGCCAGTATGCCGGAGTGCGGGTAAACTCCAGCAGTAGAATAGTAGCCAGCACAACGGCAACGGAGGGCCAGTGCGGGGCCATGGGTTCAAACAGGGCGACTGCCGCAGCGGCCGTGAGCCCCGTACTGGCCGCATTGATGCCTTCCAGCGACGCCCGAACAGGGCGATATTGCTTCAATTGGCCCCAGAACCGGTAAACAAAAAAGATCAGAAACGTGCCGGGCAGAAAAATGCCGGCCGTAGAAACCAGACTGCCCAGAAGCTGTCCGTGAAAACCATCGCCCCGCATCGATAACGCCCCGATATACGAGGCAAAGGCAAAGACCGGCCCCGGAATGGCCTGCACCAGCCCGAAGCCCGTCAGAAACTCCTCGCGGGTCAGGTAATGTTTAAAGGCGACAAATTCGTTATACAAAATTGGCGTTAAAACCTGCCCTCCCCCAAAAACGAGGCTACCGTTGCGGTAAAAGTTCTCGAACAGGCGCACGGGCAGCAAGCGGGTAAAGTGCCCCAGCAGAGCCGCCACAATCAACACCCCCAGCCAGAGAAAAAAGTTGGCCCACTGAATACGCAGGGGCGTTTTGGCCATCTTCTCCTGCTTCTGGTACGTCAGGCCCGTAATCACGCCCCCGCAGGCAATTACAATGGGCGTCATATACGGCGACCGGAAGATATAAGCCGCCAGGGCCGCCACCGCCGTCAGCAGCAGCGTAAGCCGGTTGGTAACTACCTTTCTGCCTATACGATACCCCGCCACAATGAGCAACCCAACCGCCATAGGCTGAATAAACCGCGCGAAATGAAGCGACAGGTGGTGGCGTTCGAGGTAATACACGCCAATGGCCGCAGCCGTCATAATCAGTACACTGGGCATTACCCACACCAGCAGGCTGAGGTAGGCCAGATTGGGGCCGCCAATTTTGAAGCCGATAGCCGTTATGGTCTGCGTAGAGGTGGGTCCGGGCAACACCTGGCAAAGGGCGTAGAGTTCCAGCAGTTCCGCTTCGGTCAGGTACCGGCGTTTGGTGACCAGGCGGTCGAGCATCATCGCCAGATGAACCTGCACCCCGCCAAACGTTGTTACGGCCAGCACGAAAATATCCTTCAGAAAAATGAAGTAGCGGATACGCCGGACCGGGACAACAGGCTGTGGTGACGGATAAATTTGCATAGGAGGAGCCTACAGCACAAGCTCAGAGACGGGTTCAGGAATAAAATGAATCAGCGGTGCGAAGCTTGAGCTTCGCACCGCTGCGCCGTGGTAGCTACTGCTTTTTCAAGCCTAATTCAATCAGCCGCTCATTCAGAAACTCGCCGGCCGTCATGTCTTCGTACAGTTTGGGATGGTCTGAATCAATACAACTTTCCAGACAGGTCAGGTCCATATCCCCCCGTGGGTGCATAAAGAACGGAATCGAATACCGCGAGGTATTCATCTTCTCCCGCGGTGGGTTCACCACCTGGTGAATCGTTGATTTCAGTTTGTGATTGGTCAGCCGGTCGAGCATATCGCCAACGTTGACGATTACCTGATCGGGCAATGCCGTGATGGGTATCCACTTGCCGTCGCGACGCAGTACCTCCAGGCCATCGGCACTGGCCCCCATCAGCAGGGTAATCAGGTTAATGTCGCCGTGCGCGGCCGCCCGTACGGCGCCTTCCGGCACCAGGTCCGGATTCAGCGGGAAGTAATGCAGCGCCCGCAGGATGCTGTCGCCGTTCTTTACTTTGTCCTCAAAATAATCTTCGGGCAGTTCCAGATAGAGCGCAATGGCCCGCAGGAGGGTTTTACCGGCATTCTCCAGGGTGCGGTACGTCTCCAGCGTCAGTTCAGTGAAGGCCGGGTATTCGTCCGGCAGCACATTGGCCGGCATCTCACCAACCGGCTCCGGCTGGCCTATATGGTAAAATTCTTTCAGGTCGGCTACCTTAAAGCCCTTAGCCGTCTCTTTTCCTTTGCCGATGTAACCGCGCTGTCCGTGCAGTTCCGCCCGTTCGTACTTCTTTTTAACATCGTCGGGAGCCGAGAAGAACTCTTTTACCGCTCCGTACAGTTGATCTGTCATTTCCTGGGTCAGGCCGTGATTCTTTATCGCCACAAAGCCGATGTTATTGAAAGCCGCCCCTAATTCCTGCACAAATCTGGCCCGTCGTTCCGGGTCACCCGACGTAAAATCCGCCAGATCAAGCGACGGAATTTCGTCATACAACCTATTGTCAATCATACTCTGAAGTGTTTGCGCAAAGATACAAAAAAGACACGGTCCGCCGTTACGGTTGAACCTTAGACGTAGAATGTTAGACGGCTCCGCATGGAACTACCCAAATGTCCAACATCCAGCGTCTAGCGTTCTACTACCGCGCATTCGCGAAATTCTGGCCGATCTTATTCCAGTCGAACACGTTCCAGGCTGCCGTCACGTAGTCGGCCCGACGGTTCTGGTACTTCAGATAGTAGGCGTGTTCCCATACATCGAGACCCATGACCGGTGTTCCTTGCTTATCGGCCAGTTTCATCAGCGGGTTGTCCTGATTTGGGGTAGAAACGATGTCGACGCCGTTGCCGTCGCGAATAAGCCATACCCAGCCGGAGCCGAATCGGCCGGCAGCCGCTTTAGCCCATTCCTCCTTGAATTTGTCGAAGGAGCCGTATTTCTGATTGATGGCCGTGGCCAGTGCCCCCGTGGGCGTTCCTCCGCCCTTGGGTGATAGGATAGTCCAGAAGAACGCATGATTCCAGTGCCCGCCCCCGTTGTTGCGAATAGCCGCCGGGGTGCTGCTGCTGATGTTCTTCACCAGATCATCGATCGACATTTTAGCCATATCGGTACCAGCAACGGCCTTGTTCAGGTTATCGACGTAGGCTTTATGATGTCTATCGTGGTGAATTTCCATGGTCATTTTGTCGATATGCGGCTCCAGGGCACTCGCATCATAGGGTAAGGGAGGCAATTTAAACGGGCCTTCGGTCTGAGCGGGACCAAAACCCAAGGATTGAAGGGCGGTTAAACCCAACGAAGCGCCAAAAGCCAGTTTCAGAAATTCACTACGGTTCATGAGGGTATTTTTGTTTGAAGGTAAGATAATCCGGTTTTCCTAAAAACAACGCATTGTTTACCGCTTTGTTTTCTGCCGCAAAATAAGGGTAAGTTTTAGAAAAAAGGCCGGCAAGTTGCCGGCCTGTATATTATTCGTAAGCGATTCGGCTGAGGATACTGCGGCCGAGGGTGACTTCGTCGGCGTATTCGAGGTCACCGCCGATGGGAATACCACGGGCAATGGTCGAAATCTTCAGCTTGAAGGGCCGTAGTTTCTTTTGCAGGTAGAAGGCCGTAGTGTCGCCCTCCATGGTCGGGCTAAGCGCCAGAATCACTTCTTTCACCTGTTCATTCTCTACAGTACTCAGCCGCTGCACCAGCGACTCGATATGCAGGTCGCTGGGGCCAATACCCTCAACGGGAGATATAATGCCGCCCAGTACGTGATACAAGCCTTTGTACTGGGCCGTGTTCTCAATAGCGAGTACGTCGCGGGTATCTTCTACGACGCAAATGAGCGAATTGTCACGACGGGGATTGGCGCAGATCGTACACAGATCCTCGTCGGAGAGGTTATGACATTTCCGGCAGTATTTTACCTTCGTCCGCATGGCCACCAGTGTGTCGGCCAGGGCCTGCGTCTGCTCCTCATCGCGTTTCAATAAGTGAAGCACCAGTCGCAGGGCCGTTTTCTTTCCGATGCCCGGCAACTTTGCCACCTCATTGACCGCTTCTTCTATCAGTCTGGACGGAAACTCCAAGGGATTTTTTGAATTAAGAGTTATGAGTTAAGAGTTATGAATTATAAAGAGCGTGCAGCAGCAATAACTCTTAATTCTTCACTCTTAACTCTTAATTAATTTAGCACTTCGGCGGAGATGCCACGGCGGCAGATTTCGTTGCGCATAGGGACGAGTTCTTCCCAGGAGCCGTTCTTAACCGTGCATTTGCCCCGGTAATGAATAATCAGGGTACACTGCTCGGCCTGCTCCGGTGTGTGAGCACATACGTCGATGAGCGTATCGATGACGTGGTCAAACGTATTCACATCGTCGTTGAACACGACGAGATTATATACGTCTGTTTCAATCACTTCATCGAGTACTTCTACGTTGGGATCTTCAAAAGGTTGCATCAGACCGAAAATTGTATTTGTTTAGCAAATTTACGAAAATCTGACCGCTTTCGGAAGCCGTTTTCCGTTATAAAATAACCCCATTCCGGGCCAAAAAGTTGCCCAGCCTCCTATGAATACCTCCATTGCATTAACTATACTGATCGCCTACTTTGCGATGCTGATTGCCATTTCGTACTATACATCGCGGGGAGCCGATACCCAGACCTTCTTCACTGCCAACCGCCAGTCGCCCTGGTACCTGGTGGCGTTCGGGATGATTGGCACCTCGCTCTCGGGGGTTACATTTATCTCGGTGCCGGGCGCGGTGGGTCGTATTCAGTTCTCGTACTTTCAGGTCGTATTGGGCTATCTGGTCGGCTATTTTGTGATTGGTACGGTACTCATGCCGCTGTACTACCGGCTGAACCTGATTTCCATCTACGGCTACCTCCAAAAGCGGTTCGGCTATTGGGCGTATAAAACCGGTTCGGCGTTCTTTCTGCTGTCACGCACAGTGGGCTCGGCGGTGCGGCTGTACGTGGCGGCCGGGGTCCTGCAACTGGCTATTTTCAACAACCTGGGTATTCCGTTCGAGGTGTCGGTGCTGATTACCATCGGTCTGATCTGGGTGTACACCTTCAAAGGCGGTATCAAGACCATTATCGTTACCGATACGCTTCAGACCACTTTTCTGGTAACGGCCGTTATCCTGACCATTATCCTGGTTACCCGTGAGCTGAACTTCTCCTTTGGCGAAATGGCCAGTGCGGTGCAGAACAGCGGCTACTCGCAAATTTTTTACTGGGACGCCAACGACCCGAAAAATTTCTTCAAGCAGTTCTTTGCCGGGGCGTTTATTGCCATTGTCATGACCGGCCTCGATCAGGACCTGATGCAGAAAAACCTGACCTGCAAGAACATCGGCGAAGCGCAGAAAAACATGTTCTGGTTTACGGTCACGCTCACCATCGTCAACTTCATGTTCCTGTCGCTGGGTGCCCTGCTCTACCTGTACGCCCAATCCAGGGGCATTGCCATCCCCGAAAAAACGGATGATCTTTACCCTATGCTGGCCCTCGATCACTTTGGTTTTCTGGTAGGAATCACCTTCCTGCTGGGTATTACGGCCGCCACCTACGCCAGTTCCGACTCGGCGCTGACGGCCCTGACCACCGCCTTCTGCGTTGATTTCATGAACATAGAGAACCGGCCGGAATCGGAGCGATCCCGCATTAAAAACCTGGTTCATATTGGGTTTTCGCTGCTATTCTACCTGGTTATCATCGTGTTCAACCAAGTCAATACCAAAGAGGTTATCACGGCCGTTTTCGATCTGGCGGGGTACACCTACGGGCCGCTGCTGGGCCTGTTTGCTTTCGGCATTTTCTCGAAGCGGCCGGTGCGCGACAACCTGGTGCCGTTTATCTGTATAGCCTCACCCTTTATTACCCTGTTCATCAACAACAATTCGGCCGAGTGGTTCGGCGGCTACAAATTCGGATTTGAACGGCTGATGCTGAACGGTCTGATTACGTTCATTGGGTTATGGGCCGTTTCGCGGAAACGGACGTTAGAGCCGGTAGCGGTGTAAACACGTAATGCAAAAAAGTAGCCGTAAAGTCATATTTTTCGGAAATAGCTGCTATCTTTGCTAAGCTGGTGAAGGTGTGTAGTCGCCAACAGGTTTATGAAGCGAGTTTTATCCATCGGATTACTGGTGTTGCTGGTCTACAACATGCTCGGGTACGCGGTAGTACTCGTCAGCGTGTGGTGGCAGGAAGAGCACGAGCTTTCCGAACGGGTAAAGGTGTACCAATCGACCGACCATCTGGTTGAGTTTCATATTCCGCTGAAACAGCACCCTTCCGAAGCCGCTCTGACCCGAAAAACCGATCAGGGTTTTAAATACCGGGGCAGCTACTACGAAATTATCCGGGCCGAAGTTTCCGGTGATACGCTGCACATTACGGGGTACGAAGACCCGCATTACTCCTTCTGGCAGGATGACCTGCTAAGTTTTATTCAACGGGAAATTACCGGCTCCTCCGACACGCAGAAGAAGACGAATCAGTTGCTGAAACTGCTGCTGAAAGAGTATTTCCGGCCAGATACCCTCATCTGTCCAACGCATTATGCCGGACATATAGAGAACTCTATTTCCGTCTACAACGCTTCCCTGATCACCACTTCGATACGCCCCCACTCGCCCCCACCCAGACAGGTTTGTTAAGCTGATTTTTGGGGTACTCCTGTACTCTTCCGACTCGTCGGTAAGAGGCTAACTGTATGCATTGCAACAGGTGGGTTTACCGTATGGCTTTATCGATGTACGCTACTCATCATCAGGCAGCGGCAGCGTGGCTATACTCTACAAATAAGCTTTTCAACTTTCCATCGATTTTCTGTTTATGAAACCGATATATACCAGTTTACTGGCTTCAGCAAGCCTGTTACTTCTTCAATTATCAGCCTCGGCACAGGGCTGCGTGGCCGTACGCCACATGAGTTGTGCCGCACCGGGTGGAGCCGCTACGTCCGCCGATTTCTTTAAACAACGGACCGGTCACTGGCAGATCAACATGGGCTACCGGTACTTCAAATCGTTCCGCCACTTCAGAGGTGACAAAGAAGAGCACGAGCGCCTGGAGCAAAACACAGAAGTAATCAACCTGTCACATGCCGTTGACCTCGGCATCAGTTACCTGGCTACTACCCGGCTGTCATTCTCTGTCAATTTGCCTATTCAGTACAACGACCGGTCGTCGCTGTACGAACACTACGGGAATTCCGTAACGGCCAATCCCGAGCAAAAGCGTTTTCATACCGGGTCGCAGGGTATTGGCGATATGCGGATTTCGGCATCTTACTGGCTGGTAAATCCCTATAAGCTGCCGAAAGCCAATGTAGCCCTGGGCTTAGGCGTTAAACTGCCTACTGGAAACTATGCTGTGACCGACGATTTCCACAAGCTCGACAAAGAAAAGCGGGATTACGTGGTGAATAAACCAGTGGACCAATCCATTCAGCTCGGCGATGGTGGTGTAGGTGCCAGTTTAGAAGCACAAGGCTATGTACAGGTAGGTAAGCATTCGACCGTTTACTTCAATGGTTTCTACCTTTTTAATCCCCGCGAGACCAACGGTGTGATTCGCAATCCGGAAGCAACTACCATCGACCTCGTAACCGGCTCGTTTTCGGTAGCCGACCAGTTTGCCGCCCGTGTCGGTTTCAGCCAGTCCGTATCCGCAATACCCGGCCTGGCGCTGATGCTGGGGGGTCGGGTTGAGGGCGTTCCGGCGTATGATGTGTTCGGTGGCAGTAAAGGGTTCCGGCGGCCGGGGTATATTATATCGGTAGAGCCGGGCGTGGCCTACATGAAGGGTAAATATTCAGCCGCGCTTACGGTGCCTATAGCTCTGTATCGCAACCGCATCAAGAGCTACGCCGACCGGCTCGATCCGCAGGGATTACGGCATGGCGATGCCGCTTTTGCTGATTACCTGGTTTCGGCCTCCTTCAGCCGTTGGTTCTAATTGTTTACCAGCCGAGCGGGTGTCATCAGCCAAGTCTGCAGGCACCCGTTCCTGCTCACCTACTTGTCAATACTTATGAAGTACATAAAAAATCACATGGCCATAGCCGCCATGTGCGTATCGTTACACGCCGTCGCGCAAATGCCGACCGACGCTATTTACATGCCGCGCAAAACAGCCTGTGTGGCCCTCATTTACGGCAAAAGCCATTGGAATCAGTATTGGGAAAACACCCTTAAGCGGGATAATCTGAACATTGGCACACATACCACCCAGTCGGTGATGCTGATGCCGGCCATCGGCATCACCAACCGCTTCAACCTCATCCTGAGCCTGCCGTACGTCTGGACCCAAACCAGCGCCGGTAACCTGATGGGCCAAAAAGGCATACAGGACCTGGCGGGCTGGCTGAAATACAAGGCGGTGTCGGTCGGTGGCTTTTCGCTGAACGCCCTGGCCGGGGCCTCCATTCCGGTGAGCAACTACGTACCGGATTTTCTGCCGATGTCGATCGGGTTGCAGAGCCGCACCGTGACCGGTCGCCTGCTGGCCAATTATACGCATCGGCAAACCGGCCTGTATCTGACCGGTCACGGCAGCTATATGTGGCGCAGCAACATCCGCATCGACCGGGATGCCTACCAGGCCGACAACCGCATCTACTATACCAGCGAAGTACGGGTGCCCAATGCTGTAGATATGGGTGTACGGATCGGAATCCTGCGCTCGAAGTGGCAGACCGAACTGTGGGCGGAGCGCTTTGCCTGCACCGGTGGCGACAACATCCGCCGGAACGATATGCCCTTCCCAACCAACAACATGCAGGCCACTTCGGTGGGCTGGTACGCTAAGATACAGCCCAAAAACATCGGCCTCAATGCTCGCATCGGTTACGTCACCAACGGCCTCAATGTAGGCCAGAGCACCAGCTACATGCTCGGTCTTCTGTATCAGATCAACGGCAAATAACCTCCTCTAAACCGCAGCCGGCGCCGGCAGGCATAGGCTGCATTGACCTGTTTCCTTATGAAAAGACATACAACTTTACAAATACTGGGTGGTCTGGCGATGGCCTTGTCCCTCAGCCTGACGGCCTGCGATAAATCGATTGAAGAGCCGCTCCGCGTCGGCTATACACCCGCCGGCGCCGACGAAAAAGCCGGCACCTGGAAAACCTACATCCTGACCTCCCCCACCGCTGTAAGCGTGGCAGCCCCAAAGGCCGTAACCTCGGCGGACTACCAGGCAGAACTGGTTAGCCTGAAGCAGCAGTCGGCCAGTCTGAGCCGCGAGCAGCAGGAAGCGGTAGTGTACTGGGGTGCCGGTGCCGTGTACCGCTGGAACGAGATTGCCCGCGAACTGGCTGCCCGTTACAACCTGGCCCCGGCCTCTACACCCGACGGCAAGTATCCCGTGCCGGATGCCGCCAACCCGCTGGCTGATCCTAAGTTCCCCTTTGCTAATCCGCCCTACACGGCGCGGGCGCTCGCCTACCTGAGTGTGGCGCAGTACGATGCGCTGGTGTCGGCCTGGCATTACAAATACCAGTATAACCGACCGGCTCCGTCACGCACCGATGCCGCCATCCGTGCAGCCCTGCCAGTGTCGCAACTTCCCGCCTACCCCTCCGAAGATGCCGTAGTGGCAGCCGCGTCGGTCACCATCCTGAAAGCCATGTTTCCGGGGGAAGTTCCGTACCTGGAAGCGAAACTGCAAGAGCACCGCAACAGCCGCCTGTGGGCCGGCATGAACGTGGAGAGTGATTTGACAGCCGGTCTGGAATTAGGCAACGCCGTAGCCGCCAGCGTAATGGGTCGCGCCCGCACCGACGGCATGAGCGCGTCCAACAACCAGACCGTTACAACCGCCATGATTGAAGGAGCCAAAGCCATGGGACTGACCGAAGTATGGAAAAGCCAGGAATTGCCCGTCCGCCCCCCCATGCTGCCCAACTACGGCGCGGTGCAAACCTGGAACTTCGACCGGGCCACGGCTATCAAACTGCGGCCGCAGGCCCCGCCGGCCATCGGTAGTGCCGAGTATAAAAAGGCGATGGACGAATTGCTCGCCATCGCCAAAAACCAAACTCGTGAGCAGGCCCGGATTGCCAACTACTGGGCCGATGGCGCGGGCAGCTACACGCCCCCCGGTCACTGGCACCGCATAGCCGCCAATGCCGCCCACGACGCCCGGTACAGCGAGGTACGCATGGCCCGGACGCTGGCGCTGGTGGGTACTGCACTGATGGATGCGGGCATATGCTGCTGGGATACCAAATTTTTCTATTACTACCCGCGCCCGCAGCAGATGGATGCCCGTATCAAAACATCGGTTGGCCTGCCTAACTTCCCGTCGTATACGTCCGGCCATTCTACGTTCTCGTCGGCAGCCGCCACCGTATTGGGATCCATCTTCCCCCAGCAGGCCGAGGCTTTTGCTGCGAAAGCTTTGGAAGCATCCAACTCCCGGATTTATGGTTTAATCCACTACCGATTCGACTGCGAAGCCGGGCTGACCTGCGGCCGCAACATTGGCAGCTACGCCGTAGCGCGTGGCAAAGCCGACGGCTCTGGCTTGTAATTAGCTGACCTACAATCGTATACACCAGAAAAAGACCGGCCTAATCCGGTCTTTTTCTGTTACCAACAATTTGAAATTGTGCCCTAAAACAAATTTTTACCGAACAATGACCGGCCCAGGCAGTTCCTTAAACAAGGAAAAGTCATTCTGTTACTTCAGGTAATGATATTATTGTAATTTCGCTCCGAATGCCGGTGAGCGTTACCTCCTGATGGCCCGCCCATTCGCCGATTGCGTCAACCTTGTCCTTACTGTATACTATGCCAACCATAACCACTCCGTCTACCATTAAGCATACTACGGTTACATTCAACGGCGCTGATATTCCTTTCGACGGGCAGAAACGCGTTGTCATTGAACGGGTAAGCCCGGAAATCGACAAAGGTCGCTACCCCATAAAAGCTGTGCCCGGTGAGCTTATTTCCGTTGAAGCGGACATTATTACCGACGGCCACGACAAAATAGCCGCCCGCCTGCTGTACAAACACAACGCCGAACAGCAATGGACCGAGGTACCCATGACACTCATCAACAATGACCGCTGGGGGGCCACATTTACGGTCGAAAAGCAAGGGCGGTATCTATATACGATTGAAGCCTGGGTCGATCATATTGCCTCCTGGCAGCACGAGATCATCCTGAAGATTAAAGACGGGCAGTACGTCAACAGTGAGTTGCTGGCCGGTGTGCCTTATGTAGAGGGCATGGCGCAGCGGGCTAAAGGTGACGATAAAAAAACCCTGAAAGCCATTGCCAAACTGTTTAAGGACAAAAATCAGTACGGCGATGCCATCGCCATTGCGCAAAGCCCACAGTTTACCGAGTGGTTCAACACTTATCCGGAACGCCAGCACCCAGCCCGCCACGAACCGATACTGGGCGTGGAGGTAGACCGGGAAAAAGCCGGTTTCAGCACCTGGTACTGTTTGTTCCCGCGTTCGGCTTCGCAGGAGCCGGGTCGCCACGGCACCTTCCGGGATGTAGAGATGTTACTGCCCCGGATTTCCGGCATGGGCTTCGATGTGCTGTACCTGCCCCCAATTCACCCCATCGGTACCACCTTCCGGAAAGGCAAAAACAACTCGGTAACCTCCGCACCAGGTGAGCCGGGCGTTCCCTACGGCATCGGGTCTGAACTGGGCGGGCACACGGCCATTCATCCCGACCTGGGAACGCTGGATGATTTTAAACACCTGGTGGAGCGGTGTAAAGAGTTTGGGATGGAGGTGGCTATGGACCTGGCTATTCAGTGTTCGCCCGATCACCCCTGGGCCAAAGAGCATCCGGAGTGGTTTAAAAAACGACCCGACGGTACGATCCAGTATGCCGAGAATCCACCGAAGAAGTACCAGGATATTTACCCGGTTTATTTTGAGACCGACGAATGGCGGAGTCTCTGGGAGGAACTCAGGCACGTGATGCTGACCTGGGGTTCGTGGGGCGTTCGGATGATTCGGGTAGACAACCCGCACACCAAGCCCTTCGCCTTCTGGGAATGGGTCATTGCCGAAGTCAAAAAGGTGTACCCAGACATGATTTTTCTGTCCGAGGCCTTCACCAAACCGAAGGTGATGCAGGAACTGGCCAAGCGTGGCTTTGCGCAGTCGTACACCTACTTTACCTGGCGCAACACCAAGCTCGAACTGGAGGAATACCTGACGGAACTCACGCAGACGGACATGAAATATTACTACCGTCCGAACTTCTGGCCCACCACCCACGACATTAACCCGTCGATCCTGCAACAAGGCCACGAGCCGCAGTTTCTGATCCGGTATTTTCTGGCGGCCACGCTATCGGCCAACTACGGCATTTTTGGACCGTCGTTCGAACTGATGGAGCACGTACCCATTCCAGGCAAGGAAGAGTACCTGAACTCCGAAAAATACGAAGTCCGGCATTGGGACTGGAACGAAACCAACAAACTAACGTACCTGATCTCGCTGGTCAACCGTATCCGCAGAGAGAACCCGGCGCTGCAAAAAACCAGTAACCTGCATTTCTGCCGCGTCGATGACGATGCCCTGATGGCTTACCTGAAGGTGGACGGCACTAACCGGCTGCTGATGGTGGTGAATATGGATGCCTACAACCGCCGGGCCAATATGGTGCAGGTACCGATCTGGCAACTGGGCATTCCCGACTGGAAGGAGTACACCGTTCACGACCTGCTGACGGGTGCCTACTACACCTGGCGGGGCGAGTGGAACTACGTAGAGCTGGACCCATACGTATTGCCCATGCACCTGTTCCGGATAGAGGTATATTAACCCGACGTTATCTCCTAAACTCGCCGACCGATATGAACGACATGGCTGTAACGAATCTGACCAGCACCCACGTCTGGACCGACCTGCAAAATGACCCTGAGCTGATTCAGTCTCTGGAAACGGCCGTACTGCCGCCCTATATCAATACCTGTCGCTGGTTTGCCGGCAAAGCCCGTCAGCAGGAAGCATTCCGGATACGGGTCGTACACGAAATTGGCCTGAAAACGTCTGTAACCTACCTGCTCATTATTGAGGTTCGCTACGCCGACGGCGAAACCGAAAATTACCAGTTGCCGCTGTCTTTTGTAGAGACCGACGGCCCCAACGTTCCGGAAATTCTGCCGAAGGGCATTATTACGGTAGCCTATTTTAACCGAACCCGTGGGCTGTTGGTCGATGCTATTTACGACGAGCGTTTCCGGCAGGCATTGTTTCAGCACCTGGTCAACCAGGACTGTCTGGCGCAAGCGGAGGGTCAGCTCTGCTTTTACCGGGGGCGTGGGCTGGCCGGCGAAGACATGAAAGGCCAGATTACCAACCGGGTGCTGCCCGTCGACTCCAGCAACTCGGCGCTGGTGTTCGGGGAGAAATACTTTATGAAGCTCTACCGCAAGCTGTTCCGGGAAACCAACCCGGAGGTAGAGATGGTCAGCTTCCTGACTGAGCAAAGCAATTTCCCATACATACCGGCGTATGCCGGCAGCATCGTCTGGCAGCGCGATGATGCGAATGCTGCGTCGAACGGACGCGCCAGCGAAACCGATGTAACGCTAGGGCTGATGCAGCGCATGGTGCCGAACGAAAAAGACTGCTGGGACAAAACCGGTGATAACCTCAACGATTTTTTGTTTGCCGTACCGACCCGCCATTTCTCCATTAAGGAAGATGTGTTTGATATGGTGGAGACCCTGGGCCGGCGGACGGCCGAGATGCACCTGGCCCTCTACGAACCCGATGCCGAGCCCGCTTTTGCCCCGGAACCTATCACCGGCGAGTACCGTGAATTTATTATTGGCCGCATTGAGCACCTGCTCGACCGCCGGTACAATCTGGTAATCGACAACTACACCAAACTGGACCCTCAGGCGCAGCGGCTGGCGTGGATCTTTATGGAAGCCAAAGAGCTCATCGACCAGTTTATTACCGAGTTCCGGACCCGGCCGCTGGAGTCACTTCGGATTCGTATTCACGGCGATTACCACCTGGGGCAGATTTTATCGACGGGGCGGGATTACATCATTCTCGATTTTGAAGGGGAACCCGAAAGCAGCATCTCCGATCGAAAGATCAAGCATTCTCCGCTGAAAGATGTAGCCGGTATGATTCGTTCGTACCACTATGCGGTTAGTGCCAAGCTGTTCAACAGCGTCGAAACGGCGCATATTGATCCGACCCACCTCCAACGAGTGTCAAATCGTTGGTTCAAGCTGATCCGCGATACCTACATGGACGCCTATCTGGAGACATTCGGGCATCCGCACCCCTTATTTAAGGATAACAGCGAAGTGAATTTCCTGCTACTGGTGTATCTGCTGGAGAAAGCGGTGTACGAACTTGGTTACGAAATCAGCTACCGACCGGCCTGGGTCAAGATTCCGCTAAACGGCATTGTGGATGTAATCCGGGAGATTGAAAAACTGGCGCTGTAAAAAATCAGTTAATCCAACTGGAGATTTTCTCTAACTTCGACCTCGAACCTCTAAAAGAACTATTGGCAAACCCATATGGCGAAACGTAAATCCACAGAATCAACTCCTGAGGAACCTAAGGTGGCCAAAGCGTCCCGTTCCCGTAAGCCAAATACGGCTACCCCGGCTGCGGTATCCGATATTCCAACCATTGAGACTTCCCCTATGAAAAACGATTCGCTACCCGATTATGCATTGGCCCCCACCCGTGAACCAGCGGCCTATTCAGGCCCTTCGGTGCAGGGGTACACCCGTTTCACCGATTTTGACATTTACCTGTTCCGCTCCGGCAAGCACTATAAATTATACGATAAATTAGGCTCCCATGTAGTCGAACACAACGGCGTTGTCGGTACTTATTTCGCCGTTTGGGCTCCCTCAGCCAAATCGGTCTGCGTGATCGGAAACTTCAACGGCTGGAACAAGTCGAGCCATCCGCTATACGTGCGCTGGGACAGTTCGGGCATCTGGGAGGGCTTTATTCCCAACATCGGCCGGGGCGAAGTCTATAAATACTTTATCCAGGGTGAGCATGGCAACTACTTTGAAAAAGGTGACCCCTTCGCGCTTTGGTGGGAGACCCCGCCCAAAACAGCCTCGGTTGTCTGGGATACCTGGTACGAATGGAAGGATACCGACTGGATGGAGAGCCGCCGGGAGCGCAACGCCCTGAACAAGCCCTTTTCTGTATATGAAGTCCATCTGGCCTCGTGGCGACGCGATCCGGCCAACCCCAAGCGCATTCTCTCGTACGGCGAAATTGCCGATGCCCTGGTGCCTTATCTACAGGAACTGGGCTTTACCCATGTTGAGTTTATGCCGGTGATGGAATTCCCATACGAGCCATCATGGGGGTACCAGATAACGGGCTATTTTGCGCCCAGCAGCCGATTCGGACGTCCGCAAGACTTTATGTATCTTATCGAGCGACTGCATCAGGCCGGCATTGGCGTAATTCTGGACTGGGTACCCTCCCACTTCCCCGGCGACGCTCATGGCTTATACCAGTTCGACGGCTCGCATCTGTACGAGCACCCCGATAAACGTAAAGGCTATCACCCCGACTGGAAGAGTTACATTTTCAACTACGGCCGCAACGAGGTTCGGGCGTTTCTGATCAGCAATGCCCTGTTCTGGCTCGACCGCTACCATGCCGACGCCCTCCGGGTCGATGCGGTAGCCTCCATGCTCTACCTCGACTACTCCCGTAATCATGGCGAGTGGGAGCCCAATATCTTTGGCGGCCGCGAAAACCTGGAAGCCATTTCGCTCTTCAAAGAACTGAACGAGACCATTTACCGGGAGTTTCCCGATACTCAAACCATAGCCGAAGAGTCGACGGCCTTTCCCGGCGTATCGCGACCGGTCTTCACGGGGGGGCTCGGGTTTGGCATGAAGTGGATGATGGGATGGATGCACGATACGATCCAGTATTTTGAGCGGGATCCCTTCTACCGACTTTACCATCAGGATAAGCTCACCTTCAGTACGGTATACGCCTTCACCGAAAACTTTATGCTGCCGCTCTCGCATGATGAGGTGGTATACGGTAAAAAATCGCTGATCGGGAAAATGCCGGGCGATGAATGGCAGCGGTTTGCCAACCTGCGAACCATGTTTACGTATATGTTTACGCACTCCGGCACAAAACTGCTGTTTATGGGGGGTGAATTTGCCCAGACGTCGGAATGGAAATACGACGCCAGCCTGGATTGGCACCTGACTGAATACGAACCCCACCAGGGCATCATGGCTTGTCTGAAAGCATTGAACAAACTTTATCGGCAACAGCCGGCTCTTTACGAGCGTAGTTTTACGGCCGACGGCTTTGAGTGGATTGATACCACCGACCGGGCGCATAGCGTGTTTACCTACGCCCGCCTGGGCGATACGCCCGAGGAGGTAGTGGTTGTGATACTCAATATGACCCCCGTACCGCACCACCACTACCGGATTGGCGTTCCGCTCGCCGGCACCTGGACCGAACTCTTTAACAGCGACGCCAAAGACTATTTTGGCAGTGGTATGCTAAACAGCGGACCCTTAGTTACAGAACCCCAGAAATGGCATGGTAAAGCCCAGTCGCTCAGCCTGACGCTTCCCCCGCTGGCGGGTGTTGTATTAGGCTATCAGCGTAAAAAATGACCAGCACTGTATGCTGCCGGATAGGGGGAGCGGGCTACATGGCCCCGGCCTTCTGTTGGGCAGCATACGGCGTTTTGTTTACCCGCTTCCTCTTATTTTTTTGCCCACCGTCTAATTCCGGTTAATTTTGCCCGGTTCGTATCGACATACCTATTCATGAAACAAAGTTTTCTGGCGCTGTTTTTTCTGCTCACTTTTCAACTGCACGCCCAATCCCTGGTTTCTTCCCGAATTGCCGCCGGTGCCGATGCGCAGGTCGCCTTTGGAAAAGGCACCATTGCCCCATCGGTCAGCTACTTTCAATTGCTGAATGTGGGGCCCAAAAATCAATTCTCGGTTGGCTGGACGGCTCGCTTTGGTACCTTTTACGGCAATAACCTTGACTATATAACTGCCCCGGCCCGGTTGACCAGGGGAAAAACCGGGTTGTATGCGCTGAATGCACCGCTGATCGAAGCTAATATTGATACTATGCAATTTGGGCGGGCAACCCTTACCTCCCTTAATTTTGGCCTGCGGGCTCAGGTGAATATCGGCATTGTGCAGATCGGGGGGAGCGCCGATATTTTCGGATTGGCGTTTAGCAGTAACCGCCGGGGCCTGTACCGATCCTCCACCGGCCGGTTTGTCCGGCAAACCTCCCTGGCTACTGATACCCTGTCGTTGCAGGGAGCCTCTGTAGCGGCCGTGGCACCACGTTTCAACGCCCGATTGCTGGGCGACAATAACGGCGGTACGCTGGCTACCGAAGTGTTTGTCCGGGTAACAATCAGTCAGCGGGTATCGGCCAAAGTCGGTTATCAGTGGATGATTACCGAAATGAAAGCCTACACCCTCAACATCAGCGATAACAACGACCGGTTCCGCAACCGCATGGGAATGCCCTACATTGGTCTTACATTTCCCTTCTTCAACTAACCTACTCTTAATTCTTAACTCTCCACCGGCTTCAGGTCAAAATAAGTCTCAAAAATGGCCTCGCCGATCTCGTTGTTGCGGGTCTGGAACTGATCGAGGTATTGGTGCAGCCCAATTTTGAAGATGTCGGCCGATTCGGTAAATTCAATTTCCGACCGCAGTTTACTGAGCTTTTTTTCGGCCGGGTTGGTGAAGCCGGAGGTAATTACATTGCCGCCAATTTCGTACAGCGACAATTCGGCCTGGCGGATCGAATGCTCCACCGCCCTCGGAAACAGCTTGTCCAGGATCAGGAACTCAACAATGCAGGCCGGCGTGAGTGACGGATACTGCTGCCGGTACATATTGTAGGCGCTGACCGACTTGAGCACGGCCGTCCAGATCATCAGGTCCAGGGTTGAGCCTACGCCATCGGCTTCGGGCAGCAGCGTAAAATATTTTACATCCAGAAAGCGGGAGGTTTTATCGGCCCGTTCCAGAAAGCGGCCCAGCCGCCCGAAATGCCAGGCTTCGTTGCGGGTAATGGTGGCGTCGATAATGCCGTAGAAAAGCTGCACTCCAGCTTTGATCTCGGTAAAGAACGACTGCATCCGGTTCAGGTTCCACTCGACCTCCGGTGCCGAGTCCCGCACTTTCAGGTAGAACTGGTTCAGGTGCTCCCACATATCTTTGGATATGGTTTCGCGTACGGTGCGGGCGTTTTCGCGGGCGTTGCCGAGGCAGCTGATAATAGAGTTCGGATTCCGCTTATCAAACGTCATAAACTCCAGCACATTGTCGCGGGTAGGCTCCTGGTAGTATTCATGAAACAGGTAATTGTCGGCGGTGGCAATCAGCAACGGCTCCCACTGCTGGTTGACGCTGGGCGGCAGATCGAGGGCCAGGTTAAAATTGACACTCATAAAACGGGCGTAATTTTCGGCCCGTTCAATGTAGCGATTGATCCAGTAAATCGAGTTGGCAACGCGGCTCAGCATAATAAACAGAAGTAGCTTTTAACAAAAATATGGTTAAAAGCTACTTCTCCAAACTAATCGTTGGCCAATTAGGCCAATTACCAGATTATTGCCGCCATTTACTTACTAAATACAACTTTTTCTTTTTCCGGTACAAGCTTGCCTAATTTGGTAATAGTCACCTCCGTAAAATCATCGATCACCCAATCGGCACCTTTCAGTTCGTCGGCAGTATGCGTGGTTGTGAGCACCACCACCTTCATGCCGGCCGCCTGAGCCGCTTCTACGCCGGCTTTGGAATCCTCAAAAACGATGCACCGCTCGGGTGGGAAACCGAGTTTACGCGCTGCCTTCTGAAAGACTTCCGGAGCCGGTTTCCCTTCCTTAACATCCGTATCGTGTACAAGGTGGGGGAAATACTCGCCTAAGGGAATGTGTTCAAAGACAAAATCGATGTTCATCTTTGGTGCCGACGTCGCCAGCGCCATAGGAATATCTTTTTCCTTTGCTTTTTTGAGGAAGGGCATCAGCCCCTTTATTGGCTTCAGTTTGGGTTCGAACAACTCCTGGAAGATTGACTCCTTCTCGCGGGTTAAGGCATTTATTTTCTGTGAACTTATATCGTCGCCGAAGAAGTGCTTCATAATATCAGGATTCATTCGGCCCGACACATAATTGACAAAATCCTCATCGGTCATCTCAATATTGTGTTTGGCAAAGAACTGCTCAAAAGCTTCTTTATGCGTGGGGTTACTGTTGATGAGGGTACCGTCCATGTCGAAAATCAGGGCAAACGGCTGCGCGTTGTTCTTCATAAAAATGAGGTATGTATGGTGCATTAAACTGCTTACAATATGAATAGGTTGCGTATAAAACGAGTAAATTAGCTGGTGTTTTTCGTTTTTACGTAGCTATGAGATATCACAAAACCCTACTTCTGTCGATTACGCTGCTGGCGGCTTTCTTCACAGCCGCAGCCAAACCCAAACCCGATACGCGCTTGTATGAAATGCGCATTTACCATCCTAATCCGGGTAAATACGAAGCTATTGTTGACCGGTTCCGCCAGTACACCCTGAAAATCTTTGAGAAACATGGTATGGAAAACATCGGTTACTGGACGCCCACCGACACCAGCCGCAAAGAGCTGATTTATATTCTGGCTTACCCCAACCGCGAAGCGCGGGATGCAGCCTGGAAAGCCTTTTCTGGCGACCCAGCCTGGAAAGAGGTAGTCCAGAAAACCGAAGCCAACGGTAAACTGGTTGCTAAAGTGGATCAGATCTTTCTGACGGCTGCCGATATCTCGCCCGAAATTAAGACCCAGAAGGGCTCTACAGATCGGGTGTTCGAACTTCGTACCTACTCGGCCGCTCCGGGCAAGCTACCTGATCTGCTCAGCCGCTTTCGCAACCATACCATCGACCTGTTTAAGAAACATGGCATGAAAAACATCGGCTACTGGCTGACGGAAAAGCCCGACGAAACCGGCCAGTCGAAACTGGTGTATATCCTGGCTCACCCGAGCGAAGCCGCCGGCAAGAAAGCCTTCGATGAGTTCCGGAACGACCCGAAGTGGGTAAAAGCCAAAGCCGAATCAGAGAAAAACGGCCCGCTGACCAACAAAGTGGAGTCTGTATACATGAAAGCTACCGACTACTCGCCGATGCAGTAAGGCAACTTTCGCCCGAACTGAATGTTCTGTATTGTAACGATCTGCCGTTAAGCAACAGGAGGCAGTCGCGACAGATACAGAACATTTTTGTTTATTGTTAAGACCTTACAGGAAACGCTATGACAGAGTCGATAACTGCTGCATCAGCCAGAGTTTGCCAACGGATCAGGTTCCGGCCTATCTGATTTACGAAACACTCAACGGCAGGCCCCTTTACTACAGGGGCTATAAAGAGGTATTGGCTAATCAGAAAACACCCGGCGAAATCATAGGAAGCAGCGACATACAATCAATCTTAGTGTTTTTGTTGAGTGGTTTTCTATACACCCACATTGACCGCAAACAGTATTTAGTTGCCACAAATGAGCCAGGGCTGCATATTGCGACAGGTAGTAATCTTTCCAATGATATTGCTATCTACGCTAAAAGCGAGGTTACTATAAAAGGTAAATTTTTCGACATTCCACCTAAGGTTGTCATTGAGGTAGATATAAAAAGATGAATGATAAATGGGCTGACGCGTCTTTACGCTCCTCCGAAGCGATTCATTCATCGTTCATCATTCCTATTGATACCCCCGCGCCTGCAACTGAAACAGCTCGGCGTACCGGCCGTCGTGCTCCAGCAATTCTTTGTGGCTGCCGATTTCGAGGAGTTGACCACCTTCCAGCACCAGAATCCGGTCGGCCATGCGGACGGTGGAGAAGCGGTGGGAGATAATAACCGACGTTTTGCCTTCGGTCAGCCGGGCGAAGCGCTGAAATACTTCGTACTCGGCGCGGGCGTCGAGGGCCGCCGTGGGTTCGTCCAGAATCAGGACCTGCGCTTCGCGCATGTAGGCCCGGCCCAGGGCGACCTTCTGCCACTCTCCGCCCGATAACTCAACACCTTTGGCAAAGCTCCGGCCCAGCACCTGCTCGTAACCACCCGGTAGTTTGGCAATCACAGAATCCGCCAGACTTCGCTGCGCCGACTCTTCAATGCGGGGCTGGTTGGTGCGCTCGTCGATGTCGCCCACGGCAATATTGATCCCCGCCGACATTTTGAACCGAACATAATCCTGAAAAATAACGCCCACGTTGCGCCGGAGGTCATCGAGATCGTAGTCGCGCAGGTCGCGGCCGTCGAGCAGAATCCGCCCTTCGGTGGGGTCGTATAGCCGGGCCAGTAGTTTGACCAGCGTGGTTTTGCCGGCCCCGTTTTCACCCACCAGCGCGAGTTTTTCACCGGCTTCCAGTTTGAAGCTCAGGTTGCGCAGCGCCCACCGCTCAGAGTTGGTGTATTTGAATCCGACGTTCTCAAACACGAATCCTTCCCGCACCGGCTGCGGAAACGGCAAGGCCCTGGCCTGCGAATCAATCAGCGGTTTGATGTTGAAGAAATCAAACAGATCCTGCAAATACATAGCTTCCTGCGTGAGGCTGCTGAACTGCAGCAGGATACCTTCCAGCGACGAACGCACCTGCCGGAATGAGCCGGCCAGAAACGTCAGATCGCCAATGGAGATAGCACCACCTACCGCCCGCGCTACAATCCAGACGTAGGCACCATAATACCCGGCCGTGCCGAGCGCCGTCAGTACTGTTCCCCACCCCGCCCGGTTAATGGCCAGCGTCCGGTTTTTGAGGTAATACTGCCAGGACAAAGCACGGAAGCGGCCAATCAGAAAACCCGACAGACCAAAGATCTTTACTTCCTTAGCCGTTTCATCGCTGGCCCCTACATAACGCAGGTAATCGAGTTCGCGCCGTTCGGGCGTCCAGCTCCGCGACAGGGAATAGCTTTTCTGGTTGAAATAATTATCGCCGATAAACGAAGGGGTCACGGCAACGAATAACAGGAGCAGCAGCCACGGATTGTATACCGCCAGACCACCGGCCAGGAATGCGACCGAAATAATCTCCTGCACCTGCCCAAATACCTGCGAGAGCAGAAACGACCGGCCGGTGGTCTGCCGCCGGGCACGTTCAAGTTTATCGTAAAAGGTAGCGTCTTCAAACTGTTCCAGGTCCAGCGTAGCCGCGTGTTCCATCAGCCGCACCGAGGTCCGATTGGTTACCAGGTCGCCCAGCAGTCCGTCGAGCAGCGAGGTGGCCCGGCCCAGCGCTGTTGAGAGAATAGCGAGCCCAAATTCGGCGGCTACCAGTTTCCACAGGTAGGTGGTATCACCGGCTCCCGAAAGCCCGGCCAGCCGGATGACCTCATCGATAATCAGCTTGCCAATATACAGCACAATGGCCGGCATAGCCGCCCGCACCAGACGGATCAGCGCATTGCCGATGAAGAGCCCCGGTGAGGTCTGCCATACCATTCTGAAGAAAGCCGGCAGATTACCCAGCGCGCTAAATCGCTCCCGCCACGAGAGGTCTGGTTTATTCGGGTCAGTAGAAGTAGTTGTTTGAGGATCAGGTCGTGTAGCCGCTTTTGCCATACCTCTGTTACAATAGCGGCCTAAAATTGGTTCGTTCCTGCGCAAGCCGTTAGAACCTTACACCAACTTGTAATTCCGGTACTCCCCTACCCGCCAACCGGTTACTGCCTCAACGATACTCAGCACACGGTTTTTAAATGATAGTTTCTTTTGCCGGATATCGTATTGAAAATTCCAGTTGGTGCGGTTGATGCGCTCCTGCATAACCTGCGGGTGCTGCCCGGTAAATAAAGCGAGGGAGTCGATGCCGCTATAGTCAAAATCCTTCAGCTCCTGCCGGACCTGCTCCATCTGCTGGTCGGTATGCCAGTAGCGCCCGAAGTTACTCAACTTACCGGCCTGTTTCTCCGGCGGCTTCACCCAGCCGTAATGATGCATGTACGCATCAATCAGCTTAACGTTCAGCTTCCGGTTGTCGCGGGTTCGGAAGCCCTGCGCGTCGCGGTAGGCGACTACATTGCCGGTATTACGGACAATCCGGACTTCGCGCCGGTACCACTTTCTCGAATCGGCCACGTAGCGGTACGAGCCGTAGAAGTGCCGGTACTTAAACAGCAACCCTTCTACCTGCGGCTGATCGAGATACTGCGCCATTGCCCGGCGCACCTCAGGCAGGTATTCTTCCGGCAGCACTTCGTCGCCCTGGATGTAAAATGCCCAGTCGGCATCGGGCGATATGGCAGCAAGTGCTTTGTCGGTCTCTACCGCCAATACCCGGCCACCTTCCCGCAGCGTATCATCCCAGACGGTCTCGATAATTCTGATTTTAGGCGAGTTAATGGCCTGGATGAGCGCCAGGGTAGCATCATCGGAGCGGCCGACGGCAATCACAAACTCATCACAAATCGGCAGGACAGACAGAATGGCTTCAACAATGGGGTAATCGTATTGAATAGCGTTACGGATAAAGCTGAAGCCGGCGACTTTCATGAGCAGAAACAAACACGTTACAAAAAGACAAATCTACAAGGTTTTGTCCGTTCATGACCGCCACCACCGGGTAAACTGCTGCGCACTTCGCTCAAACCTGTTCAACCGGCTGTACCGTACGGTCCAGTACGGCTGCCCGACGGCCCCAAAGCTCTGGTAAAATCCGGCGATGGATGGCTTGTCGGGACTTTCAAAGTCGAAGAGTAACGGCTGACCAGCTTTTTCCTGTAATAGCTGGTCGATCAGCAGGGTTCGGGCGTTGCCGTGCCGGCCGGTAGCGGTAGCCGCGTTGAACAGGTAAACAATTCGGTGGCCCTCCTGCACAAAGAGGACACCAGCTTCAATGACACCGGCCCGGCGGGTGTACCGGAGGGTTGTTAGTCCCCGGCTGCTCAATGACCGATAGAGGGTTCGCAGGCGGTCGTACGCCCAATCGGCTACGGTGCCGGGTATGGTATCGGCATGGTTCTGCCGGAACATACGCAGCAGAGGCTCAATATCGTAATCATCCGTAACCGTCCAATTGGCGGCTTCGGCCCGACGCAGGTTCAGTTGGCGGTCACGGTTGTAGTGTTGGCGGATCAGGGCATAGTCGGGTGAAAGATCCAGTACGTGGGTATAGTGCTGCTGTAGCTGAAAATCCGACCGGTCGGGCGGAGGCTGAACCGTGGCATAAATCGAGCAATACCGAAAATGCTGCTGCATGGCCTCCCAAAAAGGCATTACCGCGCCCTGCCCAAATACGCCCAGAAACTGGCAGAAGAGTGGTTGATGGACTACCCACCGACCAAATTTCCGGCGCAACGGCACCGGCATTACCGCCTGATACGCCCCGGCATGCCCCGACACAACGAACCCTGTCCAGCGCCAGGCCACACAATCCAGATACCACGTATAGCCATACATCACCCGCTGCGGTGACTGCTCCACGCACCGGTTCCAGGCAGCATCGTTGATTTCGGAACGGGGGAGGAGTTGGATGTTCACAGTAGGCAGTTCTCAGTAGGCAGATTGCCTACTTAAAATACGCTTTCAGCTTCTCAATAGCCTCGCGGGTGGCCGGATTCTCGTTAATCATGTCGTTGACGGCCTGGATGGCATGAATAACCGTACTATGGTCGCGACCCCCGAAGTGGTAGCCGATCGACTTCAGCGGCAGGCCCGTTTTCTCCTTCGCCAGAAACATACCGACCTGACGCGGATACACCAGTTCCCGTTTCCGGCTCTTCGATTTCAGATCTGCTACGGTTACCCCAAAAAAGTCGGCCGTTACCTCCTGCACCGTATCAATGTTGATCTCCTTATCCGAATCAACAACAATGTTCCGCAGGGTCGTTTTGGCCAGTTCCAGGTCGATCTCCCGGCGGTTCAGCGAGGCCTGGGCCATGAGCGAGACAATGACGCCCTCCAGTTCGCGCACATTGGTATTGATACTGTGGGCCAGGTATTCGATCACGTTATTGTCGATATACACCCCTTCGGCCTGTAGTTTTTTCTGGATAATGGCGATGCGCGTTTCCAGGTCCGGCTGCTGCAGATCGGTTGTGAGTCCCCATTTAAAGCGGGACAATAAACGATCCTCCAGCCCACCCAGATCGCGGGGTGAGCGGTCGGAGGTCATTATGATTTGCCGGCCCGACTGATGCAGGTGGTTGAAGATGTGGAAGAAAATCTCCTGGGTCTTCTCTTTTTTCTGGAGAAACTGCACATCATCGATCACCAGCACATCTACCTGCATGTAAAACTGGGTAAAGTCGCGCAGCGAGTCGGTTTTAATGGCATTCAGGAACTGGTTGGTAAACTTCTCCGACGTTACATACAGCACAAACTTATCAAGGTTGTTGTTTTTGATGTAGTTCCCAATAGCCTGCACCAGGTGCGTTTTGCCCAACCCTACCCCGCCGTAGATCATCAGCGGGTTAAATGAAGTCACCCCCGGCCGGGTCGCTACGGCATAGCCGGCATTGCGGGCCAGCCGGTTGCAATCGCCTTCTACGTAATTATCAAAGGTATACGTTGGGTTGAGGTACGAATCCAGGGTGAGCGAATCCAGATCTTTCAGCTCAAACGGGCTACGCAGCAGGTCGGGGCTTACGTTGTCGGGCTTGGCCGTCTGGGTCGATTTGGTGGTCGGCACGTTCACCGTCAGCGGGCGATTCTGTTCATTGCCCTTATCCACAATAATGGAGTACTCCAGCATACCGTCCCGGCCAATGGCCTGGTCGAGCGCCTTCCGCAGGATATGCACAAAGTTATCCTCCAGCCACTCATAAAAGAATTGGCTGGGCACCTGGATCGTCAGCACCTTATCGTTCAGCCGCAGGGGCACGATTGGCTCAAACCAGGTCTTGTAACTTTGCTCGGGAATACTTTCCCGGATGACGTGCAGACAATGATTCCACACCGTCCGAACTTCACGCTGCATTACGGTTTGTGCGGGTACATTCACAGTGAACTTCGCTTATGCGATTTCGCAAAAGGGAGACAAAAGTAGGAAAAAATCCCGCATAGCAAACGGGTTCCCGTCCTACCTTTAGTTAAAAATAGAGGGAAAATCTGAACCAGTCAACGCAATTTTATAATCCCTTCGAATAATACAAGGTCCTTTATCAAACGGTAGGAACAAACCTGCTTTGGAAGCGGAAAAGAGAAAGCGTAATTTTACAAGCCTATCAATACCGCTACGTATGAGCCTGCTTCTTGCCGATTTATTTCCGCCCACCGATAAGGCCCAATGGCTGGCGCAGGTCCAAAAAGACCTGAAAGATCCCACCCTTTCGGCCGAAGCTATCTACGAGGGCCTGCGCCGGCCCACGCCCGAAGGTTTTCGTGTAGAGCCGTATTATACGGCCGAAGATCTGGAGGCTTTACCCCTTGCTGAGTTACAGGCAGCCCAGAAAAAACAGCCCGGCTGGCTGAATACGCC
Source organism: Nibrella viscosa (assembly GCF_039541875.1). Classification (NCBI taxonomy): domain Bacteria; kingdom Pseudomonadati; phylum Bacteroidota; class Cytophagia; order Cytophagales; family Spirosomataceae; genus Nibrella; species Nibrella viscosa. Next base: position 252,931 of record NZ_BAABHB010000003.1, on the reverse strand, counting down.
CGAACTCCGGGTGCAGGACGAAAAAAGCGATAATACTACCCTACGGGACTGGCTCAGCCGGGGGGCCGATGCCCTGCTGCTCGATCTGGCAGACAGGCAAGCGAATGGAACCGACCTCACCCGGCTGCTGAACGGCATCAAACTGAGCAACACCCCGGTATTCTTTCGCGTTACCGGTGCCGCTACCGACTGGCTGACGGCCCTGCAGCAAGTAGCGCCGTATCAGCTCAAAGGCGGTTTGCTGACCGACCCGCTCGCCCACTGGACCACCACCGGCCAATCCTACGCGCACGGCCTGACCGCTGTTGCCGAAGCCACCCGGCTCTCGGCCGGTTCTCCGCAGTTCCGCACCCTGACCGGCAGCAGCCAGGCTTTCCATAATGCCGGGGCTACCGCCACGCAGGAACTGGCCTTTTTGCTGGCCTCTCTGGCCGATACCTACGACCAACTGACGGATGCGGGCTTGGCGGTTGAGCAGTTGGCGGCCAAAACAATGCTGTCGGTCCCGGTGGGCACCAGCTATTTTATAGAGATTGCCAAACTCCGGGCGTTGCGGGTTCTGTACAGCCGCTTCCTGGCCGCCTATATCAATGCTAACCCCGCCCCCTGCTACATTCACGCGCAGACATCTGTCTTTTACGACGCCACCGCCACGCCCTACACCAACCTGCTCCGGGCCACCACCGAAGCGATGGCGGCAGTCATTGGCGGCTGCGATGCCCTCACCGTGCATCCGTATGATACGGCCTTCCGGCAACCCGACGAGTTCTCGCACCGGATTGCCCGCAACGTATCGATCCTTCTGAAAGAAGAATCGCACTTGGACAAAGTAGCCGACCCGGCCTCCGGCACCTATTACCTCGAACGCCTGACCCATCAGTCGGTTGAAACTGCCTGGACATTATTTCTGGAGATAGAGCAGTTGGGAGGATTTACGAAAGCCTTTGAGCAGGGCTTTGTTCAAGAACAGATTCAGCAGGCGTACCAGGCCAAGGTAGATGCAGTACAAAACGGCCGGGTACTGGTCGGGGTAACTAAATTCCGTTTTGATGAAGCGGCTGTCGAAAAAACAGAAAAGCCTTCTGCTCCCGCTCAGACAGACAACATCCCGTTATTGCCTGACCGACGATTAGCGAATGAGTTTGATTAGTTTCAAGTTCCAGCTTTTAGCAGAACTGCCCGGCTGAAACTTGAAACATGAAACCTGAAACTTAACTATGCGCCCTGACTTCATCAACGTACAGCCCCCTAAACCAGCACCGGCTGAATCGCCGGCACCCTCTACCCCCTACCGAACAGCGGAAGGCATCAAACTCAAGCCCCATTACGAAGCCGCCGACCTGAACGAAGCCGAACACCTGCACTATGCCGCCGGTATTCCACCGTTTCTGCGGGGACCCTACGCGTCTATGTACATTCGGCAGCCGTGGACCATCCGCCAGTATGCCGGCTTTTCAACCGCTGAGGAATCCAATGCTTTTTACCGGCGCAATCTGGCCGCCGGGCAGAAAGGACTTTCCGTTGCTTTTGATCTGGCGACGCACCGGGGCTACGACTCCGACCACCCCCGCGTAGTGGGCGATGTGGGTAAAGCCGGGGTCGCTATCGATACCGTTGAGGACATGAAGCTGCTGTTCGACCAGATTCCGCTCGACCAGATGTCGGTATCAATGACCATGAACGGGGCCGTGATCCCGATCATGGCGTTTTACATTGTAGCGGCCGAGGAGCAGGGCGTACCGCCCGAAAAGCTGTCCGGCACTATTCAGAACGACATCCTGAAGGAGTTTATGGTGCGGAATACATACATCTACCCGCCCGAACCCTCCATGCGCATCATCGGCGATATTTTTGCGTTTACCAGCCGCCACATGCCGAAATTCAATTCCATCAGCATCAGCGGCTACCACATGCACGAAGCCGGCGCCCCCGCCCATATCGAGCTGGCCTACACGCTGGCCGACGGACTGGAATACATCCGGACCGGCTTGCGGGCAGGCATGAGCATCGACGATTTTGCGCCCCGGCTGTCGTTTTTCTGGGGCATCGGCATGAATCACTTCATGGAAATTGCCAAGATGCGGGCCGGTCGGTTACTCTGGTCGAAGATTGTGAAGCAGTTTGCGCCAAAGAACGCCAAATCGCTCGCCTTGCGGACCCACTCCCAGACTTCCGGCTATAGCCTGACCGAGCAGGACCCGTTTAACAACGTTACCCGCACCTGCGTTGAGGCCCTGGCAGCCGCCCTGGGCCATACCCAAAGCCTGCACACCAACTCGCTGGACGAAGCCATTGCCCTACCCACCGATTTCTCGGCCCGCATTGCCCGCAATACCCAATTGTACCTCCAGCATGAAACCGACATTACCCACGTGGTCGACCCCTGGGGGGGATCCTATTATGTGGAGTCGCTCACCAAAGAACTGGCCGAAAAAGCCTGGGCGCTCATCGAAGAAGTGGAGCAGTTGGGGGGCATGACCAAGGCCATCGAAACCGGCCTGCCGAAATTACGCATTGAAGAAGCGGCCGCCCGCAAACAAGCCCGGATCGACGGTGGCAAAGACGTTATTGTGGGTGTAAATCGGTACCGACCCTCGTCTGAACGAGCCATTGACCTGCTGGAGGTCGACAATCAGGCTGTAAGGGAGGCTCAAATCCGGCGGATAAAAGCCGTCAGGGAAAAAAGGAGTCAGCAGAAGGTAGAACAGGCATTAGCGGCTATTACCGAAGCTGCCCTTACCTCAACGTCAAACCTATTATCTCTTGCCATTGAAGCTGCCCGACACCGGGCTACGCTGGGCGAAATCTCAGACGCTATGGAAAAAGCCTTTGGCCGGCATAAGGCCACCATCCGGGCCGTATCCGGCATCTACTCCGCCGAGGTATCCGACGACGAAAACTTCCGCATCGCCCGCCAACTGACCGACCGCTTTGCCGAACTGGAAGGCCGCCGGCCGCGCATTCTGGTTGCCAAAATGGGCCAGGACGGGCACGACCGGGGGGCGAAGGTCATTGCCACCAGCTTTGCCGATCTGGGCTTTGATGTGGATATGGGACCGCTGTTCCAGACGCCCGAAGAGGTAGCCCGGCAGGCTGCAGAAAACGATGTACACATCATTGGGGTATCCAGCCTGGCCGCCGGGCACAAAACGCTGGTGCCGCAACTGATCGGGGAACTCCGCAACATTGGCCGTGACGATATTATGGTCATTGCCGGGGGCGTAATTCCCGCGCAGGACTACCAATACCTCTACGATGCCGGTGTGAAAGGCGTTTTCGGCCCCGGCACGGTTATTTCGGTGGCAGCCCAGAAGATTCTGAAGGAGTTGATGCCGGAGTTGAACGAAGAGTCGGCAGTTGACAGTAGGCAGTAGGCAGGAGCGGATTTGGGATGGAGCAGGCTTTTTCGTATTTTTAGCTTATTTGCCAATCATGACGAACTTCATTGGGAACCGGGTTGCCGATCTGCTGGATGCTCCCGACGCGAAACTAATAATTGAACGGGTACAAGCCATCCTAAACGACGAGGAACAACGTCGTAAAGAATTCCGGGAGTGGCTGCGCGACGATTTTAAAGCCGAATTTATCAACGGTGAGGTGATTATGCATTCCCCGGCGAAACGTCGGCATTTAAATGCAACCGATAATTTGGCGACACTGCTCCGGATATTTGTTAATTTACATGAGCTAGGTGAAGTAAACACTGAAAAAGCGCTTGTGACTTTGACCCGCAACGACTACGAGCCGGACATTTGTTTCTGGAATGTCAAAACCGCTGAGGCCTTTCATGATGATCAGATGGAGCATCCGGCCCCCGACCTGGTTGTTGAAGTGTTATCCAAAAGTACAGCAGAACGGGACCGGGGTGTCAAGTTTGAAGACTATGCCGCCCATGGCGTAAAAGAATACTGGATTATTGACCCCACCCGCCAAACGGTTGAGCAGTACCAGTTAGACGAAGAGTTTATGGCGTTTGAATCAGTCGCCACGCTGACCATTAAAGAGACTATTATCAGTAAAACAGTATCCGGGTTTCAGATACCAGTGCGAGCCATTTTTGACCGGAAAGTCAACCTGACCGTTTTGCAGGAACTACTGAACCGGTAAACTCTACTTCTTTACAAACGGCAACGCGCCACCCGTCTAAACTGGTGGCGCGTTGCCGTTTCAGGAGAGTACTCTTTAGTTTTTGGTTAGTACACTATCCGGCAGCACTTTTACGTCCAGACCGGTAGCTTTTTTCAGCAACTCCCAGTTGTTGCGGCCATCGGCGTAGGCGGGGTTCACAAGCATCGACTGGTTGTAGTAATACGACGCCAGTTGGTACTTCCCCTCATTCTGATAAATCACACCCAAATTGTTATAAGCCGGGGCATAGTTATTGGCCGCCCGGATTGTCTGCTTGTAATAATACACGGCCGAATCCCGATTGGGGGTAATCTTCTGAAAAACGTAGGCCATCGAGAAATAAGCCTCGCCAAAGTTCGGGTAGATCCGGCACGACTCCTGCAGGTGATTCAGGGCCAGCCGGGCGTACTTACCGGCATCTTTATCAAAAACGGTGTAAGCCGCCTGCGCCTTCTGAATGGAGTCTGCCTTGGTCCGGGTACGCAGCACCATACCTGTAGAATCTGCTTTGGCCCGTGTTTTTACACCCTTATCAATCCACTCGTTGGCAACGTGCCGCTGCACCTGGCAGCTTTTCGGGGCATTCAGCAGGTCTGTGTTAAATAAGGTAAAATTATCTTTCCAGGCTTTATTCCGGTCCACCGTTTTAAACGAATACAAACCAAATACCACCACCACCAGCGCCAGCATGGGCGCATACCGCACCAGCGCCGGCCGGGGCGTGTCTGTTTGGGTACTCTGCAGGCGGTCAAACAACTTTTTCAGCGCCCAGACAAAAATAATGGCAAACGCCAGGGTAGGCGCATACAGAAAACGTTCGGCCAGGATACCACCCCGTGAGAAGATAAAGCCCAGGGCCGGTACCATAGTCACAAAAAACCAGTACAGCCCGAAGCCCCATAGGGTGCGCCGACGAAAACCAATCCAGGCGAGCCAGACTAATACGAGAAAGGTGAGAAAGCCGGTCAATACCATAACCCCCGATTTTTCGGGTGGGATTACATTGTAGGAGTAATCGTACACCAGTGGGTGCGGAAATACCAGCAGCCGAATGTAGTACAGCAGGAATTTAAAGGTGGTAGGCACCTGCGTTTTGGTCATGGCATAGGGATAATTGGCCCAGTCCATCGGCGGATTGCCGCTCAGCGTGCCAATCATCATCTTCTTCTGGAAAAAGAACACAGCCGCCACCAGCAGGAACGGCCACAGGCTCAGCAGCGACCGCCAGACACTCCGCTTGGCAAAATAATACTGCATGGCCGGCAGCAGCGCCAGACTCACAATGGATGTTTCTTTAGACAGGAAGGCCAGGTAGAGCGTGACCGAAGCGGCCGTTATCCAGATGGGTTTATCTGTTTCCAGATACCGCCAGTACATCAGCAGCATAGAAATAATAAACAGAAAACTCATAATTTCGTCTCGGCTCTTGATATTGGCTACCACCTCGGTATGAATCGGATGGGCAATGAACAACAGGCCGATCATAAACGCCATAATGGTTCTGCCCGACAGCCATTTTTGCAGCAAAATACCTAAAACCAGCCCGGTTAAGCCATACAGCACCGCATTGACGATGTGGCTGATTGAAGGGTCATTTTTAAAATACTCCTGCTCAATGGCGAAGGTAATCAGCGACAGCGGCCGGTAGTATCCGAGAGAAATGTTACTGAAGTGCCAGAACTCTACTTTCCACAGATCGGGAATACCCTCCAGCCCTTTCTGTACGAACAGGTTCTGGCTGATAGCCGCAATATCGTCCAGTACGTAGCCGTGTCCGAATGTGTTGATGTATAAAGCAAATGCGACAACGGCCAGAATTGCCGAGGGCCACCAGGAAACCGGCCGGGTTTCTATCGGCAGGTCGGGCTCCGAAGGCGGGGCAGCCGCTTTGGTGGCAGTAGGCTGGGGCCGAACCGGGGCGGTACGAACACCGGCAGGTCGGGAGACTGTCGGCACACCCGTAGAGGACGAGTTGGGAGCAGGTTTAGCCGTTTTGGGGAGTTGCTTTTTTTTAGACATAAAAACCAGTACTATCCGTTCTTTCTGCAAGATTTGTGAACCCTTCCGAATATTCCGGGTTCAGAGTTTATCTTTCTGTTAATCTTTTTGCTATGGTAACGAGAGTCATCAACAAATTTACGCATTCTTACGCAATTGTCAGCGTACTCGTGCTGTCCGGCTGGTTATATAGTTGTTTACCCGGCCCGGCCACCCGCCCGCCCAGCACCAGTACGGGTACCTCCTCTACCCAACCGACCCGCGATGACAATCTGGCCCTGGGCAATCCCAGCCGCGCATCAACCAGTGATCCCGACAATTACCTGATGGTGAAGCCCGGTTATGTGCTATCATATAACCGCAGCCGGGGCATTGCCAACTGGGTAAGCTGGCACCTCAGCGAAGCCTGGAAGGGAAGCGGCACCCGCAGCAATGATTTCCGAGCCGACCCCGCTATGCCCTCCGGCTGGTATGCCGCTAAAACATCCGATTACACCAATACCGGCTTTGACCGGGGCCACCTCTGCCCTTCCGACGACCGCGACGGCTCACAGGAAGACAATAGTCTGACGTTTCTGATGACGAATATTGTACCGCAGGCTCCCCGGCATAACCGCGAAGTCTGGAAAAACCTGGAGGATTATACGCGCACCTTACTGACCGGCAACAACGAAGTATACGTGATGGCGGGCACACTCGGCACGGGCGGAACAGGAGCCAACGGCCCGCAAACGGCTATCGCCAACGGCAAAATTACCGTACCGGCCTCGCTTTGGAAGATCATTGTGGTCCTACCCACCGGCTCCGATGATGCCCAGCGGGTATCGACCAATACCCGCATTATCGCCGTTAACATCCCCAACACACAGACGGCCGCTGATAAACCCTGGCGCAGCTACCTGGTGAGCGTCGACGAACTGGAACGCCTGACCACTTACGATTTTCTTGCGAATGTACCCGTAGAGGTGCAGCGGGTCATTGAAGCGAGGGTGGATGGGAGTATCTAAAGCAGAAGCGGGATGCCGGCCGGCATCCCGCTTCTGCTTTAGGTTACAACTGCGGTATCCGCAGGACCTGACCGGGGTAGATGAGGTCAGGGTTTTTAAGCATGGGTTTGTTGGCTTCAAAGATGACACCATACTTCATGGGGTCGCCGTAGTATTTCTTGGAGATTTTAGACAGCGTATCACCGCTTTCTACCGTATGGAACTGAGCCTGCGGCTGCTGCGGCTCAGCTACTGTCAGCCGGTTGTCTACGGTTGCTACCCCATCGACGTTACCCACGGCAAGCGCAATCTTTTCGGCATCTTCGTGCGACTGTACCTCGCCTTCAAGCACTACCGTATCACCGGCTGTTTTTACCGTCAGTTTGTTGTAGCGCAGGCCCAGTTGTTTGACGTGGTTCAGCAAAGCGCCTGCCCGTAGCGGCTCCACCTCAGCCGATTTTGCCGGATCATTGGCGGGGGCCTGCGGCTCTTTATTCATAACTTTTTCACCGACTCCTTTTAGAAACGTAAGAAGACCCATAATTGCATTGGTTTAAAGATACATGAAGAAAATGGATAGCAATCAAGAAAATTCAATTGAAACATACAACCGGGCCGGGCGGCTATTGTTAGCCTATCCTATTGTAAGTATCAGACCAAACCCCTAAAACATTGTATCCAGCACAGGCAGGTAGCCTTTTCGACCGGTCTCAAACCAGCCCATTCCTTTTATATTACAATTAAATTATTATTAAACATAGGCATTGCCAATCGGTTAGGCATACTCCTATGCTTCCAATAAGGAAGTGACTATGGAACAGCGATCAACACGTAATCTTCATCCATTTTCTGGAGCCGGTAACGGAGGGTCCGGCTGCCGCCGGTTGGTTCGGCATTGCTGTCGCCGGGAAGGTAGATAGGAAACTTGCGGAAGAGATACGGCTTTTGTACCCAGATGCTATCGTGGCCCATATAGCCATTGACGGCAATACTCTCCCAGTTGACCGGAAAAATGTCGCCTTTGTTACTAGCCAGAAACTGCCAGCCATACACGTTGCCGAACGAACCGCTGCCGTAACTGGTCGTGTATATGTACAACTCCGGAAAGCGGTTGTTATCCAGGTCCGCTATCTCGGCATCAACCACAATACCGTCTGTTTCAATCCAGATATTTGTCAGTAAAACCACACCCCGATAAGCCCGAATGTTGAGATCCCGGATTGGACCACTCCCCCCGGCGGTTATGACAAACGAATAGGTATAGTAACGCAGCGTATCTTTATAATCGACAGACCGATAGGCGTAGGTGTCCTGTGCCTTCCCAGGGTTTGTTAACAGCAACAATACTACCAGTCCACCCCAAAATACGTTTAGTGGCATTGCCCATATTGGTTTTCCAAATATAGAAATAGAAATCAAAAAGCCAGCCCGAAATCTCCATTCCCACTTCTCAAATCGTTTACAGCCTGTCGGCCTTAGCGCCTATCCTTGTCTTTATTTAACTTTGCCTGCCATAACAACGGGATATGGAAAAAACCCTGCTGGTCATTGCCGGCCCTACCGCCGTGGGCAAAACGACCCTGTGTGTTCGTCTGGCAAAGGCGTTACAAACCGATGTTGTCTCGGCCGACTCCCGCCAGCTCTACCGTGAGTTGACCATTGGCACCGCTAAACCCACACCGGCCGAGATGGATGGTGTAGTGCATTATTTCATCAATTCACATTCCATGGCGGAGCAGGTTAGTGCCGGCGATTATGAGCGGGAAGCCATGGCCCTGCTGCGTAATCTGTTTCTGGAAAAAGACATCGTGATTTTATCCGGGGGTACCGGCCTGTATATCCACGCCCTATGCGTTGGTCTGGACGATATTCCGCAAATTGACCCTTCGTTCCGTGAGGAGCTTGAGCAGCGGCTTGTTACGGAGGGGCCGACTCCCTTACAGGATGAACTGCGCCGGCTGGACCCGCTATACGCGCAAACAGCCGACCTGCAAAACACGCAACGCGTAATCCGGGCGCTGGAAGTGTGCCTGGCAACGGGGCAGCCATTCTCATCGTTCCGGCGGCAGCAAACCGCCGAACGCCCCTTCCAATCGCGGCTGGTGGCGCTCGAACGCCCCCGCGACGAGCTATACGCCCGTATCGATCAGCGCATGGACGCCATGCTGGACGCCGGGCTCGTCGAGGAAGCCCGCGCCCTGCTGCCCTACCGCCACCATAATGCCTTACAAACGGTAGGCTACAAAGAAGTATTCGGCTACCTGGATGGTGCCTATGACTACAACGAAATGGTACGCCTGCTCAAGCGCAACTCCCGACGCTACGCCAAACGCCAGCTTACCTGGTTTCGGCACCAGGGCAACTACCAGTGGTTCGCTGCCGATGACCTCGCCGGCATTCTTCAATTAGTTAAGAGTTAAGAGTTAGCTGGCGCCCGCTCCTTAATTCTTAACTCTTAACTCCTAAATCGCCCGGTAGGCCAGGATGCCGCCGGTGAGGTTGCGGACGTTGTTGAAGCCGTTCTCTTCCAGAATTTGCTGGGCGCGGGCACTCCGGGCACCTGAGCGGCAATGCACAACAATTTCTTCATCCTGAAGGCCATCCAGTTCATCCATCCGGTAGGGCAACTCACCGAGCGGAATCAGCTCGCCCCCGAGATTATCGTCGGCATATTCATTAGGCTCCCGTACATCAATCAAATGCACTTTTTCTCCCTGGTCGAGCCGGTCTTTCAGCTCCTGTACTGTAATGTCCATGTTTGAAGTTTAAGGTTTGAGGTTTGAGGTTTGGAGTCTGTAGTTGCTACGCCTACAAACCTCAAACTACAAACTATTTCTGAATAACTAATTTCTGGACGACCGTCCGCTGCCCATCCGAGAGCCGAAGGAGGTAAAAGCCACTGTTGAGGTGACCCAGATCGGCGGTTCGGCGGCCAGACGCGGTTGGGATGCTGTGGAGCAGGCGACCGCTCAGATCCAGCACATCCAGGCTGCTGATTGTGTCGGTATCCCACCGAATAGCGCCGGCTGTCGGGTTCGGGTACACCTGCATCGAAACAGGCGGCTCGTCGCGACCGGTTACAACCAGGCTGGCCGTACCACCCATCACCGGACGTATCATCGGCACTCCCCGGATTTCGGAATAGGCCTCCCATCGGCTGCTCAGATTAACCAGCACCTGACCACCAAACGGACTGTTGCGGTCAAAGCCGATGGGTATGGGTGTATCGTTTACCTGCGTAAAAATAATGTAAAATGTATCTTTTACCGCTACGGCATTATCAAACGTAAAATCAACAAACCCATTACGAACAGTAGGGTATTTTACCGTAAAGGCTTTCTGGTAAAGCGCCCGGCTACCCGGCGCACCCCGCTCGTTTGCGTATACGCTGAGGGCAAACAACTGACCCGTCTGGTCGGTCTGGTACGGCAGAAAACACAGGCGAACGCCGGTGACCGCGTCCGGCTCGTTGGCAACAAACCGCATAGCCACCCGCGCCTGCCGCTGGTTTGTCTGAATACCGATTTCGGCTGATCCATCATCGTACGCATAGTAGTTGTCCAGCACAACCTGCCCGGAGATGGTGTCGTTCATACGCAAATTAATGGTTGGAATCGACGGATTCTGATCGTCGGTGGTCAGCACGTCGAAGGTATACCGCAATACCGCCCGGCCGGTAGCGGGTACCCCGGTCAGCGGAGCCGGGCGAATGCGCTTAGCCTGTGAACTCAGCGAGGGAATCAGCACCGACAGGGGCTGCGGTTCGTCCTGTATAGTACGGCCGGTTACCAGTTCCCGGACACGGAAGCGGAAAGTCGTAAAATTGAAGTTGTTGAACAGGTTGTTGATGTCGGTCGTGACCGAGTCGGCGGTTTCGGCAGCCGGGTTAGCCAGGTACTGGCGCAGTGGCATGGCCGTGTATCGCTTCAGGTACGAACTTACCGCCTGCCGGGTCGCAATATCCCTGATATACCGGTCGAACCGCGACCGGCTCCGGTTCAGGTAAATATAGTCGAGATGCCAGGAGTCAAACGCTCCGACCTGGCGATCGAAAGACTGAAAGCGGAACTGAAAACCGGCGTGTAAATACCTCAGATCGGTAACGGCCACCAGCGTTTGGGTAAAGTTGTTGTTCAGTATGCCCCCGCTTTCTTTCCAGACGGTGCGCCACTGTCCGTCGCTCCCCCGAAACTGCAGGCGGAGCGAATCTTCAACGTCGGGGAGTTCGCCCAATCCTTTGCGTTGCCAGTAGAAGCTCAGGTACACCGAATCGGCCGGGGTATAGCCGCCAAGGTTGATAGGCCGCGACATCAGGGTATCTGTGGGGCCGTTAGCGGCAATGGGCACCCTGTTGAAGTTATACGGCCGGCCGCTGGCGTTAAGCCCGTCGAACGTAGCCACGTTAACCGACGGGTGATTGATCGGCATTGTATTGTTGATGTAAACGCCACTGCCCGGCACCCACCGCGCCGGATCGGGTCCGTTGGGCGATGTTGAAAAGTCGTCAAAAAATGGCAGGCTGAGCGGCTGCTGACTCCATGCCGGCGGGGCTGTGGCGGCCAGGAACAGAAACAGCAGTCCGCCACAAAGCATACCCTGCCGGCTCAGCCGTCCGGCAAGGCGTTTATACGGTGGACCAAACGGAAAAAGTATCAACATAGGTGGCGACAGCCTGCTCATTGTTCGTTTTCAATCGGCCCGACAACCCATAAGTCAACGGTTTCACCAACGCGGATGCGGTCACCGGGCCGGGGTTCCGGTTTCTGCCGGACCACCGTTCCCACTTCTTTATCGGGATCGTCTACGGAAATGACCGCCCCGATCTGGAGATTAGACCCTTTGATAATGAGCCGGGCTTCGTCGAGTGGCTTACCTATAACGTTTGGCACCTCAAACGTGGTATTGCCGAGGCCGTCGCCGAGTACCAGATCTATTTTCGCTCCTTTCGGAACGGGTGTACCGGGGCCGACCTCCTGGCCGTTGTACAACTGCTGAAGCACCGAGTTCTTCGCCAGATCGGGCTTGTAGCTGATCGTGCCCAGATCAAGCCCGTTCGACCGCAGAGCCAGTTCCGCGCTGCGCTTGGTCAGGTCGACCAGTTTCGGCATCGGCACCATAGGGGCGGTCAGCTTGGTAACGGTCACATAAATCTTACGACCTTCTTTAACCTTGGCACCGGGGCGGGGATACTGCGTGTATACCGTCAGCGGTTCCATGCCGGCTACATAGGTGCAGTCACTGACTTCGTAGCGCAGATCACGGTCGTTCAGCAGCGCCTTCAGTTCATCGACACTCAGACCCGATAGTTCCGGTACGGTGATGGTTTGGCCGTGATTGGTCGTAAATGGAAGATAGACAAAGAAAAATCCCAGAAAAAGTACGGCCAGCAGCGCCAGAACAATGCCGATATGAGTCAGCAGATCGCTGGCTCTACGGGTGCTTATATTTGCCATTCGGTAGCAATGTCTCCATGTAAAGCTATACTATTAACGCAGTAGGGGCGCTCAGCGGTATTGCTCCAGCATTTTTTTGATGTACTTCCCTACTATATCAAATTCCAGATTCACCTGATCGCCGGCCTGCAAATCGCGGAAGGTCGTATGCTCGTAGGTGTACGGGATAATCGTCACCCGAAAGCCGGTCGGCCGGGAGTCGAACACGGTCAGGCTTACACCATTGATGCAGATAGACCCTTTTTCGACGGTGATATTGCCGGCCTTCGGGTCGTATTCGAAATCGAACAGCCAGCTTCCGGTCTGGTCCTGAACCTGGGTACAAACACCCGTCTGATCGACATGCCCCTGCACGATATGGCCGTCAAAACGCCCATTGGCCGGCATACACCGCTCCAGGTTCACCAGGCTACCAGGCTGTAGCCGCCCCAGATTCGTTTTCTTCAGCGTTTCGTCGACCGCTGTAACCGTGTAGATCTCACCGTCGACGGCTGTAACCGTCAGGCAAACTCCATTATGGCTGACGCTCTGGTCAACCTTCAACTCATGCGTTATGGGCGACGCAATATGAAAGGTAAGGTTAGTACCTTCCGACTCTATATGCTGCACCGTTCCCACCGCTTCTACAATTCCTGTAAACATATACGTATTCCTATAAACCAGAAGGGCTGCCCCTTTCCGCAACAACAGACAATCCTTTTCTGCCGTTCATTCTGCCTACTGCCTGCTGCCGACGGAAGACTTCCTCACCATCTCGTGCTTCACCACATACGGTGGCAGCCCGCTCTGCATCATAAACAGTTTACCGAGGTACTCGCTCAGCATTCCCAGAAACAGCAGTTGCAGGCCGGCCAGCAAAAATACGGCCCAAGCCACAATATACCACCCCCGCACCGAAAACCAGCCGGCCGCTGAGCTAATCAGCAAGCCGAAACCCACCAGTATACCTAACAGAAACAAACCGGCTCCTACGAGCGTAAAAACGCGCAGTGGCCATACAGAATAGCCAATCAGCACGTTCAGAAACAGCGAAATCAGCTTTTTGAGGGTATAATTGGACTGCCCCTCCTGTCGGGGATGGTGGGGCACTTCTACGCTGCCGACGTTTCGGGTAGCCCGGAAAATCAGCCCGTCGATATACGGATACGGCCCCGTATACCGGATGATCTCCTGTACTACCTCATACCGGATCAGCTTAAAACTAGACAGGTACAGTTCGTCTGGTTTACCAATCAGGTGCGTAGCCAGCCTGTTGAGCAGCCGGCTGCCGGCATTCCGGAACCAGGCATGCTGCTTGCGGGCGTACCGGCTATATACTACATCATACCCACCCGCATCGGCCGCATCAACCAGCGTCAGAATAGCCTCGGGCGGATTCTGAAAATCATCGTCGATAATAACGATATACTGCCCGCTTACGTAGTTCAGGCCACACAGCACCGCATTAAACTCCCCGAAGTTCCGGCGCAGGCCAATAAACTGCACATTGGCGTAGCGGTGGGCCATATCCATACAGACGGCTTCGGAGCGGTCGCGGCTGCCGTCGTTGACCAGCACAATCTCGAAGGCATCTCCGCTCAGGCAACCCTGCAACCGGGCCACCAGCGGAGCCAGCGTTTTTTCGCTGTTGAATACCGGGATGACAATGCTCAGTTTCATGACCTCAGGCAGCATACCCGTTGATGGTGTCAATGATGTATTGGACCTGCGTATCCGTTAAGGCCGTGTTCAGGGGCAGGCTCACGACCTCTCGATGCAATTGGTCTGAAATGGGTAACGACAGGTGGGCGTAGGCGGCATAGGCCGGCTGCTTATAGGGAGCCACCGGATAATGCGTATCGGTACCAATACTCCGCTCGTGCAGGTAGTTCCGGAATGCATCACGCTGCGGGTGCCGTATAACAAACAGGTGCCAGACATCGTCAATAACCCCATCAGCCGGCGGTAACAGCACATCGGGATGGGTGATACCGGCCAGATAGCGGCCAGCCAACTGCCGCCGTCGGGCGTTTTCGGCATCCAGATAAGGCAGTTTAGCCGATAATATGGCGGCCTGCACCTCATCGAGCCGGCTGTTGAAGCCGACGTAAGCGTTGCGGTATTTCTGACCGGAGCCATAATTCCGGAGGTAGCGGAGCCGCTCGGCCAGGGTATCATCGTTGGTTGTAATGGCTCCGGCATCACCCATAGCCCCCAGGTTTTTGCTGGGGTAGAAGCTGAATCCGGCGGCATCCCCCAGATTACCGGCTTTCTGGGTCCGGTATACAGCCCCCTGCGCCTGGGCGGCATCTTCCAGCACCTTCAGACCGTACCGGCGGGCCATGGCCGTGATCGGCTCCATATCGCAGCACCGGCCGTAGAGATGGACCGGCAAAATGGCCCGCGTCCGGGCAGTCAGCACAGCTTCTATAGTTTTAGGGTCAAACACATACGTTGTCGGGTCAGGCTCTACAAATACCGGACTCAGGCCGGCATGGGTAACGGCCAGGACCGAGGCAATATAGGTATTGGCGGGCACGATCACCTCACTGGCAGGCGGAAAGTCCCAGGCTTTGAGCACGAGCGTCAGCGCATCCAGTCCGTTGGCAACCCCGATGCAATGCCGGGTACCGCAATACCGGGCAAAAGCCGCTTCAAACCCGGTCACCTCGTTTCCTAAAATATACCATCCCGACTGAATGACTCGTTGAACGGCCTGCGCGATCCGCTCAGCATGGGGCGAATTGACGGCTCCCAGATCCAGAAAAGGGATCATAGCGACGTAGCCAGTTGCGAATTGGGATAAGGCTCATAGATATAATCGGCTTTATCATAACGTTCGTTGGAAAGGACGAGCAGAATGGCGTTTTCGGTGAAACTATCCATGATATGCCAGTCTTTGGGCTCCAGCACCAGACAGGTACTGGGGTTATCAAGGACAAAGGTTTGTTCCCGTACTCCATCATTCGAGTACACCCGGCAGCTACCCGCCAGGCACATCAACGCATTCCACGCCTTGCGGTGGCGGTGGCCCGCGCGGGTTGCATGCTCGGCCCCGTAGATGTAGAAAGCTCGTTGTATAGTACCAGGAATGGTATTCTCAAAGACCGTTAAAGATCCCGATTCAGAGGAAAACGTCTTTAGTTCCAGCAATTTAGCCATACAAACAAAGTAAAGAATATTCTCAAACCCTTAAATGTTGATGCAAGAATGGATATTTGTCACCGATCAAGTAATATTGACCCATTTACTGATTGAGAGAATGAACAAAAAAAGTCATTTTTTCTGAAAGGTTTAGCCCGGTCAGAATCTTTTACATATTAATAAAAAATACCTGATTTTTTTTACCCTGTTTAGCCTATGTTTCGCAACAGAATTTTTCAGATTGGATTACTGCTTACGGTGCTGGTTGTCTTATACTTCATTTTCTTCGATGGGGGGGGCTCAGGCTCGTCCGGCAACGGCTCCGAACGAATTGATCCTGAGTCCTACCGCCGGCAGGTGACGGAGGAACGACAGAAAAAAGATGAGTACTTCCGTACCAATTCGGCCTCGCCCCTGTCCGATAAAGCGGCATTCAATGGCCTGACCTACTACGCGCCCGACCTCACCTATCGCGTATCGGCGCGGGTGGAGCCGTTCGCCGATAAATCCCAGAAGCTGATCATCCGGATGACAGACGGCAGCGAAGAGGTGTATACCAAATACGCCCATGTAGCCTTTAGTCTGGAGGGCTCGGTACACCGGCTGCTGATGCTGCAGCACGACGGAAACCTCTCAATCCTGTTCCGGGATGCCACCTCCGGCAAAGAAACCTACGGTGGTGGGCGCTACCTGGATGTGGAGCCGAAGGAAATCAATAACAACCGGGTCGTGCTGGACTTCAACGCAGCGTATAACCCCTACTGCGCGTATAATCCTGACTATGCCTGCCCGCTCCCCCCCGCCGAGAATACACTACCGGTGGCAATCCGGGCCGGAGAGAAATATGTGGATAGTCATTAGTGGGTAATCGACCAACGACGTATTACCTTTGTCTTTTATTTGCTTTGCCGCCGTATGGAAATTTCTTATAAATGGCTTACTCAGTTTATTGAATTATCCGAATTGCCGGACGAAGTTGGCAAACGACTAACGGCAACCGGTCTTGAAGTTGAGGGAATTGAAAAAATAGAATCGGTACCGGGCGGACTGGAAGGCGTGGTAATCGGTGAAGTGCTCACCTGCGAACGCCACCCCGACGCCGACAAGCTCAGCCTGACCACCGTTGACGTGGGTACCGGGCAGCCGCTGCACATTGTCTGCGGAGCGCCCAACGTGGCCGCCGGGCAACGCGTGGTGGTAGCTCTGGTAGGCGCTACGCTGCACCCAAGCAGTGGCGAACCGTTTGTTATCAAAAAGGCGAAGATTCGCGGAGCGGCTTCTGAAGGGATGATCTGCGCCGAAGACGAAATTGGTCTGGGTACCTCCCACGCGGGCATTATGGTGCTGACAACCGATCTGCCCAATGGTACGCCGGCTGCCCGCTATTTCAACCTCGAACCCGATTACCGGATTACCATTGGTCTGACGCCCAACCGGGCCGATGCAGCCTCGCACCTCGGCGTGGCCCGCGACCTGAAAGCCGTGCTGAACCGGCCGCTCACCTGGCCGTCGGTCGATGCTTTTCAGGTGCAGAACACAAATCTGTCGCTGGATCTGCGGGTTGAGGATACCGAGGCCTGCCCCCGGTATTGTGGCCTAACCCTCAGCGGCCTGACCGTCAGAGAATCCCCTGACTGGCTGAAACAGCGGCTGCTGGCTATTGGCCTCACTCCCATTAATAATGTGGTGGATGTGACCAATTACGTCAACCACGAACTCGGGCAACCCCTGCACGCCTTCGATGCAGACCAGATTCAGGGAAATCAGGTAATCGTTAAAACCTTACCGGCCGACACTACATTCGTTACGCTGGACGGCGTGGAGCGGAAGCTGTCGGCAACCGACCTGATGATCTGCCATGCCGAAGGGCCAATGTGCATTGCCGGCGTATTTGGTGGTCAGCAGTCGGGCGTTTCGGAAGCAACAACCAGCATCTTTCTGGAATCGGCATACTTCTCGCCGGCTTCGGTTCGGAAGACCTCGCAGTATCACGGGCTAAAGACTGATGCCTCCTTCCGCTTTGAGCGGGGGACCGACCCCAATATGCCGCCGTTTGCTCTGAAACGGGCTGCCCTGCTTATTCAGGAGGTAGCCGGTGGCGTAATCAGCTCCGATATTGTCGATATTTACCCGCAGCCAATTGCCGACTTTACCATTCCGGTTCGTTACCTGAACGTTGACCGGCTTATCGGTATCCGCATCGACCGCGCCGAGATTCACCGCATCCTGGAATCGCTGGATATTCGGATCAGTGAAGCCACCGACGAAGGGTTTACCGCGCTGGTGCCGCCTTACCGGGTAGATGTTACCCGCGAGGCTGATGTGATTGAGGAAATTTTGCGGATTTACGGGGTCGACAACGTACCACTGTCGGCGCATCTGGGGGCCGAATCATTGTCGGAGTTCCCGGAGACCGATCCCGATCAGTTGCAGTTCCGCATCGGGCAGTTGCTGGCGACCAACGGCTTTTACGAAACGGTTACCAACTCCATGACCCGCCCGGCTTATCACGAAGCCATCCGGAACGGATTACCGGGTGAAGATGTGGTACTGCTCAACCCGCTCAGTGAAGACTTGTCGGTGATGCGGCAAACACTGCTGTTTTCGGCACTGGAGACGATGGTGTACAACCTGAACCGCCGGCAGAAAGACCTCCGGATTTTCGAGTTCGGCAAGGTGTATCATAAGCGGGAAGGTAAGTATATTGAAAACATGCGTTTCAGCCTCACGCTTACCGGCAACAAAGAGGCTGAAAGCTGGCAGCAGAAAGGAACCGCCGTTACTTACCACGACCTGGCGGCCGCCGTGCAACGGGTGCTGAACACGATGCGCGTTCGCAGCTACGACACGCAGCCGGCCGATACCACGCTGTTCCAGTACGGCCTGACCTATCTGGTCAACAAAAAGCCGATTGTGAGTCTGGGCCTGGTTAATCCGAAACTGACGAAACTGGTTGACCTGAAGCAGCCGGTCTTCTACGCCGATTTCGACTGGAAGGCACTGGTGCGGCAGTATAGCAGCAAGGTGGTTTATGAAGAAGTATCGCGTTTTCCGGAAGTCCGCCGAGACCTGTCGCTGGTGCTGGATAAGGCCGTTACCTTTGAGCAGATCAACCGCCTGGCCAATCAGACTGAGCGGAAGTTATTGCGAGCAGTCAATGTTTTTGACGTATACGAAGGCGAAAACCTGGGGGCAGGCAAAAGATCCTATTCTGTCAGTTTTATCCTGCAGGACCCGGCGCAGACGCTCAACGACACGGTTATCGACAAAACCATGCAGCGACTGATGAGTGCTTTTGAGCGCGACTTAGGCGCGGTCATTCGGAAATGAGTTTGAGGTTTGAAGTTTGTGCGCGGCCACCCGGCGGTTGCCCCTGCGAAGCAACTTCAAACAGCAGCGGCCGTCCGTCTCATACCTCAAACCAACTTAAAGTTCTCCTTCACCTACCGTACACTATGCTTAGTGAGTTTCAATTATTTGCGTTGATGGATGACCTGGAACGGAAGGTCAATCTGCTGGTGGGCATCAATGCCGACGCCCGGCGACGCATTACGCAGTTGGAACTGGATAAAGCGGCTCTGGAGGAGAAGATACAGGAGCAACAGGCTCAACTTAAACAGTTACAAAAAAAAGCAGGAGAATCACCACAAATCTTTTTAAAACCAAAAGATTTTGGTAAGATTGTACAAAACAATCTGACTGATACAGTCAATAGTGCCGAGATTAAACAAAAGCTCGACGAGTATATACGGGAGATAGACCGGTGTATTGCTCATTTGAGTAGCTTGTCATAAACCAAATTAAGGCTCCGCGACATTTGTCAGCGAGGCCGGCTGAAGCGATGGAGAAACTTTCTATCCGCATCAAAGTTGCCGACAGAGAGTACGGAATAAAGACGCTTCCCGACGAAGAGATATTTCTGCGGGAAGCCGGTAAACTCATTCGGGAGCAGATACAGAAATATCGGGATCTGGGCGTCAAAGACACCCAGGATATTCTGGCCATGATTGCTCTCGACTGTCTGGTAGCCCGGCTCAAAGGAGACGAACAAACACGACGATTACAAAAAATGGTGTTTGACAAAATGACTCAACTGGACCAAACCATAACACCGACCTTATCGGCCTAACCCGCATTTACTACGAGAGCCGGCTATTGCAGCCGCGCATTCATCTTTTCGTCCCGGTTCTTTCCATACACGCTGTATCGGCAGGTTGTACATGTTTTATTGTTCAACCCAAACGATATATGATCCATGAACAACTCGTTCTGGCTGATGCTGCTAACGGACCTGCTGGCCTTAGCCATCGGCATTTACGTAGGCCGAAAATTACTATATAAAGCGTTTAGCAAACGTGAACAGGAGGCCGAAGAAAAAGCGGCTACCATCCTTAAAAACGCGGAAATCCAAGCCGAAACGATTAGAAAAGACCGGATACTGGAAGCTAAAGAAAAGTATTTGCAACTGAAAAGCGAATTTGAAAAGGACTCGAATCAGAAGAAAAATATACTCCTCCAGAACGAAAACAAACTGAAACAGCGCGAACAGCAGCTCAATCAGATGCTGGAGCAGAACAAGCGCCGGGAAACCGAACTGGAACAGCAGCGCAACACGCTGAATCAGCAAATCGAAGCGGCCAACAAACGCAAAGAGGAGGCCGACAAACGGCGCGAAGAAGCTGACCGGATGAAAGCGCAGCAGGTGGAACAACTGGAGAAAATTGCTAACCTTACCGCCGAACAGGCCCGCGAACAACTCATCGACGCGCTGAAAGCCGAAGCCGAATCCCGGGCGTCTTCGTACGTCAAAAACATCGTTGAAGAGGCCAAACTGACAGCTACCAAAGAAGCCAAGAAGGTCGTGATCGAGACCATTCAGCGGACGGCTGCCGAACACGCCATTGAAAACTGCGTATCGGTCTTCAACATCGAATCCGATGATATCAAGGGTAAAGTAATCGGTCGCGAAGGCCGCAATATCCGGGCGCTGGAAGCCGCTACGGGTGTTGAAATCATTGTAGATGATACCCCGGAGGCCATCATTATCTCCGGCTTTGACCCGGTACGCCGGGAAATTGCCCGTCTGTCGCTGCACCGGCTGGTGCAGGATGGCCGCATTCACCCCGCCCGCATTGAGGAGGTAGTGGCCAAGACCCGCAAGAACATTGAAGACGAGATTGTGGAGATCGGCGAACGAACGGTTATTGATCTGGGTATCCACGGCCTCCACCCCGAACTTATCAAGATGGTGGGCCGGATGCGCTTCCGGTCGTCGTACGGGCAGAACCTGCTGCAGCACTCCCGCGAAGTGGCCAAACTATGCGCCACCATGGCCGCCGAACTGGGCCTCAACGCCAAACTCGCCAAGCGGGCCGGGCTGCTGCACGACATTGGTAAGGTATGGCATGAAGAGGCCGAACTGCCGCACGCCATTCTGGGCATGGAGATGGCCAAGAAATACAAAGAACATCCGGAAGTCTGCAATGCCATCGGTGCCCACCACGACGAAATTGAAATGACCACTATGATCTCGCCCATCGTGCAGGTATGCGATGCCATCTCAGGCTCGCGGCCAGGGGCCCGTCGGGAGATGATGGAGTCGTACATCAAGCGGCTGAAGGAGCTGGAAGAGCTGGCAATGAACTTCAACGGCGTGACCAAATGCTACGCTATTCAGGCCGGCCGCGAACTGCGCGTCATGGTTGATGCCGACCACGTAACCGACGACCGCGCCAACGCTTTGTCATTTGAGATCTCGCAAAAAATCGAGAAGGAAATGCAGTACCCTGGCCAGATCAAGGTAACGGTAATCCGGGAGATGCGGTCGGTGGCCTACGCTAAATAAGGTCGTTTGACGTTTGAGCGGGGCCGCCCGGCGGCCCCGCTCAAACGATCTTACAATTCTAAAAGCTCCCGCAGGTTATCATGAAATGTGGTGCCGGTGACGATCTGGGCGCTTTTCTTATCCCGCAGCACAATCAGGTATTTGCCGCCCATATACCGCTGTATCTCCTTAATACATCGGGTGTTTACGATTACGGCCCGGCTTACGCGCACAAAGACGTCCGGCAGCTTTTCTTCCAGCGCCGTGATGGTGTAGTTGGTCAGGTATTGCTGGCTATCTACGGTATTCAACAGGACGTATTTTCCTTCGGCTTCAAAGTAACTGATGTCTGTCAGAGTAATCAGCAGAATGCGTTCTCCGCTCCTGACCGAGATCGAATGCAGCTCTTTTTTAGGCTTCAGCAGTTCCAGCATATGCCGCAGATCAGGCATTGCGGCAGTTGGCGTTTGTTGGGATTTCCGGATGCGCTCAACGGTTTTTTCCAGCCGCTCGGGCTCAACGGGTTTGAGCAGGTAATCGATAGAGTTTTCTTCAAACGCCCGCACGGCGTATTCGTCAAAGGCCGTGGCAAAGACCACCAATGGCATATAACTCAGCCGCGCCAGCATCTCAAAGCCGTTTAGTCCCGGCATTTCAATGTCCAGAAAGATCAGGTCCGGGTGCAGTTCTTCTACAACTTTCAGGCCTTCAGCGCCGTTGGCTGCGTTGCCCACGATCTCGAAGGTATCGGCATACGGTTTCAGCAAGCGCCGGAGCCGGTTGATAGCCAGCGGCTCATCGTCGATGAGCAGGGTGCGAAGCGGGAAATTGGCCATGACTACGTGTTTTTACAAGCAATGGTCGATTCGGTATTCAGGCCGGCATCGGCCCAGGCATTCATACCTACCGGTACCGCCGACGTTAACCGCTCGATCTTCAGTTGAATGACAATTTCTTTTTGCGGTTGGTTATGCACCAGCATCCGGCCGTCGTCACCGTACAGCAGGCGTAGTTTATCCTGAATACTCTGTAAGCCGTAGCCGGACATCAACTGCTCCGGAAACGAGGGTCCGGAATCATGAATGCGCAGGTTGAGCCAGCCCGCTTCGGCCTGAATCCGGATGATGATCCCCCCCGGACCGGCTATCTTGGCAATACCATGCTTGATAGCATTTTCGACCAGCGGCTGAAGCAGAAACTGCGGAATCGGCAGATCGGTCAGGGTCGGGTCGGCAATATCAATGCGGTACGACAGCCTATCGCCAAAGCGTACCTGTTCTACTTCCAGGTACGTCCGCACCATCTCCAGTTCGGTAGCAATGGAGCTGAAGTATTTATCCTTCAGGCCGGTCGTGTACCGAAACAGTTTGGAGAGCAGCAGCACCATCCGCTCGGCGCGGTCGGGTTCGTCGTGAACCAGGCCAGCAATGGAGTTGAGGGCATTGTACAGGAAATGCGGGTTGATTTTAGCCTGTAGAGCCTCCAGTTCGGCTCTTGTTTTTAGTTTTTCGAGGGTTAGCAGTTGGTACTCCTGCTCCGAAATTTTGCGGGTAAACGTCTGCGCCTGCCGCTGAAAATAATAAAAAATATTGGCAACCAGTATTGGGGCCATCATGTAAGCCCACGAACCACTGGTGTTGACTTCGCTCTGGTTACCCCGAATCATATCTAGCAGCCAAAACCGCCACAAAAACCCATTAACAATAAAAATGAGTACCGCCACAATGAGCGAGAGGTATAAATGGTGTAAGCCGGCTGATTTAATTTTGGGCGCTACCAGTCTGAACAGAAAGCAGCACACGATCACAATAAAGGCATTCGTAAAGTTGCTGATCAGTACGGCCGTAAACGCGTTGCTGAACGGGTTCTGCGGGTTAGTCATCTGCAAGGTAAAGTAGATGATACCGCTCACACCGTACACCATCATCATACAGACCAGAATGGACAGCAGCCAGCCCTCCCAGCCACGCCTAAATAATCCTCGAAATACGCTTACGCCCGTCATAACTCATCACTCTTAATTCATCACTTCCCATCGCACTGACTCAGGAAGTATTTCGCCGTATCACTACCCCAGTTCGGGTAGATGGACGATATGGGTTTGAAGGTAGCAAATTTTTCGGCGCTCTGCTGCAATACCGGCTTAGCCACCGCTTTGCCTCCACCAAACTGCTCCGGCGTGAAAAACAGCGATTGCCCCCTCAGGAGAAACGTCCGGGGGTTATCCGGATTCTTTTTCTGGGCCGATGCCAGCGCCGTCTGGGCAATGCCTCCGTACTGCTGCCAGCGATTCTGCGGATCAACGGTCATTCGGGTCTGCGCCAGGTATGCCTGTAGCACCATCAGCTCATCGTTATCAGGTTGCTGAGCTACCGCTTTCCGGTAAAAGTTATCCGCCTTATCGAGCAGGGCATCCTTCTGACCAGCTTCCGTTTGGTTGAAAGCCAGCATGGCGTAGGCATAAGCCGCCCAATAGTTCGGCAGCCACTCGCTGGTTTCTACGGCGCTGATGCGCTCAAACTGGTTGGCAGCTTCCTGTAGGTCTTCTTTAGAGGCCGTATACCGGAGTTTGCCGATAGCGCCCTCCATAGCCCGAACATACTTCTCATTCTGCGCCTGAGCCTGCATTAGGGCGCCTACCGTAAAAATCAGGGATAACAAGATACGTTTCATGATTGATTAGATGATTGGTTAATTGGTTTGACTGGTTTATCTGGCTTCGTCGGGAAGGGCCATCTTTTGGCCGATGTTCAGGCTGAAACCAACGAAGAAACTGCGGTATACGGGTGGTATGATCGGAAATTTCTGCCCACCGTCGGCCGAGTACCGGTAGCCAAAAATGTTGCGCGTACCCAGCAGATTATCGACACTGGCGTAAATCACCAGGAAGTTGCCGGCCAGGCGGGTGATGTAGCTGGCACTCAGCCCTACGCTGCTGAAGGCGGGGGTGCGGTCGGCCAGAAAGCGCTCTCCCTGCGGGTTGTAATAGGGCCGGCCGGCGGTATACGCATAGGTGGCACTGAGGTTGGTTTTCAACGCAGGTATATAATGCTTGTACACTATGTTCAGGTTGTGCCGGGATGCGAAGGTTGGCATGGCCGGCGTCGGGTAGTTGGCAAACAGGCGTTTGGTATCCAGGTAGGAATACGACACCCAGTAATCGGCATATCTGAGTGTTTTCTTGTCGCGCCAGAATACCTCTATCCCCTGCGCATAGCCGTGGCCGCTGTTGTCGATCGGGCCGGTTGGGTAGCGGTACCGGTTCGGGTCGAAAGGGCCGTTGGCGTATTCGCGGACCAATTGCGCGTAGTTTTTGTAGTAGCCTTCGATGCGGAAGGTTCGGTTGTTCCTGATCAGCTGATAGTTCAGAATCAGGTGCCGGGCCTGCTCAAACCGCAGCGGTTGCCTTGTCAGCAGGTACCGGTTTTCGGGTGTCTGGTAAAACTGCCCGGCGGCCAGCGCCACCTGACTATACATTCCTGTTTTGTAGGCCATCGACAAGCGGGGTGCCATGTTGAATCGGCCAAGTACCGACGAATGCTCTCCCCGAACACCCAGCCGAACCGCCAGTTGCCGGGTAAAATACACTTCGGCTTCAGTAAACAGAGCCGAGTAGTAATCCGTCAATGTCCGGATCCAGACATCATACCGGTCACTGTAGCGATACTGGTTAACCTCCCCTCCGCCCAGCAGGCTTACCTTGTCGGACAGGATGCGGGTCAGTACCAACCGGGCCTGCGTGCGCTGCTCATGCCGCTGCACGCCGAGGCTGTCGATCCCAATCCGCTCGTTGTTGCGGCTGTAGGAAATACCGCTCAGCAGCAACCAGTTCCCCTCGTCCCAGGACGTCTGGTAGGTGGTGGTAGAGAACAGATTGGTAGCCCGCACCCGGTAGGTATTCAGCGCGTAGTCGGCCGAAAAGTCACCGAACTGCATAGCCATATACCGGCCGTCGAGGTTGGTGTAATGCTTCAGCAACCCGTGCTTACCAACGGGCTGGCGGAAAGTGAGCGAACCCCCACCCGTTTCGGGAATATGCAGCCAGTTGACATTTTGCGGCACCAGCGCAAATAGGGGTTTCAGGTTGTTGTAGAAACCGGTTACCGCCAGTTTGTCCCCGGCATACGCCGTTGCGGCCACGCCGGCCAGGTTTACGCTTACGTTGGCTCCCACGCTCTCGGGCAGTTTGTCCTGCGTATTGAGCAACAGCACACTCGACAGAGCCTGACCGTACTGCGCCGAGTAGCCGCCCGTACTGAAGGAGGTACCCTTGAACAGAAAGGGCGAAAACCGGCTGCGTTGCGCCATATTCGGCCCGCCGGAGTAGAACGGATTCTGCACAACCATACCGTCAATGATGGTGTTGGTTTCGGCGGCCGAACCACCCCGCACAAACAGACCCTCCTGCTCCCCCACCCGCGACGCCCCCGGTAGCAACTGCATCACCGAGAAAATATCGGCCCCTCCACTGGCGGTGGTTACAATATCCAGGGGTTTCAGAATCGTTATGCGTTTTTCGTCGCTGGCCTCAAACGCACCGGCGGTGATAACCACGGTGTTCAGCATATTAGACACCTCAGCCAGGCGAATGTTCAGTTGCGTAACCGGCTGAGTCAGCCTGATCGCCTGCTCGAATGATTCGTAGCCGACGTAGCTGACGGTTACTGTAGCCGTATCGCCCTGATCGGTCCGGAAGCGGTACCGGCCCGTAGTGTCGGTGCTGCCACCGTCGTAGGTCCCTTTGATGAATACATTGGCACCCGGCAGCGGAACGCCCTTGCGGTCGGTCACTTGGCCGGTCAGGGTGGTTTGCGCCCAGACGAACCGGCAAAACAGGGAAAGCAAAACAATGAGTAACGTTTTCATGGCGGATAGGTAGTCAGTTGGCTACAAGCCAGCCGAACTGATGGTTCAAAACTATCCGGATGAGTTACCGAAATAAAGAAGATTCCGACAAACGTGGGTTTTGCCGGCATAAACCGGGGTATGTACCGGAGTGAATTAGCGGCTATATACCCTACAATTTCAGTCAGGCATGACTAAGGTTAATGACGGCCATTGGTGTTGCAGCACATTACGCAATGCCCGCAGGCCCCAGGCCTCACTGCGGCCGTGGCCCACGGCAATTACGCTCATTCCGGTTTCGGCAACTGCCTTACCAGCCGAGGGGCGATACTGACCGGTCAGATAAAGCTGCGCTCCCCGACCGGCGGCTTCGCGGATCAGCGCGTCGTTCATGGCTCCCACTACGGCTACCCGGCTAATCAGGGAATCAGCTCCTTCGCCGACGGAATCGTAGCCACCAAACTCCCTGGTCACCAGACTAAGCCAATCGGCCAGGGAACGTTCGGCCGCCGAGCCGATCATACCGATAGGCCGGGCCGCGATAGGCCGGGCCGCGATAGGCCGGGCCGGCAGACCCGGTGCCTGCTTATAGCCCAGTTCTTCCGGCGAAGTCATTCCGAAGACCTCCGCCATTGGCCAGTTAAAGCCCATAGTCAGGTGCTCATCGAAGGGCAGGTGGTGATACAGGATTCCTATATCGGCAGGCAAACAATTCGGGTCCAGTTTCCAGGGGCGGTGAATCCAGAGGGCATCGGGCTCATGGCGTATAAGCCAATCGTTCATTCCCGGCCAGGGTTCAACGGCCATCCCAATGCGTTGGATTGGCCGGTCTGAAAACCGGTAAATCCCCCCCTGTTCGTCGGCCGGGTAATTGGCCACCCGCAAGCAGGCGGCTAAAAAATTTACCAGTGAATCCAGAAAAACCGTTTGCATATGGCTACGCAAAAATACAGCGCAATGTTAGGTAAACTGCTACTTTTCAGCTATTTTACCACTCCTTTTTAGTCAAAAACTCATTCGCAGAATACAATATGAACATCCCTCTACGGCACCGGCAGCGTTACGTCTTACCCGTCTGTTTGCTGGTTGTGTTTATAGTTAGCTGTGAAGAATGGGACCCGCCCCGCCGACAGTTTGCGGATATAACTACCGGACTGGTGGCCTATTACCCGTTTTCGGGCACAGGCCAGGATGTAAGCGGCAATCAGATACACGGGCAATTTATGAACGGCGCAACGTTTGGTGTCGATCGTAAGGATAATAGCAATTCGGCTTTATTTCTCGACGGCATCGACGATTATTTTCTGATACCGGACCATCCGAAACTCCGCCCCGACGTAATATCCATCAGTCTCTGGATCAAGCCCAGAGTCGTAACCTCTACCTGCCATATTTACAACAAAGCTACCTACGCCGATAACACCAACCAGCAGTACAACGCCTATATCCGGCCACCTTATTTGCAACCCCCCAAAAGTTCGGGTGTCGAATTGGTAGCGGATGGCAGCCAGGATGGCTCCTGTGCGCTGGAGCAGCCCATACAGGACTTTGTTTTGCACTATGACCCAGTGTTCAGGATGAATGAATGGTATCATTTTGTGAGCGTCATTGATCGGAAAGTGGGCAGAATTTATCTGAATGGGGTTGAAAAGCAGGTGAATGCCAACCTGCCGGACAGACCGATCGACAATTGCGTGGGCGGCACGCTCCGGTTTGGTATGCATACCGGCTACGTCACTGATTACAATTATTTCGACGGGTTAATGGACGACATCCGCATCTATAACCGGGCGCTATCGGAAGCCGAAATTAAGGCGTTATACCAGAAATGAAAGCTGTTGCCACCTATCTGATCGGGCTTATTGGCCTTTTAGCGGTGCTTGCCCCAGCCCGGTGCCTGGGGCAAAAGGCCCCGATTGCCAACGTCCGGGTTGAGTGGGATGCCACCCGCGCCAAAATTATGTACGACCTGGCCGATAACGTTCCGGCAGATTCGATATATATACAGGTAGAGAGCCGTAGTAAAGGCCTGCTGGCCGCCAGAACCGTCTCAGGAGATATCGGGCGGGGTGTGATGCCGGGGCAGAACAAAACCGTTTACTGGGACTACCCCCTCGACCGGGTGGTCATTGGAGACAAAGACCAGCTACGGGCCGAAGTATTTGTAAAATCACCCGCTACGGGCGGAGGACCGGCCAATGCACTTGCGTCGCTTCTGGTGCCTGGATTGGGGAATGTTCTGGTGCAGCCCAACCGCCAAATTGGCCTGCGGCCGCTGATTACAGCCGGCTACGGCGGCTTACTGGCCTATGGCCTGATCCAGCGCAGTCGTGCAAACCGGCAATACAGCCTGTATGAAAGTCAGTTAACGGCCGAAGACGCCGAGCCGTTTTATCAGGAATCGGCCCGGTTGCGGCATCACTATCTGATTACCACCCGGGCGGCTGCGGCTGTACTAGTGGCCGATGTAGTGTATACCTTTTTCAGAGGCCGCAGCAATCTGAAGCAGCAGGTCCCGAAGCGGGTAGTGTTTCACTACCTGGATGAGACGCCGATCGTTGGAGTTCAGTTCACCTTTTAGGGGTACACTATGAAACCAGTTCTTCCTTTACTGATTTGCCTACTGCCGGCCGGCTCTGTACTCGGTCAGCATAAAACAACCGTTACCTCCGCCCGGAGTGAATGGGCGTTGATCACTAAAACGCCGGCTGTCGCGCCGGTCATTGCCTGGAAAGTACCCGAAGCAGCCCAGACTACCGTCGGCCAGCCAGCCTATACTGTAAAGGCCTGCATCCAATCGGCAGACTCGGTGCTGAGTTATCAGGTTATTCTGAATGGCCAGCCAGTTGGTGGGTTGCAGCGGGGTTATAAGCGGGTAGTCTGCGGCCAGGAGATTACAACGGCGGTGCAGTTGAAGGCCGGTCAGAACGAAATTCAGGTAAAAGCCACCAATGCCGCCGGCACCACAACATCCGAGTCCCGCTTCATTACCTACCAGTTGCAGAAGTCTCCGACGATAGCTCAGCAAAAAAGGGTTGCGTTAGTATTGGCCAACAAAGACTATAAAACACATCCGCTCAAGAATGCCCTTAACGACGGCAGGCTGATGAGGGATCAACTGGAGAATCTGGGCTTTTCCGTTACGTACAAAGAAAACCTGGCACTACAGGATCTGGAAAACACCATCGACACGTTTGTAAGTACGTTAAGCGGCAATCACATCGGACTGGTCTACTACGCCGGGCACGGCCTGATGGTCAACGGAGACAACTACCTGCAGCCAATAGACGCTAGCCCGGCCAAAGAATCGGATGTAAAATACAAATGCTACCCCATGAGCCGTCTCATCGCCGGCATGGAAGACGCCAATCAGGCCGGAGCTAATTTGATTTTCTGGGATGCCTGTCGCAACAACCCCTACCGATCCTGGCTGAGGGGGCCCGGCGATCAACTTTACGCGGCAATGCGGCCACCGGTAGGCACATTTATAATTTACGCTACTGAGCCCAACAAACCAGCTTATGACGGAGACGAACAGAACGGCCTGTTTACTAGCGAACTAGTCAAGCATATAAACCAGCCTAATGTCGATATTCGTGACCTGCCAGACCTAATTGAGCGAGGTCTGGAGGAGCGGGGGTTCAATCAGCGGCCTTATATTGAAGGTACTTTGCGGGGCAAGTTTTATTTTAAGCGTCAGGAAGACGTCACAGGCGCAAACGAGCAGGGCAATAAAGGAGAACGGTAATTTTTTAGATAATTATGGAAACGAACCGCACGAAAAGGACCTGGAAGTACCGAACGCTAACGGTACTGTTATGCCTTTTGGCTGCCGGTTACAGCGGCCGGGCGCAGACGTTTCATGCCTTAATCGTAGCCGATACCCAGGACCCGGAGCTGACAAAAGCCTGCGAACGGGATATGATCACCCTGCACCGGCAGTTTACCGTTATAGCCTCCGCCATCAAGTACCAATTGAAAGAACAATATTTTGCCGGTTCGGCTTTCGGCCGGAAGCAACTTGACGAAGCGCTCCGACAACTGACTCCTCAGCCCAATGATGTTGTGTTTCTGTACTATACCGGCCACGGCTACAATGCCCCCGGCCGCAGCGACCGATTCCCAATTCTGCTGCTGGAGAAAGCCGAACATAACCTGGGGCAGAATCCGGGGCTGTCGGCAATCCACGACATGCTAAAAAGCAAAAAACCACGCCTGTGTGTTACTATGGGCGACTGCTGTAATCTGCTGATGAACCTCACCCGTGGGATGACGGGCAAACGCGTGGCATTAAAACCGCTGCCCAGCGATTCGCTGAACGTGGCTTACCGGAGTCTGTTTCTGGACGTGAAAGGCGATGTGCTGATTGCCAGCAGTCAGCCCCCGCAGCAGGCCTGTGCGCACCCGGATTCGGGCAGTTTCTACACCCGTGCGTTCGACGACGCGTTGCTGCATGCTGCCCGGACCAATAAACCCTCAACCTGGGAAAACCTGTTGAGTGACGCCCAGAACCGGCTGATTCTTTTTAAGGCTACCCAAACCAAGCAGTCGATCTACGCGGTTCATGTACAGGAGGTTCCGGTGCCTGAACTGGCGCAGGCTCCGCTGCCGGTAGACCGTAACCGGATTGTACAGGAAAACAAATTAAGTGACCAGCAACTGCGGGAATTCCGGACACAAACAGAACACAAGGTAGCCGAATTCCAGCGGTACCTCACCATTGTAGCAGACCCCGACCAGCAGGATAATATCCGGGAGCTTGCCATCGAAAACGCCCTGCGCCTGTTCATGCCCAACACGAGCATGCAGGTGAGTTCAACCCGAGACAAAAAGGTGAAGGAATATGCGCTTGACAGTTACCTGCGCCGGCTGAAGAACCTGAACCAGGAAAAGAAATACGTCGACATCAATCTGACGTTCTACGATGTTGCCCTGATTGGCGATTGGGAGCCAACCAAAGAAGGCTATTCCACCACGGCCACGTACTTTCAGCAGTTCCAGGCATTTGACCGGAAGGGGCAGATTCTGTACGGCGATAAAACCGCCAAGCAGGTTGAGGTGGACCTCCGCGACCGGAAAGACCCCTTTTATGAAGAACATAAATGGATAGTCCTGCTCGGTAACGTCCGCATCACGGAAGCTACCCCTAAAAAATCGGTGCAGTAACATGAGCGTTCGGTCTGGCATGCTGTGGCTAATCGCTTTTATGGTAGGGCTCTATACGCCCGCTGAGGCCCAGCCATTCTCCCAATCCGACAAAATAAAGATTGCCCAGAATGCCTGCCGGCTGATTCAGGACAAATACCTGGTCAATATGGAGATTCTGACCCGCTACGAAACGGATCAGCCTATTGAAGCCCTGCGTAACCATATCAATGGCCTGGTTCGGGATGCTTTTCGCAGCCGGGATGTGCTGGTATTTAATGAGTTCAGAAGTGCCGCCAACGCGTACACGACTATCGACGAGTACGTCAAAGACTGCCGCATCTTCTCCGGCGGCAACCCCATTATCAATAACCTGGCATTCGATGAAGCGCGTTACGACATGCAGCGTACCCCCGATGGTATGCCTTACATCAATGTATACCTGGACAAACAGGTAAAGGGGGCTGATAAAAAAGGGAAGGCGTTCCAGTTTCAGAACCTGACCGAGTTCCGGGTGATGTTTGTCTACGATAAGCAGTTAGACCTGTATCATACCTTTAAAATCGCCGGTATCAATAAGGTAGAGACCTGGCCGTCTACGGCCTTTACAGTTACGGCCAGGGACATTAAAGCGGCTGAACATAAATCGAAAGACCTGACCGCCGTTCTGACTACGCTGGCCCAAAAACTGAAAGCAGCCCTGCCGGTCTCTGCTCAGCGACTGGTGCTGGAGATGTTTACGTATAACCGCTGCGGCATCAACGACGGTTTGTCCGACCGTATTTTTGCTACGTTCAGTAATTGTCTGGAAAAACAGAATGTTTCGGTGGTGTCGCCGGCCCGGAGCGAAGACGGCAATCTGGTTGTCAGGGGATATTACCAGGAAGACCTTAATTCGCTGCGGCTGGTAGCCGAGCTTGTCGACCTGCATGCCAACCGAATCCTGGCGAAAGTCGAGAATGCTGATTTACCTCTTTCCTGGATTAGTGAGCATAACCTGAGCCTGAAGCCTGCACACTACCAGCAGGTAGCTGCCATCCGGGATACGCTTCAGCAGCATACCCCACCCGCGAAAATCGCTCTGGCTGTAGAGCTTCGGACGGATCGGGGTCGCACCAGCATCGAGTATTGGGAGGGGAATCAGTTCTTTTTTGAAGCCAAAGCCAACCGCCCCTGTCACCTGCGCCTGCTCTACCTGCTGGCCGACGGCACCAAAACGCTGCTGGAAGCCAATTTTGAAATCAAGCCCGGTCAGGAAAACCGTTTTGTTCGCATAGCGCCTGGCATCAAGTTTATCTGCGCAGCCCCGTTCGGCACCGAACATGTGCTGGTTTATGCCGCCGAGGAGCCGTTCTGCCCGATACCAACTACCCCAAACCGGACTGCCTATGTACGGAAAGAACGCGACTACGATGAGCTGGTAGGCTCCCTGCCCGAAATCATGAAAGCGGCTAAATGTACCCGCAGCAGAAAGGCCGTAGCCGAGGACCGGCTTCAGATTACTACCCGGCCCATCACCAAAGCGGATTAGGGCTGCCGGATGGTGAAGCCATAGCGGGTAAAGCGGGCCAGATCGCGGTAACTGATCCAGCAGAAGCCCCCATCGCCCCAGGCCGGGCCAAAGCTGTTGACTACCCGGAAAGCCCCCCCGTACCGTTTGTCGTCGTAGCCAATCACGCATAAGGCATGGCCCTGCAACTGCTTATCGGTTGGGTCATCATTCTGAGCAGGCTCCCAGCGGGCACCGGCAAAGTAGAATGACTGCGGCACTACTATACCGATCACCACCGGACTACCCTCCGCCAGGGTCTTTTTGATTCGGTATATTTTTTTCTGTTCTTCATCCTGCACGCTGAACAACCGCTCATAATCATTAATGCGGTAACGGGCGGCTACGGCATCAACGGTGCCGGTCTTCTGCCCGCAGGCAGGGTACGGAAATTGCTTAAAGGGTGCTACGCCTACTCCTTTCAGCACCTCAAACGCTTTGGACAGGTAAACACCCTGGGTGCAGGCATAATCGCCATCCAGTTTGGCTTTTTCGTAGAGGTAGCTGGGCGAAAAGGCCAGCTGATTTATCTGAACCTTGTTTGTGATACCTTTGTTTTTTGCTTCCAGGATGGTCCGCATGTAGTAGGCGCAGGCAAAACCGACGCAGGTGCTATAGGTGCCCTGCTTCTGCACGGATGGGCAATACGACTCATACGAAACCCTGGCCGGCAGTGGTACTTTGGTAACTATCTCCTGGAAGGGAGCCTGCTCATACCCCTCATCATCCAGCAGCATACCCGGATTGATGGACGTCTGAGCCGCTGCCGGCTGAGCGTGTATCCACCCAACCAGCACCAAAACCCCAAAGCCGATAAAGGTAGCAGATTTCATATCAATCGGATAGGGCTAATTGCCCGATAAGTGCCCGCGCTTCCTGCTGATACGGATGACCGTTCAGCGCGGCAATCTCACTAAGCGTCTGCCGGGCCTGCTCGGGCTGGTTGTTTTTCAGATAGGCCAGCGCCAGGTACCACTGCGCACTGGCCTGCCAATGCCCGGGGGCACGTTGTACCATTGGCCGAAGCCGCTGGATGGCCGCCTGCGTTCGGCCCTGACGGAGCGCCGTAACAGCCTCCTGCAAACGTACCGAATCCTGCAAAGTGGCCGGAGTGATTTCAGGAGCGGCCACACGGTCGGGGTCGGTTGGCAGTATGGGTGCAGGTTTAAGGTCCGTGGCGAATACCGAATTGAAAAGTTGCTCATTGCGGGCTACCTGCTGCCCACCTGACTGATCCCGGAAGAACATCCAGCCAAGCCCTACTACCAGCACAATGGTAGCGGCTGCCGCCCAATAGGTCCAGTTTGCCCGGAATACGGATTGTCTGGCCGGAAAGGAAATCACCTTTGTTTCTTCAGCCGGAGCAGCGATGTTATCGTTCTTCAATACCGAATTGTCAGTTTCGGTTAGCAGTCCTCGTTTTTCCAGGTCGGCATGCAGTTGCCGGAACCGCTGTTTCTGAGCAATCATGGCAATGCCCTCTTTGATTTCCCGCTGCGAGGCTACCTCCCGCCGAAGGTCGGCATCCTGCCGCAGTTGCGTCTCGAACCGGTCCTTTTCCGCCACCGCCATCCGACCCGACAGGTAGGCGTTGATCTGTTCCAGTAGTTCATCCGATAATTCCATATTGGTCTCCAGTTTACGGGTCGAGGGTTACCAGGACCTTATTCTTGATTTAGTCACGTCTGTATTGGGTGTACAGGGCTTTCATGCGCTGGGCGCACCGGAAGCGCTTTACTTTCGCGGAATTTTCCTGCAAACCGATGCGGGCTCCGCACTCACCCAGCGACCTCTCTTCGACATAAAAGCAGTGCAGCATCGTCCGGCAATCCTCACCCACCTCAGCAAAGGAACGGTTCACGGCCTCCCAGTCCACTTCACTATCCTCCCAGATGGAGTCCCGCGCTTCCAGGCTGTTTTCACTATCATCGTCTTCCGGATCATCATCCCGCCTGAACATAGTGACCATCTGTGGCTGCTCGCTGGAAGCAAACAGATCGTCCTCATTGGCTTCCATCTCCAGGTCGACATTGCCCTTCCGAATCGGATTTTTTTTCATAAAGCTGACCCACCGGTTGCGACACACGGTAAATACATACGCTGTCACCGGCTTACCCTGAAAAAGGTACTTCCCATTTTTCAGTTTTACCGCAAATTCTGCCAGCCCCTCCTGCAGAATGTCAAGCGCATCATCCTCCGAAATCAGACTCCGCTGCCGGGCATACGGAATGAAACTCCGGTAAGCCTTTATATATAAACACTCCCAGGCCGGCTGACTATCGCGGAAAAGCGCCTGGTAAAATCCTTCGGTTTCCTGGTCAAAACCCAGGCAGGGGTTATCAGCATTGGTGGCCATACAGCCCGGCTTTTCATGATGCCGGTAAAGCATAGATACTCATTTAAATGCCAAAAACCAATGCCATCAGGTCAGAATCACTGTAATCCATCTAGGTATCTTCCTTTCCCGGCTTGAGTTATCAGCCTCACCTGAATTTTTATTTCCGACCATATTTCAAGAATTTTTCTCTTCACTGTTAACCTCTCGTCCACTTCTGGATATACAGCCAGATGACCGGCTCCCGGCCGGCTTCTGTACAATTCATTCAATCCAGTTTCATTCACATTAATCCGTTAATTACCATGAAAAAAACAATGCTTTCGCTCCTGGCGGCTGCCTGTACGGCCACCGTCTTCGCCCAGTCCAATACGCTATCCCTTAGCCAGACAGGTAATGGCAACCAGGCTCCCGTTACGCAACGAGGATTAGGTAATACGTTAACCCTCAGTCAGACCGGCGATGCAAACACGGTCAGGTTGTATGGTCAGGTTTCTCAGCAAGGTCAGAACAACACCGGCGCTATTAACATCACCGGAAACAGCAACCAGTTTTCGTTTTCCCAGGGTGGCAGCAGCAATACCGGAGATCTGTCGGTAACGGGTAATAACAACCTCAGTAGTATCTATGCTTTCGGTAGCGGCAATGAAACCTCGATAAAGCAACTGGGTGACAACAATCAGGCGGGAGCGACTTCGTCAGACCTCATTGGGGGACACAGTCAGATCAGCATTGAGCAGATGGGCAATGGCAATGTAGGCAATGTGTTGTTCGGCAACGGCGGGAATAACAAGGCGACCATTGCACAGACCGGCGAGAATAACCAGAGCAATGTGACAGCCAGGGGCTATGATTCGTACACGCCTGCCTTCTTCAGCAGCAATAATCAGGTAAGTGTGACACAGAATGGCGCTGATAACCAAAGCAATG
Source organism: Nibrella viscosa (assembly GCF_039541875.1). Lineage (NCBI taxonomy): Bacteria > Pseudomonadati > Bacteroidota > Cytophagia > Cytophagales > Spirosomataceae > Nibrella > Nibrella viscosa. The sequence continues at coordinate 216,615 of NZ_BAABHB010000003.1, read as the reverse complement.
TAAACATCTGGTATAGCTCAGACAATCAAATAACCATTGAACAGAATGGCAATGGCAATTCGGCTGTTACCAGCCATACGGGTGGCATAAATTTCGGACAGGGGAACTATAATCAGACGTATATCGCCCAGACCGGCGAAGGAAACCTGGCTAATGTATCGCAACCGGGTAACAGTAACACGGCCAGCGTTACCCAACAGGGTAACGTCAACACGGCCTATCTCTCTCAGAACGGATCATTGCACGCAGCCACCATACGTCAGGAGGGTAACAGCAACACGTTAACGGGTCTTACGTCTTCCTTTGCAAGCCAGAGTGGGGTGGGCAATACCCTGACTCTGACCCAAACGGGTGACGGCAACATGCTGCGGTTTAGCCAGACCGGCAACGGCAACACGGCTACGGTGACGCAGGGCCGGTAACAGCCAGTTTTCTTTCGTCTTTTCCTCTAAACGTTCCTATCACTATGAAAACGGTAATTCTATCGCTCCTGGGGCTTGGCTGTATATCTGCCGTCTATGCCCAATCCGACACGCTGCCGCTCCGCCGGAGCGGCAGCGGCTCCCGTGCTGCCGACGGTGATACCAGCGTGGTTGCTCAGGCCGGCAATCGCCCGGCAACCGCTAACGTGATCAGCATTCAGCAGCAGGGACACGGCCGCTCGGTGGCGGTGACACAAACCAGCCAGGGTACCCAGGTACTTATCCGCCAGGACGGCGATCAGTCGGCAACCGTTTACCAGACCGGGCAGGGCAACCAGGTGAGCATCATCCAGTCTGACGAGACCGGCACCCGCATCAGCGTACAGCCCCTGGACAGCCTGCCGCCGGGCCGACCGAAACGGAAGAGCCCACCGCCTTCGGCCGGCCCTAAGTGGTAAGCCGCTACGTTTAACACATTTTACCCTATCTCCTATAAACAATTACCAATCATGAAAAAGCTAATTTTATCCGCGCTGGCAGCTAGCGCTATGTCTGCCGCCTATGCCCAGTCGAACACCGCGTCCCTCAGCCAGAGCGGCAACAGCAACCAGGCCCAGATTGCCCAGCAAGGCAGTGGTAATCAACTATCGGCAAGCCAATTGGGCAGTTTTAACCATATGGACCAACAACTGCCTATGCTCCAGAAGGGCAACAACAACATAGGCTCAGTTACGGTGGTCGGTGATGACAATTCAACGTTTTTAATCCAGGAGGGAAACAGTAACAAAGCTACCGCTTCGACGAAGGGTAATGGTAACTATGTGGCTGTGGGTGTTGCCTGGTCGGGCAATCAGAACGAGGCTTTTGTCTCACAGACGGGAGATGCTAATTATGCGGTGGCCGGCGGTAGTGAGGGGAGTTATAACATAACGACAGTGAAGCAAACCGGTAGCCGGAACGCAGGAGAGGCCCTATTTTACACGGGAAATAGTAATAACGCCACCATTACCCAAACTGGTGATGGTAACTCAGGCTATGCTACGGCTATCGAAGGCAGTAATAACCAGTTGAGTATAGCTCAAACCGGCAATAATAATGATGCAAACGTTAATACCGGCTACAGCAGTAACAATCAACTGACCATTACGCAATCCGGCAACGGTAACACGGGATATGCTCAGGTACAGGGATGGGGGGCTGGCAATCAGGCAAGCATTTCTCAATCGGGTAATGTCAACACGGCCAGACTTGAACAAACATCGTATGGAAATACAGCCACGATTATCCAGGAAGGCAACAGCAACACACTTCAGGGTTTTGCTCCGTCAAGCTATTTCCCATACGACAACAACGCCAGGCAATCAGGAGCCGGCAACATGCTGAATCTGACCCAAACCGGCGACGGTAATACCTTACGTTTCGGCCAGACCGGCAACAACAACACCGCTACGGTGACGCAAGGCCCTCAGAATTAGGTCTGCTTCCAGTCTTGAACATCTTTCACAATGTAATCTTTTATTCACCATGAAAAAACTAATGCTTTCACTGCTAACGGCTGCTTCTATGTCAGCCGCTTTCGCCCAATCAAACACCCTTTTGCTCAGCCAGACGGGCAATGGTAATACTACTCCCGTTACACAAAAAGGAACGGGTAATACCGGTGCGATCAACGTAAAGGGAGATAATAACCAAGTTTTTTATACTGTTCAGGGCACCACTACAAAAGGGGATGTATCAAGCACAGGTAACAACAATCAGGTCTATCTGAATGCCAATGCCGTTACAGGTAGCGAAGTTTCTATTTCTCAGGTAGGCGATGCCAATTTCAGCTCAGCCTCACTTCAGTACGGAACCGGAAACAAAGTAAGTATTCAACAGGAAGGCAATGACAACTCCAGCATTGCTAATGCTAAAGGGTCAAATAATCAATTTAGTATTAGCCAGCTAGGCAGCGAAAACAAAAGTAGTATTCAATACGCTGAAGGTAGCAACAATCAGTCTTCTAGTGTTCAGACAGGCACCGGAAATTTCAGTCTGGATAATTCTTTTTATGGAAGTAATAACCAAACCTCTATTGCACAAACGGGTGATTACAACTCTGTTCTAATCAATAGGGATGGATCATACAACACGGCTACCGTTGATCAAACAGGAAACCAGAATTCGGTTAATGTTCAACAATGGGGTGAAAACAGCCTAACTGTTACCCAGACCGGACTGAGCAATAGCGTAGCGCTCACTCAGTCAGGAGGAGCGAATGCGGCTACCATACTACAGGAGGGAAACAATAACAAGCTTATACCTATTCAGCCCACTGATCTATATGGTATGCAACAAGGCTATGGGAATGTGCTTAACCTCATCCAAACCGGCGACGGCAACGTGCTGCGCTTCAGTCAGGTTGGCAACAACAATACGGCTACCGTTACGCAGGGATTACATTGAACCATCAACGCCGGCTCCTTTGTACGGAGCCGGCTTAAACCAACCATCACACCGCCATGATACGATTTTTCTTCCTCCTCCTGTTCAGCCTGCTATCGGTAGCGGCATCGGCTCAGTCAGAGTTTACCTGTAAGCCAGGTGTGCAGCCAGCTCTAAAAACTCCGCTTAGTAACGAGATTATCCTGCTGCAAAGCGGACAACTGAACCAGATCCAGCTACAGGACAAAGGAGCCGGCAATCAGATCAACCTCCAGCAGCAGGGTATCAACAATGTACTGGACCTGGACATTTCGGGTAACGATAACCAATACTCCTTCTCGCAGCAGGGCGACAACAACCTGGCTCAGTGGCATTCCCGCCAGCAGAACCACCGGCAACTGGAGGTGCTGCAACGGGGCGACAACAACCGCCTGATTCAGGATGGCGGATCACTACCGGGCGGAATACCCATGCGCATTGAGCAGACCGGTGGTATGCAACTCATCATCAAAAACAACTTCTGACCATGAAACCATTACTCTTCCTGCTACTGATTGCCCTGCCCTCTCTGGCGTTTGCTCAGGTATCTCATATGGGCAAAAGTACGGATGGCGTTCGAAACCCGGAAGAGCCTGCCCTGGCCGATATGGGCGGCACCAGCCTTGTGGTCGACAACTCCCGCTCCAAAGTGGGCCGGGACTTCTACGACCTGTTTTATCAGCATTGGACAGCCCCAACTGCCGAGGGCGATACTGCACAGGTGTGTAAGCAGACACCGGCTGTTAAAATGGCCAACTGGATCGTTATCGCCATTGAAGAAATCCCCTCACCCGGCACCGCCTGCCAGATTCAGATTACGATTGACGGCGAACCGGTCTGGCAGCAGTTTGTGCAGGCCCGCCAGGACCTGCTGGCAGACTATGCCCTCAACGCCGTAGAAATCGTCCGCGAATCGCTGACCAGCTACCAGGAGGTGCAGCAGCAACTGAGCAAGTAGAGTCAGCTTAAGAATTGCTGGCGTCATCGGACGGCCGAAGCCGCATAACTCATAACCGTCGGGCGGCCCCGTCTTAACTCTTCACTTATAACTATTTCCTCTTCCCCTGTTAACCTCCCCCCACTCTACCATATATACAGTCGGAACAACACTCAATATCGACTGCATATGAAAAAGCTATTTATCCTCTTTCTCTTTTCGCTCGGCGCTTACAAGGTTCAGGCGCAGGGGCTCACCTACCGGCCCATGAACCCGGCCTTCGGCGGCAATACCTTCAATTACCAATGGATGCTCAGTTCGGCGCAGGCGCAGGATACGTTCAAAGATCCCAATGCCGCAAAAAACGCCCCCGGTTTCGGCTCGCTGAAGCGCTCCCCCGTCGACGAAATGACCGAGTCGCTGCAACGCCAGCTTATGAGCCGCATCACCCGCGATCTGATCGACAAGCAATTCAGCGAAGGTGGCCTGAAAGAAGGGTCGTACCAGTTTGGCGACATGCAGGTGGTTATCTCTAATTCGGCCGAAGGCATTCTGATTCGGGTCACCGACGGCAAAGGCGGTGAAAGCACCATCACCGTACCCTACTTCTGACCTTTCTCATCGTCACAAACTCCTTAAACAAAATTAGCCATGTTACACATATCTGGCATTCAGGGCATTCTCCTGCTAACTTCTTTATCACTGCTGACTGGATGCAGCACCTACTTCAACCAGCCAACGCGCACTCAGTCGGCCCGACTTGGCGAAGAGACAACCATCACCCCCGAACTTCGCAAACTGCCCGCCCCAAAAGAGAAGATTGTTGCTGCCGTCTATAAATTCAAGGATCAGACCGGGCAATACAAAGCCTCGGAGACCGGTGGCAACTGGTCGACCGCCGTTTCGCAGGGTACCACCAATATCCTGCTGAAGGCGCTGGAAGAAAGCGGCTGGTTTGTACCCATCGAACGCGAAAACGTTAGCGACCTGCTGAACGAGCGGAAGATTATTCAATTAAGCTCAAGCCAGTACCAGAAAGAGGGCATAAACCTCCCGCCCCTACTGTTTGCGGGGGTCATTCTCGAAGGCGGCATTGTGTCGTACGATGTCAATACTATTACGGGCGGGGCCGGTATGCGCTTTTTCGGCACGGGTGGTTCCAGTCAGTACCGGCAAGATCGGGTGACCGTATACCTGCGGGCGGTAGCGACCAAGTCCGGCAAAATTCTGAAAACGGTGTACACCTCTAAAACGCTGCTGTCGCAGGCGGTTGATGCCGGTATTTTCCGCTACGTTCGTTTCAAGCGGCTACTGGAAGCCGAGACAGGTTACGCTACCAACGAGCCGTCGCAGATGGCCGTGACCGAAGCCATTGAAAAAGCCGTGCAGGCGCTGGTGCTGGAAGGCATTCAGGATGGCCTGTGGGGTGTCGACGACAAACTGGCCGAACAGGCAGAGCAGGCACTGGCCGCCTACGCCCGCGAAAAACAGGAAATGAGCCAGACTGATGTATACGGTGCCCGGAACACGGTAGAACCGTCGCGTCTGACGCTGCACCCCTACGTAGCAGCCTGGCGCTACCACGGCGACTACGCTACCCAGGGTATCCGCACAGGTTATGGATTAGCCGCCGATGTGTATCTGACCCGGCATTTCGGGCTACAGGTAAATGCCGGAGCCGGTACGCTCGGCAGCGATCAGCGATTCAATTGCCCCGTCAGTACCCTACAGGGTAACCTGGTGTACCGGTCATTGCCGCTCCGGCGCATTACGCCCATACTGTATGCCGGTATCGGCATGATCGCCTGTCGGGCCGGCACCTCACCCGTCGAGATCAAAGGCAAAAGTCATTTGCTGCTGAACGGCGGCATGGGCACAGAAATCGCCCTGAGCAACAAAGTCGGCCTGCGCACTATGCTCGAATACCAGCAGCCTATGACCGACGCTCTGGATGGAGTCGTATCCGGCCGCTATTACGACTACTACCTGCGCGGCTCGGCCGGCCTGTCGTTCTATCTCGGCCGCTCAGCCAGTCGCCAACTCCCTGTTCGGAAATAATTTGATAATCAGTCAGTTAACCGACCAACACATTAACCAATCAACAACATGAAACCGTTTACTAACCTCCTCCTGATTGTCTTTCTGCTAACGCTGATCTGGGGTTGCAACGAAGACTTCACCGTAGAGCCGCAGCGGTACGGTGCCGTCAGCGGTCAGGTAATCGATAAAAAAACCGGCCGCTTCGTCAGCAAAGCCGTAGTTCGCCTGAGTCCCTCGGGGCGCATCACCAAAACAGATACCACCGGTCATTTCCGGATGGATACCATTGCGGTTGGAAAATACACCCTGCAAGCCACTAAAGAAGGGTATCAGGACCGCTCAGAGACGGTGGATCTTACCCAGAGCATGACCGCAACAACGGTAATTTACCTGGCGTACAACGACCGTGCACCCACGGAACCGATGCTTGTCAGACCAGCCAGCGAAGCCAAAGCGGTACCAACGACCACGACCCTGATGTGGAAATCGACGGACCCCGACAATGATCCGCTCACGTACGACATTACGCTAATCCGGGAGGGCAGCACCGACGCCCCCCAGGTATTCTCCGGCATCAAAGCCGATTCACTGGTAGTCAAAGGCCTACTGTACGGCACAACGTACACCTGGCAGGTTAAGGTATCGGACGGTAGCAACAATGTAAACGGCAAGACCTGGCGGTTCCGCACGATGGAGTTTCCCGACTTTGCCTACGTATATGCCAAAAAAATAAACAGCCGCTACCAGATTTTTACCTCCAACGGCACCAGTGAAGAAATTCAGCTAACGACCGAAGGCAGTAACTGGCGGCCGGTCGTCAGCCCGGACCGGAAGCGTATCGCTTTTATCTCGAACGCCCAAACTGATCTGCACATCTACCTGATGAACCGCGACGGCAGTGAGCTACACCGGCTTACCTCAACACCCGTTGCCGGAATAATGCCCCTGGATCTCTCGTTCTGCTGGTCGCCGGACGGCACCCAGCTTCTCTACCCCAGCAACAACAGACTCTACGCCATAGGAACCGACGGCAATGGCTTACGGCTGGTATCTGAACTGGCAACGGGCTACTTCTTCGCCGGCTGCGACTGGACCTCACAGGGCAACCGCATTGCCGCCCGCCTGACCAGCTACAGTGTATATGACAACCGCATTGTGCTGATGTCGCCGTCCGGCAAAGATACCACCACGGTGTACCGTCGGAAAAGTAACCGCATGAGCAATCCGGTATTTTCGGTCGATGGCACCAGGCTGCTCTTTGCTACCGATTATGGCTCACTTCAGGACTGGCAGGGCCGCCAGCTCGACTCGCAGCTTCTCCTGTACGACATAGCCAGGAAGACAACTACAAACCTCTCCGCCGGCACGAGCACTGCCACCGGCTACAAAGAAGCCGGTACCAACGACCTGGAACCCCGCTTTTCGCCCAACGGTGCCCGAATCATTTTTACCAACGCCGATAACACCGGCACGGGCGCTGTTCAGCTTATGACAATGGACGCAGACGGCAAAAACCGGAAACTGCTGATCGCTAAAGCTGAAATGCCGTTCTGGAAGTGACGCGGGTAGTCTCCTCAACCCTGGTGTATCCCTCCTAATGCCCGGTTCACGCGTAACCTTGTCGTGAACCGGGCATTTTCGTAGACAATTGATAAAATCTGTACCTTAGTACCTGTTTTTCCAAATAACAGTCTGGTTTTTACAGGTGAGGCACCAAATTGCGCTATTTACGGTATGTATCCTGCTCCTGCTGGCAGGTGGTTTGTTTGTGTCTTTTGTCGGCGAAGAGCCGAAGAAACCGGAGGCTAACCGGTTTACGCCGGTAGTACTGACGCCGGAAGGCTCGCTGAATGAGCCAATGGTGTTTGAAGTACTGAAAGACGGTACTGCGTACATCATCGAACGGCACGGTCGGCTGAAAAAATTTGATCCGGTGACGCAAACGGTCAGCCTCATCGCCACCATTCCTGTCTTTACCGGTAATGAACAGGGACTGGTGGGGTTTACCCTCGATCCAAATTTCGCCAAAAACCACTGGATTTACCTCTATTACGCCCTGCCCACGGAAAGCAAGATGGTGCTGACCCGCTGGGACCTGGTTAATGATAAGCTGGTCGAAAGCTCCCGGAAGGTCCTGCTGGAAATACCCGTCGACCGCGAGGGAACCAGCCATACCGGGGGCGGCATGGTCTGGGATGCCAACGGCAATCTGTACCTGACCGTCGGCAACAACTCCGGCAATTCATACGTTGCACAGACCGACGAACGACCGGGCCGCAGCAAATGGGACGACCAGCGCGGAGCCGCCAACACCAACGACCTGCGCGGCAAAATCCTTCGCATTCACCCGGAGCCTAACGGCACCGCAGGGGCGGCCCCCTATACCATTCCCGACGGCAACCTGTTTCCGAAAGATACCGACGCGTCGGACCGCGACGCGTCGGTGGTGCGGCATACCGACCGTTCCAAAACCAGGCCGGAGATCTACGTAATGGGTATCCGCAATGCCTGGCGACCATCCCTGGACAGCAAAACGGGCTGGCTGTACTGGGGTGAAATCGGCCCCGATGCCGACAAGGATACCGAGAATGCCCCCCGTGGCTACGACGAGTTCAACCAGGCCCGCAAACCCGGCTTCTTTGGCTGGCCGTATTTCATCGGCGACAACTACGCTTACCCCATTTTTGATTTTGCCACCAACAAGCCAGGGCCGAAGCTGGACCCCAACAAGCCCGTCAATCGCTCACCCAACAATACCGGCCTGACGGAGCTGCCCCCGGCGCAACCGGCATTTATCTACTACCCTTACGCCGTGTCGGAGAAGTTCCCGCTGGTGGGGTCCAGTTCGCGGGCAGCCATCGGTGGCCCCATTTATCGCCGGTCTGATTTCCGGAACCCGAAGCGGCCTTACCCGGCCTACTACGAAGGTAAATGGCTGGCCGCCGATCTGTCGCGCTTCTGGATTATGGCCATTGCGATGGACGCCAACGGCAATTACGAGTCGATGGAGCGCTTTGCGCCGGACTATCACCCGCGCCAGCCCATTGATCTGAAATTTGGCCCCGATGGTGATCTGTACGTGCTGGAGTACGGCGGCAACACGTCGCTTTCGGCCGTTGAGGCCCGGCTGGTGCGCATTGAATACAATGCCGGTAACCGCAAGCCGGTGGTACAGGCATCGGCCAGTAAAAAAGGCGGAGCCTTGCCGCTTACCGTAAGTCTGTCTTCCGCCGGCACTAAAGACTACGACGGCGACGCTCTCAAATACGAATGGAAGGTGGCTCCGGCCGGTGGCGCTCCCAGGGTATTTACGACGGCCAACCCGACCCTTACGTTTGATAAGGCCGGAGTGTACACCGCTACGCTGACGGCGACCGACGCCAAAGGAGCCAAAAACAGCCAATCGGTCCGTATCATTGCCGGAAACGAACCGCCGGTGGTGACGCTGGCACTGGCCGGAAACAGCCGTTTCTTCTTTCCCAATAAACCGATAAACTATCAGGTAGCGGTAAGCGATAAGGAGGATGGAACACTAGCCAACGGCCAGATTAACCCGGCGCAGGTGGCCATGAGCATTGACTATGTGTCTGAGGGCTTCGATCTGGTGGATGTGCAGATGGGGCACCAGCGGGTCGATGCTGCCACCCAGTTTGCCGTAGCCAGGACGCTGATGGGCAAGAGCGACTGCAACACCTGCCACGCCATCAACGCCAAAGCCGTAGGGCCGTCGTTCACCGATATTGCCAACAAATACAAAGCCGACCCGACAGCAGTAGACCGGCTGGTAAAGAAGATCCGCGAAGGCGGCTCCGGCGTCTGGGGCGAAACGGCCATGCCGGCCCACCCGACCGTTTCGCAGCACGAAGCCCGGACCATCACAAACTACATCCTGAACATTACCAATAAAGCCATTAGCACCCTGCCGGTGCAGGGTACATTTACACCCAGTATTCCGGAGGGCGAAAGCGGCAACGGCTTTTACATCCTGCGGGCGGCCTATACCGACCGCCCCACGAAAGTACCGTCGCATACCGCCGAAAGCATGGTGGTGCTGCGCCGGCCGCAACTCATTCCCACCGATGCCGATGTGATCCAGGGCGGAGCTGTGCGGGATCAGCTGGACGAATTTACCTTTCTGACGACCAAACCAAACTCGTACATCGGCTATAAGCAGATTGACCTGACCGGCATCCGGCAAATTGAGTTCCGGCCCAACTGGCATTTGTACGACATCTACACCGGTGGTGAGGTAGAAATCCGGCTCGACTCCCCAACCGGCCCTCTGCTAGGGACCGCCGAGGTGAAAGAGGAGTATTTCAACATCAACAAGATGCCGGGTGGCCGGGATAGTTTCTGGGGTCGCGAACCGCGCAACGACAAAAATGCCAAGACTACCCCCGCCCGCGTCATCATACAAGAAACCAGCGGTAAACACGATTTGTATTTTGTCTTTAAAAGCGCGAAAGCATCCCCTAAAGATGCCCTGTTCCCGCTGGCAACCATAAACCTGTATGAGTAAATTCTGTAACTGCCTCTGGCTGCTGCCGCTAACGCAGCTATTCGCGCAGGCACCAACCTACACAAACCCTATTGGCATGGAGTTCGTGCTAATTCAGCCGGGCAAGATGGTGGTGGGCCGGTTTCAGCCCACCTACCCCAAGCCAAACGAGGCAACCCAGGGCAGAGGGCTCAACTGGACGGCAGCGGACTACAAATTGGCCGAAAAGCTGGCCACGCAGGATGCTTCGCCTGGCTTTCCGGTCACCATCAGCCGGCCGTATTATATCGGCCGGTTCGAGGTGACTCAGGCGCAGTGGCAGCAGGTAATGGGTAACAACCCATCTGTTTTTCAGGGCGATAAAGTCAGCGACGATGCCGGCCGGCATCCGGTCGAGAACGTAAGCTGGCAGGATACGCAGGCGTTTCTGAAGAAGCTGAACCAGCTCGATAAAGCGCATACCTATCGCCTGCCGACCGAATTTGAGTGGGAGTATGCCGCCCGCGCCGGAGCCGACGATGAAATTGCCTGGTCGGAGATCCGGCAGGTAGCGCAGATGGGTACCCGCACGACAAATCCGGTCGGCCAGAAAAAACCCAACGTCTGGGGCCTATACGATACGCTGGGCAATGTGTGGGAGTGGGTGCAGGATTATTACAACGTAAAGCTGTTTGCCGATCCGGTACCACCCCGCTCCGGCAAAGAGCACGTGCTGAAAGGTGCTTCCTTTGTGGGCGATGTCAAAAACGCGACCTATACAACCCATGCCGCCGGTCCGGGCAATGGCTGGGATGTGGGGTTTCGGGTGGTGATGGAGGTGAAGGAATGATGAATGATAAACGATGAATGTATGCGATTGGGGTTCTCTATCTTTTTGGTTCTGCTGGTCTGTGTGGCTGGGGTAGTGCGGGCGCAGGGGGTGCCGGCTGGGTTTACGCCTATTTTTAATGGCAAAAATCTGAAAGGCTGGCATATGAGCCGGACTACCCACCAGGGTACTACCGGCAACTTTTATGTAAAAGACGGCGTCATTACACTGAAACAGCACCCTTACGGGCAGGGCGGAGTGCTGCTCACCGATAAAAAGTACAAAAACTTTGAGTTGTATCTGGAAGCGAAGGTCGATTCGTTTTGCAACGGCGGCATCTTTCTGCGTTCTACAGAGAGCGGGCAGGCGTACCAGGTAGAACTGATGCTGCCCGGTGGCTTGGGCAACCTGCTGGGCGAAATGTTGCCGATCAGTCAGGGTGCTCAGGCGACTAATATCGCCAGGGTCTGGAAAGCGGGAGACTGGAACGCCTTCCGTATCCGAATGGAAGGCGAGATACCGCACCTCACGCTCTGGGTAAACGGCGAGCAGATGTGGGAGGCAACCCAGCCCAAAAACGACTTCACCGCCGGTGCCACCGAAGGCATGATTGGCCTCCAACTGCACTGGTCGGCGGTGTACTCCCCGGCGGCTCAGGCCTTCAGCATGGCGGGTTCCTGGAAACCGGGGGGCGCTCACCGCTTTCGTAACATTGCCATTAAGGAGTTGAAGTAGCAGCCTACGCCGGCAACCACTTTGCGGCCGTTGCCTCTACGCCCAGCGTTACCATATCGGACAAATACTCCGTAACAGTATCGGCAAAGTCGGGTAAGCTCGACAGGTCGGCACCCCACAGCATCGTATCGGCGCAGACGCTGTGAACGAACTGCCGCACCGACGCCGGATCATGCACATCCACGGTTTGCCATAATTGGTAGAAATAATCGGCTTTCTCGTCGCGAATCGGGTACGACTGCGTTTGACCGGCAGCACTCCGCTCGCCGTAATACGTATTGCCTTCCACGTTCACAGCCTTCATGTACAGCAGATAAGCCGCGAACCCCAGCGCCATATGCTGCGGCAATTTGCCGAATTTATCGTAGTATCGCTGAATGGTAGCCACGTTGCGGGCCTGCATCTTGGAGGTCTGCTGGGTCAGGATGTTCGGCAGCAAGTGTACGATATGCGGGTTGCGGAACCGATCCAGCACATCCCGCGCAAACTGCTCAATGGCAGCCGGACCCGCGTCGGGCATGGTATCAGTCGGGACGGTCGGGACAATTTCGGTCAGCATCAGTTGCTGTACGAACCGCGACATGACCGGGTGGTGGTTGTTTTCATAAACCGTTTCCATTCCCATCAGGTAACCCAGCGGCACACTCAGGGTATGCGTGCCGTTCAGCACGCGGAGTTTGCGCTCCCGGTAAAACGTGATATCTTCTTCAATGATAATGCTGGAGTCTGCCTGGGCGAAGCTCAGCATTTCCTTCACCCGGTCGTCGCCCTCGATGGCCCAGAGCCGGTAGGGTTCGGTCATGGTCAGCAGGTTATCCTCATAGCCCAGTTCCTGCCCGAGCTGCTGGTACCGCTCAGCGTCGGGCCGGCCGGTCACGATGCGGTCGACAAGCGAGTTGCAGAAACGGACGTGGTATTTCAGCCATTTCATAAACAACCGACCCAGTTCGTTGTACTTTGCCAGCTTCTCGACCGTATCGCGCAGCTTCAGCCCGTTATCGGTAATGAGTTCGGTGGGAATTACCACCATCCCGCGCTTTTTGGAGCCGCCGGAGTTCTTAAATACTTCATACAGAAAGGCGGTCAGCTTCGCTGGATAAGACTGGGGCGGATGCTGGAAAATACTCTCTTCGACATACTGGATACCCACCTCCGTGGTGTTGGAAATGATAATCTGGAGGTCGGGGTTCTGCGCCAGCCGCAGAATTTCCTTCCAGTCGGTTTGGGCAGCCCATACGCGGCTGATGGCCGTTACCACTGTATTTTCGGCAATCGGCTGCCCCTGCTGAACGCCCCGCACCACCAGGGTATACAGGTTGTCCTGCCGGGCAAACTCATCCGTAGAACCATCTGTCGACTTTACTACTACAATGGAGCCATTGAAGGTACCCTGCTGGTTGGCTTTATTGATATAATAATCCGGCAAACCGCGTAGTAAAACGCCAGTGCCGAATTGCAGCACGCGTTCGGGGGGGGTATCAGTCGGAATCAACGCTTTTGACAGTTTATCCATCGTACTTATAGGGGTAACGGTGCTGCTATTCATGGCGAAAATACATTAACGATTGGTGTCTTTGGTGCATTTCTGCACCCGCATCATAAAAAAGCTATTGATTAACGATAGTGTTTACAAGTTGCACGGCCTGCCGGACGCTCTGCTCAAGTTCGTCAAACTTCCGGTTTTCCAGCAGGTGTTTCGGAAATAATTGGGAGCCGATACCCACGGCCGTTACGCCGGCATTAAACCAGCTTTCCAGACTTTCCTGCGTGGGCTCTACCCCACCGGTCACCATCACCTTCGTCCACGGCATCGGGCCGCGCAGCGCCTTCACAAATTTAGGACTGAGCGTATCGCCGGGGAAGATCTTCACCACCTCGACGCCCCACTCCTCGGCATGACTGATTTCGGTCATGGTGGCGCATCCCGGCATATAGGCCACCTTCCGGCGGTTACAGAGCTTAGCCACATCCGGGTTAAACGTTGGCGCCACTACAAAATTGGCCCCCGCCTGGATGTACAGAGCCGCCGTGGGCGCGTCGAAAATGGTACCTACGCCCAGAATCATGTCCGGCCATTCACGAGCCGCCCGGCGGTTGATCTCGGCAAAGACCTCGTGCGCAAAATCCCCCCGGTTGGTAAACTCAAACGCCCGGATACCGGCGCGGTAACTGGCCGCCAGTACGCCGGCGCAGATTTCCGGGTCGGCATGGTAAAAGACCGGCACCAGCGGCACCTGTCGGATGGTTTGGTAAACGGTTAGTCGATCGAAACGCATGGTTGTTCGTTTGAGGTTTAACGTTTGAGGTTTAACGTTAATTAGGCGAAGCAACCTTAAACGTCAAACGTTAAACCTCAAACGACTCTATCTTTTCAACTTCCCCGACGTATCTCCCTGCACCAGGGTGTTTACTTCGGAAACGGACGCAATATTGGCATCGCCCAGAATGGTATGCTTTAGTACGGAAGCGGCAACGCCAAATTCCAGTGCCTGCTGGGGATCAGCGTAGGTGAGCAGACCATAGATCAGGCCGGCCATGTACGCATCGCCCGTGCCGATTCGGTCGACAATCGGCTGAATATCGTACGTCCGCGAATGGTATGCCCGCTCCTTATCGTACAGCCAGGCCGACAGCCGGTTGTGCGAGGCACTGAGCTGCTCCCGCCTGGTATCGGTCACGTACCGCACATTCGGAAAGCGCTGCCGCAGGGCCTGGGCGCTTGCTTCGTTATCGCTTTCGTGAATATCGTACAAATGAGCAAACAGGCCGGCATTACCGAGTACCAGCGTACAACCTTCGGTTAGTGCCGGGATAATCTCCTGTGGGTGCTTTCCATACTGCCAGAGGTTGCTGCGATAAACCGGGTCGCCGGAGACCGGTACGCCCAGTTGGTTGGCCGTCTGGATAGCCGCCAGCAGGCAATCGGCCGCGCCTTGCGAGAGCGCGGGGGTGATTCCCGTCCAGTGGAACCAGTCTGCTCCCTGTAAAATCGTCTCCCAGTCGAACTCATCCGCCTGCATGCGCATAAATGCCGAATCGGCCCGGTCATAGACAATCTGGCTAGCGCGACTGGCGGCTCCTGTTTCCAGAAAATACAAGCCCAGGCGGCCCTCGCCGTAGCGGATATGCCGGGTATCAACCCCAAACTGACGGAGGTAGCTGACGGCCGAATGGCCCAGCGGATGGTCGGGAAAAAGGGTGACATGCGCGGCTTCGTACCCGAAATGCGCCAGCGAAACGGCGACGTTCGCTTCGGTGCCGCCAAAGGCAATATTGAGGGTGGTGGTCTGCGTGAATCGCTCGAAGCCCGGCGGACTCAACCGCATCATAACTTCGCCAAACGTTACAATCTTCTTCATACTTAGAGTTATGAATTAAGAGTTAAGAATTAAGAGTTATGGCTGATGCACCAATCCTTAACCACCGGGTGGCCCCGTCTTAACTCTTAACTCTTAATTCTTAATTCTACACTACTACGCTTTCCAGTTCCTCCACGCTCACCGGCTCCAGTTTCGGCAGAACAAGGTGGATAATGGCGAGGGCAATCAGGTAGGCACAACCGGCAATAATGAACATAGGCAGGTACCCAAATGCAGTTATAATCCGCCCGGCTAGCAAGGCCAGCAGAATACCGCCTACCGCACCAAACATTCCGCCGATGCCAGTAACCGACGCAACGACACTTTTTGGAAAGAGATCGGAGGCAAAGGTATACATATTAGCGGCCCAACCCTGATGCGCGGCCGTGGCCACCGAGATTAAGGCAATGGCTACGTACAGGCTGCTGGTTTTAGCCGCAAAGAATATGGGAACTACGCACAGGGCACAAATGAGCATCGTGGTTTTCCGGGCGCGGTTGGCCGTCCAGCCCAGGTTCATGAACTGGGTGCTGAGCCAGCCAAAAAAGACGCTGCCGGCATCGGATACAATGTAGATGATGAGAAACGGGATACCAAAGCTTTTCAGGTCCAGCCGCTGTTCGAGGGCGTCGTTAGAATTAAAGAAATCGGGTAGCCACGTCATGTAAAACCACCAAATGGGGTCGGCCATGAACTTACCAACGGCGAAGGCCCAGGTCTGCTTGTACGAAAGCAGCTTACTCCAGGACACCTTCAGCGGCTGCTGCTCCTGCTCATCGTCGCTGTGAATGTAATCCAGTTCTGCTTTGGATACCCGGGGGTTCCGGTGAGGTTTGGTGTAAGTAAACCACCAGAACGCCAGCAGGACAAAACCCAGTACACCCGTCACGAAAAATGAACTGCGCCAGCCAAATTTCAGGATCAGCCAGGGCACCACCAACGCCGTCAGAATAATACCTACGTTGGCTCCCGCATTAAATACCCCACTGGCAAACGAGCGCTCCCGCCGGGGAAACCATTCGGATATGGTTTTGACGGCCGCCGGAAAATTGGCAGCTTCCCCAATACCAAGGCTGGTTCGAGCCAGAGCAAGGCCCCGCATCGAGCTGACAAATGTAGTGGCTACAGCCGCAATGCTCCAGACGTAGATCCCCAGGGCAAAGCCCCGCCGGGTGCCGATACGGTCAATGAGCCAGCCTACCACCAGAAAGCCGATAGCGTAGGCAAACTTAAAGGCGGCATCGACATCGCCGTACTGAATCCTGAACCGATCCAGCGCTTCCTGCGTCAGAATCTGGTTCGGGCCGATGCCCATCATCTCTTTCCGGAACAGCTCGTCCGTCATGGTAAAGGAAAGTACCTGCCGGTCTACGTAGTTGATCGTAGTCGCCAGAAACAGCAGCGCCACCATACGCCATCGGTAGTTTCCAGGAGACGGAGCGGTAATATTCATGAATTCTCAACTCTATTTGTTAGAAAAGCAGATGTCACTGCTTTTTTACCCAAAAGCTCCCACTATGTTAGAACAAACCTGGCGGTGGTACGGTCCCAACGACCCCGTAACCCTGTCGGATATAGGCCAGGCCGGTGCCACCGGCATCGTTACCGCGCTGCATCATATTCCCAATGGGCAGGTCTGGCCCGTCGACGAAATCCGGAAGCGAAAAACCGAGATCGAAAAAATGGGCCTCACCTGGTCGGTCGTCGAAAGTATTCCGGTCCACGAGGCCATTAAGACCCGCACCGGTGCGTACCGGCAATACATCGAGAATTACAAGGAGTCGATTGCCAACCTGGCCGAGTGCGGCATCGATACGGTTTGCTACAACTTCATGCCCGTGCTCGACTGGACCCGTACCGATCTGGACTTCCCCATGCCCGACGGCTCCACAGCTCTGCGGTTCGACGCGGCCGAATTTGCCGCTTTTGAGCTGTACATTCTGAAGCGCCCCGGAGCCGACAAGCATTATACCGCCGAGCAGGTGCAGAAAGCCAAAGCCTGTTACGAAGCGCTGGACGAAACCCAGGCCCGGCGGCTGCTACGCAACATCATTGCCGGTTTGCCCGGTTCGGAGGAGAGCTATACTGTGGAGCAGTTTCAGGAGACGCTGAATACCTACCAGCATATTGGTGATGCCGAACTGCGGACCAGCCTGTACAGCTTCCTGCGCGAGATTGTGCCCGTGGCCGAATCCGTAGGCGTACGGCTGTCTATTCACCCCGACGATCCTCCGTACCCGATCCTGGGCCTGCCCCGCGTAGTGAGTACGGAAGCCGATGCCCGGCAGTTACTGGCTGCTGCGGAATCACCCGCCAACGGGATCTGTTTCTGTACCGGCTCCTACGGAGTGCGGCCCGATAATGATCTGGTCGGTATGGTGGAGCGGCTGGGGCCGTGGGTGCATTTTATCCACCTGCGCAGTACCCGGCGCGATGCCGACGGCAACTTTTACGAAGCCAACCACCTGGAAGGTGATGTAGATATGTTCGGTGTGATGCGGGCCTTGCTGCAGGAACAGAAACGCCGGACCGACGAAGGCCGTACTGACCTGCGCATGCCGTTCCGACCCGATCACGGCCACCGGATGCTGGACGACCTGAACTCCGGTAAACGAACCAACCCCGGCTATACCGCCATTGGCCGCCTGCGGGGGCTGGCCGAGCTGCGAGGCCTGATGCTGGGTATTGACCGAATGAGTAACCAACCGACTGCTGCCATATGAATATAGATACCCTTACCTCCGTAAAGCCGTTTCTGGACGATGATTTTCTCCTCCAGACCGAAACGGCCCGGCGGCTCTACCACGAGTACGCCAAAGACATGCCGATTATCGACTACCACTGTCACCTGCCACCCGACCAGATTGCGACCGACAAGCGGTTTGACAACCTGACGCAGATCTGGCTGTATGGCGACCATTATAAATGGCGGGCCATGCGCACCAATGGCGTGCCGGAGCGCTACTGTACCGGCGACGCAGGCGACTACGAGAAGTTTGAGAAGTGGGCCGAGACGGTGCCCTATACCATGCGGAACCCGCTGTATCACTGGACGCATATGGAGCTGAAGAATCCCTTCGGTGTGGAAACGGTATTGAACCCGGATACCGCCCGCGAGGTGTACGACACCTGCACCCAGCAACTGCGTGACCGCTGGACCACACGCTCGCTGCTGCAGCACTTCAACGTACAGGTCGTCTGCACCACCGATGATCCGCTCGATTCGCTGGAATACCACCGCCAGATTGCCGAGAGCGGGTTTGCTACCCGCGTGCTGCCCACCTTCCGGCCGGATAAAGCCATGAACGTGGATGATCCGGAGGTATTCCGGGCCTATGTGCAGCGGGTGGGCGAGGTCTGCAACTGCGATCTCCGGACGTTGAACGACTACCTCGACTGCCTGAAGCAACGACATGACTACTTTGCCGAAATGGGCTGCCGCCTGTCTGATCACGGTCTGGAGACCATCTCATCTGTTCCCTACACCGACAGCGATATTCAGCGCATCTTCCGGAATCTGCTGAACCAGACACCCATTACGCCGGAAGAAGCTGAGCAGTTCCGGTCGTTTATGCTGGTGCAGTTTGCCGAGTGGGATTGGGAGAAAGGCTGGACGCAGCAGTATCACCTGGGTGCCCTGCGGAACAACAACCGTCGGCTACTGCGCGAACTAGGCCCGGATACGGGCTGGGACTCCATCGGCGATTTTGCGCAGGCTCGTTCCTTATCCCGTTTTCTGGGTGGGCTGGACGATCAGAATAAACTGGCCAAAACCATTCTGTACAACCTGAACCCTGGGGATAACGAAGTGATAGCCACCATGGCGGGTAACTTCAACGACGGATCAGTACCGGGCAAGATTCAGTTTGGCTCGGGCTGGTGGTTTCTGGATCAGAAAGATGGCATGGAGAAGCAGATGAACGCCCTCTCGAACATGGGCCTGCTGAGCCGCTTTGTGGGTATGCTGACCGATTCGCGGAGTTTCCTGTCGTACCCGCGCCATGAGTACTTCCGCCGGATTCTGTGCAACCTCTACGGCAACGATGTCGAAAATGGGGAATTGCCGAACGATGTTGAGTGGATCGGCAAACTGGTGCAGGACATCTGCTACAACAACGCAAAGGGATATTTTGGGTTTTAACAAGAAGGGGCGTCACTAACGCCCCTTCTTAATTTACGGTATCACCTCAAACACCAGAAATTGCGTAATCTGGGCAGCGCCAAAGTTATCAGTTGACTTAGGCAATTTGCTGATGATTATACATCTCCGCGTACGTATTTCCCATCGCCAACAAGTTCTGATGCGTACCACTCTCTACCACAGCTCCATCCTGAAGGGTAATAATCAGATCGGCGTGCTTGATAGCCGACAGACGATGGGTAATGATAAAGACTGTTTTTTCAGATGCTACCTTATTGAGGGCGGCAAAGACCTGGGCTTCGGTGAGTGCATCCAGTGCCGACGTGGGTTCATCTAAAATCAGTATCGGTGCCTGCTTCAGAAAAGCACGGGCCAGTGATATACGCTGCTTTTCTCCACCCGACAGCGACGTACCTGTCTCTGTAATAGGCGTATCATAGCCGAGAGGTAGCTTCTTGATAAAGTCGTGCGCCTGTGCGGCCTGTGCGGCCTTTCGGATCTCATCGGGGGTAGCATCCGGCTTTCCAAAAGCGATGTTCTCGCTGATGGTCATCGGAAATAGAAAAGGATCCTGTAGTACCAGGGCGACATTCTCCCGCAGGAAGCCGAGCGGAATGGTACGCAGGTCATGCCCATCAATAGTTATTCTACCCGACCATGGATCATAAAATCGGGACAGAAGGGAGATAAGCGAGCTTTTCCCGGCACCGGTAGGTCCCACAATGGCGACCGTTTTGCCGGCTGGAACATGAAGATTTATGTTCCGCAATGTCAGCTTTCCACTGGTTCTTAACCCGTAGCCAAAATCAACATTTTCGAAACTAATATTGCCCGATAAACGCGCCGGTGCGGTACTGGACGGTTTATCGTTCACGAACTCTTCCGAATCCAGAATATCAAATAAACGCTTGCTCCGTGAACTGATCACCACACTGGTGCCAATAGCAATAGACAAGGAGTTTACAGGGCCGTACAGCGCCGTGATATACCCCAAAAAGACGAAGAGATCACCCGCCGAGATCACTCCGTTCATTCCCTGGTGGGCTCCAAATCCAACCACAATTACGGCCACTAAACCGGTAATCAGGGCCGAAAGCTGATTATAGCCTGCCGACACCTGCGTTGCTTTCAGAAAGGCCCGGTTATACTCCATCACATGCGTTTCCATCTTTTTCTGCATCAGACTCTCCCGGGCAAAGGCCTGAATAACCCGCATGGAAGCCAGGCTTTGCTGTACAAAGGCTGACAAATTGCCAAAGCTCTGGTATTGCTTATCGGTAGTTGTCTCCATTGGCTTAGTGAATACTACCAAAGCAATCACCAGCAACGGTACTACCGACAGAGCGACCAGCGCCAGCTCCAGATTGATACAGGCCATGATGTAAAACATGGCACCTAACGAAAGTAATGAACTTGTAGCGGGAACAATGATCTGGGCCACCAGGTAGTAAACGACAAACACATCACTGCTAAGCCGCTGGAGCAGATCACCTATTTTATTTTTGAAATAAAATGTCACAGAAAGCTGCTGAAGCTTATGGTACAGTTCTATAGACAGATCCGTGACTAATCGCTGGCAAAAACCCGCCATAAAGCTGGTCACCCAAAACGCAAACAGCGCACTTCCGGCCGCACTCACGGCCATAACCGCCAGACAACCTACCAGCAGAGCGCCTTTATCGGCCCACCAGATAGATTGCCCGGCTAAACCAATTAATAAAGGGGGTAACGGCTTACTGCTCAGAACGGAGTCGATAATTATTTTTACCGGCAGTGGCTTCAGCACCTCGAACCCCACCCCAACCAGTGCAATAAGGATAAGTCCTGAAAGTTTCAGCTTGTAGCTGACTACATAACGCAATAACCGGAGTAGAAGTGATGGTTTTTTCATAGGATGACGGGCGTCCCCGTTACTATGTTATGCTTCTGCCGTTACGGGCAAATAAGTAAGTAGCTCATCATTTGACGGTAAGGATTCTTCTGGCAGTATTTCAGTAGCTGACTGCTGAAACGCATCGGTGAATGCGGCTAGCGCCCGCGCCTTGCCGGTAAAGAAGCTCACCAGGAGCAATACCGAAACTAGGCCGAACACAGCACTGATTACGTATGATTGACTGGCAACGGCGAACCCACAAAGGCTAAGCATACCAATCAGCAGACTACCACTTGCCGCCGAATACGTTGGCCAGCATTTAAACCGGACAAGTTGCTTACCTCCCCCATGTTCTTCAACCGTCAGTAAGCCGCGCACGGACGAAAACAGGCTACCACTCACCTGCAAATCCCAGGCGTCAAATTCTCCACCAGATCGGACCCGGGTATCAAATGCCTTGAGTCGGCTCTCGACTTCTCCTAACCAGTCTTCGGCCGATCGCCAATTTTCCGACCATTTAGTCAGGATAATTCTGCGGCTGAATAAATGGCTCAGCCTATAACTGACCGGGCCCCGCTTTCGCCATGGCGTAAGTCCGTATGTCAACCGCCCGTATAAACGAGCCATAGGCTGAATAGCATGGAGGGCGGTAATCAGCGCCCAATAGGCTAGCCGTTGGGTCTGGGGCACGTTCAGGCGGGCCTTTGCCGCGCTAACGCCAGACTGTATCCAGATAATGACAAACGCAGCAATAAAGGCGGGTAACACCCACAGCAAGGGTGACCAAACCAGGCCCAGGAATGTAAGAAAGCAGAGGAAACCCGTCAGCAAGTACCACTCCGGCATTAGGGGCAGGTAAGAAATAAGTCCGGAAGCCGGCTGATACACCGATTGGAACGGAGCCGACCCCCATACGCCATGAAATATCCGGCTGCGCCGGAGAGAAAGCGGCTGTGTTACCCCATTACCATAGATACGGCCACCCCAACTTACATGGCCCATCCCATTATACTTTTCAGGCCACTTCTGCTCCAGCAGTGCCTCGGCCCGGCCGTAGCCTTGCTGCTGTTTCCAGTAGGCCTTCAGCGAGTTGCGCCGGTGGTGCCATACCGTTGCCGAAGGATGAAAACCAATGGTGTAGCCCTGCTGCTGCACCCGCCAGCACACATCCACGTCATCGCCGGCCGCCCGATAAATGGGATCAAACCCGCCAATCTCCAGCAGCACCTCCCGACGGAACGACATATTGCAACCCGGTATGTGTTCGGCAATCTCGTCGGTGGTCAGCACATGTACCGGCCCACCCGGTGCGTGAAAGACGCACATAGCTATGGGACCATCGTTCCCGGGCAGCAGGTTGGGACCGCCTACACCGGCATGATTGGTGTTGAGGTAGCTGTAGGCCAGGTAGTGCAGCCAGTGGGGATCGGGATAGGCATCATCGTCGATGTAGGCCACAATTTCGCCGGTGGCGGCATACAGACCTGTATTACGGGCATTGCTCAGCCCGCGGTTAGGTGTTGAAATAAGCCGGAACGGGTATTCACCAGCAATACAGGCCAACTGATCGGTTGATCCATCATTGACGACGATCACTTCGTAGTTGGGGTAGTCCAGTTTCAGGAGTCCGTCCAGCGTATCACGAATGGTCGCAGAACCGTTATAAGAACAAACAATGACTGAGATCTTGGGCAGAACCGCCCTTGCTGTGGCAAAAGGAGCGTCTGAGAATGCCCGTTGAACGGCTTCTAGAGCTAGTTTAGGTTCCCGCTGCCGGTCTACAATACCAAAATCCCAATCTTCAATCTCAAAGCCGCCCCGCCACCACTCGTCGGTCCAGGCAAAGACAAACGTTCCGGCGCAGCCCTTGCCGAAGATGGTGCGAATCTGCCAGTCCAGCACCGCTGCCTGCTTCTCCTCACCATTGCGCATGCTGTCGAGGCCAATCTCTGCCAGCACCAGCGGCCGATCACCCGTCAGGTTATGCAGCCGCGCCAGGTAAATGCTTAACTTTTCCTCGGTCTCCAGATAAACATTGAAGCAATCGAAGTCGAGAAAGGGTAATGAAAGATATTCGGTAGTGGGATAATTGACGTAGGTTACCAGCCCTTCCGGATCTACCGTTTTGACTGCCCGAAAGAGCTGATGAAGAAAGCGTTCAATGCGTTTGGGACCGTACCAGCGGACAATCTGCGCCGGAATTTCATTGCCGATGGTGTAACATAGTACGGCCGGGTGGTGGGCACAGGCCTGAACACCTTCCTGAACACGCTGAATAATGCCCTGGATTCGGGTGCGTTCATCCAGGAACGTAATATGCTGTTCCCAGGGCAGGCCAACCATTACCTTGAGGTTGTGTTGATGAGCAAGGTCCAGCAGGTAGCGGGGAGGAACGGTGTAAGTACGTACCGCATTGACACCGTGGCTTGCCATCTGTGAGAAGTCCTTTTCCACATCCGCAGCTAAAGGGAACTGATTACCGTGTTCGCCGGGCTGAAACGTACCGTAGGTTACCCCTTTGATGTAAAACGTTTCTCCGCCTATGGTAATAAATTTACCGTCAACCCGCGGCCGGGCACAGAAGCCTGCTGCTGCCTCAGACGCTACGTGTTTCTTCATTGCTAAGTAATTAAGTAGAAATCCCCTCCTGCTTTGTATAGAAAATAAATCAGGGCATACGTTGAGCTTTCAATAAGCTCGTGAATTAGAAAATGACTGGCGACAGCCGTCTGCAGAAAATGGTGTGTTCGTAATGCGTGCTGCACAGGCTTGGACGTATTCTAGCCTGTAGTGTCAGCCTCTGGCAGCAGTATATGAATAGAAAATTTATTCTATCAGGTAAATTTATGTTGAGTGATTTATATATAAATGAAAACAGAATTAAATTTTTCCGGGATAGGCAAAAAAACAGCTTCAACTATAAACCGTGTGGTTACACAAATCTATAGCTAAAAATACCTATTTTTAGCTATAGATTTGTGGCAGGCCAACGAATTCTGGCGTAAGCCAGATTGGTAATTTTTAAGGAGAACGTAACTACCCGGCGACCCGTGGATCTGAACCCCCAATTGCCTAGCTTCAGGTCCATAGTTTACCGCCCTTCTGAATTTGATGGGGTTCCGGTAAGCAAACAAACGGTTGTAATTGTTCTGATGTTAATGCGTTTGATTGATCCGCAACCCTGCAACGCAAAGGCGACCATGTAGTCATTCTGCGACAACCCTTATCCCCCTAGTTCAGGCTCGCAGGTCGTACATTTCTATGCGTTCGTTCTTCAGCATACACTGAAAGTTTGTCCGCAGGTGCTGCGCAAAACGGGTATAATAATCGAGCCACCAGAAGGCCGGCCACGCAATAGCAATGAATCCGGCTTTGTTCTTCCGCATTTGCGCTAAAGCCTGAATAGCGGCATCATCATCGACCGGAGGACCAAGGTACCCCTGCTCCTGTCCTGAGAACGGTATAACCGTGCCGGCGTTCAGGTTCAGTTCCGTCCGAATCTGATCTTCATCGACCAGAATAAATGGCTGACCGATACCGACACAGGCCAGAATATCCTCTCTGGTCTGATTAAGTTGAGTCTTCCACAGCAACTTCGCTTTTTCTCCTGCCGTAATCCAGCCAGTCTGAGTTTCCATAGACGCTTTCAGACGGCCGACCAGCCGATCAAGCGTTGTCAGGTTGATCCCTTTAGTTTGGAGGACATCCCGAAACCGGGTATCCGAAAACGCTGTATTGACGACCTCCTCCGGCGAATCGGCCCAGCAGGTCAGCTTGTTGTCCCTGGTCCAGGCCTCGTAAAAGCCCCGCACTTTTCCGTAGTTATTGTCCATCAGCACGTGCGGAATGTCGAGCAACAGGCACATAATGTGTCCGTGCAGGCGGTCGGTGACAACCACATGGCCCTGGCTCAGAGTGGTTATCCCCCGCAGAAAGCGCTCCCGGGCAATGGGGTCATAGGTCCCTACAAGCCCGCGGTACAACTCCGGTGCTTTATCAGGAAGCTGCTTTAGATCACGGCTTAGCTGCTCATTCAGGTCGCGGAGAGCACTGTGGGGCTCCTCCAGCCAGTCGGTGCAGATGAGACCCAGCTCATTCTGAGGAGCCGGTTTGTTCTGGGTCTCCTTATCGGTTCTCGCCAACCAGACCATATCCGTTTGGGCCTGGTGGGGTCGTTCCACGGGACCAAGGGCAAAGGCCATGTCGGGGCATAGCGTCGCCGGAACCGCAAACTGCTGCCGGGCAAAATCCAGACTGGCCTGGTCGCGAACAAGCAGCGTCAGGTCAGGGTGAGCTTCCAGAATCAGGCGGGTTCGGGCAATACTGGCCTCCTGTCTGAAATGCAGGGTTTGAGGTAGCTGAATGATCTTGTTGCTGGGAAAATCCTGTATGACGCGCTCCCGAAAATGCTGCAAGTCAGTCCAGATGTCTCCAAAGTTGCCACCGCCCTGCAACAGAATAATACCGCTGCCCAATTGAGCAGCCATCAACTCCCGCGAGTAGGTCTCCTTATCGCAGCTATAGACAACGGTATTGCGGTTTCGGCGCAGCCAGGCTTTGGCGCCCAGCCAGATTACACTATCGCCCGAGTTGGCGTAGTTCGGAAACTCCAGCAGGGCGCAGGAGGCACCGGCCGGGACCAGTGGCTTTAAGACTTTATCAATGGTTGAAGCCAGTTTATCGATCAGTTGTTTTCCGGAAATCATGCTGTAGTTTGGCATATACGTGTGAAAGGGAGCCGTTTAGGCCGGTTGCAGATTAAAGATGATCAGCCGGTCATTCTCCAGCATACACGGGTATTGGGTACGCAGAAATTGATGCAGCTCGCGGTAGTGGTCGAGCCACCAGAAACTCGGCCAGGCAAACACCACCGTAGCCGCTCCGTTGCCACGCTGCCGCTCAATCTCCCGAATGGCCGCAGCATCATCGGCCGGGGCGCCCCAATATTGGCCATCCTGCTCCGGGAACGGTATGCACCGTCGCCCCGCAACCAAATCGCCGGTTCCCCAGTAATTCTCGTCGACCAGAATAAAACGTGCTGCAGGTGGTACTGCCGCGTCGATCTCCTGGAGGGATAGATAAATCCGGTGAAACCAGGAGTCCCGTTTCCAGATAGTGATATCGACGGGCACACCCGCGACCGACAGGTGCTCGTACAGTGCCTGCCAGGCGTGGCCGAACCAGCCGAAATAAGTTTGAAGGTAGGGTTCGATTGATTTCAGGGTGTCGTTACTGCCGTGTACGCGATAGAAGCCCTGAGGCTCGGTTAACCTTCGAATCGGACCATAAACCGGAGCCAGCACGAACAGGTAGAAATCGACGCCACCCGTTCTAAAATCGGCTTCTGGTAACGGAAATACCTGGTTGAGAAACCGGCGCGACCAGGCATTGCCGCTGGTCGGAGCGCCATAGGCCGTACCGCAGCAAAAGGCCGGCCCGTGATGTACAAGCCCCTCCCGCAGATCACCCTCCGCCAGCGGATGAGCCGGAACAACACCGCCACTTCTTCGGCCTGCCCCGTCGATGCGCCACATCGGCCAGTGTACCTTAGCCACCTCCGGGCTGTCGAAAGCATTAACCACCTGTTCGATCGCGGTGGGCAGCAGCGTATCGTCGGCGTCGAGAAAGATAATTATTTCGCCCCTACTGACTTTGAAGCCCTCATTGAAGGCTGATGCCTGACCACCGTTTGCTTTTAGGATAGCGGTAATGGCATTGCCATATTCCCGAATAATGGCGGCCGAATCATCGGTTGAGCCATCGTCTACCACAATCACTTCCGTATGGGTGTAGGTCTGCTGACGTGCACTGTCGATAGCCGCCCGCAGAAAGCGCCCATAATTATAATTGTCGATGATGATGCTGACTAGTGGGGTTTTGTTCATACCAATGTGCTAAAGACCCAACTCATCCAAAAACTTACGCAACACGTTCTTAGCCTCCAGGTACTCACAGGCTATTTCAAACGCTTTGTCGCGGTGCCATTGGTAGTTACGTTCAATGGCTTCAATGGCTTCCTGCGCTTCGGCCACATCGTTCACGGCAAACAGTCCTTCACCGACCGGCAAATGCCGGCTGAAGCCGGTATCCTGCACCACGACCGGCCGCCCACTGGCCAGATAGGCTGCACTTTTATCGCTGAACCACCCCGAATCAGTAGCCGTATACATGTTCTTACACACACTAAACTCCCCCCGGCAACCGTACAGATACTGCCGGAAGGTATCGAACGTAAAGGTTACCCGCTGGGCATTCGTAATGGACCAGCCTTTCTCTCTCAATATCCTTTCTTTGTCTTCCTCCAGACCGGAAACGGCGACCTCCAGCGGAGTGTCGACCAATCGCGGCAGCGCCATAAATTTCTCGAATTCGATGTCTTTGTGCCCGTATACCACCCCTTTGTAGGTCACGCAGTCGTACGACTTCCAGTTCATGATGGTCGAATAGGGGGCCGCAGCCGGTGGGGCCAACCGGCTGAACAAACGAGTATTGACCGGGTTGAAAATGTATCCCCAGTCTATACCTCCCGTGGGTATGATGTTGTGGTCTTTGCCTACATTCATGCCGTTGGTAAAATAGCGGTCGTAGGTCGGCAGGGGTATATTCTCGTCTTTCTCCTGCTGCCATTTGAAATGCGAATACGCCGGGTCTACGTCGATATAGACCCGCAGGCCGGCCAGGGCGGATTCTTCCTCCCAGCTACCGTGCGCTCCGGACTCGATATATACATCGGCCCGGCGAAAAACTGCATTTACCTGCTCCCTGGAAAGGCCGTGGTAGATATCACCCTTTTCAACATAACACCAGTTGTTTTCCAGGCCATACCGCGCCAGCAGATCCGAAACAACATTCAGACCGTAGGTGCAGTCGTCGCTGAGCACCCCTTTCACCGGGTCGTAGCAGGAGTCCGGGTACGCATATTTCTCAACCATATACACCTCATGCCCGAGTTCTTTAAAACCCACCAGATACTGCAACGCCCAGGACAAATTGCCCCCCAGCGGATAGCGCACCATATAGGAGCCAATAACAAGGGTTGCCATGCGTTCTCCTTAATTCACATGCGCCAGCATATCCGAGAGCACTTTCCCGCTGTCGAAGTATTCGTGGGCAATGTCGCGGGCGGCTTTCGAATGCTTTTCATAATTACCGGTAACCTCAGCCACGGCCTGAGACGCCGTTTCCAGATCGCTGATGGCCAGAACGCCTTCTCCCGCCGGCATATAGCGCGACCATTTAGTGTCCTGCGTTAGTACTGGCCGGCCCGAAGCCAGGTATACAGCCGACCGCCCCGAGAACCAGCCGCTGTTTGATTTAATGTAGGTCTCTTTGGTGACCGAGAACTCCGCAAACGATGACTGCACAAAGTCCCGGTAGTTATCTTTGTCGGCAATCAGGTTACCAGGACTCAGAATATCCCAGCCGCGAGCCGTCAGACTGTTCATCGACTGCACAGTTTCGGCGTCTTTCGGCCGGTTGATGATGATCTCAAATTTCCGCTTCGAGGCTGTAGGCAGTTCAAAGAACTTCCGGAACTCCTTGTTCTTCTGCCCCCAGGTTTCGTTATCGTAGATAAAATCGGGGCGCTCGGTCCAGTTCATAATCGACGTAAAACCGAACGAACTCTGCTTCGCTACGGGCTGATCCCAGAAGTCAACACAGATCGGCTTTTTGGTCGTCAGCCAGTTGTAGTCAAACTGCGGAATGCGGCAATCGGGCTGGCCGATGTTCAGGCCAAAGGTGAAGAACAGGTCATGTTCCTGCATGTAAACGCGGGAGTATTCGGCTTCCGATCCACCGGCTTCCATTTTCAGATGGTACTGGTACTGGGTAAACATCGGGTCGGTATCAATCAGGATTTTCACCGGTATCTTCCGGTACTCATCCCGCCATACTGTTGACGAAGAGACGTTGATGAACACATCAGCCGTTTTGCAGACCTCCTTCAGCCTCGTCTCCGACATACCGAATGTCTTTCCGGTAGCCACATCGCGGTAGGCCCAGCGGTCTTCCATGCCGATCTCGGCCATGGCCTTCTTCAGGTACTCGACGCCGAAAGTACAATCATCCCAGCTATCGCCCGATGCCTGGTAAACCGGGTAAAGCTGGGTATCTTCAATGTAATATACATCGTGGCCGAGCAGCTTCAGGCCCAGCGGATATTGCAGGTAATCCCAGGTGGCTCCGCCAGTCGGAAACAGGCCAATAAAGCCCCCTACCACTATTTTCATCTTTTCCATAATCGTTAAGTTTATTTATTAGTCGATAGTTGATAGTCAGTAGTCGGTAGTCAATACGGGGCTGCCGGGCGGTCAATAATGCTGACGCCTGCAACTATTGACTATCGACTAACAACTACCTTCACTCTTTCACCTCTACATCCGTCGGCTCCAGATACCGCACCACCCGACCGGGATTACCCACTACCACTGCGTAAGGCGGCACATCTTCCGTAACAATGGTTTTGCAGCCGATGACCGCTCCCCGGCCAATGGTCACTCCCGGCAGAATAACCGCTTCAAAACCGACCCATACGTTCTCCTCAATAACAACCGGCTGCGGGTCAGTCATTTCCAGATGCCGGTTCGGCGAATGAGCGGCTGCTTCGAGCATTTGCCGCCGAAGAGCCGGGGCCTGAGTCTGTTCGGTCAGCCAGCTATCGGTCAGCACCGAACCCCACGAAAACATACAATGGTCATGTATGGAAACCAACAGGTTGCTGATGATGCGTGTACACTGGAGCACAACGTACCGGCCCACGCGGATTTCACCGTTTTTACCGGTTGTAAACATGCTGTGGCCGTAATTACCACTGGCATATCCCAACGAAAAACCCACCGGCTTCTCGGAGAAGAAGGTGGTGAACGAATACGACGTATCGGGGTAAGCCATGTCGGCCAGCTCGATATTGGCCGGCAGCGGATTCGGGAACCAGTCGCCGTCGATGAATAGTCGGCCGGTATCACTTTCGGTCACCGATTGAGCCAGGTGTTTATGCATAATCAGGAATTGTAATTTGGGCTGGATTGCCCGATACCACCGCCCCTGCCGGAACATCTTTCAGCACCACCGCTCCCGGCTGAATCACGGCTCCCTTACCAATGGTTACCCCTTTCAGGATTGTGGCGTTGAAGCCAATCCAGACTTCATCCTCAACAATGACCGGCGCCGAGTCGAACACCGGCCGCAGGGCTTTGTTGCCGACCGGCGAAATGGCGATGGTGTCGGCAAGGCGGGCGGCCGGGTCGAGCGGGTGAAAATCGGTATCGACAATGGTTACGCCCCCGGCAATGAACACATACCGGCCAATGCTGATTTGGCGGGAAGCCGCCAGACAGGCCCCGGAGATATAGCTGTAGTCGCCGATCTCGATAAAGCCGTTCTCTTCGGTAGCCAGCGCCGAACTTAGCAGCGTTACGTGGCTACCCACCTTCAGCCCAACGGGCAGTTTCGAAAAATACTTCTTGAAACTGGCGGATGAGTCAATTACCACATTATCACCAACCTCTATGTTGAGGGGCACCGGAAAACGACACCAGTCACCCTCAATGGCTCCGCCCGGAACCAGTGGCTGAAATACAGGCCGATTTGTTGTTTGTGTTTCCATACGCTATTGAGCTACCTCCTGATATTTATATAATTCGGCGTACACTTTGCCGCCGTTTACCAGCACATCATGCGTACCGGTCTCGGCAATAGTGCCGTCTTTGATCGTAACAATCAGATCGGCGTGCCGAATGGTAGACAGCCGGTGCGAGATGATGAAGATGGTCCGGCCCGACGAATAAGACGATAGGGCCTGGAATATCCGGGCTTCGGTCTGCGCATCCAGGGCCGAGGTCGGCTCGTCGAGGATCAGAATCGGGGTGTTGCGCAGAAACGCCCTGGCCAGTGAAATCCGCTGCTTCTCGCCACCCGACAGCGATACTCCGCCTTCACTGGCAACCGTATCGTAGCCGTCCGGCAACCGGCTGATGAAGTCGTGCGCCTGGGCAGCTTTGGCGGCTTCAATAATCTCTTCTCTTGACGCGTGCGGATTGCCGAATGCAATATTATCGGCCAGCGACATGGGGAAGATAAACGAGTCCTGCAGAACCAGCGTTACGTTGTTGCGCAGTGACTGCAGTGTTACATCCTTCAGGTTTATGCCGTCCAGCAGCACCTCGCCCCCCCAGGGGTCATAAAAACGCAACAGCATCGAAATCATCGACGTTTTACCGGCCCCCGTCGGGCCAACTACGGCCACAATCTGCCCCGGACTAACCTCCAGGCTGAAATCCTCCAGCACCCTCAGCGCCTGCGCCGATTGGCCGTAGCCAAAGCTGACATTCCGGAACTGAACATGGCCCTTCACATCGGTCAGGGGTCGCGCATCAGGCTTTTCGGCAACTACCTCGTCCGAATCGAGAATCTCAAATACGCGTTTTCCCCGGGCGCTGATGGTGATAGCGGTCTGAATGGTACCCGCCAGCGAGTTGACGGGCCCAAACAACGAACCGATATAGCCGATAAAGATGTACAGTTCACCAATGGAGATAGCCCCTCCCAAACTCATGTAAGCCCCTACCCCGATGACGATGGCGGTGGCCATACCGGAGAGCAAAGCCGTAAGCGTATTGTAAATGGTCGATATTTTGGTCGAGTTGACCGACGCGTCGTTATGCTGCGCCACAACGGCTTTAAACTGCTCGCTGGTGTCGCCTTCCCGGGAATAGGCCTGAATGATCTTGATCGACGAAAGGCTCTGCTGGATAAACGACCACAGCTTACCCGATTCTTCGTACTGCCGCTGCGTCGATTCGGTCATGGGTTTCCGGAATACCACCAGCAAAACGGCAAAAATCGGAACGATGGACATAGCGATGAGCGCCAGTGTGACGTTGATGCTCATCATGATATACAACATGGCAAACAGGGTTACTATCGCGAATAAAGTCGGCAGCAGAATACCCCCGATTATGGAATAGATCACGTAAGTGTCGCCCGATAATCGCTGCATCAGCTCGCCGATCTTGTTCCTGGAATAAAAAGCCAGCGACATCCGCTGTAGTTTATCGAAAACCTGCGCCGACAGGTCCAGCACCATTTGCTGACAAACGCGGGTGGTCAAGTGGGTAGATATAAACGTCAAAGCGGAACTACCAAGCACGATAAGGACCGATACCACAACAAAGACAACCAGCAGGCTGATTTTATCGGGTATCCCTCCGGCCGCAAGAAAAAACTGCTGTAATTGGGTGGGCAGCGGGTGATCCGACAAGACATTATCGATCACGTATTTCATGGGCAATGGCCGCAGCACATTGAACCCCACGTTGGCGATCCCGATCAGAATCAGCAGCAGGACTTTCCACGTATAAGGTGCCGTGAACTGCGTCAGCCTCAACAGGACATCGTATTTGATGGATGGCAATTTCACTGATTTCATACTTTCAACGTTGCGTAAATCACTTTTTCCGTACTCCTCATCCACTCACCGCCGGGGTATGTCGGCCTTATCGTCGTTATTGATTTTTTTGGTTTGTCTGCTGCTGCTGCTTTGCCCGAACTGCCAGTAAAATGTAGCCAGCACCGACCGGGTTACGTTTGCCGAAGTACCGTACGACGTGAAGGTGGGAGCTTCCCGGACGTTCTCCTGCCGCACCACCCGGTTGAAGGGTGTAGTCGCCGATAAGGTCAGGCTGGCTTTTTTATCCCAGAGTTCTTTCCGGGCAGAGAACGTGTACCCATACCAGCCGGACGTTCGCCCCTGCAGAATAACGCGGCCCGACGTATAATTGCCATTAGCCTGCACGATAATCCCTTTCGGCAGCCGGTACGACATATTGGCGGTAGCGTTCCAGACAAACCCCCGGTTGCCTTGCCCGAGGGCGGGGCTGTACGACTCTACCCGCTGCAGCGTACTGCCCCCGGCAATGGTCAGGTTCCGGCGCGGCTGCACATTGGTGTTGATCTGAAGCCCCGAGACACTGCGCCGGGCTATGTTCTGCGGCCGTGACACGGAAATGCCTTCTGCATCGACCGTGCTGACGGATTCAATGGCGTTGTTGGTCTGCCGATGGTACAGGGCCGTATTCAGAACAATACCTTTGCCCACAAAGGTGCTGTAAGCCAGTTCGGCCGCGTGCGCCAGCTCCGGGTCCAGGTCGGGATTCCCGGTGACCAGATTTTGTGGATTGCTGAAGTTGACGTAGGGGTTGAGGTAGCCCACCAGCGGCCGGGTAATGCGCTGGGTGTAACTCATCCGCAGGGTACGCTTGTTTTTGAACCGGCGGATAAGCGACAGATTTGGAATCAGGTTCTGGTATTGCTGACTGATTCGGGTATTCGTACTGGCAAAGTTCCCGTTAATAGCGGTATGCTCCAGCCGGGCACCGATCACAGCTACCCAGTTCCGGCCGGGAGCCAGCCTGATTGAGGTGTATCCCGACAATACCTGCTGGGTATAGTCGAACTTAGTAGAGCGGGTGGGGTCAGGTACAAAAATATATGAGCCGTCCAGCGCCTGATCGAGGCTGTAGTCGCTGCCGATGTCGCGCAGAATGACTTTGGCACCCACCTCCAGGGTAGCCTGAGTGGTATCAGTCCTGATCCGAAACCGGAACGGATAGGTGTAATCAGTCTGGACCGTCAGTTCGTTATAGTGGCTCAGGTTGATGCTGCGCTCCCGGTAGGTGACCAGGTTTTCCTGCGTGTACTGATCGGCGGTGTAGTTATTGCGGTCGGGGGTGTGGCTGTACTGCGCCAGAACAGACAGTTCCGGCTGCGGACCCGTTTCGGTAACGTAGTGACCAATAGCCAATTTATCCCGCAGGTTGGGGGCAAGCACGTGGCGGTACACGACCTTTCGTTTCTGAAACGTTTTGGTGTAGCCCAGATTGGCTTCGCCGTTGCGGTAGTAGTCACTAAACTCAATAGCCCGCCGGAACTCCTGAAGGATATTGCCGGCCGGGGTGTAGAGCCGGCTGTACAGGCTGCTGTTATTCGGATAATTGCCGCCCCAGCCACTCAGCCACAGGCTGATGCGGGTGGTCGAATCGGGATCGTAATCCAGGTTGATACCTATATTGCCACCCATCCCGGTATTGTCCTGGCGGCTGCTCTGGAAAAGAATATTGATCGGTTGGCCGTTTACCAGGGTAGTCCGGTACGATTCGGTTTCGCTAATGGAGCGGTACTGGTAAAGGCCCCCCGTCACCGATACCCCCAGCTTTTTCCCCTGTACGTTCACACTCGCTCCTGCCGACTGCGACAAATTACCTGCCGAGACATACGAACTGCCGTTGAATCCCTCCCACCGTTTTAGGGTAACGATGTTGATGATCCCGGCCACACCCTCGGCATCGTATTTAGCGCCCGGACTGGTGATCACCTCCACCGTTTTGATCGTGCTGCCGGGGAGTTGCCGCAGCGCATCGGCCTGGTTGCGGGCCATCAGAGCCGACGGTTTACCATTGAGGAAGATTTTAAAATTGCCACTCCCCCGAAGCTGCACATTGCCGTTCAGGTCCACACTCAGCATCGGCACTTTCCGCAGTACATCGGCCGCCGACCCACCCACGTTGGCCATGTCTTTTTCGGCATTATACACCAGCCGGTCGCCCTTATCCTCGATCAGCGCCCGCTGACCCGTCACCACAACCTCTTTAAGCATTTTGGTGTCGGGACGCAGCCGGATACCCGTCAGAGATAACCCGGCCTCGCCTTCTCTGACCAATAGATTGGGTATAGTTTTTGCCTGGTAGCCTACACTTGTTATTACCAGTTTATAACTGCCGTACGGAATCTGCCCCAGTTGAAAGGCCCCCTGCTCATCGGCAACAGTACCCACTACCAGTTTACCGGCCGGACTCATCAGGGCCAGGGTGGTAAACGGTACCGGATTACCCGTGATCGAATCTACAACGCTACCTGCCAATTGGCCCGGTGAATAGTGCAGAATTGGGACCGCAGCAGCTGCCGGAATTACGCCTACAGACGTCTGCGCCATTGCCGTTGCCGTGACCAGTATCCCCCCCATCAAACAAAAAAGAACCTTCATTACCGAATTGAATCAGATACAGACTTAGAGGACACCGGGCGTAATTTTTTGCGGATGCACCGTGACAAGGGTTTCGCCGGCAAAAGGCAGAGACAAGAGTTCGGGCTCCTTTTCGGGCCCGTCGGCTGCTGTATCCTGGTCATCGGTTTCGGCAGGAGAATCGGTCACCGGCTGCTGAAATGCCTCACAAAACGCAATCATTGCCCGTGCCGTGCCGGTAAAGAAACCCACCAGCAGCCCCAGGCTCATCAGGCCAAACAGCAAACTGATAAGGTATGCCTGATGCCACACTGCCAGGCCCCCTAAACCAATCGAGACGAAAAAGAGCCATCTACCAACCATTGAGCTCCGGGCGCGGCACCGGAGCCGCAGCAGTTGCTTGCCGCCCCCATGCTCCTCAATGGTCAGCAAACCCCGCACGGCCGCAAAGAAACTACCGCTCACCTGCAGGTCCCAGGCATCGAATTCCCCCCCAGAACGTACCCGAACGTTGGTCGCTTTCAGATGCCGCTCCATATCGGCCAGCCAGTCTTCGAGCGAACGCCAGTTTTCAGACCAGCGCGTTACGTGGCTAGTACGGGCAAACAGGTGGTGCCACTGATACCGGGCCGGTCCCCGCTTCCGCCAGGGTGTCAGGCCATAGGCGAACCGGCCATACAACCGTGCGAGTGGCTGTATAACATGCAACCAGCTCGTCAGCAACCAAAACCAGCCCTGTTGCTTTCTGGTGGGAGCCTTGTAAGGAGCCCTGGCGGCACTCACCCCGGCCTGAATCAATACAATGGCCAGGGTAGCCACAAAACCGGGTATAGCCCATAGCAACGGCGACCAGACCAGCCCCAGCACCGACAACAGGGCCAATCCCCCCGTCAGCAGATACCACTCCGGCATCAGCGGCAGACACGCCAGCAGGCTCGGTGCCGGCTGATACACCGATTGAAACGGCGCACTCCCCCAGATACCGTGGAAGATTTTTCGCCGGCGCAGCTCCAGCGGCTGCGTTACACCATTGCCGTAGATGCGGCCGCCCCAGCTCAGGTGCCCCAGGGTATTGTATTTCTCCGGCCACTTCCGCTCCAGCAGCGCTTCGGCCCGGCCGTAGCCTTGCTGCTGTTTCCAGTAGGCCTGCAGCGAGTTGCGCCGATGATGCCAGACTGTAGCCGAGGGGTGATACCCAATGGTGTATCCTTTCTGCTGCACCCGCCAGCATACATCCACATCATCACCGGCAGCCCGGTAGATCGGGTCAAAACCGCCGATCTCCAGCAGTACTTCCCGACGGAACGACATATTGCAGCCGGGGATGTGCTCGGCAATTTCGTCGGTGGTCAGCACGTGTACCGGCCCACCCGGTGCATGAAAAACACTGGTAGCAATGGGGCCATCGTGCTCCGGCAACAGGTTGGGACCACCCATACCGGCATGCTTGGTGTTCAGGTAGCTGTAGGCCAGGTAATGCAGCCAGTGCGGGTCCGGATAGGCATCATCGTCGATATAAGCAACAATGTCGCCGGTGGCCGCTTCCAGACCGGTGTTGCGGGCGTTGCTCAGGCCCCGGTTTGGGGTACAGATCAGGCGGAAGGGATATAATCCGACAATTCCGGGAGTCTGATCGGTAGAGCCGTCGCTAACTACAATGACCTCAAAATCAGGGTAATCCAGTTCCAGCAGGCCGTTCATACAGTCGCGGATAGTAGCGGCACCGTTATAGGTACAAACCACCACCGAAATCTTCGGCAGTTGGGTTTTCGAGGCAAAGGGCGCATCGGCAAAAACCTGCGCCACCGTAGCCAACGCCCGTTTAGGCTGTCGCTGCCGGGTTACAATGCCAAAATCCCAGTCTTCAATTTCGAAACCTCCCCGCCACCATTCATCCGTCCAGGCAAAGACAAAGGTTCCGGCACAGCCCTTGCCAAAAATGGTGCGAATCTGCCAGTCCAGTACCTCCGCCTGACGCTCTTCGCCATTCCGCATACTGTCCAGGCCTATTTCGGCCAGCACCAGCGGCCGGTCGCCGGTCAGGTTATGCAGCCGGGCAAGGTAAGCGCTCAGCTTTTCTTCCGTCTCCAGGTACACATTAAAACAGTCGAAATCCAGAAACGGCAGGGAAAGGTACTCGGTTGTGGGATAGTTTACATAGGTGACCAGCCCGTCGGGATCAATGGCTTTGACGGCGTTGAATAGCTGATGCAGAAACTGTTCTATACGCTTAGGACCATACCAACGCACAATCTGCGCGGGTATTTCGTTGCCGATGGTGTAACACAGCACCGCCGGGTGCTGCGCACAGGATCGTACGCCCTCCTGTACCCGACCGATAATCTCCCTGACCCGGGCAGCCTCATCCAGAAACGTGATGTGCTGTTCCCAGGGTAACCCCACCATAACCTTTAGTCCGTAATCGCCGGCGAGTTCCAGCAGGTAACGCGGAGGCACCGTATAGGTTCGAACCGCATTGATACCGTGACGGACCATCAGGGAAAAATCATGTTCTACCGTTCTGGGGGAGGGAAACTGATTACCTTGTTCATCCGGCCGAAACGTGCCGTAAGTAACGCCTTTGATGTAAAACTTCTCTCCACCAATAGTAATAAACTTACCCTCAACACTGGGCCGAAAACAGGCCTGCCCGATTTCTTCACAAACTTTCATCTTACCACATTGAGTATATAGAACAAATAGTATTTTAAGCCGGTCTTTACGCTGAAAAACCCACAGTTCCGGGCCTGAACAGCCACCGTTATGTGGCAGTTCCTTTTAAATTAAAGGGCTTAAATACGTTTGAAAAGTTACTAAGGTGGTACAACTACATCATATATTAAGCTTTGCAGGTAGAGCGCACGGCTGAGCATCTATTTTTCTACATGAGTCTATAAACATTAGAAACTCCTTAGAAAGGCAACAAAGGTATAAGCCAAATCTGAAAACAAATTGAACTATTTAAAGAACTTTTGTAAAATGGAGTTAAAACTTTTAAACGGTCCAGAAAAAGATAAGATCAAAAAGCACAACTATGGAAACATATTAAAGCGTGTAAGACGTACTTTTACTCAGGCTTGTTAGTACTTAATTTACCCAGATCTGAAGCGTTCGGCTGCGCTATCCGGCGTACTCCCGTTCGGGCAGTAGGCAAAACTCCGGTTACCGCATATACCTATACGTTATCAAAAAGTAAAACCGTGATTTAAGGGTTTCTTCACGCCGTGTTTTAGACATTTTACAGGAAAAACACAGACCGGCAGTTGCCTTTCCAGATCGTGGGTTATCCGTAAATTTACTGAGTATAAACCAGCGTTGCCCCTATGAGTCGTTGCTGCTTACCCGCCGGCTTCTGATAAACGCCCAGCCGACCAGCACACCCAAAATCACCCCGAGTGCGTCGGCGAGTGCATCGCGCCAGTCACAGGTGCGGTTGATCGGGGCCACCCCCTGGAAGAGTTCGATGCCTATACCGTACAGTATGCCGGTTATCAGCACTACTTTTGGCCGGTAGCCCGCCAAAACCCACAAAACGCCATACGGCACAAAAATGACCGTATGCATCCACTTATCGTTGAACTGCTCCGTAATAGGCGGCAGGTCAGGACCGGGAACCGAGCAACCTAAAAAGATAATAATCGTCCAGATCAGGGCAGCCCACCAGAGAAGAGACTTGTTTTTCATAGTCGATAGTTGTTGGTACTTATTGGCGGGGGGTCAGGCGATAGGTGGTGAGCCAGAGGAATACGCTTGTGAGGGAGAGCAGATAAATCACATTGCGGGAGTCGATAAGGCCGCGGCCGAGCGATCGGTATTGCTCATCCAGGGCCAGGTAGGAGAGCCAGTACGCAGCGCTGCCGTCGCCCAGCAGGCCCGTTAACGAGCTCAGGCCTACATAGAGCAGAAAGCAGAAGAATACCCCCAGCACAAAGGCCACTACCTGGTTTTCGTTGATCGACGATGCCCACAGGCCAATTGCCACAAACACACCGCCCAACAACAAAAGGCCGATGTACGAACCAGTCACCGAGGCCGAATCGATATTGCCGGGCGGGTTACCCAACTGGTACAGCGTAATGTAATACAGCAGCGTCGGCAGCAGCGTCAGGGCCACCAGCAGCCAGTTGGCCAGGAACTTGCCTCCCACTACGCCCCAGCGACTGACGGGCTTAGTTAACAGCCATTCGAGTGTGCCGGTGCGGACCTCCTCAGCAATGGCACGCATGGTCATAGCCGGCACCAGAAACAGCATCACATAGGGTGTCAGGTTAAAAAAAGTGCCCATGTCGGCGTAGCCGTAGGCGAGCAGACTGGTGTCCGGAAACACCCATAGCATCAGCCCCACGGCGGTCAGAAACACCACCATGATGATGTAGGCAATGGGCGAACTGAAAAACTGGTTGATTTCTTTGCGAAAAATGGCTCCCATCAGTCAAAAACCGGCCGGTTCCGGCGCAGGATAGCGGCTATTACCAACGAAAAGATGAACCCCATGAAAATGGTACCCAGCACCCCAAAGATGAACAGCAGGCCCGGACTCTGAAACATCTGGCCAAATTCCATTGCCTTGTCAATCTGGTCGTCGGTCATACCCCGCTCCTCGTACTGCACCCGCATTTGGTCCATCATCCGGTTCTGAAACTCGGTGTCAATCATGTTCGTATACAACACGCCGTACAGACTGGACAGGATACCGGCGACGCCCGAAGTCAGTGCGCCTAACCCCAGGCCTTCGCCGTAACTCATATAGTTATTATTCAGCGAACGGTATTCGCGCATGGCCATGACCAGACCGATAATGATGATAGCGTAGGCTACAATACTTAGCGCGGTATTTCCCACCTGATCGGTCACGTACAGAATGGTGCTGAACAGGATGGAAGCAATACCGATAATAAGACCCCATTTCAGGGCAAGACGGGCGGAGGAGGGTTTTTCTTCCATTGTCGACTAAGTGGTTTGGGGGAAAGTAGGTGTTATA
Source organism: Nibrella viscosa (assembly GCF_039541875.1). Classification (NCBI taxonomy): domain Bacteria; kingdom Pseudomonadati; phylum Bacteroidota; class Cytophagia; order Cytophagales; family Spirosomataceae; genus Nibrella; species Nibrella viscosa. The sequence continues at coordinate 176,338 of NZ_BAABHB010000003.1, read as the reverse complement.
ACCGAATATTGATTTGTTTATTGAAGCACATTATAATCCTGTTTCCGGAACAGCAACGAAATGATAAGTACCGGCAATACGGCCAGCGCCGTTTTTTTCCATAGCTCGTCGATGATAAGGTCAGCCGGCTGTACATTGTTGACTTCCTGCAGCAGGTTCTGAAACTGATCGGCTCCCAGTCTTTCGCTGATGTCGGTTTGTCCCCTCAGCAGCAGTTGGCGGGAATTGGCCACGTATTCCTGAAATACGGCCGGGTCAATCTGGGTCACAAAAAAGTAAATGAGCCAGCCGGTCACCATAGCCGCTATTGTATTCAGGATATAGCAGATACCCAGGGCTTCCCACAGGTGCAGGTAGCCGTTGCCGACGTACTTTCGGTAATACCAGACGGCGGCCACCATTAAGATCAGGTGGATACCAAAATCCAGCGATTTGTGGTTGCCCAGCGGAGGGATACCCACGGCATACAGCGCCAGAAAGTATAGAAACGCCAGAATGCCGGTAAGCAGTCCTGCCAGCAGCGGCACCTTTAGCAGGGGAGTGTTAAAATAGCCAATTACTCGATTCATGCCGTTGTATGATGCTGGTCCTGGTGCAGAACACCCACTACCCGACCGGTAAACGTTTGTCCCAGAAACGGGGTATTTTTCGATTTCGATACGCTGCGGGCAAACGTCCAGGTCTGGTTGGGGTCGAAAAGCGTCAGACTGGCGGCCTGCCCTTCGGCAATGCTTACCGGCGACAGCCGCAGAATCTGCCGGGGCCGAATGGCCAGTTTATCCACCAATTGCTCCAGCGACAGTCCCTGATTATACGTTAGTAGGGCAGCAAAAGCTGTTTCAAGCCCTGTAATGCCGAACTCTGCCACGTCGAACTCTACATTCTTGCACTCCTCGTCGTGCGGGTTATGGTCCGACACAACGGCGTCGATAGTACCGTCGGCGAGCCCCTGCCACAGGGCATCTACATCGGCGCGGGACCGAAATGGCGGATTGACCTTCAGGTTGGTGTCGAAGCCGGCCATCGCCGAATCGTCGAATACCAGTTGGTGCGCAGCCACATCGCAACTCACGGGCAATCTCTGCCGTTTGGCCTGCCGGATCAGCTCCACCGAGCGGGCCGACGAAAGCGTGGAGAAGTGCAGCACCGTAGTGGTGGGTGGCTCTTTCTCCAGGTACGCATATTCGAGCAGCCGCAGATCACGTTCAACCATCAGTTCTTCGGCCAGCGCGGGCATGCCTTTCATACCCAGCAACGTACTCTGCACCCCTTCGTGCATCTGCCCGAAGCGGGTGAGCATGGCCTCTTCGGGCCGGTTCATCAGCAGCCCGTTGAATGGCTGGAGGTACTGCAGTGTTTTCAGCAGCAGGTCGGGGTTTTGCAGCGGGTGCTCGCCGTCTGAGAATGCCACAGCCCCGGCATGGTGCAGGTCGATCATCTCGGTCAGGTCTTCCCCTTCGGCCCGTCTGGTCACGGCCGCAATCGGATGCACCGCCACCGGTTGTCCTTCGGCCATGCGCCGGAGGTACCCCAGCGTATCTTTGGAGTCGACCACGGGTTTGGTGTTGGGCAGCACGGCAATATCCGTAAACCCGCCGGCTGCGGCTGCCTGACATACGCTGGTGAGGTCTTCTTTATGCTCGTAGCCGGGGTCTTTGGCCGACACCCGCAGGTCAACCCAGCCGGGCGACACGTGTACATTCGGCCAATCGATAACCCGGGCCTTCTCATCGGTGGTCAATTCCTGCCCAATCCGGAGAATGATGCCGTTCTCCACAAGAATATCGCATCGCTGTCCGGTAAACGACGACTGCGGATCTATAATACGGGCAGAGCGTATAAGAAACTGCATGGAATCTTAATTTCGGTGCTGCTTAAAAAAAAAGCCCCTATCGGAGCTTCACAAAAGGACCGGTTGGGTCACTGACCCACCAGCTCTTTATAGGCTTCGGCTGATAAAAGCCCGTCTTCGCCGGCATCACCAGTCAGTTTTACCCGCACAATCCAGCCGCGGCCATACGGATCTTCGTTCACCAGTTCCGGCGAGCGCTCCACCTCCGGGTTCAGTTCCAGCACTTCACCCTCAATAGGCATAAACAGGTCAGACACCGTTTTTACGGCCTCAACCGTACCGAACACATCACCTTTGGCGATGGCCTGACCGACCGTCGTAATATCCAGAAAAACGATATCACCCAGTTCATGCTGGGCAAAATCAGTGATGCCTACTACGGCCGTACCATCGGCTTCTAATCGAATCCATTCGTGGTCCTGTGTGTATTTGAGTTCCTCAGGGAAGTTCATGCTATCCGCTCTTTCGGTTGCTGACGATTTGATGCCGCAAGTTACAAACAGTTTTTGAATTGGTTTGAAGTTTGGGGTTTGAAGTTTGAGGATGATTGGTTAACTGGTTAATTGGTTCATTAGTTGATTGGTTGAATGGGTATGGTCGGTTCCGGAAAGGCAACCATTCAACCAATGAACCAGTTAACCAATCAGCTAATTTCCAATCTTCTCCTGCTTCACAAGCGTTTTAAACTGCCTGGTATCGGCCTGGGCGTTTGCCAGTAGCTGCCGGGCCAAAGCCAGTAAGTTCTGGTTTTTGCCGTACTTCAGGTAGTTCTGGGTCATATCGATGGCGTCACGCTGGTGCTCCAGCATGATGGTGGCGTAATCTTCATCCACCCGGCCCGTCAGCTTTTTCTCCAGCATACCGTTCTGGAAGTTCAGCTTCATGGCCGCCAGTTGCTGATTCTGCGCCTGCACAAAGGCCTGGTTGGCGCGGCTCGGCCGGATTTGTTTCAGGGCATCCTCCAACTGGTTAACCTCTTTCTGCTTACGGTTGATCAGCGCGGTGGCCAGCTGCTGTAGCGAATCACTCTTTACCGTATTCACTACCTCCTGCGACAGGTCAATCTCCGCCAGGTGGTGCGTACGGACCATAAACACATAATCGAAATCGGGGTCTCCAGAGAAGCGCATGGTGTTGAGCTTATCCATCATGTGGGTAACGGATTCCATGAGTTGGTCGGCTACCACCCCCGTTTTGGCCGTGGCCATCGTTTTACCGCTCACCTTTGGCGTCGGTTTTAGTTGGGCCAGACTGGCTGAAACGCTAAACCCGGCCAGGCTCAGGCCAACCAGCCCTATGGCATACAGGCGCTTAATGTTTATTGTCATGCTCATGATAATGGGCTACCGGTTGTATGTTTCACGTGCCGGCCGGTAACACTATTTCTTTGATTGTTCTCAACGGCTTTGGTTTAGTGTGACTTACAGAAATTTGCCGCGGTAAGGACGAGCCGGCAGGCGTTCGGCAAAATTAATATCTCATTAATTCTATAGACACAATAATCTCATATCTTTGTAGAAATTTCACTGTGATTTGTGCTGGAGATGGAGCAGATTATTTACCTGGTAGACGATGATGATGACGACTGCTTTCTGGCGCAGCGGGCCATTAACCCGCACATCAACTGCGTACTGAAAATTTTCCATAACGGCCAGGAACTCATCAATTATTTAACGGCTCATCCTGCCCTGCCTTTACCCACCTTAATCCTGTTAGACCTGAACATGCCGTTGCTGAACGGGTTTGAAACGCTTGGTTTCCTGAAATCGCATCCGGTCTGGACCCAGATTCCGGTGGTGGTGCTTACCACATCCAGCGATGTTGCCGACCGTGAAAAATCGTTTGACCTGGGTGCCGAAGCGTTTCTGACCAAACCGACAAACTATCAGACACTCAGCCAGGTTTTAGCCTCAGTCAGCAGTTGCTGGCGAAAGATGTTCAGCCCATCGTAAAGCTAGTACTGATAGTTTTGCACCTCATTTTACCAGTACGTCTTCATGGAATCGTCTCCTGATGCATCATCTGCTTCTTTAGCCGGTTTAGCTACCTTTCTGGCCGGCCGACGCGATGCCCTGCTGAACAACTGGCGTACCATCTGCGAGAAAGACCCTGCGTTGCAGAATACCCCCAGCCTCAGCCGCGAAGAGTTCAACAACAAAGTGCCGTATATGCTCAATGTACTGGAGCAAACCCTCCGGCAGGAGCCACCAGAGGCCCACATTCCCCAACTGGCGGCCGAACATGGCTTACACCGGTGGCAGAAAGGCTATGCCCTGCACCAATTGCTCAGGGAACTGAAGCACCTGAACCAGGTGCTTTTAGCCGAACTCCGGCTGTTTTGGGAGTGGAACGGCCTGCCGGACCTGAACTTCATAGCAACCGCTTACGAGCAAATGGCCTGGTTTGGCAACCTGACCATCGACGGTAGCGTAGAACAGTACAGTGACCTGCAGCGCATGGCCGCCAACAGCCGGGTCGAAACCCTGCAAAAAACCCTCGACCAGCTTAATGAACTGGCCCAGGAGCGGGGCGATCTCATGCGCCAGTCGGCCCATGATCTGCGCTCCAGCTTTGGGGTGATTCAGGGAGCGGCTTTTCTGCTGAAAATGGAAGGGGACTCGGTCCAGATGCGAAGCGATATGCTGGAGATGCTGAATCGTAACCTCACGGTGGTGCGCACCATGGTTACCCAGCTGATGGACCTGGCCCGGCTGGAAGCCGGCAAAGAACCCCTCACCATTGAGTCCTTCAATGTGTCGGAACTGCTGCATTCGCTGGTCGATAGTGTCCGGCCCTTAGCGCAGGAGCGCCACCTGCTGCTGAAAGCCGATGGTCCGGACGAAGTATTTATTCACAGTGATGCCGTCCATCTCCTGCGCATTCTGCAAAACCTGTTGCTGAATGCCTTTAAGCACACCCAAAAGGGGATGGTGTCGGTCTCCTGGAGCCGGGAGAATGATTACCGCTGCATCATTAGTGTGCAGGATACCGGCTCTGGCTTACCCAACACAGGTGCCGGCACGTACTCCCAGGTGCTAAGCCCATCCCCCGAAACCCCGAGTGTCTACGGAGCCGGGCTCCCTCCCACCTCCTCGCAGGAGAATCAAGCCCTGAACGCACCCCACGATTATGCCAACAAGGGTGAGGGTATCGGTCTGTCCATTGTCAAACGGCTGTGTGAACTGCTGAAAGCCAGCCTTGAAATTGAGAGTACCCCACAGGCGGGCACCCTATTCCGTATCCGGATACCAATCCACTGGCCGGCTTAGGTGTCGTACGTAAGTAGCTCCAAATTTGACTAAACCCATCACAGCCCCAAGCCTGATTGGGAGTTGACTTTGCATAACACGGCCTTGTTTGGCAGAAATAGTGAACTGCATCGCTCCTTTCCACGACCCTTGCAAGGGTTGACTCCGGATAACCCCGTCCGCAGGGCGGAGCTGAGGACAGTTGCACCCTCACCACAACCCTGAAGGGGTTGACTCCGGATAGCCCCGTCCGTAGGGCGGGGGACAACGGGCGGTGGCGCTTCTGCCGGCAACCCTGAAAGGGTTGACTTTGCCATATCCTGGCCCCAATGCGTTGTAGAAATGTGTGGACAAAACGGGCAGGCCCTCCTCTGCAAATCGGACCTATCCAAAGTCAACCCTTTCAGGGTTGTGGTGGAGGGGCCACCGTCTTTGGCCCCGCTCTACAGAGCGGGGTTATCCAAAGTCAACCCTTTCAGGGTTACGGAAGGGTATTTATCGCCCTGTCGGGGCTGAGGACAGTTGCACCCTCACCACAACCCTGAAGGGGTTGACTCCGGATAGCCCTGTCCGTAGGGCGGGGGACAACGGGCGGTGGCGCTTCTGCCGGCAACCCTGAAAGGGTTGACTTTGCCACATCCTGGCCCCAATGCGTTGTAGAAATGTGTGGACAAAACGGGCAGGCCCTCCTCTGCAAATCGGACCTATCCAAAGTCAACCCTTTCAGGGTTGTGGTGGAGGGGCCACCGTCTTTGGCCCCGCTCTACAGAGCGGGGTTATCCAAAGTCAACCCTTTCAGGGTTACGGAAGGGCACTTATCGCCCTGTCGGAGCCCGACCCGAAGGTCGGAGTTATCTGGAGTCAAGCCTTTCAGGCTTGGGTATTGGATTAAGGATAGTCACGCCGTGATTGGGTGTCTTATGTAATGTCCGTGTATCAGGTCCCTGGCCAAATCCCTGTCAAGTATTATCGGAACAGATACTCTTCCTCGTACGCTATGCCGAATTCGTCCAGCAGGGCTTTGTACTCGTCGGCAAAGGATACCTGCTGGTGATGCACCTTTTGGTTTTTAATGTAGTTGATGACCGCGTCACGTTCCCGAACCGAATAAGTAAACGCACCGTATCCGTCCGCCCATCCCTCGAAAGCGGGGAACAGGCCGCTCTCTTTCATCCACAATGAACTACCTACTTTGATGTCTTTCACCAGATCTGCCAGGGCCACGGTGGGGTGTAAATCGCAGAGGATGTGAATATGGTCTTCGACCCCGTTGATGCGAAACAGTTTACACTTTTTGTTTTTGATAACGCCCCAGATGTAGTTGTACAGGTCGGCACAATGGGTTTCGTTAATCGTGGGTTTTCGGTGCCTGGTGCCGAAAACGATTTGGTAAAGAATCTGGCGGTAGCTCATGACGGTAAGCTACGCATCGGGAAGAACATAATCAACCTGCCTGGCTTGAGGAACTCTCTATACCTAACTCCGAACCTATAAGTTGGTACCCGCAGGACCATATCCCTCACCTTCCCCCCAAGCCTGAAAGGCTTGACAGCGAATAAGCCGACCCGCAGGTCAGAGACCAGAAGAGCAATAAGTACCATCCCACAACCCTGCAAGGGTTGACTCCGGATAACCCCGCTCCACCGAGCGGGGCCGAGGACGGTTGCACCCTTACCACAACCCTGAAGGGGTTGACTCTGCATAGCCCCTATTCGCAGCGGGGTAGATGCCTTGCACGTCTTGTCCACACCTTTATGCAACGCAAAGGGTCTGTGGTGGCGAAGTCAACCCTTTCAGGGTTGTGGTGAGGGTGCAACCGTGCTCAGCCCCGCCCTACGGACGGGGTTATTCACAGTCAAGCCTTTCAGGCTTGGGGCAGGCGTACAACCTTTTAGCTCCGACTTATGAGCCGGGTTATTAAAAGTCAATTCTTTCAGGATTGGGGAGGAGCATAGCCCGTGTCGGCTCTACCCTGCGGTCTGAGGCAGTAAGGGACAGGTCTCTCTTTTCTAACCCTAAAAGGTGACTATCGATAACCTCGACCAGCAGGTTGGAACCGAAAGGACTATCAGTACCCTCCTGCAACCCTGCAAGGGTTGACTGTGAATAACCCCGTCCGCAGGGCGGGGCTGAGCACGGTTGCACCCTCACCACAACCCTGAAAGGGTTGACTCCGGATAACCCCGTCCGCAGGGCGGGGTACAACGGGCGGTATCGCTTCCGCCTGCAACCCTGCAAGGGTTGACTTTGCCACATCCTGGCCCCAATCACGATAACCGTTTGCCTGGCCATAATCAGTTATGCTGCAATAGAAAACGCTGCGCAGGCAATCCAGCCATTTCAGCTAATACCCTAACCCAACGCAACAGATACTGTTTTTTACCAGAATTAACTACTGCATAGCCAGAGAAATGTTTTGCAAATACCGGATTTATGCGAATGAACTGAGTATTTTTTTAACGGCCGTAAATGTTTAGATTTACGTTTTTTCTTTTACTCCGTTATATACCCTTTTAATGATAGCGTCAAAATTGATAGAGCCGGTAATGCCTACCGGCTCTATCAATTTTGACGCCGGCACTACTCAGACATGAGCTCAACAGAACAACCGGCCGACGGTCAGCCGACAGCCAAATCAGTACCTGTGGTGGCGATTGGCGCATCGGCCGGGGGGTTCGAAGCCTTTTCCGAGCTGTTGAGGTCCCTGCCGCCCGATACGGGCCTGGCCTACGTGTATATACAACACCTGGACCCGACTTACGATAGCCGGCTCGCCACGCTGTTGGGTAAAGAAACCAGGATGCCCGTGGCCGAGGCTCAGCACCTGATGCGAGTCGAGCCGAACCATGTCTACGTTATTCCGCCCAATACCAACATGGAAATTGTGGATAGTGTGCTCACGCTGCAACCGCGTCAGTTGCATCCGACGATCCACATGCCCATCGACGAATTTTTTGTCTCGCTCTCCGAACGGCAGAAAGCAGGCGCTATCGGCGTTTTGCTTTCCGGCATGAATGCCGACGGCATTCTGGGCCTGAGGGCCATCAAGGCCGTTGGCGGTCTTACGTTTGTGCAGGACGAAACGGCCAAATACCGGTTTATGCCCCAGGCGGCCATTGTTGAGGGCGTGGCCGATCTGGTGCTATCGCCGGCGGAAATTGCCCGGGAACTGGGGCAGTTAAGCAGCAAAATGGACCTGTTTCAGTTAATGACCGAGGCTGAAGAAGCCGATATTCCGGTCACGCAGGAAGAAGAACTGAAATCCATTATTCAGCTCCTGCGAAAAGTTACCGGTGCCGACTTCAGCCAGTACAAAATGACCACCGTTCGTCGGCGCATTATCCGGCGCATGCTGCTCTTCAAGTTCGAATCGCTCAGTGAATACGCCCAGCACCTCCGGCAGCAACCCGAAGAAGCCGAACTCCTCTACGGCGATCTGCTCATCAACGTAACCAGCTTTTTCCGGGATCCCGAAACCATGGATTACGTGCAGAAGATAGTGCTGCCCCAGATCCTGAAAACCAAAAAAGAAGGCGACCCGATTCGGATCTGGGTGCCGGCCTGCTCTACCGGCCAGGAGGCCTACTCGCTGGCCATGATGTTTCTGGAGCTATTTGGCGACAAAGCCATAACGGTACCGATTCAAATCTTCGCCACCGACATCAGCGAGTCTGCCATTATCAAAGCCCGTCAGGGGGCCTATACCCGCAGCGAAGTCATGGAAGTATCCCCCAGGCGGCTGCAGCGGTTCTTTACCAAAGTAGACGACCAGTACCGGATCAACAAAGCCGTGCGCGACCTCTGCGTCTTTGCGCCCCATAACCTGTTTAAAGATCCGCCGTTCTCCCGGCTCGACCTGGTCAGTTGCCGTAACCTGCTGATCTACCTGGACAATTCGCTCCAGAAAAGGGCTATCAGCGCCTTTCACTACGCCCTTAATTCCAACGGTTTTCTCCTGCTGGGCAAGTCCGAATCAGTCAGTTCGGCTACCCAACTCTTCTCTCAACTGGAGAAACCCTATAAGGTGTTTTCCCGCCGGAGCGATGCCACCAGCCACGCTTCTTTCGACATGAGCCCCCGCCTGCGGGAAGCATACGCGGACAATGACGGTAGAGTACAGGCGGTCCGGCCCAGAAAGACGCCCGCGGTAGCACCACAGGCCGTTGATCTGGAACAGATGGTCGATAACCTGCTGCTCCGCCAGTACATACCACCCAGCGTACTGGTCAATCAGGACATGGATATTCTCCAGTTTCGCGGCTCTACCGGCCTGTATCTGGCGCATACGGCGGGCAAAGCCACCCTGAACCTGCTGAAGATGGTCCGTCCTGAGCTGGTATTCGATCTGCGCAGTACCATTCTGAAAGCCCGGAAGGCCGGGCAACCGGTCCGGAAGACCGGACTGAAATTTGAGGTTAAAGGCAAACCATACCACGTAGCCATCGAAGCCGTTCCCATCCGCACCGATACCGAAGACCAGCTTTACCTGATTATTTTTGAGGAAGACTTTCCGGTAATAGCCCCGGAATCAAGATCGCTGTCGGCCCGAAATCAGCGTATCAAAGAACTGGAAGAACAACTGGCGAGCCTCCGCGAAGATATGCGCTCGGTGATTGAAGAGCACGAGGTCAGCAATGAAGAGCTGCAATCGGCCAACGAAGAGATCATCAGCAGCAACGAAGAGCTGCAGAGCATGAACGAGGAACTCGAAACCTCCAAAGAAGAGGAAGAGATCGAGTCGACCAACGAGGAGCTGATGACGATCAATCAGGAGTTGCAGCTCCGTAACGACCAGTTGTCGGAGGCCTATCAGTTCTCGGAGGCTATCTTCACCACCATTCGGGAGGCTACGCTGATCCTCGATAAAGACCTGCGGGTGCTGAACGCCAACAAAGCGTTTCACGAAAAGTTCCGGACCGAGGAGAGCGAAATTGAAGGCCGGCTGATCTACGAAATCGGCAACCGTCGGTGGGATATCCCGCAGTTGCGGCAGTTGCTGGCTAATATCCTGTCGCAGGCGGCAGACTATCAGCAGTATGAGGTCACGCACACCTTCCCCGCCATCGGCGAGAAAGTGCTGATGTTCAGCGCCAGCCGGGTAAGCCGGCAAACCCGGCAGGACGCCATTCTGCTGGCGATTGAAGACCTGACCGATCACCGGCGGGCGCAGCAACTGCTGGAAGAGCGCGAAATATGGTTTCATACCATTGCCGACAATGCCCCATTTCCGACGTGGGTGTCTGGTCCCGACGGCCGGTACACCTTTGTGAACCAGGCCTGGCTCACGTTTACCGGAAGCACCCTGGCCGATGAGATCAGTTATGGCTGGGCCCGCAATATTCATCCCGATGACCGGGAAAGCTACCTGACCAGCTACCATAGCAGTCTGAGAGACCGAAAGCCGTTCAGTGCCGAGTACCGGCTGAAACGGCACGACGACACCTACCACTGGATGCTGGAAAACGCCAAGCCCATGTTTTTCCCCGACGGCACCTTTAACGGCTATATCGGTACCTGCGCCGATGTTCACCTGCAAAAAGAGCTGAATACCGAACTGGACCGGCGGGTGCAGCAGCGAACGCAGGAACTGGATGAGGCTAACCAGAGCCTGGAACATACCAATCTGGATCTGACCCGGACCGCCAACAGCCTTCAGGCGGTGCTGGACAGCTCACCGGCGGCTATTGCCTACCTGAAAGCACTCTACAATGAGCAACACGACATTACCGATTTTCAACTGGCATTCTGTAACGAAAAGTTTGCTCAGGTCAATCAGAAGCCGATGGAGGATATACTCGGCGGCAAGCTCTCCGAGGAATACCCAGCCCTGTACACCAGTGACACGTTTGAGCAGTTCCGGCATGTTACCCGAACCGGCGTGCCGCTTTACCTGGAGTTTCCGTACCAAAATCAGGACAAGGCATCCTGGCTGGCGGTGACCATCATCAGGCACGATGAAGGCATTATTCTGACGGGTCTCGACGTTACGGCCCTCAAGGAGTACCAGCACCAGTTGGAGGACCGTAACCAGGCGTTGCAGCGCTCGAACCAGACGCTGGAACAATACGCCTACGCAGCGGCGCATGACCTGCAGGAGCCGCTGCGTAAAATCCAGACCCTGGCCGACCTGCTACAAACCCAGCTTTCCGCCGATCTGGCCGATCCGGACGCTAAGCTGATCGGGCGCATTCATACCGCAGCCAACCGGATGCAGGCTCTGATCAAAGACCTGCTGACGTACTCGCGGCTTTCTGCGGAAAAGCCCGAACAGAAAAAGATCAACCTGAACAGTCTGCTGGCGGAGGTAACCGACGATTTCTTTACCCTGATCGAAGAGCGCAGGGTAACCCTTCACCGGGAAGATCTGCCGGAAATCAGGGGCAGTGCCTCGCAGTGGCGGCTGGTTTTTCGCCACCTGCTCGACAATGCGCTGAAGTTTTACCGATCGGGGGTTGCGCCGGAGGTAACCATCCGCAGCCGCACGGCACCGGGCTGGGCGTTTGAGACAGTAGCGGGGCTACATCCGGACACAGCGTATGCCGAGATTATGGTTCAGGACAACGGCCTGGGTTTTGATCCGCAATATACCGACCGGATCTTCGATCCTTTCAAGCGGCTGCATCCGGCGGGGCAGTATCCCGGCACCGGTATCGGGCTGGCCCTCTGCAAGCGTATTATCGAGAACCATGATGGCGCAATCACGGCCGTGAGCCGGCCGGGCGAGGGGACAACGTTTCTGATTTACGTACCGGTGAAAGCTGCAAGAAAGAATGCCTGATCAGGTACCGATTACCACGAAAACCAGTCTGAAAGCAACCATTTATCGGGAAAAGTGGTTACCTTTACCAATATTCCAAAATTTAACCCGGTTTCTTTTCCGCCTACTTTTGGTAAAGCCGACGGATAGCCGCTTAATCCCGTCGATATGGCGAACCCACAAGATCTTTTCATTATTGTAGTAGATGATGATGAAGATGATTTATTGATTCTGACCGAAACCTTTAAAAAGACTTTTCCAGATTGCCAGATTGAAACTTTTTCCAGCGGATCCGGGCTACTCACTGCTGTTGGTGCTATCAATCGTCCCCCGCAATTAATTATCCTAGACTGGATGATGCCCGGACTGAACGGCATAGAGCTACTCATTGAAATTCGCCGGGCGGTGCAGTTCGCCAGCGTGCCCATCATTTTACTGTCTGCGGTTATAGAGCCGGAGATTCAATTACAAATGGCCACGTATGGTGGTAACGGCTATTTTGTAAAGCCTGCTACCTTTAGTGAGTGGCAAACGCTGGTTAATGAGCTTACGGCTCAATATGAGTTGCACTAATCCTGCCGGGGAAAGAGAAGTTGGATACCCTGCTGAGCGCGTTCAAGCTGGGAACCAATCTGGAGAACAGGCTGAATTAACCTAACAGGAACCAAACGGGCAATTGGCCACTGCATGATGTCTACTGAACTATTTACGATTCCTTTGTTTTTCGGACTCAATGAAGTCGATCTTCCGGTCGGCTCAGAACTGGTAGCCATTCATATCAGTCAGAACGACGTAGAAGCCCAGTTTAAAGGCCTTGCAACGGAACCGCTGCAGCAGCGACGCTTCTATGTAGCGCTGGGCGACGAAAAGATTCCGTCCGACATTGGGGTTTTCCGGCATCTTAAATCCATACAGCTTCAGGACAAAGGTTATACGGCCGAGGTGTTTGAAGTCTATCAATGACCACGCAACCCAAAATTCCGGAAATAAAAAAATAATTGTATCTTGTCTGGCAATACCAGGCTTAGGCGCCGACACCGGCAAATTCTTTTCATGCATAATACGATTCATTCTGTTTTTGTTGCCACCGGCTGTTACATTCCAACCACTCAGGTTACCAACCACGCGTTTGCAGATCATTGCTTTTTTGACAAAGACGGGGCCCTGATTACGCAGGACAAGACTACCCTGGTCCGAAAATTTCAGGAAATTACCGGCATTGCCGAGCGCCGGTATGCCAAGCCCGCCCAGAAAGCATCGGAATTGGGGTTTCTGGCTGCCCACCAGGCCCTGGAAAGTTCCGGCATCGATCCCGAATCTCTTGACTATATCATTGTTGCCCATAACTTTGGAGATGTCACCCACGGCAGTAACCGGGTCGATATGGTGCCCTCCCTGGCGTCGCGCATCAAAGCCCGGCTCCAGATTACCAATCCGGATTGCGTAGCTTACGATATGATTTTCGGCTGCCCCGGCTGGGTGGAGGGGCTCATTCAGGCCGATTATTACATCCGCTCCGGCGATGCCAGACGCTGTATGGTGATCGGTACCGAAACCTTATCCCGCATTGTAGACCCGCACGACCGCGATTCGATGCTGTTCAGTGACGGAAGCGGGGCAGTTATCCTCGAAGCGTCTGACCAAGGTTCGGGTGGTATTCTGGCTCACCATACCCAGACTCACGCCCACGAGTATGTTGAACTGCTCCGGATGGATCACTCGTTTGCCCCCCACGCAGCCGGAAACGGAAATCTGTTTATGAAAATGAACGGGCGGAAGTTGTACGAGTTTGCGCTTAACTACGTTCCGCTGGTGATAAAAACGGCTTTACAAAAGGCAAAGACTCCGCTCACCGACATCCGGAAAGTGCTGATTCATCAGGCCAACGAAAAGATGGATGTGGCAATTTTGCAGCGATTGTTTAAATTGCATGGCCAGACTGTACCATCTGCCGACCTGATGCCGATGACCATTTCGTGGCTTGGTAATAGTTCGGTCGCCACCATTCCTACCTTACTGGATCTGATCCGGAAAGGGGAATTGGCGGATCACGAAATTAAGCCCGGCGATAAGGTTGTGATTGCTTCGGTAGGTGCCGGCATGAATATTAATGCCATCATTTATCAGTTCTGAACACGCCAACATTTGCTTTGTGTTTCAATCCATGTTACATTTATAAAAAATACAAGTATGCCAACAGGAACAGTTAAGTTTTTCAATGAAAGTAAGGGCTTTGGTTTTATCACACCATCCGATTCAGGGCCCGATGTGTTTGTCCATGTATCAGGACTGAAGAGCAATGTCATCTTACGAGAAAATGATAAAGTCCAGTATGATGTTGAGCAGGGCAAGAAAGGGCTCAATGCCGTTAATGTAGAGGTTGTTCGGTAGTCTATACCTTATACAATTACTACATGACAACGGTAGAAACATGCTTCAGGGCATGTTTTTTGTTTTACGGCAGCATTGACGAGGGAGACGCTCCTCTGAACTTAATCCGTCAAAAAAACCTTACTAAATAAGGTATCTGTACGCGGTCGCGTATATCAACCAACCTTTAAAGCACATATGGCTAAATCGCAGGAAACATTCAACAAAAAAGAAAAAGAAAAAAAACGCCTTAAAAAGCAGCAGGACAAAAAAGACAAGAAAGAAGAGCGCAAGGCCAATGCCGGAAAAGGTAAAGACCTCGACGACATGCTCGCTTACGTTGATGAAAACGGCAACATCACGTCTACGCCCCCTGATCCGAATAAAAAGCGAACCATTAATTCCGAAGACATCCAGATTGGCGTTGCCCGCCAGGAGGATATTGATCCGGCCAGCCTGATCCGGACCGGCACCGTTACGTTCTTCAACGAAGCGAAGGGGTATGGCTTCATCAAAGACCTAAAGTCGCAGGATAGTGTCTTTGTCCATGTAAATGCGCTAAAAACCCAAATCAAACAAGGCGATAAAGTTTCCTTTGATGTGGAAATGACCCCCAAAGGACCCAGTGCCATCGGTGTAGAGCTTGTCCAGTAAAAGCGCTGCGCACCAGGTTCATCACGACCGTCTGCCATACTAACTCTACTCACACGCTGTACAAATACAATTAAATGCAGCGTGTGGCGTTAGTAGAGTAGGTTTTGCCCCTCTCACCAAACTACCGCTGATTTAACCCATCAGGCCAGTCTATTACGGCGACTCCTCTCGTGTAGCTCTGCTTTATTCGTTATCTCCAATCCTCACCGGTTGCAGAGCTTATAAAAATGCGCTTTTGCGAACAAACAACATGTACCGACGCCGGGCAGAGCCGGGCGTTCAAACTCTTTTTTGCATTTAACCCATTGACCTAGTATGGCAAAAGCGCCTATCAAGTTTCTGAACAAAGACAAATCGGATTTTTTTCCGGTCCTGAAAAAAAGGGTTGACCTGTATTTTAAAGAGAAGGCGATCAGCCGGTTTGGTACCTCAACCATGATTTATAAGAGCCTGGTCATGCTCTCCCTGTTTATTGTTCCCTACCTGTTGATTCTGTCCGGCTGGTTTCCGGTGTGGATCATGCTCCTGCTGGCTATTTTCATGGGTGTAGGTACGGCCGGTGTGGGTATGGCAGTGATGCACGATGCCGGTCATGGCTCCTTATCGGCCGTACCTCGGATCAATAACCTGCTTAGCGCGTCGCTCTACCTGCTGGGAGGAAATGTGTATAACTGGAAGGTACAGCATAATACGCTGCACCATACCTATACGAATATTCACGAGGTAGACGAAGACATTACCGGCAAGTTTTTACTCCGCTTCTCGTACAGCGAACAGATTAAGCCGTACCACCGCTTTCAGCATATCTATGCGTTTTTCCTGTATGGGCTCATGACGATTTCCTTCTTCGGTAAAGATTTCCGGCAGGTGTTCAAATTCCGGAATCATGCGGTGGCCAAACCGTT
This sequence comes from Nibrella viscosa, assembly GCF_039541875.1. Lineage (NCBI taxonomy): Bacteria > Pseudomonadati > Bacteroidota > Cytophagia > Cytophagales > Spirosomataceae > Nibrella > Nibrella viscosa. The sequence continues at coordinate 160,552 of NZ_BAABHB010000003.1, read as the reverse complement.
CTCAACCCAGGATATTGTAATTCTGATCACTACCAAGGTACTGTATGGCATCCTGATCTGTGCATTGCCCTTGCTGCTTACCGATCTTACGGTTGGGCAGTGGCTGATTGGCTTTCTGGCTATGCATTTTACCTCCGGCCTGATCCTGAGTACCATTTTCCAATTGGCGCATGTTGTAGAGGGCGTTGAACACCCGGCGTTCGACGAGCAGGGTAATGTAGAGAATGCCTGGGCCATTCACCAGCTTTATTCCACCGCCAACTTCACCTGCAGCCGGCCGATGTCGTGGTTTATTGGTGGTCTGGATTTCCAGATCGAGCATCATTTATTTCCGTCTGTCTGCCATATTCACTACCGGCAGCTATCCCGGATCGTACAGGCTACAGCCGAGGACTTTGGTATACCGTACAATAACAAAACGTCGTTTGCGGCAGCCATTCGCTCCCACATTGAGATGTTAAAAAGCCTGGGCCATGTTCAGGAAAACAGTTCGGCTTTAGCATACGCCGATCAGCACTAAGCATTAAACTCTATACGTAAACCAGTAAATTACCCTATATCATTTTCTATTTAATGGTCTTTTAACCGGTAAAACTCGTCGTATATTGCTACCGGTTCAAAATAATTGTACACAAACAAAACAATTATCTACAAAACCTCTATAATATAAATAGTAAGAAGGTGAACGTGTAGAAGGGATGTGCTTATGAACGCTTACGAAACAGCTTCGGCTTTTAATTATCTATTCCAGCCGGGCGATATCTTATTGGTTCAGGATGCTTTTGGCGGTAAATTTTTGGATACTTTAACCCGTCCGGCGCGGGTGCTGGGCGAAGAGCCTTATATTGAACTTCAGTCGCACCGGTATATGGTCAATGTCTCCAATGTTGTCGGTAAGTTTGAGAACGACACTGGCCTGGGGAGGATTTCTTAAGGCCTTCTCCATTGATGCACCACGGGCACGCCGGAGTTGATAGCCGTAATGATGCGCTCAGGAGTATGCAACCGGTATGACCGGCGGGCATCGCCTATAACGCTGAAACCGGTTTGGTCGGGGCCTATCGCCGTAAAGCCTCCCCGTCCGTCTCCTTTAAGCAACAGCCCCCGGGACGCATCCTGCCGCCCCATATTGGCTTCGTTGCCGAAGAAGTTGCCGGTTACCAGGGCATCCGGATGGCCGTCATGGTCAAAATCCTCCACTAAAAAGCCGAAGACAGGAGCCTGCTGAGCCGGTATGGGCAGCGGCCGGAGTTTGAACTGACCTCCGCCCAGGTTTTCGGCATAACAGCTTCGTAGCTCGGTTACGTCGCCCCGGAAGGCATCCTGTAGTTCCTCTGCCGGGAACAGTTGGTCGAAGTTTGCGTTGGCGTAATCGGCATAATGCTGGTACTTGCGCCGGAACTGGATAATCTGCTGGTTCAGGGTCTCGCGTGGTAAGGCCGGATAGCGGGTACCGTTGATGAAGTAGCCCATAATGGGGTCAAACTGCCCATCCTGGTTAAAGTCCTTGCCGTATACGCGAATAGGCTCCTGCTCCGATGCCCGGTACAAAGTGTTTAACCCTTCATTGCCCAGCAGCAGGTCCAGGTCGCCGTCATGGTCAAAGTCTCCGGCGGCCAGGCAGTTCCACCAACCCGGATGAGTTTCTGCGGGGCCGCCCGGCGGTTTACGGTCTACACGTTGCAGTTTACCTCGGTTGTTTTTCAAAACAGTTGGGGCCATCCATTCGCCAACGAGGATAAGGTCATTATAACCGTCGCGGTCAACATCAAGGGGTAGCGCGTCGCAAACCATGCCGATGGTAGTCAGACCGGGGGCAACTTCGGCCGTTACGTCGGTGAAACGCAGGACGTTCGGTGCAGGATACAAAGCAGTTGATGCGGTAAATTTTACCTCCTGCTTTGCCCCTTGCGGCCTGCTCTCATTCCGGAGCAGATAACTGCGGGCGGGCAGCGGGTATTGGCCGGGTATCTGACGACCGGCGATGAGAATGTCCAGATCACCGTCTCGGTCGTAGTCGATGGCCCGGACGCACTGGCTGCTGACGGCGAGTTGGGGCAGCGCAGCGGTTGGTTCAAAGCGGCCGCGGCCATCGTTCAGATAAAGAATAGGCTGGTAAGCTTCCGTAACCTGGAGCGGCCGTTCGTTACCCCCGCCCACCACCAGCAGGTCGTTATCGCCGTCATTATCGGCGTCAAAGAGCAGAATATCGCCGACCTCCATGGGTGTATTCGGCATCCAGTCGGCACGGGTGAACTGCCCGTTGGCTTTGCCGAAGAACAAGGCACCGGCACTACCCCGGTACGATGCCCCTACGGCAACGTCATCAATTTTGTCTCCGTTGAGATCCCCTACAGCCATTGCCACACCCTGACGGGACAGCATCTTGTGCAGGGCGGGCGTTGTTTTAAAATCGACAAAATCCGATTCCTGATGGGCATAGTCGATCACATCCGGTAGCCGGCTAAACAACAAATTCGGTTTTTCGGCCGAACGCCGGGGGGGCGGTCCGGCATCGGCAGCGCGGAACACCAGCTTCTGATTGGCCTCAACCCGGTAGCGCATTTCGGTAAGGCCACCCGGCCAGACTACCCGCACCGAATCGGCCACCGGCGCGGTCCCTAACCCCACCACCAACTCCTGACCGACCGACGACAGGTAGCCGCGCACCGGATACTGCTCAAAAACCTGCTGTTTTCCGCCCCCCGCCCACACGGTCAGCGTAGCGCCGATTCCCGCCCGATTGGTGGCAGACCCGTCTAACATCACCGACAAAAAGCCGTTTTTCTGCCGCTCCCGGCTATTGTTGCGAAACAGCGACGCTTCTTCGTCAACATTATTGATAATCAGGTCCAGATCACCATCCTGATCGAGGTCGGCGTAGGCGGCTCCGTTGGCGTACGAAAGCTCATCGAGTCCCCAGGCGGCCGACACATCCTCAAAGGTCAGGTCGGAGCGGTTGCGGAAGGCATAATTGCGAAGTTTGATTTCAGGCACCTTCTCCAGCAGTTTCTTACGAACCTGCTCCCTGGCCTGGTCGGTGCCGAATAGGCCGAACTCTTCTGAAAAACTGATGAAGTCTTTATCGGTAACATTTTTACGATAACCGTTGGTGATGAACATATCTTTCTGCCCATCCTGGTCAAAATCTGCCAGTAAGGTCGCCCAGCTCCAGTCCGTCTGCGCCACCCCGGCCAGTAAACCAAGATCGCTGAAATAGGGCGTGGGGCAGGGGGCGTGGAGCAGGGGGAGCATGGTAGGATTATTTACCCCACGCCCCTTGCCCCACGCCCCTTGCCCCACGCCCGTGTTGATTTGCAGCATATTCCGCATGTACTGAAGCTGGTAGCCGTACTGCGGTTGCCGGCTGAGTTCTTTTTTATCATAATCCTGACCGCTCAGCATCATTTTTTGCCGGGCGTTGTCGAGCGGTAGCATGTCGAGCTGCATTAGGTCGATGCGACCGTCGTTGTTGATATCGGCGGCATCGATACCCATTCCGTACAGGCTTGTATGCGCCAGCGATGCACGGGTGGTATTGCTGAATGAGCCGTCGCCGTTGTTGAGGTACAGTATATCGCTGCTGATAAAGTCATTGGAGCAATACAGATCCGGATAGCCGTCCTGATTCACATCCGACACCACCAGCCCCAGCCCTAATCCTTCATAGCGAATACCCGCTTCCCTGGAAACGTCAACGAAAAGCGGCTGATGTCGGGACTGACCTTCCTCCTTTTCTCCTTTACTTCTCTCCACTGTCATATTCCGGTACAACCGATCGGTAGACGGATAAGTACCATCGTTGGTGGCCGGGCGCAGGTAGTTGGGATTTTGCAGATCGGGGGCGGTGTTGAGCAGGAATACATCCAGGTCGCCGTCCAGGTCGTAATCGAAGAAAGCGGCCTGCGTTGTAAACCCATCGAAGTCGAGGCCATACAGGGCCGCTTCTTCGTTGAAGGTAGGCGAAGCCGTGCGTTGATTGATGAAGAGTAAATTGCGGCTCTGCGGCATGATTTTGTGAGCCGCTACACTTACGTAAATATCATCCCAGCCATCCTGGTTAATATCGACCACCGACACGCCGGTACACCAGCGGTTGGTACGCACGCCGGCGGATTCGGTTACATCAACAAACTTGAAATTCGATGTTCCGGCGGGTGGCCGGCCAGACTGGGTCTGATTGATGTACAACCGGCAGCTTTCCTGGTTGCCGGTGAAAAACAGATCGGGCTTACCGTCCCGGTTAAAATCACCGACGCCAACCCCACCTCCATTATAAAAATTGGTAAAAGTAAAAGCATTCAGTGAGTCGGTATCCTTCAGGTTGTTGGCAAACCGTATGCCCGAATCACGCCCTTCGACTTTTTCGAACAAGGGTTTAGGCCCGATCCGGCAACCAATCAGTCCACCTCCTACCAGCAGCGCCAGCCATAAACCCAAGCGCATCCGTTTACCTCTTCTCATCAGCAATAATAATGAAAACTCCCTTCCCATAGAACGAGGGAAGGGAGCCTGTTTGTGTTGAACGCTAACCGTCAAACCTCAAACTTCACTTAATACCCCGGATTTTGATCTTTCTGGTCTAACGACGGGCTGTTATCGATTTCCGACTGCGGAATCGGCAGAAACTCGTGCTTATTGGCCTGGAAGTATGAGATCGGCTCAGCTTTCAGCTTTTTGTTCTTCCGCCAGCGCACAATATCGAAGTTGCGGACCTGCTCACCTGCCAGCTCAACCATACGCTCGTGGACAATGGCGTCGAATACCTGGTCTTTATTACCAACCGGAAAGCGGGCGGTCGGATACGGCGGCATGTCTACTGATTTGCGGGCGCGTACCTGATTTATCAGTTTGATGGCTTCGGCTGAGTTGCCCAATTCGTTTTCGCATTCGGCCAGCATCAGCAGCACATCGCCATAGCGCATGATCCGCTGGTTAATACCGCTTTGCTGGTTGGCCGCATTGGATTTGTACATCAGGGAGTACTTCCGCCAGCTTACTTTCAGCGTTTTACCGTTCACCACCGATGTATTGCCCTGCACCATATCATCGGTGAGCAACGTAGCCCCGTTATTGAACATATCACCAACCGACCAGTACGAGAACGCGTAACGTGGGTCATCTTTTGCGTCGCCTTTCACCTTCATCTCATACTCGTTCAGTATTTTGTTGGACGGAATGAGGTTACGCCACGCGATGGCAGCGTACTCCTGCGACCGAACCGTTTCTTCCTGCACGGCCGTACCATCGCTGTCGCCCCCCCAGTTGTAAGCTCCGCCCGAAGGGATAAACACCACCTCGAGAATAGATTCTGCGTTGAACTCACCTTCTTCGTTGGTCAGGTCCGTGTAATTATCCACCAGTTTATACAAGCCGGAGTTAACCACTTTCAGCAGTTCTGTTTTGGCGCTGGCGTAGTCGCCCAACTGCAGGTAAATACGGGCCAGCAGGGTCTGCGCAGCGGCTTTGGTAGCCCGCCCCAGGTTACGGGCATCGTACGAAGCAGCCAAACCGGTTTCGGCCGCCTTCAGATCGGCAATGGCAAAATCATACACTTCCTTTTGGGTCGAGCGCTTCAGCGAACCATTTACCGACTTCACAAATTCCTTATACAGCGGTACGCCCCCAAAAAAGGTAGCCAGTTCGTAATACGCCCAGGCCCGCAGAAAGCGGGCTTCGCCCAGCAGCCGGTTCCGGGCAGCATCCGAAATATTTTTTACCGACGGCCCTTTTTCCAGCACCACGTTGGCTCGGTGAATAGTCCGGTACCAGCCCCGCCAGATACTGCCGACCAGCCCGTTATTGGGGTCATGTACCCCAATGAGCAGTTGGTTACGGGGGGTTTCTAACTGCCCACCGCCCGAGGCCACCTCGTCACCACGCAGGTCGTGGGTAAAAAACCACTCCCGCGACACCAGGCTGTTCGACTGCACCAGGGCATAGATGGAGTTAACACCCGCCGTCAGCTCGGCTTCATTGTTAAAGTAAGTATCAAAAGTTACCCCGTTGGGGTTTACTTTATTAAGGGCATCCTCGTTGCAACTGATAGCCAGCCCAATCAGGAATATACTACAGAGAATTGTCTTTTTCATATTTGGTTAAAAGCTTAGGTTTATACCGGCCATGATTGTGCGTGCCTGCGGGTATTGTGCATAATCGATACCGTTGGTGAGCAGACCGTAGTTCCGCGAAGCCACCTCCGGATCGAAGCCGGTGTATTTGGTGAGTGTCAGCAGGTTTTGGCTCGATACATAGACGCGGGTCCGGCTAACTACGTTACCGGTCAGCTTGCCGATGGCAGTCGCCGGAATGGTGTAGCCGATGCTGAAGTTTTTCAGGCGCAGGTAGGAACCGTCTTCGAGAAACCGGTCAGACGTGCGGGTGTTCTGATTCGGGTCACCACTAACGGCCCTCGGCACATTGGTGTCTGTATTCTGGGGTGTCCAGGCCCGCAGCACATCGGTACTCGCGTTGAACAACCGCAGCATACCCTGACCAATCACCTTGGTGCCATTGTAAATTTTGTTACCCTGTACGCCCTGGAAGAACAACGTAAAGTCGAAGTTCTTGTAATTACCACTCCAGTTGAGACCATAGCTGAACTTCGGAATAAAGCTACCGAGGAAGGTCCGGTCACTGGCGTCGATTTTGCCGTCGCCGTTCAGGTCCCGGAAGCGGATATCGCCCGGTGATGTTTTGTCGTTCTGGTAGAAGCCGCTCGGGCCGGCCTTGGCGTTATACTGCTGTATTTCTTCTCTGCTCTGGAAGATTCCGTCTACCATCCAGCCAAAGAACGATTGAATCGGGTAACCGGCCTGCGTCCGCGTAATGTCGGACCCGCCAAAATCGGCATTTGAGCCGGCGTTAATGGTTGCATTCGGGGTTGCCAGGCTCAGCACCTTGTTCCGGGTCATGTCAAACATACCGGTCAGGTTCCAGGTAAAGTTTTTACCCGAATGGTTGTAGCCGGTCGACAGTTCGAAGCCCCGGTTCCGCATACTGCCTACGTTGGCCAGCGGACTCACCGAGTAACCCATCGATTCCGGCAGAGGCACACTCAGCAGCAGGCCGTCGGTCTGGCGGTTATACACCTCAGCGGATACCGTAATTTTGTTGTTCAGCAGCGAGGCATCGAGACCGATGTTCGACATGGTAGTGACCTCCCAGCTCAGGTTACTGTTACCCAGGCGGTTGAAGAACGATCCCTGTTGGGTTTGGTTACCGAATGGATAAATGGTGGCGTTCGCCTGAATCAGCGGCTGCCAGTCGTAGTCGCCAATGGCGTTATAACCTGTCTGACCGTAGCTACCCCGGAGCTTCAGTTCGGAGATGGCCCGGACGTTTTTCATGAAGCTCTCTTCGCTGATTCGCCAGCCGGCCGAAACTGCCGGGAACGTTCCCCATTTACGACCGGGAGCAAACTTTGAGGAGCCATCGCGCCGGATAGACCCACTCAGCAGGTAACGCCCCCCAAATTCGTAGTTCAGACGACCTACGTAGGAGATTAGCGAGTTCTCGTTCAGCGAGCTGCTACCGTTCGGGTTTGACACGCCCTGAATGACCCGAATATTATTATCGGGGCGCTGACCGCTGGCACTGATGTTCCGCGAGGTGCTGTTCTGCTGCTCGGCAACGGCCGTTGCGTTGACGTAGTGCTTGCCGAACGTTTTCTCAAAGGTCAACTGATTGGTCAGCACGGTTGAGAAATACTCACTGCGGTTTTCGTTCACCCCGGCAATCAGACGGCTCCGGTTACCGTCGTTATAAATCGGGTCAAAGCCATTATAACGTGAATAGGCAAAGTCACCGCCGAAGTTGAAGCGGTAGCGGAGGAAATCGGTGAAGCGTACTTCGGCAAATATGGTACCCAGCAATTTAACCCCGCGATCGGTCTTAAACTGCATCTCCTGCTCGGCAATCCGCAGCGGGTTTTCGGGGTCGGTCGCGTCCAGACCCTGAGCCGTTGTGCTGAAGCCCCCGATCTTTGTCGGGTCACGTACCGGCCAGTACGGAATCATGCGCATTGTGTTCATGACCAGGCTCCGGCCTCCGCCGTCGCGCTCCAGCCGCCGGAAGTCTGTAGCCGCCAGCAACGTTTGGCCGATGGTGAGGAATTTGCTGATTTTGTGGTCGGAGTTGATCCGGAAGCTCTGCCGGTTGTAATTGGTAAACGGCATGATACCATCCTGCTTGAAGTAGCCGACCGAGGTATAAACCCGCGATACAGCGTTACCGCCCGAAATAGAGATCTGGTTGTCGGTAATGGGAGCCGCCCGGAACATCACATCCTGCCAGTCGGTATCAGTCTGGGCAAACGTTTGCGTAGCGCCGTCGTAGATTGGTGTATTCAGGTTGTTGAAGCGGCCCGGCACCGGCTGCCCCGAAGCGGTCAGCAACGCCGTTCCGTACCGGATGTATTGGTCGCGGTTTAGCAAATCCAATTTACGCCAGGCCGACTGAGAGCCGTAGTAAGCGTCGACATTGACGGTTAATTTGCCATTGGTAGCTCCTTTTTTAGTCGTAATCAGGATAACCCCGTTGGCCGCCCGCGACCCGTAGATGGCCGCAGCGCTGGCATCTTTCAACACCTCCAGCGATTCAATATCCTTGGGGTCCAGGTTGTTCAGACCACCCGACGGTACACCGTCAATCACGTAAAGCGGGTTCGGGTTCAGGCTGATGGAGCCGACGCCCCGAATCCGGACGACCGGCTCACTTCCGGGACTGCTGTTATTAGTGACCGACACCCCCGGCACCCGGCCCTGTAGTGCCTGCGTCGGGCTGATAACCGGCAACGCCCGCAGGTCTTTGGGGGCTACCGACGATACGGCACCCGTCAGTGACGATTTCTTCTGGGTACCGTAACCCACAACTACCACTTCACTCAGCGACTGCTCATCGGCGGTCAGCTGAACACTGAGGGTAGAACGACCACCCACGGCTATTTCCTGCCGGACGTAACCAATGTAACTGAACACCAGCGTAGCCTGCCGGCCCACGGTCAGGCTATACTTGCCGTCTTTGTCGGTAGATGTTCCGTGGCTGGTACCCTTCTCCACCACGTTTACGCCCGGCAGCCCCTGGCCGGCCTCATTGGTAACCGTACCGGATACAGTCTGCTGAGCCAATACTGTTCCCGAAAGGCTTACGAAAGCGAGGAACAAAAAGCGTTGAAGGAGGGTTCTTAGCGGCACAAAGCTAGCGTGCCGCATGGGTATACGTTGTTTCATTAGATAAAGGTTTAGTAAAATAAAGGTATTTAACAGAGAAACTTTTGCAAGAAACCTGTTAACGACAAATCTACTTAGCTTAGCAGAAAAAGCAAGCGTATATGCTTAAAAATAAAGAGTAGCAAGCTGTTAGCCCCCGAAAGTCTTTATTAACCGGTTATGGTGACAAAACAGGATACGGGCTGTTGACGGTACGCATATACCCGCACCTGGTAGTGTAAAATATAGGGGGGGGCAGCCTTGTTAGCGGCTAAAAAGCCAGATCAGGATCGTTGGATATTATACGCCGACCCCGGCCTTAATCGGCCAGGTTAAACTTCAGTTGCACGCCACCGGCGGTGGTGGCCCGGCGGAAGGAGTTGGACACGAGCGGGTCGTTGAAGGTCCGGTCGAAGTAAAGGTTCAGGTTTACCCGGCGACTGACGATGTAGCTGATCTGCGGCCGTAACTGGAAGTTGACGTTCCCGGCCGTAATGATCTGCTCGGCATCCAGTTTGCGCTGAATAGCGCGGGTGTCGCGCAAGGTCAGGCTGCAACTGAACGTCAGATCGTTTTTAAGCTTCTGGTAAGCTCCGTTGATCCGGAACGGTATCCGGATGTTGTTGCGGGTAAAACCAACAGTAGCCGTCAGGTCTTTGTTGGTCAGCTCGGCCACCTGCGAGTTCGACAGGCTTAAGGCAACGCTGCGGTCCTGGTTATATTCCAGCCGGCCGGTGATGCGGCTCCGCGTCTGAAACTGCACCCCGAGCAGAGGTGCAAACCGCTCCGACATGGTAATGGTGCTCATGATAAATACCGGAATGTAATTTCCCTGCGGATTTATGAAAGCCGATGGGGGATAGCCGGTAACCGCCAGGTTTACGTATTGCGCATTGTACTCCAGCGACGACACAAAGTTACCCACGCTGTACGTTGAGTTGTAGCTGTGCGCCAGCGTAACCGAGCTGAACCAGCGCTTAAAGAACGGCAGGTTCGACAAACCATTGTAATCAACGCGCCAGTTTGGCAGCGGGAAATTATAGAAGGGCGACAAACTTGTTTTTTGGGGGTCTTCGCCACTATAGGCAGCAAAGAACGCCGGAATCAGTACATCCTGCGAATTCTTATTGTACTCACCACCGGGATTAGGGTTTTGCAACCGAACCCGTCGCAGAATAATTTCGCGGTACTCTTCCAGCCGCTCAAATGTAGGCGACGTATTATCCCGGCGCTGTTTGGTAAAGGCCGTGCGGAACGACAGGAACGACATGCTGAACTGACCATTGCGCACCGGACTCTGGCTTTCAAAAGTGCCTCCGGGTATTGCGGGCCGGTAAAACTCCTGGTAGTTATCGGAACGGGTCAGTCGGGCCTCGATCTGCATCCGGAAGTCTTTAAACGGCTCCAGCGTGGTGCGGGCGTTGAACGTTTTGCTGATGGTCTGCGTAAACGGCACATTCTGGATTGTACTCGGCGACAGCCAGCCCCGCTCGGCGGCTTTGTAATGGATCCGCCGGTCCTGATCGCCCAGTACAAATGGCAGACCGGGGGCAATACCGGTCTCATCGAGTCCGAACAATCGGGGTGTTCGCAGGAAACCGGGAAGAATCGTCGACTCCTGCAGGGTGTAGGTGAAGTTGATACCCCGCACCGTCAGCAGCGCCCGCGTGAAGTTCTTCAACAGTTTACTGTCCTGCCGCTCGATCTCTTCAATGTCGCCGGGGCTGCGGGCAAAGTTCTTTCTGACCGGCGAGGGCGTATTGGCAAACCGCAGGTACCGGATTTTGTTGTAAAGCCGAACAAAGTCGACGCGTCCCGTCACTCCCCGCTCCCGGTTGTTGCGCACCACATTGCCGAAGGGTACTTCGAGCGTATCGGTAATACCGAACGAATTGGCCTGAAACTGGTAGCCGACGCGGTAATTGGCATCCGCCTGCACCCAGTCGAGCAGCGGAAACTTGTCGAACGGTATGCGGTAGGTTGCATTCATCTCCTGGAGATAATTTTTCATCCGGCCCAGTTGCTGAACGCTGCGCCAGACGGAGTCCTGCTTCGCCTGCGTGTTGATTTCTCCGAACGGCTCATCGATAATGGAATTGGCAACGGCCTTGTAGGTAAACAGAAGGTTACGGGTCAGGTTCCAGGTCAGGTCGTAGTACCGGTTAAACAGGAAGTATTTTTCGAACATCGGCGTAATACCGGCGGTTGTCAGCTCTGAGTTGCGCAACTGCGTTTTTACGTAGCTCCGGTCCATATCAGTCCGGATAGACACCAGCGTCGGCAGCAGCGTCAGGTTAAAATCCTTGAGCCAGAGCAGGTAGCTACGCTCCAGGCTCTTTACGTTCTTAAAGGGTTCAAACGGCTTGGGCTGGCTGCTGTAGGTGTAGGCAATGCCCCCCCGAATCTGCCGCTGCGTGTATTCATCCGTCTGGATGTTCGACCGCCGGGCTTCGTTGAAGGCGTAGGTAAACGAGAAATTTTCAATATCCCAGAAGTGCGTTTTGCCGTTGGAGTTCAGCCGCACCTTGCGCACGTTGGAGAAGTTAATTCCCTTGCGGACGCTGTTCTCCTCCACCAGTCGCCGGTACCGGGCGCGTTCGTCGCCTTCGGCCAGGGTCGAGAGCGAGGTCTCCAGCGGAGTATCCGGATCGAGCGGGTTAAAGTGCGGGCTCACCCTCCGGTTGTCGTAATTCAGGTACACCGGAATCCGCAGGCCCCAGCGTTCGGGCAGCAGTTTATCTACGGCTACGGCCGAGGATATGCCAAATTCGGTTGTACTCTCCCGCGTCCGGTCGCCCACTTTGGTCTGCACCCCACCGAAGCCAAAGGAGGTATACCGGCCCGAAGCCGTTACGGTCGCAAAATCGGCCAATTTGGCGTTCACCGACCCCACAGCGGCATTGCCGGCGGTCTGATCGAACCCCGACGCCCGGAATTCATTCACCCAGATACAAAAGCTCTGCGCCTGCTCGTCGGACGTTTTCGGATTGCGCACCCCGATCATGATGGTCTGCACCGAACTCAGGTCGGGGTTTCCCACCACCGTCAGTTTATAGCGACCGTTCAGCGATTGCAGCGAGAACGGCAAGGTATACGCCCGGCTCAACTGCCGGTTGCGTTCGGCTTTCAGGTTAATGAGTTCTTCAATGGCCAGATCCAGTTCGTTCTCGGCCGGCCATACCGTGAGCGGATCATTGACCCGCTCAGGCGTCGGCTGCAGGTTTGATACTTCGATCTCGTAATAGTTGTCCGTAAAATCGGTACCCACCCGGATAAACGCCGACACCTGCCCTACAACATTCTGATCGTTGTTAGGGTGCATATGGATGAACATCTTCAGCCGCTTACGAAACAGAAAATCGAAATTCGTATTGCGGAAGGCCGCCCGCGAGTCGCCGTCGCGGAGGTTGGTGACGCAGAGGCTCATCGCCTGTTCGTTCAGTTCAACATTGTTCAACTGCGTAAAGTCGCGGTCGCGCTGAAAGCCCGGCGGCACCGTATACACATACTTGTTGGTATTGGTCTGGCTGTTCTCTTCGATGTTCACCGTCGAGACCACAAACTTGGCGTCGTACGGTTCCGGCACCTCCTGCAGGCCACGGGCCGAGAGGTCGCCGGTGTACTTGCGGTACTGGTTGGCTTCCATCTGCAATTGGGCAAACCGCAGCACCACCGGCTCTTCAAAATCGGTCAGGTACATGCGCATAAACCGGATGGACTTAAAGCCGTTGATGTTACCCACTTTGCGGGCGGCTTCGCGCACCGGAATCCGGAACAGGTACCAGGTAGCACCGTCGGCTTCTACTTTATCAATGATGTAGCCCTGCCCGACCGCCAGCTTACCCGGCCGCAGGTCAACTTCATATTCGTAATACGCTTCGTTGTCGTTGATGGTATTATCGAGGTTCAGGTCTTCAATATCCGGGAGGTTGGTCGAGGCCGGCGTCAGGAACTGATCGCGGCTGTCGTTTTCGGGCGAGTTACCCTCCATACCCATAAAGCGCTTGTAACGGGCCACAATGTATTTGGCCGAGTCGGCGGCCGGCCCGAGGTAGAACTGGAAGTCATCGTTGGCCGGGTCTTTTGCTATTTCCTGAAACGCTTCGCCACTCACGCGGGGCCGGATGGCGTTGAGGTAGTTGCTGAAGTAGCGCTGCTCATCGGCACTGCTCAGGCCGTCGAGGCCTACGTCCTGCTTTTCACGGGCACCGGGCTGGTTGGTAAAGGCATTGGTAATAAACTGCTGGCGGGGCACACGCCCCCAGGCGGTGGTATCGGTGCCGCGCTCACGGGTGCCATTCTCCAGGGGCAGCCCGTTCTCGAAGTTGAAGCGGCCGTCTTTAACAACGTCTTCCGATATTTCGCCCAGGTTAAAGAACAGTTTCCCCCCCGTGGTGTTCGGTTTGTTTTTGCTGTCGTCCGGATAAGCCCGAACCTTGCCCCGCTCCCCGCCAATGAAAGGGTCCATCATCCAGAAGGTGATGTTCTCAATATTAGCGTTGTCGAAATCAATATCCGACGTAATGGCCCTGGTAACCGCCCCGAAATTCCGCCGGGGGTTACGCAGATTCCCTTCTCTGGTCAGATCCGGATTGAAGTTGTACATGCCCCGTTCGCTGGGGAAATAGGCCACATCCAGTACGTTCTCGGGTAACTGAATCTGCCGCACCGACCGGCCGGGGAAGAGTTGCTGCGGCAGGAAGTACCGTTCGTAATAATTCTGCTTATCATCGGTCGACAGGTTTATATCTACCGTGCGCAGACCGGTTCCCTGGCCATAGATCGTCTGGTCGACGGAATACACCGAGATGCGGGCGCGGTTATAGGCATATTCCAGCGGGCGCTGGAACGTCCCCTGCGGAAACTGCTGCGGGGTAGCGCCCAGCCGCCAGCGGGTCGGCTGGCGCGTCAGGTCGAATATGGTCCGGGCGGCTTCAAAATCGTCGATAAAAGCATTGTTGTTTACCCTGGGAGCCACACCGGGGAACAATTGCGCCACCTCGCCCTGGAAATGAATGGTGGATACCTCTTTGGTTTGCAGCAGCGGCAGCCGGTCCAGAAAGCGCGTCAGCGCCCGCGACTCCTTCCGAATGTTGGCATCCAGGCCCACAATGGTGTTGTTAACGGGTTCGTTACCGATGGCTACCCGCGTCAGAAAACCGGCCGGCGTTTCGCGGAGGTGCATGGCCGTCATCCCCAGATTGATGTCGGGGCTAAGCTGATAGTCTAATCGGGTACCGAGCAGCGTCCGGATCTGGTTCTGGAACAGATCGGGCCGTTCGTAGGTGATCCGGATTTCGCGACCGGAGTTGAGCACCCCCTCGTTGATAATGCGCAGCCGGCCAATCTGCGCTTCCAGTACGTAATCCTGGCCCGGCATCAGCGGTACCCCTCCCGCCGTTACCTGCACGGAGTTTTCGTTGACGCCGTAAGGCAGGGTAATCTCCTGACCGGTAGCCGACTGGAACGTTCCCCGCAGGAAAAACTTGTTTTTGTCGGCCACCTGAATGGCATCGGCCTGGGTTAAGCGGTAGAGTTGCGGAAAGACATACTTCGCCCGCAGGGCTTCTTCATCCGCGTCAAACTGCCGCTCCAGGTACGAGCCGAACGGCTCCAGCACCGGAAACATAATTTTACCGTAGCGGGGATCGACCGTAACGTTCTCGACAAAGTCGAAGTTACCGTCGGGCTGCTTGTCCAGTTGCTGGTTAAGCTGGTCCATGTTGAACACCTGCACCAGTGGCCGGTTCTGCAGCCGGCGGCCTTCCTGCAGGTTCGGGTTGTCGATACCCGTCAAGTCATCTTTATACAAAATGCGCAGTTGAAAGCCCTGCCGGTTGAGCTGCGTCGTATTGAGGGAATAGATGTTTTTCATCATCAGGTCCCACATCGGCAACTGAATATTGTTGCGGATGGTCGCCGACTTCAGCAGCTTCAGGAACAGCACCTCATCGTCGCCCCGGTTCTGGTAATCTTCGGTCAGTTCCCCCACCTGGTACCGCCGGCCCTGGTAAGTATACTCATAGGCTACGGCCAGGATCTCATCGTTGCGCAGGGGCGTCACCAGCGAGATATAACCCAGTTCCGGCTGAAATTTATATTCGGTCTCCGACAATCGCTTAGCCCCCCGCAGCAGGTCATAATCGACGCCTTTGGTAAAGCCGAAACTGCTTTCCAGCTCAGACGTGGTGCGGTCTACCTGCCGCAGGTTCTGATTGGCCTGTAGCCGTGCGTACAAGCCGTTGGCGTTGTTGGAAGCCGGCGAGTTAGCCACAATCGGCTGCAGACTCGGGTTGTTACGGTTGTGGGGATTGGCTTCGGCCAGATCGGCAAAACCTACAATGTTGCGCAGGGTAGCGGTAGTGTTGGTCCGGTTGGTCACGTACACCTCCAAACGCGTAATGGTTACCCCCGACATCACCACCGGCAGATTTTTCAACGCCCGCTCGTAATTGTTCCTGAAAAACTGCGACAGGAAGAAGTGACGGTTTTCGTCGTACTGATCGGCGCGTATCTCAAACTGGCGGCTCATAGCCCCACCCCGCAGCACAATACTCTCCTGCTTGGAGCGCTGCTGCGAGGCCACGACCGTTGCGTTCAGCCGCCCGAACTTCAGTTGGGTTTTCAGGCCGAACAGGTTCTGCACACCGGGGATTAACTGGCTGTTGATAGGCCAGCTCAGGTTACCGGCTTCAATTTTCTGGATGATGTTTTCCTCGTTTGTTTTATAATTCAGCCGCAGGGCGTTTTCGAAGTTGAACGAGGCTTTGGTATCGAAGTTGGTCAGCATCCCCAGCTTCTCGCCGATCTTACCGTTGAAGTTGATGCTGATCTGCTCGTTGAAGATAAAATTTCCCTGCCGGCGCAACCGAACCGGTACGGTAGGATTGTCGATAAACTGGTGGAGGTACCCAAAATCCAGCATAACAAAGCCATTGGGCAGAAAATCGACCAGATTGCCCCCAAAGATGCGGTCGATGGCCGGGGGCAGGTCGAGCCGGGGCATCAGACCGCGGCCGCTCATGGCACTCTGCCCATCGCGCCGGCTCCCGTACTCCCGCCAGATATTCTGCCGTACCCGCTGGGTCTGAAGCTGCTCGTAGGTAGAAAACGGTATACTTTCGGCGGGTCGGTACGGCAATCCGTAGGCCGACGGCGGCAGGTAGGTCCCGGGAGCAGGCAGGCCACCGGTGGGCTGCGTTACCGACATACCCGGCGTAACAACGGCCGGGGGACCCGTTGCGGGTCGGGGACCGGGAGGCCCCGCCGGGCCGGCCGGCCGGATTTGCTCATAAACTGTAATCCGATCAGCCGAATCGAGCCGAATATCCGTAGCTACTGATTTAGGATCGCGCAGGATAAACGGCGACCGGGGCAGTTTGGTGGAAAGCCGGCTGGTATATCGGTCTACCCAGTTGACAGTTGGCCTGCGGGCCGCACTCCGGGCAGTCCGCAGGCTATCGGCCCGTTCCTGAGCCACCCGACGGGCCGAATCAAGGGCAGCCTGCCGGGTGCCGGCAGGCTGGGCCGTGGTCGATGAGGGAGCCGTGCGCCGGGGAGCCCGCTGCGCAAACGCTTCGGTGGGTACCCCATCCAGTATTGCCAGGGAAAGAAACGTAAACAGCGCCCCGCCCAGCTTTGGCAGCCGGCCCGATAGCTGATTGGCGTAAGCAGACCGTTGCACATACAAAAACAGCCACAATCCAGGTGCTCGTAAACGCAACCGGCGCATACGATTTAGTAAAAGACGGAGATTGTGAACAGTATATCGGTTCACCATGCAGGGTACTTCAAGTCGGTAGTTAGTAAAACTGGCTTTCGCACAAGTCTTTTCTTCAAACGGCTTACCCCTTATCTGTAGTCTGTAAAACAAGGGCTTTTTTTCAACCGGTCAATAAAACAAAAGCCGGGTGCTGAAACAAACAGCCCGGCTCATGGTTACCGTAAAGCCATACGGATCAGGTCTTCAACGCTGAGGTCATCGCCCTCTTTTTTGAGAATGGTATCGATATTTTTTTCGGCAGCCGGTCTGGGCAATCCCAGCGCTACCAGGGCGGCCAGGGCTTCTTCCCGCACCGGATTGGCAGCCCCCTGCCGGTAGTTCGGCGCATCGGGCACAATACCCGCTTTTTTCATTTTGTCTTTCAGCTCCAGAATGACCCGCTGCGCTGTTTTGGCCCCAATGCCTTTTATGGCCTGCACCGCCCGCACGTTCTCGCTCAGAATGGCCAGCCGCAGATCCGACGGACTCAGCGACGATAGCATGCCCAGTGCCGTATTCGGCCCGATACCCGACACCGAGATCAGGTCCAGAAACAAGGATTTCTCATCGGCTGCAGCAAACCCAAACAAGGTGTGGTTATCTTCCCGAATATGCTGGTGGGTAAACAGTTTGCAGCGCTCTCCGCCACCCGGTAATGTCGAATATGTCTGGAGAGAAATATGCACTTCGTAGCCTACGCCCCCAACGTCGATGATCGCCATAGTGGGTTCTTTGTAGGCCAGCTTGCCGTCAATGTAAGCAATCATTAATGCAGTAGAAACTTCTTTTTAAACAAGTTACAAGACTGTAAATATACACAAAACCCACGGCATTCCAGCATTGGCCGTGGGTTTTGTCCAGGATTTAACACTTGGCTGATAGAGTAAATCAACATCTATTTAACCGATAAGCAGACGCTGCCCCCGGCGTAGTTTGTTCCCCCGGATATGGTTCAGCTTCTTAATTCGTTCAACGGAGCGGTCGTACCGCTCGGCAATGCTCCATAACGTATCACCCGCCTGCACCTGGTGGTATTTCGGCTTAATTTTCTTTCCGGCGGATCTGGCTATGCCAGTTTCTTGAGCTTTCTCTTTTTGCACCTCTGGTTTCGGGGCCGCGGCTTTCTCGGCCACCTGCACCATACGGGTCTCTGTAACCTTGACCTCTTTAATGATTACCAGTTCCTGACCTTTGCGCACACTGGCTGAGCGCAGGTGATTCCAGCGCTTCAGGTCGTTGACCGACACATCGAAGCGGTCGGCGATGCGGTGCAGCGTTTCGCCTTTCCGGACGGTATGGGTTTGTTTTTTGGTTTTCCAGACCGTAGTCTTTTCTGCTCTTACAGCCGGCTTTTCAGCCTCTTCGGCCAACAGTTCATCTACCGGAACGGCATCTGGTAGCAGACCTGCCTTTTCATCGATAAAACCGGCATAGGCAAACCAGTGGGCTGCGTAGGCAGCAGCCGGGCGGTCAGGGTCTTCGCTTTCGGCCAGCAGCATATGCTCCATCGCAACCGGCAGCCGGGTGGCCGAATCCAGAATGGCCGTTCGGTTCTGCTGAAAGGTATAATAATAACTCGACGGCATACGCACCACCACATTGCGGGCATACTCCGGCAGGTTGATGGTGGTAATACCCGGATTCAGCCGCTGTAATTCTTCAATGGGCATACCACACTGTTTGGCAAACGTTTGCAGGCAGAAATAGCTGTTTACCTGAATGGTATCGAACGGCACCGGATGATCGGGCCGCTCTGCAAACAGCCCATGCTCATTGGCAAAGTGCATCATATAGGTGGTGGCAATGTAAATCGGTACGTAGCCCTGCGTTTCTTTCGGCAGCGCATCATAAATCGCCCAGAAGGAGCGGCCACCGGTGCGGTTCATGGCCCGCTTTACAGTACCCGCACCGCTGTTGTAGGCGGCCATTACCAGATGCCAGTCACCGAAGATGTTGTACAGCCCTTTGAGGTGACGACAGGCAGCCTCCGTCGATTTTTCGGGGTCCATCCGGTCGTCGACATACTCATCCTGGTACAGCCGCAATTCTCGACCCGTTGCCGGCATAAACTGCCAGAGGCCACCGGCACCAGCATGCGATACCGCCCGCGGGTTCAGGGCCGACTCCACAATCGACAGATATTTCAGCTCGTCGGGCAGACCATATTTGGCCAGATATTTCTCGTATAGCGGAAAATACACCGCCATTCGTTCCAGCATCCGCCTGGTATAATGCGGCTTGCGGTAGGTGAAAATATCGATGTATTTGTGAATGATCTCGTTGTAGGTAAGGGGGATGATCTTCTCGATCTGCTTCAGCCGCGGCCGCACCTGCGATGCGTCTACGGTGTTGATCTCTGCAATGGAGTCCAGCACGACCTCCACATCGGAAGCTCCATACAGGGTAGTGTCCAGTTTAACAGGAATGGCGATCCGGGTAGGAAACTGAGCGAAAGCCGACTGGCTCAGCAGCGACAAACCGGGCAGACACAGCGCTCCAACAAGGCACGCCCCTCTCAGGCTACGCAGGCGACGGTTTATTTTAACCATAAAATTGTATAGTTGAATGGTCGGTAATTTTACTCAACTCTGGGCACACAGAAATCACTCGCAGTGACTTCCTGTTTGCTTATGTACTGAAATCCAACAAATTAACCGAAAATACGATCAAATCGGGTACTGAAGCGTTGCGTGCATCCCTAGTAGACCATCAAATCTACCGGAAAATAGCGCTATACGCAAGTAGTTACAGTGTTTTTGCCAACGCCAGCAACAGACCCTCCTGAAACGGGGGAGCCATCACCTGCAGACCAATGGGCAAACCATCGGCATCGGTGCCGTTTGGCACCGAAATGGCCGGGTAGCCGGCCACGTTGGCCTGAACCGTAAAAATATCGGCTAAGTACATTTGCAACGGATCGGCGGTTTTCTCCCCCAGCCGGAACGCCGTCGAAGGGGTTGTGGGCGATACCAGAAAATCGTAGCGGGCAAAAACCTGCTCTGTTTCCTGCCGAATCAGCCGCCTAACCTGCTGAGCCTTGGTGTAATAGGCGTCGTAATAACTGGCGCTGAGGGCAAATGTTCCCAATAATATTCGCCTGCGGACCTCGGTGCCGAAACCCTCCGTCCGGCTCTTTTTATACATAGATATCAGATCCGTAACGGCCGGTCCGGTACTCCGGTAACCATACCGCACGCCATCAAACCGCGACAGGTTTGAACTGGCCTCGGCGGTCGTTAAAATATAATAGGTCGGCAACAGATACGAAAGAAGCGAAAAGTCAACCGGCTCGACGGTATGTCCAGCCTCACGCAGCGCATCGAGCCGCTGCCGGGTAGCCTGCCGGATCTCCGGCGCTACGCCTTCACTTTCTACCCCATCGCGGAGGTACGCAATGCGCAAGGGTCGGTCGGGCAGGCTTGCCTGGGTGTAGGTATCAACGGGTTTGGCGGAGACGGTGCTGTCGAAGTCGTCCGGTCCGGCCATAATTTCCAGCAGCAGAGCGGCATCGTCGACGGTATGGGTAATGGGGCCAATACAGTCGAAGGAAGACGCATACGCTACCAGTCCGTAGCGACTGATGCGGCCGTAGGTTGGTTTCAGGCCCACCACCCCGCAGAACGCGGCCGGCTGCCGTACCGAGCCACCGGTATCGGAGCCAATCGAGGCCAGACACAGACCCGCCTGCACCGCTACCGCCGAGCCACCCGACGACCCACCCGGCACCCGCTCCGGATTGGCCGCGTTGCGCACCGGTCCGAAGGCCGAGTTTTCGTTGGAGGAGCCCATGGCAAACTCATCGCAGTTCTGCCGACCGATGATAATGGCATCGTCGGCGAGCAGCCGCTGCACCGCCGTAGCGGTAAACTGAGCCGTAAAGCCGTCGAGAATGCGGCTACCCGCCTGCAGGCCATGCCCGGCATAGCTCAGCACATCTTTCAGGCCGATGACCATGCCGGCCAGTCGCCCGGCCGTTCCTTCGGTCCGCTTTTGGTCAATGGCTTCGGCCTGCTGCCGGGCTTCGTCGGCATACACCTCCGTGAATACGTTGAGCAGACGGTGTTCGTCGATGCGGGCCAGGTAATAATCGACCAACTGGCGGCAGGTGGTGGTGCCGGCCTCCAGGGCCGACTGCACCTCCGCGAAGCTACGGTATAACATGTAGTAAAAAGTTAGGCGGGTACTAATACAAAAACAGACAACCGAATACCCGGCGGGTATTCAGTTGTCTGCTTATCAGAACACCATGTTATTTCGTTTCTTTCAGCCCGTCCTCGATGTTATCGCGAACTTCTTTAGTAGCATCCTTGAACTCGCGGATACCTTTGCCCAGACCGCGTGCCAGTTCAGGCAGCTTCTTTGCGCCGAAGAACAACAACAGCGCCAGGAAAATCAGCAGCATTTCCTGTCCGCCTAAACCCATGATCAAATAAATGGAGGCAACGTTCATAATCTTGAAATTTATAAGTATGCAAAAATAAAAACAATTCAGCAAAAAACTATTAAAACCAGCTTAAGATTACCCTATTTGAATGGTAGTCTTTTTACTTTCTTCCCACTGCCGGAACTTGTCAATGTCGGTACCCATAGCCGATGCCAGCCAGAAAATCAGCGCAATATCATCGGTCACGCCGATAATCGGCAGAAAATCGGGAATAAAATCCAGCGGTGACACAAAATAGATCAGCACGGCCACCATCCGGATCAGCGATTTCCAGGGAATATTTTTGTATTCACCGGAGGCATAGGCTTTTACCATACGCGCCATCAGGGCGATTTGATTTCGAACATCCTGTATATTACTACCGGTGAGGTTTTTGCTTTTTAAAACAGCCTGCTGCACAAGCCCGAACAAGCTACGACTGTTAC
Organism: Nibrella viscosa; assembly: GCF_039541875.1. NCBI lineage: Bacteria > Pseudomonadati > Bacteroidota > Cytophagia > Cytophagales > Spirosomataceae > Nibrella > Nibrella viscosa. Next base: position 138,712 of record NZ_BAABHB010000003.1, on the reverse strand, counting down.
GAGCGTAACGGGCAGCTTTATAATTGGCCCGCCGGAAAAATATGGATGCCAGTACCTGGGTAATCAGCTTGCGGTTCGCCATCTATAGACTAAAAGTTAGTTGGTGCCCTTTTATAACAATAATTTTCAGATAAATATTTCCAGGTTGCAAAAAATCTGAGGGTGGGGTTATTAATCCGTTGGTTTCTGACGCCCGGCTTTCCTAATTTTACGCCCCATTAGTTTTCATGTATTCACCTCTATAATTCCTCCTGATATGAAGATTACCGTTGTAGGAGCTGGTGCCGTCGGAGCAACCTGCGCCGATAATATTGCCCGCCTGGAACTGGCCGAAGAGGTCGTTCTGCTGGATATTAAAGAAGGCCTGAGCGAAGGCAAGGGACTGGATATGCTCCAGACCGCTACCCTGCTGGGCTTCGACACCAAAATCACCGGCTCTACCAATGATTACGAAAAAACGGCCGGTTCAGATGTGGTGGTGATTACGTCGGGGCTACCGCGTAAGCCGGGCATGACCCGCGAAGAACTCATCGGCACCAACGCCAATATTGTAAAAGGGGTTACCGAAAACATTCTGAAGCACTCGCCGGAGGCTATTATCATTATTGTTTCGAACCCGATGGATACCATGACCTACCTGGCGCTGAAAGCCTCCGGCTTGCCGAAGAACCGCATCATTGGTATGGGTGGTATTCTGGACAGCGCCCGCTTCAAGACCTACCTGGCCCTGGCGATGGACTGCCCGCCGAATGATATTCACGCTACGGTGGTGGGTGGTCATGGCGATACCACCATGATTCCGCTGACGCGCCTGGCTACCCGCATGGGGGTACCCGTCAGCCAGTTTCTGAGCGCCGAGCAGTTGCAGAAAGTGGCCGCCGATACGATGGTGGGTGGCGCTACGCTGACAAAGCTGATTGGCACCTCAGCCTGGTACGCACCGGGGGCGGCCGTAGCGGTACTGGTCGAGAGCATCATCCGCAACCAGAAGCACGTATTCCCGTGCAGTGTGTACCTGGAAGGTGAGTACGGTCAGTCGGACATTTGCCTGGGTGTACCGGTGGTAATCGGGCGCAACGGCTGGGAAGAGATTGTGGATATTCAGCTGAACGAGGAAGAGAAAGCTACTTTCAGCAAATCGGCGGATGCCGTGCGGAACATGAACGATGTGCTGGCCACACTGGAAGCCTAAGGTATAGTACCACGAGTACCACGGAGTGCCACTCCGTACGGCCGCAGGCCGAACCATTTAGACGGAGTATAACTCCGTACTACATACACAAAAAGGAGCCGGGCCGGCTCCTTTTTGTGTATGTAGCCCTGTATCCCGGACCGGGTGGCCGGTGCCATGCACCTCCGGCTGTTTCTTTTAGCTCTTAACCGCCCGGAGTACCACTCCGGGTTACCCTTATGAAAAAACTGCTTTGCCTCCTCAGCCTGCTTATCCGCTGTTTACCGTTATCGGCCCAGCCACTCAACTGGACTGAAACCGCACCCGGAATCTGGAAACTAAGCGTAGGAAAACCGGAAGCCTATAACCTGCTGACGGCTGCCGAATCACAGCCCAACCTCAGCGCGATTAGCCGGTTAGGGAAAACGGCTTTTCCGCTAGCCCAGAACGACATTGTGGCTACAGTAGTCAACGGCAAAACCTATCTGCGCTTTCCCCTTGACCGGGGTGAGCAGTTGTTTGGTTTTGGACTGAACTTCCAGACGGTACACCAGCGGGGGAAAATCCTGCAACTGCACGTAGACCATTATGGCGGCAAGGACAACGGCCGGACTCACGCACCCGTGCCGTTTTATGTATCGGCCAACGGGTATGGTGTATTTGTCAACTCGGCCCGGTACATTACGGTGTATGCTGGAACGGCCGCCCGCAAAGACAGCAAAAATCCACCCGTGGCGCAGGACCGGAACACAGATAAAAACTGGTCGGCGCGGCCTTACTCCGATGCCGTAGAGATGCTGGTTCCCGCCGAAGGAGTCGAAATGTATGTATTTGGTGGCCCTACCCCGCTGGACGCGGTACGCCGGTTCAACCTGTTCAACGGCGGGGGCTGTCTGCCGCCCCGCTGGGGTCTCGGCTTTACGCAGCGGGTCCACCGGCTCTACTCCGCCGATGATGTCCGGAAAGAGGCCGCCGAATTTGAAGCCCGCAAGTACCCGCTGGACTTCATCGGACTGGAGCCCGGCTGGCAGAGCAAATCCTATCCCTGCACGTTTGAGTGGGATAAGACCCGCTTTCCGCAACCTGAAGCGTTTGTAAAAGACATGCTGAGCAAGGGCGTCCGGATTAATCTCTGGACCAACCCCTACGTCTCGCCCGAAGCCTCGGTGTACCCAAAGATTGCACCCTACACCGGCTCACATACCGTCTGGGTAGGGGCCGTACCGGATCTGACCATACCCAAAGCCAGGGAACTGTTCTGGGATGTCTTTGCTAAAGACCATATCGGCATCGGCGTCAGTGGCTACAAAATTGATGAAACCGACGGGTATGATTATTACCTCTGGCCCGATGTCGCTACGTTTCCGTCCGGACTCAGCGCCGAGCAGATGCGGCAGACGTATGGCTTACTGGTCCAGAAACAAAGTGCGGACCTGTTCCGCAATCGCAACCAGCGGACCTACGGCCTGACGCGGGCATCCAATGCCGGCGGCTCGTCGCTGCCGTACGTCCTCTACAACGATTATTACAGCCATGAAGATTTTATCACGGCTCTCATCAACAGCAGTTTTTCGGGGGTACTCTGGACACCGGAAGTACGGGCATCGAAGACCAGCGAGGAGTGGCTGCGCCGGTTTCAGTCGGTATGTTTTTCGCCGATGGCGATGATCAATGCCTGGGCCAGCAGTACCAAGCCGTGGACGTTTCCGGAAGTGGCCGATCAGGTGCGGGACATTGCCCAGCTCCGGATGCAGATGATGCCGTACTGGTATACCGAATTTGCCAAATACCATTTTGAGGGCACTCCGCCGTTCCGGGCCATGAACCTGGAGCCCGGCTTTCAGGCTGAGGTCAAAAAAGAGGTGGTCACAGCCAGCCTGGAAGAAAATCCATACGCTGAAGCCGTCGGTAAAGAAATAAAAGACCAGTACATGGCCGGCGAGTACCTGCTGGTGGCTCCGCTTTTTACCGGACAGACATCGCGTAAAGTAATCCTGCCGAAAGGGAAGTGGTATGATTTTTACACCGGCCGGTTTGCAGGCGAGGGTGAGGTTATTACCGTTACGCCGGGGCTGGATAAGATTCCGGTATTCGTTAAGGATGGAGGAATTATTCCGATGATGCCGCCCCTGCTGCACGCACCCAAACCGGGCCAAAAAGTAGACCTCGACATCCGGCACTATGGTGAGAAACCCGGCCAATACCAGCTCTATGATGATGACGGGGAGACCTTTGATTATGAAAGAGGACAGTACTCCTGGCGTACCATCCGGGTTGAACGCCGGAAAAACGGGCAATGGACCGGAGCCGTTTCGGCAGCCGAAAAAGGCAAACCCGATACCATTGGCAAAGTTACCTGGCGTTTTATGACGAAGTAGCGGCTATAAACGAAGAAAACCAGACGGCCTGAGCCGTCTGGTTTCTTAAATTCGCCTGGTAGACAGTTTGGTTGTAACGAATACGTTTCAAGTCTTCTGTCAGTAAGCGAAATACAGGTATATAACAGGGTACCGGGCAGACTTGTTTAAAAAAATTTTCACTTTATATTTCGGTCTGTACTTACCGGTTATTATCCAGCTTATCCTCAGCCTTCTTTAACCCCTGTTCGGTCTTGTTAAGGGCCTTTTTGGTCGTACGCTTTGTTGCCGTTCCGGCTTTCCGGGCACCGTTCTTTATTCCACGACCAGTTGCCCTAGCCCCCCGTTCCACTTTATTTCCTACTTCCGTAGAGGTCTCCTTGATTTCTCTACCCGTGTTACGGGCTCCCTGCCCGATTTTTTCACCGGCGACTTTCGCCGTCCGCTTGGCCTGACGGCCCGTGGCTTTGGCACTCGCCTTGACATCGTCCTGGGCAGAAGCTACCGTAAACGAGGCCAGTAGCAGAGCCGCCATCATAATTACCTTTTTCATAAACGTTGATTATCTATACGTTAAAACCCAGCAGCTATAACCGGCCAACCAATGGTTTGTTCAGTTTCCAGCCGGGTTTATTTTCCGTTTACCGCAATCCACTGTACGGCATCGGCAACCACGGTTCCGTCGGCCTGCTGGTTGGTAATTTCCACGTACGACTGCTGCCCCGCCGGCAGGGTAAACCGACCAATTTTTACCCACGTACCGGAGGTCTGGCCTGCCACCTGCACGGCATCGCGTTTTAACACGACCGGCTGGGCCGTTTTGCCCGTACCAATCAGCAGCGTCGTTTGCGAAGTTGCATCGGCCCGGCGGGGAACGTAGGTGTAGACATCGTACTGACCGGCTTTGGGCAGCATGGGTGTAAACCGAACCGCTTTGGGAGTTTGCCCTTTGGTATCGTCAACAACCAGCGAGCGTCCGTACCCGCCCCGGCTGTCCTGCTTCCAGTCACCGGTGAGCGTTACACGGCCGGCATCTTCGTTGTCGATAACAACATCTGGGAGGCTGCCATCGAGCAGCGGATTGTCGCGCAGGATTTTCTGAACAGCCGCCACGTTGACCCGCTGCACCGGCTGTTTTTGATCGATAGCCAGACTGGCCGCTACAGCCGCCGACTGCCCCAGCACCATAAACACCGGCTCCATCCGGATAGAGCCGTAGGCAATATGGCTGGCCGAGAGACAGACCGGCACCAGCAGGTTTTTGCATTCGTCCTGCTTCGGTACCAGCGACCGGTAGCTGATCGGATACGGCGGAAAACCGCCTACCTCTACATTACCTTCGTTCTTGACCATTTTCATACCTTCTTTTTCGATCACAATCCGCTGGCAGTTGTGCGAATCCATGGTGTAAGCAGCCATACCCACGGCATCATTCACTACCTCTTTGCCTTCGCAGTTTGCCTGTGTCATTACATACTCCCCAACCAGCCGCCGGGCTTCGCGAACGTACATCTGCGGAGACCAGTGGCCGTTATCGGTATACTCATCTTTCGGGTATCCCCAGCGCAGCATCTCTTTACGGAGGTGCTCCGGCATGCGCAGATCGTGCCCGATAAAGTACAGTAGTCCTTTGTTATAGAATTCATGTTCTTTCTGAATCTGCGCCCGGCGCTCATAGCTTGCTTCCGGGAAATCATAATTCATGCCGATCATGTCGGTGGAGAAGGGGCCGTTGTTATTAATGTCGGTCTTATTGTTGGGCATCAGGTCGAACTTGAGAAAACCCCACAGGTTTTTGGCCGGTTTCTTCTCCAGGTAGCGCAGGAGCAGTTCATACCGGGCCGGATCATACCCTTCGGGCTGGGTGATCGGAAGCATGTTGGCGGGATCACTGGTCAGGCAAATCCGGAAATTGTAGGCCTGTACCTTCTTGTCGCCGGCTCCCGTTTCAGACACCTGTTCCGGGCTTATCCCCCACAGCAGTCCGCTCTCCGGCTTCCCCGGCACCTTATACGGATCAACACCGTCGGGAAATTGGTGACCGTGGAGTACCTGAACGCCGTTCCAGGTCTCGTTGTACCGGCTGTTGGCTTCCCGGCCTATGGTATAGCTCACGCCCGCCCTGGCCAGCAGATCGCCTTCGTACGAAGCGTCAATAAACATTTTGGCACGAACGGCCCGTACAGGGTGAACTACCGACGACAGGGGTGTCTCCAGCGTAATTTCCTCAATAGTGCCGTTCACCTTCTTTGCCGACACAATCCGGTGGTTGAAAACGACAGGTACATCGGCCCGTTTGATGTATTCGTTAAACAGCTTTTCGGCTACGCCGGGCTCGAAGATCCACTGCTCAAACGTACCGTAGTGCTTACCCAGCCGCCGGTAATAGTCCAGCGCCAGGCCGGAGATGGCGTATTTATTGCCGATATCGGTATAGCCCAGACCGCCGGTGGTTAGTCCACCCAAATGCCGGCCCGGTTCAATCAGCAGGACCGACTTGCCCATCTTTTTAGCAGCATACGCGGCCATGACTCCGCCCGAGGTACCGCCGTAGACACAAACATCGACGGTCTTAACAACGGCCTGGGCGAACAGGCTGCTGCTGACCAGGCAAAAAAAAGCTGCGAGAATGGGGTTGAGGTCCTTCATTGGAAAAAAGAGTTGTTACACAGACCGGTGCGCCGGCCGGATACGCAGAGCGAGAAGAGATTCACAGAGAAGTCCTTAATCGCTCTGCGTAGTAGGGTGGATATTTTATTGCTGCAACTCCAGCCGCTGACCGTCTTTGAGCAGCACGGCGCGGAGTTTTTCGTAGGGCAGTTGCTGCGGAGTTACGTTATTTTCGATAGCCAGCACAGCCGCCGTTGCCGCCGACTGCCCCAGAATCATGAACACGGGCTCCATACGAATAGACCCGTAGGCAATATGTGAACTGGATACGCAAACCGGCACCAGCAGGTTACGGCATTCCTGCTCTTTGGGCAGAATGGAGCCGTAGGCAATGGAATACGGCCGGTCGGGATGCACGCCGATGTCGCCCTCGTTCTGTACGTACCCATCTTTGGTCACGTAGCGTTGCGCGTTGTGCGCGTCCAGCGCGTAAGAGCCCATTCCAACGGGATTCGGCACGTTGGTTTTACCCAGGGCGTCCGCTTCTTTCATCACAAACATGCCCAGCATACGCCGGGCTTCGCGGACGTAGATCTGGTGCGGCCAGTTGCCATTATCGGTAAACTCGTCTTTGGCCAAACCCCACTTCTTCATCTCCGTCTGCACATCGGCGGGGATGCTGGGATCATTTTGCAAAAAGTACATCAGCCCCTTCTGGTAGCGCTCATGGTCTTTAATGATCGCTTTCCGGCGTTCGTAGGTAGCTTCGGGATAGTCGTAGTTCTTACCCAGATAGTCGGTGCTAAACGGGCCATGGTTGTTGGTATCGGTCTTCCGGTTCGGGATGGGGTCAAACTTGTTGTAGGTTTCGCGCCAGCCGCTTGCAAACACCCGCGCCATCAACTCATACCTGGCGGGGTCGTAGCCATCTGGCTTAGGGAAAGGAATCCGATTATCGGGGTGGTTGCTCAGGCACATGCGGAAACAGTAGGCCTGAATTTTGTTATCGCCCATGCCTTTCTCGCCCGGACCGGTGGCCGAGACCTCCGGCAGCAGTCCACTTTTGGGGTCGCCGGGCACTTTATACGGACTGATCTGTGCCTTGAAGAAATGGCCGTGGTGCCGGGCATCGGGCTGCACGCCGTTCCAGGTTTCGCCGTAAACGCTGTTGGCCTCCCGCCCCACGTGGTACTTTACCCCAGCGGCCGCCATCAGGTCGCCTTCGTAGGTGGCATCAATGAACATCTGCCCTTCGTAGACATTGCCGCTCAGGGTCCGAAACTGACGGATAGCACCGTTGCGCTTCTGCACGCCACTAGCGGCCCGGTCGAGCCACTCGTCGCGGTAGACGGTAATCTGATTCTCCCGGATAAAGTCTTCAAACACCTTCTCGGCTGCGTGGGGCTCAAAGATCCACATGGTACGGGCATTGCCGTCAATGGCCGGCGTTCCCTGCCCTTTGTTGCCGTATTCCTCCCGCTTCTGCCACTTCCAGGAGGCATCCTGCTGGTAGTGCTGGTACAAGCGCTGGTAAAACTCCCGCGACAAGCCGCCAATAACCTCCTTATTACCGGTATCGGTAAAGCCCAGGCCGCCCGATGACAACCCGCCCAGGTGCTTGTCGGGAGAAACCACAATGACGGATTTACCCATCTTTTTGACCTGCACAGCCGCCGTCACCGCAGCCGAGGTTCCGCCGTAAATAATCACATCGGCCCGCCGAACCGCAGCCCGCCGGTTTTCACCTGAATGATGGGGGGCAGAGAAGCTCGTCAGAATGACAGAGCCAAGCAGTATTGGTAAAAATGTCTTTCGTCTCATAAGGGATCAATAAAAAACTGTTCGGCTGCTGACTGAACGGCACTAGCGTACCTGACACAGAAAGCAGCCGAACGCTAATTCCTAATAGCCAGGGTTCTGGGTCAACTGCGGATTTACGTCAATCTCACTTTGAGGAATGGGGAACAGACTATGGTTGGCCGGCACAACAATGGTCGGGTTCTGCGCTTTAATGGCTTCGATCAGCCGACCCGTACGCGCCAAATCATACCAGCGGTGGCCCTCAAACGCCAGTTCGAGCCGCCGTTCGAGCAGCACGGCATCGCGGAACCGGTCTTTTGTCAGGTCAGCCAGGTCGGGCAGGCCGGCGCGTTTGCGCAGGCGGTTCACGGCTGCGTACGCTTCCGGTGTTGGTCCGTTTAGTTCATTAAGGGCTTCGGCGTACATCAGCAGCACATCGGCGTAGCGGATAATGGGGTAGTTATTACTGCCTTCTCCGTTTGAGGTCGCCGACGGGTCCAGATACTTATACACGTAAGCCGGATAAGCTACGCTGGCCGGAGCCGCCGGCGTGGTAGTGGCCGAATACAGCTTAATGGTCACATCGCGCCGTTTGTCTTCCGGTTTGTAGGCTTTATACAGGTTTTCAGTCACCGGATCATCACCGAAGCCGGCAACGCCATTGACCCGGTCAAACGGCGGACGCATATAGCCCTGCATCAGACTGCCTTCCCCGAAACCACCACCCAGCGCCTGCATCTCGAATACGGCTTCCTTGCCGTTTTTGTTGGCAATCAGGAAAGCCTCCGAAAAGTTGGCCCACAGATCGTACACACCGGAGTCAATCACCTCTTTAGCCTTGGCGGCTGCTTTAGCCCAGTCTTTTCGGGTTAAATACACTTTAGCTAAAAACGCCGAAGCAGCTCCCTTAGTAGCCCGGCCGCGATCTGCCACCGTATACGAGGCCGGCAACACGCTTTCGGCATCCGTAAAATCCTTGATGACCTGGTTATATACTTCATCAACCGACGCCCGTGATACGGCCAGATTATTGAGCGATGTCGTTTCTTTCAGCATCAGCGGCACCCCACCGAACAGCCGAACCAGCGTAAAGTAGTAGAAGCCCCGCATGAACGTAGCTTCGGCAATGTACCGGGCCTTCAGGGTTTCATCCATAGCAATTGGAGGCACCCGCTCAATAACGGCATTAGCCCGGTTGATGCCCTGGTACACCGTGGTCCACAGCGACTGAAACGTACTGGTAGCGGGCGTAAAGGTATGTTTGTCAAGGTCGTTTTTGGCCTGGTTTGCCGTCGAGCGGCCTCCCCCCCATTCGGCATCATCAGTGGCCTGGTCCTGCAATATCCACATGACCTGCCCGTACATATTGGAGGTATTCAGCGGGTCGTATACGGCGCTGACGGCCGCTTTGGCATCATCGGCGTTGCGGTAAAAGTTGTCGGGCGTAAAGCTCGATTCGGGGGTTTGGTCAAGCACCTCGCAACCCGTTATGGAGAACGCTAGTAAAAAGCCTGCTATAAGAATCTTTTTCATGAGGTCAGAATGGATTAGAAACCAACATTAAGCCCAAGCATCCAGGTCCTGGCTGCGGGGTAACTGGCATAGTCGAAACCCTGGCTGCGGCTGTCCTGCCCAAACCGGTTTACCTCCGGATCGTAGCCGGAGTACTTCGTCCAGGTCAGGAAATTCTGGGCAGTAGCGTACACTCGCAGCGAGCTAATTTTAAGCGCACCGAGTGCCGGTGCCGGCAAATTATACGCCAGTTGCAGGTTCTTCAGCCGCAGGTACGAGCCGTCTTCGATCTGCCGCGTCGAGATGCGGTTGGCCGGGCGGGTGGTCGACGCCCGTGGAATATCCGTATTCGTGTTGGTAGGCGTCCACCGGTTTAGCATATCGATGTCCTGATTGTTGGTGCCGTTCAGGTATTCCAGTTCAAAGCGGTTGGCATTCAGAATCTGGTTACCGTATACGCCCTGGAAAAAGGCGGTTAGCTCGAAGCCTTTGTAGGAGAAGGTGTTGTTGATACCGCCGATGAATTTAGGCTGTGCCCGGCCGATGATGGTCCGGTCATTATCATCAATTTTCTTATCTCCGTTCAGGTCGAGGTACTTGCGGTCACCCGGCTTGCGAGCCTGCGCATCTGCCAGCGCCACCAGTTCATCGGCTGATTGATACAGGCCATTGGTCACGTAGCCATAGAACGATCCCAGCGGCTCTCCTACCCGGATAATGCCCGAATTGACATTCTGCGCGATGTTGGCCACCTGACCGGCAAAAATTTGCGGAGCCCCGCCAATGTCGAGGACCTTATTCCGGTTCAGCGCAACGTTCACGTCCGTATTCCACTTAAAGGCCTCATCGATGTTGCGCGACGAAATGCTAAGTTCTACGCCTTTGTTCTGGACTTTACCCAGGTTTTTGATGGCGCTCGAAAAACCCGACGTACTCGGAATGGTCACGTTCAGCAGCAGATCGCGTGTCCGCTTCTGGTAAAAATCAGCGGTCAGCGTAATCCGGTTGTTGAGCAAGCCCAGATCAATACCAAAATCGGCCTGGGCGGTTGTTTCCCAGGACAGGTCGGGGTTGGCAATCTGGCTGGGGCCAATACCGGTCGATACGGCATTGCCGAATACATAATTCTGGGTGCTCAGCAGCGAATACGCCGGATAGTTACCGATACCGTCCTGGTTACCGGTTAAGCCGTAGGTGGCCCGTAGCTTCAGATCGCTCAGGGCAGAGACATTTTTCAGAAAATCCTCTTCGGAAACCCGCCAGGCTACGGCCGCCGAGGGGAAGTAACCAAACCGCTTGTTGGTTCCGAATCGCGAGGAGCCATCGGCCCGGAACGAAGCCGTAATCAGGTACCGGTCGCGGTAGCCGTAATTAACCCGCGCCAGGTATGACTCAAGCCCCCACGTGCCGATGCTGGACGATGGCACCAGCGCCACCGAACCCGCTCCCAGGTTACCCGTGCCCAGGTTATCGTTCACGAAGTTGCGGGAAGCTGCGGTATTGGCTTCCGACCGGTTTGCCTGTTGCGTATAACCGATCAGGGCCCCGATGCTGTGTACTTCGCCAATGGTTTTGTTATAGGTCAGCAGGTTTTCGTTCAGCCAGGTGGCCGACTGCCGGTTGGTCAGCGAGGCCACCCCGCCCTGCGCCAGCCCACTGGATACGCTGCGGGGCAGGTATGAATCCTGTTTTTGCAGAATAGCATCTAAACCCAGCAGGACCTTCAGGGTTAAACCATCGATGATCTGGTATTCGCCAAACACGTTGCCAAAGATGCGGTAAGCGGTATTGAGGTTCTTACTTTCACGCGCCAGCGCTACCGGGTTGTCGGCCGTAAAGCTCAGCGCAGGATTGGTAATCAGGTAGGACCCGTCTGGGTTGTAAACAGGCAGGATGGGCGGAAACTGCAAAGCCGCCATGGTAACCAGACCGGCACTGCCCAGATCACCGTCGGTGCGGGATTGGTTGGTCTTGGTCCGGTTCACGGTCAGGCTGTTGCCAATCTTGATTTTACTGGTCAGCTTCCGGTCCAGATTCAGCCGGAACGAGTAACGTTCAAAGTCGGAGTTGACCACAATACCCTGCTGGTTGAAGTACCCGCCCGCAATGGCATATTGGGTACGCTCATCGCCCCCGCTCATCGATAGCTGGTAATTGGAAATCGGAGCAGAGCGGAAAATTTCATCCTGCCAGTCGGTGCCCGCGCCGAAAGCCTCTACCTGCGCCGGGGTGTACACGGCCGCCCGCCCTTCGTTGGTGTTGGCATCGTTCACAAACTGCGCGTACTCGCGGGCGTTCAGCACCGGATATTTACGCCGTACCTGCTGCACACCGTAGTATGTTTCCAGGTTAATGGCCGACCGGCCCGCCTTACCCCGCCTGGTGGTGATGATCACCACACCATTGGCTCCGCGTGACCCATAGATGGCTGTTGAGGAAGCATCTTTCAGGACCGATATTGATTCAATATCGCTCGGATTCAGCGTACTCAGCACGTTGAAGCTGGACCCGCTACCGGCTCCGTCGTTTTTGAAAGGAATCCCGTCGATGACATAAAGCGGCTCGTTATCCCCCTGGATAGAGTTGCCCCCCCGAATCCGGATGGTGGTTGTTCCGCCGGGCGCACCCGAGTTCTGGGTGATCTGCACCCCGGCCGCCCGGCCCTGCAGCGCCTGGTCCAGTGACGTTACGGCCACTTTGCGGATTTCATCAACGGGTACCGTAGAAACCGCGCCGGTCAGGTCACTTTTCTTTTGGGTTCCGTAGCCGATAACAACTACCTCATTCAGCGAGCGGGTATCGGCCGCCAGTTGCACATCCAGCGTCGACCGGCTGCCTACGGTGATCTCCTGGCTGGTGTACCCAACAAAACTGAATACCAGTACGGCGTTCCGGTCGGGTACGTTGAGTTGATAGCGGCCGTTCGGGTCAGTTGTGGTACCGCGGGTAGTGCCTTTCAGCACCACGCTTACGCCCGGCATAGCTTCCCCGCTTTCGGCCGTAACCCGGCCCGACACCCGGACCTCAGCGACAGTCAAAACCACTTCCCGATCTATAGAAAGCGGACTCAATCCCGATTCGATAGCGCTGCTGGCCGACGCCGGAATGGTGGCCGGAGTAGCCACCTGACTTGTTGACTTCGGCTCTGGTTTTGCCGCTACAATCAGGTACGCATCCGGGCGGAGCTTCCGGAAATACAGGCCCTGCGGCTCCAGCAAGGCGCCCAGATTTACTTCCAGTTTGGCTTTAGGATTTACCGATACGGTGGTCGACCGGTCACCTACGACAGTTTCTTCGAACAGAATGTCGACGCCGTACTGATTCTTCAGGTCCAGCAGTACCTGCTTCAGCGACTGCGCCCTGGCAGAGCGCACTGATTCAGCTGCACGCTTTTTAGGCTGCGCAAAGGCCAGGGTCTGGCCCGTGACTGCCGGCGGCAAACCCGCCAGCAGCAGTCCGGTTGCCAGGGCTAAGGGTAATGTTCGTCTCATTATGAACTAAGGTTATAGATTGGTTACAGGGGTTGAGAGCACGATTGTCTTGTTCTGGCGCTCCATGCGCAGGTCGAGCAGCTGAGCCAGGGCTTCGAGCAGATCCTCGGGCGTACGGGCGCGAAAGGTGCCGGTCAGCGTGCGGGTTGCCAGCTTATCGTCAGCGAGTTTTATGGTGTACCCGTAGGTTTCGTTAAGCATCGTGATTACCTCCTGGAGCGGGGTATTATCGAATTCAAAACGCTGCTCCCGCCAGGCGGCAAATTGTTTCGCGTCTTTGTGGCTGCCGCGTTTCAGCGCTCCCTGCTCATCCACCGCTATCCAATCACCGGGCTTCATCACCAGTTGCCGCTCCTGCCGGTCGGTATCCTGGTAGTGTAGTTTGACTTTACCCCGATTCAGCGCCACCTGGGTGCCGTACGGCCGGGTATTGACTGAGAACTCGGTACCTAATACTTCTACATCGAGGTTGTTGAGCGTATGCACCACAAAGCGCTGGCTGGAGACGGTATGCTTCACGTCAAAGACCGCTTCCCCTGATAACCGCACCCGCCGGAGCGACTCACCAAAGCCGAAGCGGGGCACCCATAGACTTGAATGCCCGTTCAGCGTCACGGCCGAGCCGTCGGGCAGCACCAGGGCGTAGGTCTGCCCGTAGTCGGTGGCGTAGGTTTTGTACCAGATGTAGTCCTGCGCTATATAACCGAGCAGGCCTACAATCAGTACGGTACCGGCGGCTACCCACCACATCCGGCTCCAGAATTGGCGGCCGGGCATACGTTGGCCCGAATCAGAAACCTGTTCAGGAGCGGAGGCAGGCAGGTGCTGCCCGTCTAAACGTTGCCGGAAACGGTCAACGGCCGTATCGACATCCGGCGCGTACTGTGGTACCCGGCGTTCCCACTCCTCCAGCCAGTCGAAATACAACTCCTGGTTGGCCGGTTGCTTCAGCCAGTCGGCAATCATTTGTTTCTGAAACGGAGTAGCCTGACCGGAGAAGTAAGTTCGTAGTAATTCCTTAGTTACTGTCATGACAGTGAAGTGCGTAACGTCAAATATGGATCAAGTTTACCGGAATAGCGTGCAGCCTGGCAGCAGCAGCACCAACAGCAGATTTTTCTCTGTCAGGATTGTTCGTAGGGTTGCCAGCGCCCGGAGCAGGTGATTTTCTACCGTTTTGGGGGCCAGGCTCAGTTCATCAGCAATCTCTTTCTGTTTTTTGCCTTCAAACCGGCTTAGCAGCAAGACTTTCTGCCGTTGCGGAGGTAACTGTCCGATGGCCTCTTCCAGAGCAAGATAGAATTCATCCTGCACCATCAGGTGATCAGGTTGGGCTGCTTCAGCATCAGCCCAATCGGCATCAGTGAGGAGGGGTTCCTGGCGGCTCAAATCCCACCTGATATAGTTATACGCCCGGTTGCGCACCGCCCGGAAGAGATACGAACGATACGATGTGGTAATCTGGCGGTGGAGCTCCTGTGTGTAAAAAGCATAGAATACGTCGGCGACCAGGTCTTCGGCCACCTCCCGGTTGTGCACAAACCGGATAGCATGGCTGCAAAGAGGAGCATAGTACTGCCGGAACAACTGTTCGCAGCCGCGTCGGGGATCATGCCCAAAAGCCTGCCGGATAAAAAACTCCCGGTCTGGATGGACCCGGTCTGGATGGACCCGGTCTGGATGGACCCGGTCTGGATGGACCCGGTCTGGGGGTTGGGGTGACGCAAAGGGCTCTGCCGGAATAGCAGGCTCTTTGAATTCCTTTTCCGACCGGTTGGGCGAATGAGTATTCTGGGAAAGCCGGGTTGGTGATGAGTCGGCAGACATGTCGTTAGATTTATGACAATCTAGAGACAAGTTTGCACTATAAATCCACCATCGGAGTTAAAAATAATTTGCAGCTTTGTAGAGCTGGGTAGTTTCCTGAGCGGCTTCTGCCTGTTTTTCTTTGGTAGTGCTACAGGTACGCACCGTGTCCAGCAGCATTACCAGCAGCAGAATGACCCCGATCAGCCACAGAAACATGCGATCGAATTCTTTTCTGGACAACTGCATCTTCACCGGCTCCGGTGGCCTGGAGGTATTCTTGTTTCCCAAACCACTATCCGGCTCAACAAGCAGGTCAGGTACGGCCTCAGTTAAGCGGTCCGGAACCTGTTCGGCTATATGGTCGGTTTCGCTGCGCAGCAAATCGCCGATCTGCGCTTTGGTCAGTTGCCGTTTATCAATCTGGTTGTGTAGAAAACTTAGTACCGCAGCCCCCACCAGCCCCATCAGACCGGCCGCCGACGTGTACCGAACGCCACTAAGTTCGGAGGTGGTATTGATCAGTCCGCTCACCGGTAGTCCTACCAGACTCTCCAGAAACTGACGGCCCTGTTCGGCCACGTTCTGCCGGGCATCATTATGATTGGCCAGGTGAGAAATATCGAATTGATGAGACCAGTCTCTCGCCCAGGTGTATAGTTTGGTCAGGGCATCGCCATCGGCCCGGCTGGTCACCGCGCCCGTAACGGCCGGCACCAGCAGGTCCAGTGCGTTGCGCACGTTCTCCGGCTTTTCGTCGAGTTTCGGACTTAACCGATCAATAATAGCCGTGGTGAAAAGGGCCTTCACCGGCTCCAGGGTTGTTGTCGCCATAGGTCAGTTTTGTGTCGGGTTCTGCGGCAGCATAGCGATATATGACATGTATTCGGACAACCCGCTTTGCCGCCAACAGTTTTTATAGGTTATTTTACGGCAGGTACATCCAACAACCATAATCGCCCTCTCCCATGCGACTTTTCTTCTCCCTGCTGCTGTTCCTCTACGGTCTTTCTCCCCTATTCGCCCAGCACTGGTACAAAGGCAACCTGCATACCCACTCGCTCTGGAGCGACGGCGACGACTACCCCGAAATGATTATGAGCTGGTACAAGGCCAATGGCTACCAGTTTGTGGGATTATCAGACCATAACATTCTCCAGGAAGGCGAAAAATGGATAACTGTCCCCCGCCAGAAAGACCGCCGGCAGGTATTTGCCCGCTACCTGCAAACCTTCGGACCCGATTGGGTCACCTACCGTCAGGGGCCGAACGACTCGCTGACGGTCCGGCTCAAAAACCTCAGCGACTACCGGAGCCACTTCGAAGAGCCGGGCAAATTCCTGATTCTGAAAAGCGAGGAGGTATCGACCGGCTTTCAGGGCAAACCCATTCACCTCAACGTCACGAACGTACAGAGCCTGATCCGCCCCCAACCCGGCAATAGCGTGGCCGAGGTAATGCAGAACAACATCGACCTGGTGGTGGCCCAACGGCGGCAGACCGGTCAGCCGATGTTCTCACACATCAACCACCCGAACTTCTACTACGCCATCACCGCGCAGGACCTGATGCAGCTCCGGCACGAGCGTTTTTTCGAGGTATTCAACGGCCACCCAATGGTCAACAATTACGGCGACGCTACCCACGACAGTACCGAGGTGATGTGGGATAAGATTAACTTTCATTTTCTGCGGCAGGGGCGTCCGTTCATGTACGGACTGGCCACCGATGATAGCCACAATTATTCGTTTTTCGGGCCGACCTACAGCAATAGCGGCCGGGCCTGGGTGATGGTGAATGCACCGGAACTAACCCCAAAGGCCTTGATTGAAGCGCTGGAGGCCGGCCGGTTTTATGCCACTACGGGCGTAGAGCTAAAGCAGCTACCCCAAAGCGCCAATACACTTACCGTCCGGATCAAAGCAACGCCCAAAACCAGCTACCGGATTCAGTTTATCGGCGTTCGAAAGGGCAACGAACGGGCGGAGATCCTTCGGGAAGTGGCCGACACCACCGCCCGCTATACCCTGCCGGCCGATGTCTGGCTGGTTCGGGCCAGAGTTATTTCCAACACGCCCAAGTTTAACCCGTTTATGCCGGGCGATGTCGAAATGGCCTGGACCCAGCCGATTGCTCAGGCATACGTACCATCCTCCGTTGCGGGTGTGGTGGCCCTGCCGAATGCCCACGCGCATAACGACTACGGGCAATCCCGACCGCTATGGGATGCGCTGGATCACGGCTTTACCAGCCTTGAGGCCGACGTACACCTCATTGGCGATACGCTGTACGTAGCCCACGACCGCCCGTCGATCCGGAATCCAGCCGCCACGCTGGAAGCGCTGTACCTCAAGCCCCTGGCCGAGCGCATCCGGCAAAACGGGGGCCGGGTACTGACGGACTACAACGGACCCTTTTACCTGATGATCGACGCCAAAACCCAGGCCGATAGTACCTACCGGGCCATAGAGGCTGTGTTGCAGCGGTATCGCCCCCTGTTAGCCACCAACAAAGGCCCGATTACGGTAGTCTTATCGGGCAACCGGCCGGTACAAACCGTAGTAAAGACGAAGAACCGGCTGCTGGCCATAGACGGCCGTCCGGCCGATCTGGGCAAAAGATACAGCCCGGCCCTGATGCCAATCATCAGCGATGCCTACTCCAACCAGCTCTCCTGGCGGGGAAAAGGCGATATACCCGCCGACCAATTCCAGAAACTGCGCCAGTTGGCCGACCGCGCCCACCGGGAAGGCAAAAAGCTCCGGCTCTGGGCCAGTCCCGAAGACCCGGCGGTCTGGGCCAAACTGCGGGAGGCCGGTGTCGATTTTCTGAATACGGACCAGTTGACGCTGGTCCGGGATTATTTACTTCAGGATAGCGCCAAATGACGAGTTTGATCTTTCGTAGCTGTTCACTCATTTTTTGAGTAAGTATACCTGCTCCTCTGCTTATATGGACATTGGCGGCTTAGTATGCCCCGCTGGTTTCCTGATCCAAAATGGCCGTTTGGCCGACCACATCGGTTCTCCCTGACGTATGAAGTTCTCTCTATTTTCGTTCCTGGCCGGCTTTGGCCTGAGTGTATCAGCCCTGGCCCAGACCATACCGGCTCAGCCCCCCCCGACGCCAGGCCAGACAAACGCGCCTGCCCCAACTTCGGCCAAAGGTAAAATTACCGGCACCATCACCGACGCCACCACCAGCAAACCGGTTGAGTTTGCCACCGTAGCCCTGCTCGACCCGGTTACCGGCAAGCCCATTGGCGGCACGAACTCCGACGAAAATGGCCGCTTTACCATCAATCAGGTTACCTACGGGCAGTACCGGGTAATGATTAGCTTTGTCGGTTACGACAGCCGGATGATCGACAACGTCTCCGTCAGCGTCGAAAAACCGGATGTGTCGCTGGGTTCGCTGGCGGTACAGGCCAATACCCAGACGCTGACCGAAGTGGTGGTGACGGGGCAGAAAGCGCTCATCGAAGATAAAGAAGACCGGCTGGTATACAATGCCGAGAAAGACCTGTCGAATACGGGCGGCACGG
Organism: Nibrella viscosa; assembly: GCF_039541875.1. NCBI lineage: Bacteria > Pseudomonadati > Bacteroidota > Cytophagia > Cytophagales > Spirosomataceae > Nibrella > Nibrella viscosa. Next base: position 120,421 of record NZ_BAABHB010000003.1, on the reverse strand, counting down.
CCATCGACGTGATGAAAAAAGTGCCGATGCTGACTGTCGACCCCGACGGCACCATTACCCTGAAAGGCAGCACCAGCATCAAGGTACTGATCAACAACAAGCCATCGAGCATCATGGCCCGGAGCGTCAGCGAAGCCCTGCAAATGATACCGGCAGAGGTAATTAAATCAGTGGAGGTGATTACGGCTCCGTCCGCCAAATACGATGCCGAAGGTACGGCGGGGGTCATTAACATCATCACCAAAAATCAGCTACAGGGGTTAACGGGCGGGGTCAATGCCTCGGTCGGCAGCCGGTCGAACAGACTGAGCGGCAATGTCAACTACAAGCAAGGCAAGCTGAGCGTTGCCGGTTATGGCGGGGGCAACCGCAACAACTACTACGGTGGCTCGGAGTCGGTGCGGCAAAACCTGCGCGAAGGGCAGGTCATCAGCGTTGTAGAACAAAACAACCGGTACCGCAACCGGGGAAATTCCGGGTTTGGCTCGGTCAATATCGACTACGAACTGGACTCGACCAACCGCATCGGCGTGGATGCTTCCTTCGGGGGTGACGGCCGGAATACATTTTCAACGCGGGATACGCGGGTTATCTCGGCTAATCCGCAGGAGTTCCGGCGGTATACCAACAGCGAAAACGATAACACGCATATGGACGTCAACTTTAACTACACCAGGACGTTCAAACGCCCGGATCAGGAGTATACCTTTCTGGCCCAATACAACCGCAACGACAACCACAGCAATTATAACCTGACCCAATACCCCCTGCCGGAAAGTGAGGTAATCAACTACCGCGAACGCAACACGAACGACAACTGGCAGAACGAGCTCACCATCCAGACGGATTATACGCACTCGTTTTCGACCGAAACCCGGCGCCTGCTGGAAGTGGGTCTGAAGGCCATCCGGCGCGATGTGTCCAGTAACTACCTGTTGGAAAATGCACTTGACGGCAGCCTGGATTTTCAGGAAGACCCCAGCCGCGCCAATAGTTTCGAGTACCAGCAGGTAGTGTGGTCATCATATGCCTCGTTCCGGATGCGGACAGATAAACGGTGGGGACTCAACCTGGGCGGCCGGTTTGAAATGACCGACATCGACGCCAACTTTATCTCCACCCAAACCCGGTTTGCCGACCGCTACCAGAACTTTCTGCCAAACCTTACCCTTTCTAAACGCTTCAGCGACAGCCACCGGCTGCGGCTCAACTACAGCCAGCGCATTCAGCGGCCGTCTATCTTCTACCTGAACCCCTACGTCAACTACGCCGACCCGAAAAACATCTCATCGGGTAACCCCTATCTGGACCCCGAACTGGCCCACTCCGTAGAGTTATCGTACAGTGCTTATACGCCCAACGGCTCTTCATTCAACGCGATGGTGTTTAGCCGGCAAACCAACAACGCCATCGAGCGCGTCACCACGGTCGATACCAGTGGCGTATCCAGCAGCACCTTCCGCAACATCGCCCAGAATGCGACCTATGGGGTAACGATTTTCGGCTCTGTCCGCCCCGTGAAGCAGTGGAACATCAACAGTTCGGTAGGTGTAAACTATAACCTCCTGAACAGCCCGGCGCTGCAGGTCGAAAACGAAAACATCAGCTACCGCTTCAACCTGAATACCTCGCTGCAACTGCCCAATCATTTCAGCCTGCAGGCCAACGGCTCCTTCAACTCGCGCCGGATTCAGTTGCAGGGACAATCGTCGAGTTTTTATTACTATGGCTTCTCGGCCCGGAAAGAGTTCAAGAAGCAGAACGTAACGGCTACGGCCAATTTCGAGAACCCCTTCCGACGCTATAACGTCATCGACAACGAGTTCCGGACCAACACCTTCATCACCGACGCCACCAACTACAATGTTATCCGCAATATCCGGCTGTCGGTCAACTGGCGGTTCGGCAAAATGGGTACCACCCCCGACCGCAACCGGAAGAAAATAGCCAATGACGACGGCAAGCAGAGTTAAGGGCCAGACGGTAAACCAACCGGTAATTTGTTGGTATTTTTACCGATAGTGGGTATCTTTTACCTACCCATACTGAGAGACCCATGCATGAGGTGGTCGGGCGGCCGGCGTCTGATGGGTTTCCCGAAGACCGGATAAACGGTACCTTTGACCGCTTTGCGGAAGTAGCTGAAACCGGTGTACCGCAGCGGTATAAGATGGTCTGGCGACCCAACGGTCAGTGATATCACCGCCAACCAGCTCAGCCTGCAACGTATAGAACAGACCAACCTAAACCTGCGACTGTCTAACAATAACCTCCAGCAGATTGCCTACGTAGCCAGCCACGACCTGCAGGAGCCGCTGCGAAAAATTCAGCAGTTTGGAGATTTGCTGCAGGCCGAATTTGCCCCGCTGATCGGTGAGAACGGTGCCGACATGATCCGGCGGATAGCGCAGTTGCGGCAACTTTTCAAGAACCTGCTCAGCAATGCGCTCAAGCTTCTTCAGGCGGGCTACATCACCGCCACCAGCCGGCCGGGCCAGGACGCCACGTTTTTCGTGTGCCTTCCGGCCTGATTAAAAGTGCCGGTATACGCAACGCTGCCTGTCTGTGATGCGTACTTGACGCTGATCGTTTGTTTGTTCCGGCAAAGCAACTTATCGAAACCACGAAAGGGAGAGGTATGAAAAAACTGTGTACGCTGGTATGCCTGTTTATCATCAGTACGAACCTGGCGGTTGGTCAGGCAACCTGCAGCAATATTGGTTTTGAGAACGGCTCCTTAAATGGCTGGACACTCACCAACGGCGTGGTAATAAATGCCGGTACTCAGACCTTATACCAGGATGAAACACCGGGCATTTTCGAGAATGGGCATATGCTCACCCGCATCAGCGACGGCAACGACCCGAAAATCATCGGTGCTGCTATTCCTATGGTAGCCCCCGGCAGTAACTACTCCATCCGGATCGGCAACGTAACGCGGGGGTCGCGGTTCGACCGGATCAAAACGTCCTTTGTCGTAACGGCCGATAACACCCTCTTCCAGTATCAGTTTGCCGTTATTCTGCAAAACCCCAACCACCAGATTCAGCAGCAGCCCGGCTTCGGTATCAAGATCAGCAACCAAAGCGGTACCATTGCCTCCTGTAGTTTCTACGAAGTGAAAGCCACCGGCACCATTCCCGGCTTTAACGCCCAGGACGACATCCGCTACCGCAACTGGACCATCGGAGCCGTTGACCTGCGCAACTACATCGGCCAGACCGTAACCGTAGAAGTGACCGCCAACGGCTGTACGGAACGACGCCATTTCGGCTATGCCTACTTTGATGCACAGTGCCTGAAATCCGAAATCAAACAGGAGTTATATTGTCTGGCCTACGATCAGACCATGACGTTGAAGGCCCCGGACGGTTTTGCCTCGTACCGGTGGAGTACCGGGGCCACTACCCCCACCATCAGCATCAAACCGAAACAAGGCGATAAATACTGGGTCAAAGTAAAGCCGTTTTCCAGCCTGGACGACGGCTGCGACTACCAAATGGACCATACGGTTCGTTTTGAGACGCCCGGTGAGCCCCCCCATCAGACGGTTTCTATCTGCGAGGGCGATGGTTATACCATCGGCGACTCTACTTACCGCAAAGCCGGCACCTACCTGACCCGCATCAAACGGGGGCCAAACGTATGCGATAGCCTGGTCCGAACGACCATCACCGTAAAACCTTTGGCCCGGAGTGCCCACAGCTGGACCATCTGCGAAGGCGAAAGCTACACCGTGGGCACCACGGTGTACAAAACGACCGGTACCTACGACACCCGGCTGAGCCGCAGGCCACCGCTCTGCGACAGCCTTGTCACCACCACGCTGACAGTCCAGAAAATGGATATGACGCTTAGTCCGGACGTGTTTATCCGGCCCGGTGATAGCGTACAGCTCAAAGCCGTGGTGCTGCCTACGGGGGCGTATCAGTACACCTGGTTGTCTCCGCCGGGTCTCCCCTGCCCCACCTGCCCAGCTATCTGGGTAAAACCGGATGAAACAACACGTTACACCCTGACGGCCGTTAATCCTGAACTAAACTGCCGGCGGACAGCCTCGGTGCTGGTGTCGGTGGGCACCTGTATCTTTTTTGCGCCAGACGCTTTTACGCCAAACGGCGACGGGGTAAACGATATTTTCTATGTTATTGGCACCCCCTGTATCCGCCAGATCAAAGACTTTGTGATTTATGACCGCTGGGGCGAGGTTGTTTTCCGGCAAACGGCGTTTCCGGCCTCGGAACCCGGCTTTGGCTGGGACGGCCGCTACCAGGGGCAACATGCCGGTGCCGGCAGCTACGCGTTCAGGCTCGAAGTGGAGTACGAGAACGGCCGAACCAGCAAGCACCAGGGTTCGGTCCTGCTGGTTCGATAATAAGGCTTGCTATCGGGTCCAGTCGCAATCCGGCTGCAGCCACTCCTGACCGGGGTCAATCGGCTGGCCGTCGGGGGCAGTCTGCGGGGTAGTCAGCGGCACCTGATCGGGATTTTGCTCATACTGCCGGATCAGCCAGGCGGTGAAGGAGTTGGCCGGTACCGTCGGCAAACCTTTGATCTTCATAATGCCGTTGTGGGCTGCGGCCCGTACCGCGCCGTCGGCGTTTTTATCTACCGCCAGTTGAATGAGCTGTTCTACAACCTTACGTTGCACCAGGCGGCTGATTTCGCCCTCGTAATTCGGACCGGATGGGGTATAGGTTTGTTTGACGAGTTCGTCGATTACCTCGCTAAGGCCGAGCTGATTGGGACTGAACAGTTTCTGTTGCACCAGCCGGGCACCCCGTTCCGGGTTCAGCATCAGCCGCAGTGCCATACCGGCCGCCACCTCGGCGGGTGCCATCGCGTCGAATACCAGACCGGTATGCCGCTTAAACACCTCGCGCGGGTTTGGGTCGTAGCGATACGCACGGGGCGGAATCAGCTTTAGCACGGCATCCGGTACGGCCAGAAAGGATGGATTCAGGGTAGCCAGGAGCGCATTCAGGGCTTTCTTCTGCTCGGCGGCCGGTACCGGCGACAGCACCGGCTGGCCATCCCCTCGCAGGGCAAAGGAGTAGTTGACGCCCCCCAGCACTTTGGCGGCCGCTTCGGTCTGATACCGGTGAAACATGTACATGGGCACAAACACCTCTTCCAGCGTGGTCATGGGCGTACCGGCCGGAATCTTCTTCTCGGTAAAGTTGCGGAAAACGGCCGACCGAACAGCTATAACGCGCTGAAGCTCCTCCACGGCATTAGCGCCATTGTCCCATAAGTGCGTGGTGGGCGAGGCACTGCCTTCCGGCCGGGCATCCTGATCGGTCAGGAACGTCAGGCCTTTGGCGTGCATCTGCTGCACAATCCGGTTCAGCTCCTTTTTTTCGTCGGTGCCTTTCGGGAATTCCTGGTAGCCGTACCGAATGCTCCATTTGTCGTACTCGCCAATCTCTTTGGTGTACGCATCCGACAGGTCGATACGGCCGCCCTTCAGTTTGGCCACCATATGCGGGTAATCCATCACCGATGCCTGGTTCTGCGTACTGGCTACGTAGTTGTGCGGCAAACCCAGCGTATGGCCTACTTCATGGGCGGCCAGTTGCCGCAGCCGGTCGAGCGACATCTGCATCATCTCGCCCACATGCGCGGTGTCCGACTCAAAATTCCCGACCAGCCCCTGCGCAATCAGGTAATCCTGCCGGACCCGCAGCGAGCCCAGCGTTACTTTGCCTTTGAGGATTTCGCCGGTACGCGGGTCAATAATGGATGCGCCGTACGACCAGCCACGGGTAGAGCGGTGTACCCACTGAATTACGTTATAACGAATATCCATCGGATCGGCATCGGGCGGCAGCAGCTTCACCTGAAAGGCGTTGCGGTAGCCGGCAGCTTCAAAGGCCTGGTTCCACCAGGCGGCACCTTCCAGCAGCGCCGATCGGATAGGCTCCGGCGTGCCGGGGTCCAGGTAGTACACAATAGGCTTTACGGCTTCGCTCACCGCAGCCGAGGGGTCTTTCTTTTCCAGCCGGTGCCGGGCAATGTACCGCTTCATGATGGGCTGGCTCACCGGCGTCGCATAATCGAAGTACTCGATACCCAGGTAGCCGATGCGGGGATCGAATTCGCGGGGTTTGTAGCCGGCATCGGGCAGTTGCACAAAGGAATGGTGCTGCCGCATGGTGACGGCATTGGCCGTGGGCACTACAGAACGCAGGTAACCGCCGGGGCTATCGCCGGTGAGGGTAATGGTTACTTCCAGCTCAGTGTTCTGCGGAAAATTTTTAGTATTGGGCAGGTACATGGCGCAGCGGCTCGGATCGACCCGGAAGCTACCCTGCCGGGTCTGGCTGATAGCCTGTACCGCCCCTACGGCATCCTGCATCAGAAAGGGCGTCAGGTCGACCAGTACATGATTGGCTTCTTCGGCCGCTACCTCAAACCCCCAATGCACCGACTGCGCAAAGGATTCTTCAACGGCCCGGCGTTCGAGCGGATCGGTACTGATGGCCCGGTACTGGTAATTAGGCTCCACCATCAGCACTTTAGGGCCGCTACGCTGAAACTTCACCACGTGTTCGTTACCCAGCCGCCCCCGGTCCAGGCCAATATCGTTGGAGCCGATGCCCGACGCCAACGACGGGTAATAGAGCAGTTCGGTTTCGAATTTATCAATTTCGAGGTAGACTTTGCCTTTTTTGGCATCCCAGTAAAAGGGCAGGTAACCCGGCTGTTTGTCCATGCCGGTCGTAAATACAGCAATAGTTGGCGTTTGCGCGTGGGCTTTACCCAGAAAACCCAATAAGCTAAGGAGTAGGTACAATTTCTTCATCATAAAACAAGGTACGATTCCCTAAACATACTGATTTTTTCCAAATCTGCCCTAAAACAACAAAGCCGCCCCGTTAATACGGGGCGGCCCAGCTATATTATTCTCAATAAAGATTTGATAACCTTAAACGGCAACGGCCGCCCGGCTCAAACCTCAAACTTATTAGTTCCCCGCCTGACCTTTGGCCAGCAGGTTGAAGAACTGATCCAGTTTCGGCAGAATGATAATCTCTGTCCGCCGGTTGATCTTCCGACCGGCCGGTGTAGCATTGGTTTCTTTCGGGATATACTCCGAACGACCACCAGCCGTCATCCGATCCGGGCTAACGCCAAACTTGGTTTGCAGCAGACGGACCACCGACGTAGCCCGCATTACGCTCAGGTCCCAGTTGTCTTTCAGGAAATTAGTGGAGATGGGTACCACGTCGGTATGACCTTCTACCAGAATATCCAGTTCTTTGTGGTCATTTACCACTCGGGCAATTTTACCCAGCACAGCCTCAGCCGGGCTCAGCACTTCGTAGCTACCCGAACGGAACAGCATCCGATCCGACAGAGACACGTACACAACGCCTTTCTTCACTTCAACCTGTACATCCTCGTCATTTACATCGCTCAGCGAACGCTTCAGGCTCATCACCAGCGCCAGGTTCAGCGAGTCTTTACGCTGCATAGTGCTGTTGAGGTTGCTGATGTATTTGCTTTGATCGTTCAGCGTCTCCAGCGATTTACGAATGCTCTCGGCACCTGTTTTGCTAATGATCGACAGCTCAGACATACGGTCGAGCAGGTTAGTGTTGGTCTTTTTCAGATAATCCAACTGCGCCTGTAGGTCTTCTACCTGCTTCAGCCTGCCCTGAAGGTCATTTTCTTTGCTGTTCAGGTTCGCTTGTAAAGCCGTAATTCGTTTGTCACAATCATTCAGGTCAGCAACAGCCTTATCGCGTGACGCCTGTAATTCAGCGTACTGCGACTGCAACTGAACGAACTTCTTTTTACTCGCACACGATGATAGTATCGTGACGGCAACCAACGCAAACATGAATTGTCTCATTCGTTTGGAGTGGGCTAAGGTTAAAAATTATTTTTAATGTCAAATTTTATTTTCCGGCATCAAAATTACGACACAATGTTAACCGAATCAATTTTAATTTGTTTCAATCCCTATCTTCCTATAGAAAACTACTTAATTATCAACAAGTTATAAATCCTTAGAAATTCATTAGAAGAAAAACAGATGAATCAGTCAGCCTTTTTTCAACTAATAATCGTTAACCACTTCAGTATCAGCGGCTCAAATAAACTAAATACCTGCTCACTAATCCAGCACCCAGCTGCTCACCTCAGCTCAAACGTAACCTTAACCTGCGCCGGAATAATTATTTTCTGTGGGATGTCCAGCAGCCCGGCATCGACACTGGCTTTTTCTGAACCATACCCGACCCTGACAGAAGTATCGACATACCGGCGCTGCAGCACCGGGTCAGTTTCTTCCGTATCCCGAACGCTCAATACTCCCCCAAGTGTCCGGCCCGCCGACCGGGCCATTATGGTTGCCTTTTCGCGGGCTACCTCAATGGCTTTTTCCAGGGCTTTTACTTTGCTCTCTTCGGCTTTGGAAGAGCCAAATGCCGCACTAAACTGGTTGAAACCTGCTCCGATCAGCGCTAGCTGCAGGTCGGCATATCGCTTCAGATCATTGAGTTTAAAGATAATCTGCTGCTCGGTAACAACCTCCTCCCGGCGCTGACCCGGCTGTGGATAATAATCAACATTCTTACGGACGTTGAGCAGGGTGTAGGTAATGTCTTTTTCATCAATGCGAAAGTCGCGCAGCACCTGTATCAGCTTTTGCTCAGCCGCCTTATGGGCGTTGTATGCTTTACGGGCATCGGTAGGGTCGGTATAACGCAACATAACCGAGACCTGCACCTGATCAGCAGGCAATTCAAACCGGGCATCGCCCAAAACAACAATCCGGTTAATGGGTAAATCGGCAGTAACGGCACCGGGTTGGGCACTTACCTGGAGCACCATCAATAACCCTACGACTAGTAGAAATAAACGCATACATGGAGTGAAGATTTCTGTTGATCCTGTTGCAAGGTAACGCAGCGCCTGCACAATTCTTATGAAATTCTAATTAGTTGTTAAGTAGCCTCTCAGAAGTACGAGGCTATTTGCAGTGACCCTAACAGATCTAGTTCTAACAGATCAAATATAACAAACTAATTATAAATCGTATGAGAACGCTCTTTAACACGTTGATTGTGGCTGGTCTCACCTGTCTGAGTCTGACCACCGTCAGCGCCCAGACCCCGAATCAGACCACCCGACAGGCGATGACGGACCTGGAAGCAAAGCGGCCCAAGCAAGCCGAACAAACCCTACAGCAGGCAGCGCAGCAGCAACCTTCTCCTGAATCCTATTTTTTCCTCGGGCAGTATTACCTGAAAGCTAATCAGCCCGACAAAGCCCAGGCCGCTTTTGAAAAAGGCGCGTCTATGGAAGACAAAAAGAGTTACCTGAACCAAATTGGTCTGGGTGGTGTGGCCCTGATGCGGGGCGAAACCGGTAAAGCCGGCGACATTTTTGCCGAGGTAGAGAAACGGGCAAAACGAAAAAATCCGGACTGGCTGTACCGCATGGCCCAGATGTATGTAATAGCTGACTCCAGCCACCGCAATCCGCAGGAAGCCCTTCGGTTGATTAATAAAGTGCTGGACGATAGCAAAGTCGAGAAAAAGCCGGGTTATTATATCGTGAAAGGCGATGCCATGCAACATCTCAACAAAGGGGGCGATGCCGTGTCAGCCTATGAATCGGCCCTGCAACTCGACGCCCAGAATGTTTATGCCCTGACGCAAATCGGCCGGATCTTTAAGAACGGTAAAAACTATCCGGTTGCCCGCGATAATTTCCTGAAAGCCCTCAGCATAGATTCAACCTATACACCGGCTTACGATCAGCTGGGGGATCTGTACTTCCTGGGCCGCAATTACCGCTCGGCAGCGTACAACTATAAAAAGGTGGTGGATAACTCCGAGGAAAACTTTGACGACACCTTTCAGTATACCAAGATGGCGTTTCTGGCTAAAGATTATCCGAACATGATAGCGTACCTCGACCGGATCAAAGACAATCCGCAGTTGAAGGATAGTAACCCCGTTCGGCGGATGTATGCCTACGCCTACGTAACCGACGATTACAAGAAGTACGATGAGGCTAAACAACTCATGGAGGAACTCATCAAAACGACTCCGGAAGATGAGCAGTTCACCATGGATTATGCCGCCCTCGGCCGGGCCTATGCCAACATAGATGGAGAGGGTAATGACTCCCTGGCCATTGTGTACCTGACCAAAGCTACGGCCGATACCACCGAAAACCTGTATGATGATATTGCCGGCATCTATTATAGCAAGCTGAAGCAGTATAACAACGCAGCCCGGGCGTATCAGCAAGGCATCGAATGGAAAGAAGCCAACAACAAAAAACCGGTCAGCCAGGACTACTATAACGTAGGGCGGAGCGCCTACTTCGGCTTTACAATCAACAAAGACAGTACCCTTACCGGCCTGGCCGACTCTTCGTTTGCCAAACTCTACGAAGTCAATCCAGCCTATACACGGGGGCTGCTCTGGCGGGCACGCATCAACCGCTACATGCCCGACGATAGTGCCAACCAGCGGGCCGTAGAATTTTATCAGGCCTTTGCCGAAGCGTCTGATACCGATTCGCTCCGAACTGCCGATAAAACCCTGGAAAAAGATCTGACGGAAGCGTACGGATTCCTGGGCTATCAGGCATATCAGGATAAAGAGTACAACAAGGCAGTAGATTACTTCAATAAGACCCTGGAGTTTGACCCGGAACACAAAACCGCTAAACAACTCCTGGAATTTATTGATAAAAACAAGCTTGCAACGACCGGCCAAAACGCAGCCGGCGTCAAGACGGCGTCGAGCCGATGAGTGAGTGGTTGGATAATTGTAGTATTAGTAATGCGTAAAGACAAGTAACGGGCTCCCTTAAGGGAGCCTTGTTCTTTTTTGGCAAAGTTCATTGTCTGATTTGCGTATACAGCGCCGAAAACGCTGTATACGCAAATAGCAGAGTTGCCGTTTATCAGATAATTGCCTTAGCTTTGATAAACAGTCAATGGGTTGCCCGATGAAATTTTTCCTGTATCTGTTTTCAGTCGGTGTTTTACTGGGGTCATTGTCGTGCCGGATGGTTTCGGTTGACGAGCGCACCGCACCGGTCAATTCAAATTCACTCGTCGTGTATCAGATTAAGGCGGGTCAGCATTTTTCGCAGCAGGATGCGCTGCGCTTTACCAGCAAAACTACGCTGACGTTTGAGGCCACTTTCAATGAATCGGCTATGTATCAAAGCCGCGAGCCCGGCAACCAGGGCGATATAAATAAATTGTACGGTTTCTCCGATTGCAACACCCACCACCAGACCAACAGCGCCCGGTTCGGCTGGAACTGGACCGGCAACGCCCTGCGCATTTACGCCTACTGCTACCAGAACAGCAAGGTGATTGCGCAGGAAATCGGGACGGTTAACCTGAACGAAACCAACACCTACCAGCTTGCCATTGTCGGCAGCAAATATGTATTCCGGCTCAGGAACAAAACCGTGGAAATACCGCGCGGGTGCAGCGAAACCGCCACTCAGCAGCGTTACAGGCTTTATCCGTATTTTGGGGGTGACGAACCAGCCCCCCACGATGTGACTATATCCATCAAAGAACTGTAACGAGTTGTCGCGTTGCCGCCGGTCACAGGCTGTCCATGGTTGTTACGGGTATATCTTGGGTGGCGGTTTCCTTCAGCGGAATGTGGGCTTTCTGGTCGTACTGGTAGCCGTCTTCGCAGAGCGGCCACAGCATCGGGGCCAGAAACAGAGTGGTCGCTTTGAAACCCTGCACAATGGCGGCCATGTTGCCGGTACCCTTGGAGAGGTCAGCTTCGTTTTCCATCTCGTAGGGACCCGCAAAGCCCCGCTCGCGCAGCACATCGCAGAACGCCCGCCAGTCGTGATTGTCGGAGCCGCCGAAGCCAGGCATCAGGCATTCGTAATTCATCCGTGCCCACTCGTGCGCCGGCAGTGGCACTCCGGCCCGTTTGGCCAGCTCTTCATTCACGGTTTGCATAGCATACATACCGCCCCAGTACGTCCGGGCGGTGTTCTGCAAATTACGGGTTGCCTTAACGTGGATACGCTTCAGCCGGCTCATATCCGTCTCCCGGATTACGTCTACCGGATTGGTATGCTGCCAGACATCATGCGAAGGGTCGTAGATTTCGCCGTGGTTTGGGCTGGGAATGAGCTGATACATCAGCTTCCGGGCCGCCAGCACCCCGGTCAGGTTGTTGAACGTACCCGTATAGGTGGTCGGTCGCCAGCCCTCCATCGGGCAGTTTTCGTACAGGATGGTTACCCCCAGGTCTTCGGCGTATCTGATGATGGGGCCAAACACGCGGGCATACTCCTCGAGATTCTTCTGAAAACCACCGTCCTGATTACCCAACTCGTGGTTATAGCCGACAAAAGTACCCACTTTCACATCGTTCTGATCGCCCCCCAGCAGGTGCGCCATCCGGATAAGCCGGAGCAAATGGTCCTGGTTTTTCCGGCGCTGCCCCGGATCACCCCCAATCAGGTTCTCGAAAGCGCCGATGGACAGCCGCAGGTTATTCGCATTAAAGGTTTCCAGCAGTCGTTTGGCGTCATCCAGCGAAAAGGATTCGTAGTTCAGGTGGGTGGCAATATGGTCGCTGCGGGTACCGTCGCGCCGGAACACACACAGGTCGATTCCCTGAGCGCCAATTTTACGAGTTTTTTCAATGACTTCGCTTAGTGTCAATTGGGGAAAAGCCGAGCTCATCACCCAGATAGGGTTGTTTAGGGCAGACATGGGTGGTTTGAGGTTTGAAGTTTGAGGTTTGAAGTTTGAGGTTTGAAGTTAATCAAGCGCCGGCAACTTCAAACCTCAAATCTCAAACTTCAAACCAAACTCCTTAACAGGCTGTTGCGCAGAAAACATTTTTGCATGTCATCGTCTGTTTCTATTGTCTGGCTGCGCCGGGATTTACGCCTACACGATAATGCCGCTTTGTATTATGCCCTTAAACGTGGCCACCCGGTTATTCCGCTCTTTATTTTTGACCGGTTGATTCTGGACCCGCTGGAAGACCGGCGCGACCGCCGGGTCGAGTTTATTTACCAGCAGATTGTTTGGTTGCGGGAGCAGTTGGCCCAGATGGGCGTTCCCATGCTGGTACGCTATGGTCGGCCGGTAGATGTCTGGAAGGACGTGCTGGCTGAGTATCCGGTGGTGGAGGTATTTACCAACCACGACTATGAAATCTATGCTAAAGAGCGCGACATCGTTATTCGCAATCTGCTGCAGGAACGCGGAATCGGCTTCCATACCGCTAAAGATCAGGCGATCTTTGACCGCGACGAAGTGCTTACCGGCGGCAAAACACCCTATACCGTTTTTACGCCCTACAGCCGGCGCTGGCACGAACAACTGAATGACTTCTACCTGAAATCGTACCCCACGGAGCGGTACTTTGCCAGTTTTTACAAAGCCGTGCCCTTGCCGATGCCGACATTGCAGGAGATGGGCTTCGAACCACTCGGTGAGTCTTTCCCCAAGCCAACCGTTGATGAAGACTTGCTGCTGGCCTACCAGAAAATGCGGGACTATCCTGCCCGCACCGGCACCAGCGAACTGGGTATTCACCTGCGGTTCGGCACCATCAGCATCCGCGACCTGGCCCGGCAGGCACAGGCCACCAGCCCCACCTTTCTGAACGAACTCTGCTGGCGCGATTTTTACTTTCAGGTGCTGCACTACTTCCCGCACGTAGAGCGGCACTCGTTCCGGCGCGAGTACGACAACATATCCTGGCGAAACAACGAAGCTGAGTTTGAACGCTGGTGCGCCGGTGAAACCGGCTACCCCATTGTGGATGCCGGTATGCGGCAGTTGAACGCAACGGGATGGATGCACAACCGGGTCCGGATGATTACGGCCAGCTTTCTCTGCAAGCACCTGCTCATTCACTGGAGCTGGGGTGAAGCCTATTTCGGGAAAAAGCTCCGCGACTACGACCTCTCGGCTAATAACGGCGGCTGGCAATGGGCGGCCGGATCGGGTACTGATGCCGCCCCCTATTTCCGGGTATTCAACCCGACGCTACAGGCGCAGAAATTCGACCCCAAAGGCGACTATATCCGGAAGTGGGTTCCGGAACTGAACAGCCTCAACTACCCAGTTCCGATGGTAAACCATACCTTTGCCCGTGAGCGGGCCATTGAAACCTACCGAAAAGGCCTCAGGCCCTAAGAATGGTCTGTAAAAAGAAGGACCATTGCATAAAGTAATCTAGGGGTATACCAGCAGAGTAGATACATTTGTAAGATACCCCATCCGCCCTGATATATGAACGATCTCTTCCTGGTACGAGCTATCAACGAAGGTTTGCAGAATCAGCAGACCAGTTTGGTCGATGCGGTTGTGCAGGCTCACAAAACGGGTAACGTAGTGGTGCATAGCAACAGCGGCAACTACTGGGTAGTTTCGCTGGCCAATGCGCTGGTGCTGGTAGAGGCTGGTTATTCCATAGCCTCGCTGCCGGAGGCTCCGGTTCAGGTGAACAAGTAACGCTCAGTTAAACCGTTCCGCGTATTTCTGAAAGATGTTGTTGTATTCGGAGAACCGCTGAGGCTTGGTAATAAACAGTGCGGCTCCCAGGGTATTCGCCCGGTCTTTATCAAGATCGTTTGATGAGGTAGTAAAGATGATAACCGGTACATCTTTCATCGCCTGATTAGCCTTCAGACTGGTTAGCACCTCAAACCCATCGATACCCGGCATGTTCAGATCAAGAACAATCAGTGTAGGACGTATACCGGCCTGACTTACCTGACGAAGAAACGCCCCGCCATCCTCAAAGGACCGGAGCTTACAGTTTGTACAGTTACGGGAGATAGTTTCCTCAATGAACAAACGATCGTCCTCATCATCATCAACAATGAAAACCTCAGAATCTCTTCTCATTGATATAGCTGGTTAGAAGTGCCTTTCCCCAGGCAAACCGTCTCCCGGACAAAAGTAAACCCGTTAACTAATTAATAATTAACGGGCTCTTTTCTTAATTTGTGCGCTCGAAGGGAGTCGAACCCCTATCTTCAGAACCGGAATCTGAAATTCTATCCATTGAACTACGAGCGCATTTCCGAAAGCCTTACGGCTGAATTGGGATGCAAATATAATGGACTATTCAACAAATCGCAAGCTACTTTCCCGAAAAAAGTGCCTTTGTCATCGTTCCAGCGTCTTATAGCCTTTTACTATCGTCTTACAGATCGGCGGCCCAGTCTGTATACCAGCGTATCACTCATAACGCGTAACTCTTCATTCTTAACGCCCTACAGTAACCGCATCGTCTCAAAGTCCCCTACCGATTTCAGGTACAGAAAGTGAATCAGCAGCCCGTTCACATTATTCACCAGTTTATGCGCTTCGGGCAGCGTAGCCACTACGGTGGTAATCCGTTCAAACTCGGAGGCCACGCCCATGTTCCGGTGGTGGAAGCTCATAATCTCGGCGCGGGACAGCTCTTTTTCCACAAAGAAGTAGTGCATAGCCTCGTCACTGGCACCGGTGCTGGGATACCACAGCCGATTATTCAGTTTAACCAGATCACCGGGGGTTACTGCCAGGCCAATCTCCTCGCCTACCTCGCGGGCACCTACCTCGGCGGGTTCATCGTCGACGTCCACCATGCCGGCCGGGTGCTCGTAGGTGTGCGAGCCGTCGCAGACGCGTCGCTGCCGCACCAGTACCACAAATTTCTCTCGTGTGTCGTTGTCGATCAGCACCACCAGCACCGATACGGCATGGCCTTTCAGGAAAACAACGGGCGGTATTTTGTCGCCCTCCGGCGTATCGGCATCAATCGTGAGCAGGGCAAAGAGCACTTCGCCGTTGTGCCGGCGACGGACATACTGCTCCTGCACCTCGTTGAGTTTTATTCCGTTTATGGCCAATTGTTGCTGCCAGAATTTAAATTTGTGGGCGTCGGTAAGGGCTTCCTGCTTTTTTGTCATAGCTGCATGTATGTCTGTAAGGCTGCCGTTAAGAAGAACGGCTTGCCGGCATAGCTACCAATGTGGTGCCAACAAGCCGTTAAACTCCGGATAGAGCTTTCTGGTTTTACTTTTCCGTGAGCCGTACCGGTGACTGTCCTACATAGCGTTCAAAAAATTCATAAATCCGCAGTGTCCGGTCGATGCGCTGACGCACGTTGCCCGAGCGGCTCAGCTCGTGCGTAGCGCCGGGCATCCGGACGTATTCGACGGGCCGCCCCAGCACTTTCAGGCTTTTGTAGAGCATTTCGCTCTGGATAACGCCCGTCCGGAGGTCGTTTTCGCCGTGTTTGATGAGCAGGGGCGTCCGGATTTTGTCCACAAAGGTCAGCGGGGAGTTGGCATCCAGTACCGACTGAATGTCTTTCTGCCAGGGGTAGCCGCCGAAGTAGTTCGGCACCAGTCGCCAGGCATTGCCCTCACCCATAAACGTAGTCAGGTCGTACACCCCCCGCTGCGAAAAGGCCGCTTTGAAGCGGTTGTCATGGGCCACAATCCAGGCGGTCAGGTAGCCCGCATAGGAGCCTCCGGTAATTACCTGCCGGCTGGTATCGGCCCAGGCTTCTTTGGCAGCATCAGTGGCAGCCGCCAGTACGTCTTCGGCCGGGCCGGTGCCCCAGTCCTGGTAGTTGGCTTTCTGGAAATCCTGCCCGTAACCGCCCGAGCCCCGCGGATTGGCGTAGACAACACCATAGCCCTGCGAGCAAAAGAACTGAAGCTCATGCCACATGGAGGGTTCACCCGGCCCCCACATGGCAGTCGGCCCACCGTGCATCTGCACCAGCAGGGGGTATTTCTTACCGGCTTCGGCAAAAGCGGGTTTCATGATCCAGTACTCCACGGTCTGCCCTTTTGCGTTGCGGTAGGTGCGCTTTTCGGGCTGGCTCAGCACTTTGGTGGTTACCCAGTCGTTATGACTGGTGAGTCTGGTGGCATTGGCGAAGGTAGCGGTTGTCATGCCTATGGGTGCTACATAGACCTCCGACGGATTAGCCACTTCCGTTTTGGCAAAAACCACTTTATCTGTTGAGATACCAAAGCTGCCGATGCCACTGTTAAAATCCGATAGCTGCGTTACCTGTAGCGTATTGCCGTCTAGCCGGTATAGCGGAAAGCCGCCGTTGGCAGGAGCCGTAAAATACAGCATATTGCCCGCTACAGGAACCTTTTTACCTTTAGCTATTACCGGCGTTACCGGAGCCCACTTTACACTACCGGCCGACCGGTCGAACGCGACGATCTGCGGAGCCGAAGCAGTAGTACCGTTCAGCGTGGCAAGTGCCAGTTGCGGGAAACCTACACTGCCCGGCGTGCTGGTCAGCAGCGCCAGTTGACGACCATCCGGCGAGATTGTGGGGGCAAAATAGCTGCGCCCGGCCTGGGCCAGAACGGTAGTGCGCTTGCCGGAGCCGTCGGCGGCCAGCCAGATAATCTGATTCTCCTGCTCCCGGTCGGGGTGCTTCAGCGTATCGCGCTCGGTTACCGCCAGCAGGCCGTTGTTGCCTCTCCATTCGGCTCCCTGGTAAGACTGATAGCCACGGGTCAGTGGTCTGGCCGCAGCGCCTTCCCGAACCTCAATCACGTACAGATGTGCAAATTGCAGCTCCGGCTCGGTGGTCGATTCGCCCTGGAAGTCGAGCCGGTTTACGACTTTTGCTTTTTTGTCTTCCACATCTTTGTTCAGGTACGCCCGGATTTCGGCCAGCGTGCCGTCCGGATTCGGCTTCACCGATTTATCGGGGGTAATAAAGCTGTTGGTAGCAAAGCCCGGCTTCTCCAGCGACCACGACGGCAGCCGCTTGCCCGGATTCAGCACGGAGTCTTTCAGCATGTCCGACAGGCTCAAATCGGCGCTGTACACCAGCTTTGTGCCATCGGGCGACCAGCGCGGGTTACCGGCCCCGTATTTGCCGCTGGTGAGTTGCCAGGCTTCGCCCCCATCCAGCGGCATGACAAAGATTTGCGGCTTGCCTTTCACCGTGCGGACAAACGCAATTGATTTCCCGTCCGGCGACCATACCGGCTGACGGGCGCTCTCGCTGCCTCGGGTCAGGGCTTTCGGGGTAGCCCCCGGCTTCAGGTCGAGCAGGTAAATGTGAGTGCGGTAATCGTACTCGAACGCTTCACCGTCTTTTGGTTCGATGATGGTCAGGGTGTACACGGCCCGCTGCCCGTCGGGCGATACGGCCACGGCACCGGCCTGTTTGATGCGGGTCAGATCGGTAGCGACAATAGCGCGGGGATTATCGTTCGGTTTGGCGGTCTGCGCCTGAGCAACCGGATTGACCAGCCACAGCGCCACGCCAATCAGCAGCAATTTCTTCATGCAGGTTTTTCGAGTGATAAAACAAGCCATGAAGGTACACAAAAAAGCCGGACAGACTGTCGGTCCGGCTTTGCTTCAAAAGGCTATTTCCCATGGGCTACCTGGGAGCTCCCACCAGTTCCGTAATTAACCGGTCGGCCTTGTAGATATGCCGCATGGCCGCAATAATGCCGCCGGTATGGACAGAGATACACCGGTTTAGTTCGGGCACGAAGATGAATGAACCGGGCAGGCTTTCAATATTTCCGTCAAAGGCTAAGCCTACCGCTTCCCGGTTTTTGTTGATGATTGGGCTACCGGAGTTACCACCGATGATGTCGTTGGTAGAGATAAAACACATCGGCTCCCGTAGCAGGGCCATGGGCGGGTTTTTCCAGCGTGCCGGCAACGACCAGGGAGCTTTCCCGTTGAAGGAGTAATACCGGTCATACAAGCCGGCATACGTGGTCATGATAGGCGCTATGGTGCCGTTGTAGGGGTAGCTTTTCACCACGCCATCGTTGATCCGCAGCGAGAACGTAGCATCGGGCGGGAAGCTGGTTCCATAGACATCGTACAGTAGTCGGCCGAGTTGCTGCCGTAAGACCTCCTGCCGGGCGCTGATTTGCCGGGCGCTGCCGCTGGCTGTCTGATACCGTTTCACGGCCTGCCGGGCCACCTCCAGCATCGGGTCGTTGGAGGTGGTGATGGCCATTGCGCCTTTAGTGATCAGGTCGTTGACGAAGGCGGGGTTGGTCAGTTTTGTTTGCGACAACAGGTACGAGGCCGCTTCTTTGGGTGAGCGCCCGCCCAGGGCTGCTTTCACATACGGGTCATCATTACCTAAAGCCGTCTGCACCTCGCTCAGGTGCGCAGCCAGGTAAGCCTCCTCCAGCGACCGGGATTTTACCACGGGCGGCTCCAGCATGGTCCGGATACGATCGGCCATTTGCGGCTGTCCATTGATGGCGTCGCCGTACAAGGCCAGTAAATATGCAAAGGCAAGAACCTCGCCCTGCGCCAATGGGTTCGGTGCCAGATACGTATTGTCATTGAACAGCTTCCGCAACTGCAGCGTGTTGGAGGTCAGGTACTCCCAAACCGTCAGCCGCGCGGCATCTATCCCTTTGCTGCGGGCATCGGCCTGAAACTGCTTTTCAAAAGCCGATTTACGGGCCAGCAGGTACGGGTCACGCAAACCGGCAAGTTGCCCGTTGTATGCTTTATAGCTGTTCTCGAAGCTGAAAATTTCATTCTGGATACTGTCGCTTTTGACGGTAGCATTGTAAGCCTGAAGGGCACTGGAACGGTTGCGGAGCAGTTGCAGAATATACGGCATCCGATAATCCCGGTCGTATTCCAGTTCCGCCGTGGTTTTCAGCCGCTCGGTATTGCCAGGGTTACCCGTCACAAATACCGGTTCGCCGTCGCGAATGCCGTTGGGGTTGAATTTAAAATAATGTGTGGTTTGCAACGGCTTGCCGTTATCATACACCCGGAAGAAAGAGCAATCCAGTGAGTAACGCGGATAGGTGAAGTTATCCGGGTCGCCCCCGAAAAAGCCGAGCTGCAGTTCGGGCATAAACACCAGCCGCACATCGGTATACCGCTTAAAGCCGTACAGCGAGTATCGACCCCCGTTGTAAAATGAAATGGTTTGCAGTTCCAGCCCTTTCCAGCCTTCGCGGGTCTGGTATTCCTTTTTTATATCGTCAAACGCCTGTTCACGGGCCTGCAACTGTGCCTGCTCGGAGGTATTCGCACTGATGGCCGACTGCACCCGGCTGGTAATGTCTTCAATACGCACCAGTTGATCGACAAACAGGCCCGGCACCTTGCGTTCTTCGGCCCCGGTTTTGGCAAAAAAGCCTTTGTTGACCAGGTCCTCACCCTTGCGCTGCACCGCTACCCCCGATTCGCGGGCACAGTGATGGTTGGTCATCACCAGGCCGCCAGGCGACACAAACGAGGCCGAGCAGTAATCGGCAAAGCGCAGAGAGGCCAGCCGCACTTCCTCAAACCACTTATCGTCGGGGCTGAAATTATAGGTCTGGCGGAAATACTCCTTCGGCGGATTATCGAAGGTCCACATCTTACCCAGGTCGAAGCGCCCGGCTTTGACGGTATCCGGATTCAGCGTGGCTTGCTGACCCTGGGCGGCCGCAACCAGCAGGGTGAGGAACAAGGCCCCGGTCAGCCTTTTTTTATCAATCAGATGTTGATTCATACAGGTTAAAACAGGCAAAAGGATAGTAAGACACCAATCCGGTAAAGGTAAGCGTTTCCCTTATATGAACGAACAGGCTTACCCCATCTCGTTCTTCAGCATGAACTCCTGAGCCTCTTTATCGCCCGGCCGGACAAACGGCCGGATGATGAGCCGGGTGCCGCGCTCATAGGTAAAGAGTCGATACATCCAGTTACTCAGTACGATCAGCTTGCTCCGGAACCCGATGAGGTAGTAAATGTGAACCACCAGCCAGATTACCCAGGCAAAGAATCCGCCTATGTGCCGGTTACCAGGCAGGTCGGCTACCGCCCGACTGCGCCCGATAATGGCCAGCGACCCTTTGTCGAAGTACTCGAACTCCTCCATTTTTTCGCCCCGAATGGTCCGGTTCAGGTTTTTGGCCAGCAACCGGCCCTGCTGAATAGCCGGCTGCGCTACGCCCGGATGGCCGTTGGGAAACTTATCGGTTTTCATCAGCGCAATGTCGCCGATGGCGTAAATATCAGGGAACCCTTCAATTTGGTTGAAGCGATTCACCATCACCCGGCCACCCCGCGCTATCACCTCGTTTGGTAATCCGTCGATGAGTGCCCCGGTTACCCCGGCCGCCCAGATTACCGTATGGGAGCGGATCTGCTCACCACCCTTAAGCGTAACCACCTCGCCATCGTACGTTTCCACCAGGGTATTGAGCTTCATGTTGATACCCATGTCTGTGAGGTACTTGTACGTCTTCTGACTAGCCTCCGGCGACATAGGCGGCAGCACCCGGTCGAGGCCCTCCACCAGGTAGATATTCATTTTGCTGAAGTCCAGTCCCGGATAATCGCCCGGCAGCACGTGTTTGCGCATTTCGGCCAGCGACCCGGCCAGTTCCACGCCCGTAGGTCCCGCGCCCACAATCACAAAGTTGAGCAGGGCCTGCCGGATATCCGGATCTCTGGTAATACTAGCCTGCTCGAACGATTGCAGCAGTTGGCTGCGGAGGTTAAGCGCTTCGGGAATGGTTTTAAGCGGAAACGAATATTTTTGTACCTGCTCATTGCCGAAGAAATTAGCTTTAGTGCCCGTGGCAATGACCAGGTAATCGTATTTGAGTTCGCCGATAAGCGTTACCACCGTTTTGGCCTGCGGATTGACGCCCGTGACCCGAACGAGCCGGAAGTGGAAATCCTCGTAATCTTCATCGAACATCTTCCGCAGCGGCTCGGCAATGGCGTCGGGCTCCAGCCCGGCGGTAGCCACCTGGTAGAGCAGCGGCCAGAAACCGTGGTAGTTCTGCTTGTCGAACATCACGATCTGGAACGCTTTATTGTCGAGGTTTTTGGCGAGGTTGATACCCCCAAACCCTCCGCCGATGATGACTACCCGCGGCTTGGTCGTATCCGGTATATTCAGGGAAAGATTTTCAAACTTTAACATAGGAAGCCATTGAGATTATAGTCAGGTAGCGCCGACTTGCAGCCGGCTTAAGTATTTACCTGATTTCGATGGATTTGTTTACTACTATAACCCCAAAAATCTGAAAATGGCTAAAGGAATTACTTACGGTCCTATGTCCTGAAGGCTTACTCCGCTCGCCCGCGATTGTATTGTGGACGAGCGGAGTAGAGACATCACTCCTTCCATTGATTCTTTCAGTATATTGAAAACAAATCCGGCTCTTATCCACCCATGGCTACGATTTGTCTTTCATGAACAGGCTCCTCATTCTTCCACTGGCCCTCCTGCTCTGCAGTTTAACCCCTGCGGATGATCCGCCAGCAAAGCGTTACCCGAAACACCGTGTGTATCGGACAGATCTGGGCGATCACATTGAGGAGATTACCGTTCACGACCGACACGGTCGATTGGCGACCGTTCGCTGTTTTGACAGAACCGGCCGGCGTATGTCAGAAGAGCATTTCCAGGACTACCCGCTTCGCATCAGACACGGCCAGACGCGGTACTGGTACAAAACCGGTCAGCTTCAGCTAGCCTGTGATTTCAAGAGAAACCGGATCAATGGGCCGCTAGCGGCTTACCACGAAGATGGATCACCGAAACGCCGGGAACAGTACCGCAACGGCGAATTACGAACCAGCCAGTGCTTCTCACCGGACGGGCAAGCCCGCCCTTGTCAGCCGCTGCTGACAACCGTTGACTTTCCGGGTGGACAAAAGCCATTTGTGGAGTTCCTGCGGGACCGCCTGGACCGTCGGAAAATAAATCTGGTTGATGCGCCGGCGTTTATAACTGTAGAAGCTACCGTACATAAAGACGGAACCCTGTCTGGGCCACGAACCCTGCCGGCTGTTAAACTGCGGCCACTACCGGAACAGATTATAAATCAGCAGGTAGCAGAAGCTATGGCCAATATGCCTCCCTGGCGACCGGCTGCGCTGGATGACATTCCAATAGAAGCGTATGTATTGATAAGTGTTGCTTTGCGAGACGGGATTGTTCACCAGGTCAATTACGAGGTATACGCATTTTGACACCGTAACGCTTTACCCGGCGTTTACCGCAGCCATGCGGTGAAGCAATAGTAGGCTACCCAGTTTCTGCAGGACAGTAGGTAAACACGTTTACTTCAGAGGCTCAACCCGGCAGACAGGCGGAACTTGCCGACCCGCAACCCGTATAATAGCCCTACCTCACTGACTTTAATAGCGGGCTCAACCATTGGCACAAGTTCACCACTAACAGAATACCGGGCGGTAAGCACTGTAGGTATCTGGCTGAACTCATAACCGGCCGCCAGCATGGCGCTGGGCAGATGCGTTTTGCCTATCCCCCCGCTTAACCAGAACCTGGACGGAGAAACCGTTTGCCCATATAAACCGCTAACAGACAGCAGCGAAACGAAAAGTAGTCCCCAATATACCGTTGATTTTCTCATAGTGAAGGTTGAATACTGGCGCAATATACGCCAGTATTCAACCTTCAGGTACGATGTAGCGAGATAGGTGCTGCTTTACGAGCGACATCTATTTTTTTCCGTTTACTCGTATTGATACGTGGCCGTGATTGACGTAACAGTTGCACCCGATTGGGTTTGAACTGTTTTCCGGCTTGGGTATCCCTGTTCGTTGTACTGATAGGTATACGTCTGAGTCGAACGAATCGTGTTGCCATCGGGATCGAGAGCGATCCGTTTGCCAGGATTATTTACGTTCATTTTTATCTGCGGCAGGTACGGATAAAACTCCGTCAGATTTTCAGCACTTTTCTGTTGATCATACCCCTCGTACCGGGTGATGGATGCCAGCGTATAAACCTCTTTACCAGGCTGCTTTACCGACATTTTTTCTTCCGTCACATTGCCCCAGTTATCGTAGGTATAGCTTCGCTTGATTTCAGTACTTCCTTCTTCCAAAGGGTCAAGAACCTGGGTAATCAGCTCACTTAATTGCTGTTGCGCATTGTACGCGTACGTATGGCTAAGCGCCAGCCGGTTGCGGCTATCGTACTCTTCCGAACGCTTGAGTTGACCGCCTTCGTAATAGTATTTGTTGTAGTAGCCCTTATCAAGAGTCACGGTCGTTAATTGGCGGTTCGCGTTGTACGTAAAATCAGCGCTGAGCTGTCGGATGGCACCGTTGACTTACCTGGTGATGGATAGTTTATCAGATTAAAACTACTATAAAGATCCAGCCAGTATCATCATAGTTGTAAGGACGTTGCGTAAAAGGAAGCTGATTGAGTAATCGGTCAAGGAGGTCCAATAAAGTACCCAAAACGTCATATGAGCGTTTGTCCTCAACAAATTAGCCAGGTTTGAGGCCAAATTTGGTTTACTCAGTATATCTCCTAACTTTACTCAGCATATTGAGTAAATTATGTTTGAGCGCAACGAAATAGACCTGCTTAACGAGCGATTACGGGAGCCGCGCCGATTCATACAGGTTTTGATGGGTCCCCGACAAGTAGGAAAGACCACCCTGGTACGTCAGCTTATCCGGAAGCTGGATTTCCCATGCCAGTATGTCTCGGCCGATGCCGTTGGGGCGGCCAACGTAGCCTGGATTGCTCAGCAATGGGAGACGGCCCGCTTTCTGCTCAAAACCTCCGCAGCTACCGAGGCCCTCCTGATTATCGACGAGATCCAGAAGATTGATAACTGGGCCGAACAAGTCAAAGCCCAGTGGGATCAGGACTCCTTCAGCCAAACGCCACTCAAGATCATCCTGCTCGGTTCTGCCCGCCTGCTCATTCAGCGCGGTCTGAGTGAGTCACTGGCCGGCCGCTTTGAAACTATCTCTCTCACCCACTGGACCCTGGATGAGATGGAGCAGGCGTTCGACTTTTCTACCGATCAGTTTGTTTACTACGGAGGCTATCCGGGGGCGGCCCCGCTAATCGGCCAGCCGGATCGGTGGCGGGATTATGTGCTCAACAGCCTGGTTGAAACCACCGTCTCCAGGGACATTCTGATGATGACCAGGGTAGATAAACCGGCGCTGCTACGGCAGTTGTTTGAGTTAGGCGGTAGCTATTCCGGGCAGATCCTGTCGTATACCAAACTGCTGGGGCAACTACAGGATGCAGGCAACACCACTACCTTATCGCATTATACGCAACTGCTGGATTCGGCGGGGCTGTTGAGCAGTCTGGACAAGTACGCGATGGACAAAGCCCGCCAACGAGGGTCTATACCCAAGTGGCAGGTGCAGAACAGCGCCCTGTTTTCGGTGTTTTCGCCCTACTCGTTTGAGCAGGTACGGGCCAACCCGGTGGAGTGGGGCCGTTGGGTAGAGACCGCAGTCGGTGTACACCTGAACCGGTCGGTCCGCCTGGGTAAGCTTACCCTGTTTTACTGGCGCGAAGGGCCGAATGAGGTCGACTTTGTGTTAAAGAGCGGCAAACAGGTAGTGGGTCTGGAGGTAAAAAGTGGCCGCTTCCGGCAAGCAGCGGGTATGGTTGCTTTCCAAACGAAGTTTAAACCCCATAAAGTGGTCCTGATAGGCCAAACCGGTATACCCTGGCCCGACTTCCTGCGGGCCGATCCGGCAATCTTGTTTTAGCAATTGTCTTCCTTCTATATAGGGCAGGTTAATTGCTCCTGCTTTTTTGGCGGCTACGGAACTTAATCAGCCATGGAACTATTTCGTCTTCTAGTATAGCTATTTTGTATACTAATGATACGGCCGGACGCAGGGTAGACAGGTTAACAACACGAAGCCGATGGTAGTTAGGGAAAACCCTAAATTTCAACCGGGTGGGGTTTTCACTATTCCGAAGGGGGCACATCAGTCCTATTTTTGCTAAACAATATTCAATTTACAGACAGAGTTTTATAAAAGTCGGCACCAGTCCAACACCATCCACGACAAAAACCATTGCTAGATACCTTATTTAACCGCGTTCTTTATCACCAATAACCCTGGCAACTATACCTGAGTACATGATACGAGTGTTGATCGCCGACGACCATAATGTGTTTGTGGAAGGCATTGAGTCCCTTATTTCGGGCTCGTCGGCAGTGGAAGTGGCAGAGCGTTGTTATGATGCTCAATCAGTAATGACCCAGTTGAATCGTACGCCCATCGATGTGGTGTTGCTGGATATTTCGTTCCCGCAGATTGATGATGGCCTTACGCTTTGTGAGCATATTACCCGCACCTATCCGCAGACGAAGGTGATTGCCCTCACCATGCACGACGACGCCAGTCTGATTAAACGGGTGGTGAAGAAAGGGGCGAAAGGATACCTGTTGAAGAACACCACGAAGGTAGAGTTGTTGCAGGCCATTCAGGCCGTGTACCAGGAGAGGCAGTATTTCAACGAAACGATTACCAACATCCTGCTGAACGACGAGCCAAAGCCAAAGAAGCCGGCATCGGGCGTTGGCCTGAGACCGAACCTGACCCCCCGCGAATCGGAAGTGCTGGCCCTGATTGCCCAGGGTCTGACCACCCAGCAGATGGCGGCTCAGTTGTTTGTCAGCGTCAAGGCCGTTGAGTTTCACCGCAGTAGCCTGCTTATGAAATTTGGGGTTCCTAATACGGCCCTGCTGATCAAGACTGCCATGCAAATGCAGTGTATTGACTAAACCAAACCTATATAGACGTTTATAGCCGTTGTTGCTTAACCCTATGCCCGTTGTATCTCTGTCCCGAAACGTTTGTCTGGTAACGCTGTTCATTTGGTTGAGCAGCGGGTGCCTGGCGGTACAGGCTACGCCGGATTCTTCGTCTGTTGCGCTTCTGAAGAAGCAGATCAGCCAACTGGTGCAGGACAAAAAGCACGGAGCAGCCGCAAAAGCCTACGAGCAGTTGGGGGAACTGTACCAGAAACAGTATGGGTATAACAAGCACACGCTGGATGCTTACTCCAGCGGGCTGAACTATTACCATATGCTGGGCGATTCGCTGGGGTATTATAACCTGCACATCATCATCGGCGACTACTATTCGCAGGATGCCTTTATGCAACCCTACGCCCGCCAGTATCTGCAACGGGCGCTGCAGTACTTCAACCGGGTCAACAACATGCCCAAGGTTCTCGAAACCCGGCTCGGTCTGGCCAATCTGGAGCAGCGAAAAGAGCCGGTGGCTCACACCCTGATTACCCAGCTTCGGGAAATAGAACGCTTAAGTACACAGCATACGCAGCCCTATTTTCAGGCGTATGCGCAGAACCTGCTGGCCAATACCTATAACCGGAACAAACAACCGGATTCTGCCCGGTATTTCGCGCAGAAAAGTCTGGTATTGTCCCGCCAGGTGAATGTTTCCTGGCTGATTGCCCTCAACTACTTCTACCTGGGACTGGTTGAGCAGTTTAAGGACCGGCCGACTGAAGCCATCCGGAATTATCAGCAAAGTTACCAGCTCGCCAAAGCCGAAGGCAATACGGGTTTGCTGAAAGAACTGTCGCGGCACACGGCCGATAGCTACTCGCACATGGGCGACTATAAAAACGCCTACGCTGCTTTGCTCAGGACGCTGGACCTCACCAATGAACTGTACTCGTCGGAGCAGACCAAAAGCATCCGCTTACAGGAGCTGGATACCCAGATTAAAACGCTGGCGGTTGAGAAGCAACTGGCCGAAGAGCAGAGTCGGCATCAGCATGTACTTAATTCAATGCTCGTAGCCGGTCTTGTTATCAGCATCCTGGGCGTAATCGCGCTGTTTTTTCTCCGCCGGCAGCAGAAACTTATTGCCCACCAGCAGGCCGTGATTGCCCAGCAGCAGATCCGGGAGCTGGAGACCAAATCCCTCCAGGCCATGATCGAGGGCCAGGAAAGCGAGCGCAGCCGCATTGCCCGTGACCTGCACGACGGCCTGGGTATCCAGTTGTCGCGCATCAAACTGTTCGTTGAAGCCCATCAGGAGTTGTTACCCCGGTCGGTGAAAGACCCCCTGAACCAGTTCCTGGACGAAGCCTGCAAAGAAACCCGGTTGATTTCCAACGACCTGCGACCCTACGCCCTGTCGATGTTCGGGCTGATTCCGGCGCTTGAAGATCTCGTGCAGAAGCTGAACCTGGTCAATCAGACCAAGCTGACCCTTGAACATTACGGCGAAGTGCCTGCCCTGAGCGACGAAGCCTCGGTGATGATTTACCGCGTGGTACAGGAACTGCTGAATAATGCACTCAAACACGCGCAGGCCGAAGCCATTACGGTACAGATCATGACCAACGAAGAAGCCGTACTCATCAGCGTGGATGATGATGGCCGGGGTGGCGACTTCGACACCCTGCCCTCCAAAGGCAACGGCATCGCCAATATCAACTCGCGTATAGACTACCTCGGTGGTCATGTCGAGTGGCATAGCGAACCCGGCAAAGGCACGTCGGTGATGATTTCAATACCGATGCGAAAGCTAATCCTGAACCCTCAACCTGCTTTAGTTTAAACCGTTTATGAACCACAAACCCAATAAATGTTTACCCATGTGCCGGTACTGTCCTCCTGAAATAACCTGATTTATTTCCGGAGTACGCGTTCGCTCACAGAACTCTTTTCTCCTGCTGACCCGCTGTTAAGCCAATCACTCCCGGATATAGCCTTCCGGTGAGTCGCTATCGGTTTGTGTCTTCGGAGAGCGTTTTCACCTGCTTATTACCACCAAACACGTCCTGTATACCTGATTAAAACCTAATTTTTTCACCCTACTCAAAGATGATAAAACATGTAATTTCGGGCTTCCTGATCATGAGCTGCTGGATCAGCGTCTCGGCGAAGGACCGAATGCTTACCAGAACAAATCCGGGGCACACCAGAACGGCTCTGACCGCCCTGAAAACGGCTCAGATTAGTGGTACCCGCCGACCCGCCGACGTAAAGCAGGTGGTGAAGGGCGTGGTTCGCGACGAAAAAGGCGAAGGCCTGCCGGGTGCCGCCGTAGCCGTAAAAGGCACACAGATTGGTACCACCACCGACGTAGACGGACGCTTTACCCTGAACGTACCCGCCGGTGCCAAAACGCTGGTCGTCTCCTTCATCGGGATGAAAACGCAGGAGGTCGAGATCGGCTCCCGCACCGAATTCGTGATTACGCTCCAGACCGGCGATCAGTCGCTGGACGAAGTGGTGGTGATCGGTTACGGTACCGCCAAGCGCTCTGATGTTACGTCGTCTATCACGACCCTGAAAGGGACCGAACTAAAGGACCTGCCCGTAGCCGGTATCGACCAGATGCTGCAGGGGAAGGCGGCCGGGGTAACGGTCACCAGCAACGGTGGTCAGCCGGGTGGTGGCGTATCGGTAAAAGTACGCGGGGTGACCTCCATCAACAGCAACGATCCGCTGTTCGTGATCGACGGTGTGCCGTTCGTGGGCGGTAACACCTCCAGCAATACCGGTTTTGCCGGACTGGGCGGTAGCGATGGTCAGACCGGCAACAGTGTGATGGCCATGCTGAACCCGAACGACATCGAGTCGATCGACGTCTTGAAAGATGCCTCGGCGCAGGCGATCTACGGCTCGCAGGCGGCCAACGGGGTGATTCTGATCACCACCAAAAAAGGAAAAGCCGGCGAAGGCAAGATCAACTACGAAACCTATTACGGCGTTTCGGAAGTAGCGAAGAAGCTGGACCTGATGGATCTGCGGGAATTTGCGCAGTACCAGAACCAGGTAATGCCGCTGATTGGCCAGGTGCCGGCGGCTGAGTTCAGAGACCCGTCGCTGCTGGGCCGGGGTACCGACTGGCAGGACGCGATGTTCCAGCGCGGAAAGATCCAGAACCACCAGTTGAGCTTCCAGGGCGGTAAAGACAAAACGACCTACTACCTGTCGCTGAACTACTTCGACAACAAGGGTATTCTGCTGGGTTCCGACTTCAAGCGGTATTCGACCCGCTTCAGCCTGGATAACCAGTTGAAGAGCTGGGCTAAAGTAGGGCTGAGCGCCAACGTATCGCGCAGTATCCAGAACGTAACGCTGGCCGATGCCGCCGAGAGTACCATCTGGTGGGGTGCGGTAACCAGTCCGCTGGTGCCGGTAAAGAACCTCGATGGCTCCTGGGGTGGTGGCGAAACCGTGGGTGGTGTGCAGTACAGCAACGCCAACCTGGTTGGTAACAGCCAGTACCGGGGCAACAACAAAACGACCAACAACGTATTTGGTAGCGCCTACCTGGAACTGGAGTTCCTGAAGGGTCTGTCGCTGCGCAACGAACTGTCGTACTCGCTGGGTCAGAACAACAATACGGCTTTTCAGAAGGCCGGTAATGTGGGAGGCACCTCGTTCCGGAGCAAACTGATCGACTCCCGGTCTGACAGCTACTACTGGTCGCTGACAAACTACCTGACCTACAACAAATATGTCAACAAGCACAGCTTCCAGGCAACGCTGGGCCACCAGGCGCAGAACTCATACTGGCAGGCCATCTCGGGTACGAAAGTAGACCTGCAGGCCAACATTTTTGACCTGAACACCGGTAACTCCGACCAGAAAACCTGGGGCCTGAACGGCGGTAAAGGCCAATGGGCAATGGAGTCGTACTTCGCACGGGCCAACTATACCTACGCCGATCGTTACTCGGTATCGGCCAGCTACCGGGCCGACGGTTCATCCAACTTCGGTCCCA
The DNA here is from genome assembly GCF_039541875.1 of Nibrella viscosa. Classification (NCBI taxonomy): domain Bacteria; kingdom Pseudomonadati; phylum Bacteroidota; class Cytophagia; order Cytophagales; family Spirosomataceae; genus Nibrella; species Nibrella viscosa. The sequence continues at coordinate 89,883 of NZ_BAABHB010000003.1, read as the reverse complement.
ACAACCGCTGGGGTTATTTCCCCGGTGTGTCGGTGGGCTGGACGGTTACCAACGAAGAATTTGCAAAAGGCGCTTTCCAGAACGTAGTCAGCTACCTGAAGGTACGGGCCGGTTACGGTGCCGTGGGCAACCAGAACTTCCCGGGCGGAGCGCCAAACCCGGCCTATGTGGGTGCGGTACAGTTCTTCTCCGGCCCGGTTGGTTTCGGTTCATCGAACATGATCAACGGAATTCCAAACCCGAACCTGAAGTGGGAGTCTGTAAAAACCACCAACGCCGGTGTTGACCTGGGCTTCCTGAACGGCCGTATCGACGCCACCATCGACGTGTACAAGAAGGTAACGTCGGACATGATCATCTTCCTGACCGGCCCGAACCTGATTGGGGTCGGTGATCAGTGGGATGATTTAAAAGCCCCGCTGGGCAACGCCGGCCAGATGACCAACACTGGTATTGACCTGGGCATCAACACCGTCAATATCAAAAATGGTGACCTGACCTGGAAAACCAACGTCGTGTTTACGCACTTTAAGAACACCTACGACCGGGCGGCCAGTGCAGCCTCGGCGCTGGATGGTAAAGTGTACTACAACAACTACCTGATTACGCACACCACTCCCGGCAACCCGGTCGGTTCGTTCTGGGGACTGGTTACGGATGGCCTGTACCGTACGCAGGAAGACCTGGCAAAAGCACTGCCGCAGTTCGGTTACAAAGTGAACCAGAATGAAACCTGGCTGGGTGACATCCGCTTCAAAGACATCAACGGCGACGGTAAGATCGACGCGCAGGATATGACCTTCATCGGCAGCCCGCTGCCGCAGTTTAGCTGGGGTCTGACCAACAACCTCAACTACCGGAACTTCGATTTCAGCCTGTTCTTCCAGGGTAGTCAGGGTGCCAGGGCGTTCAACTTCCTGCGCTGGCAGCTGGAAGGACTAAGCAACGCCTGGTCGAACCAACTGCGGAGTGTGATGGACCGCTACACCGAAACCAACATCGAGGGCAGCCTGCCGCGCTTTACGGCCACCAACCGGAACAACACGGCCATGTCTGACCGCTACATAGAAGATGCCTCGTACGCCCGTATCCAGAATATCACGCTGGGCTACCGCGTACCGACCGCCATCCTGAGCAAAGCCCGTATCGGCAGCCTGCGGGTGTACGGTTCCATTCAGAACCTGAAGACCTTTACGAAGTACTCAGGCTACGATCCGGAAATCGGTGCCTTTAACAACAGCATCAAACTGATGAACGTGGACATGGGCCACTACCCGAACCCACGTACGTTTACCGTAGGCGCGAACCTGCAATTCTAATCCAACGAGTGAATCAGAAATTGATCATGAGCAAAAAAACCATATACGCCCTGGCTCTTTCGGCGGTCATGCTGGCCTCCTGCAAAGAGAGCTTTATTGAGCGGCCGTCGCTCTCGGGCACCACAACGGGTAACTATTACAACAATGCCGAAGAAGTACGGGGCGCCACCAGTACGCTGTACAGTGGCCTGCCCTGGCGGAACTATGAGAGCCGCGCCCAGGATGCCATCGGCGACGTAATGGGTGGTAACATGTTTACCTATACCGACGTCGAATATCTGAAATTTACGGTATCGTCGGCCTCCGACCGCATCGGTGCCGCCTGGGGTGCGTTTTACAAGATCATCGGCTACGCCAATGTGATGATCAAAACATTTGAAGAAAAGAAAGCCGCCGGTGGTGGTGCCGCCTACCTGGACCCGGCCATTGCCGAAGCTCGCTTCATCCGGGGTACGGTGTATTTCTACATCGCCCGCACCTGGGGAGCGGCTCCGATCATCACCGATCCGGGCGAGACAGCGCTGTCGGGTAACTTCAACATTCCGCGTTACATCCAGAAAGATGTGCTGCGGTTTGCCCTTGAAGACCTGAAAAAAGCCGAGGCCGGTCTGCCGGAGTCGGATGTACCAGGTCGGGTAACTAAGTACTCCGCCAAGGGGATGATGGCGAAGCTGTACCTGTATCAGAAGGATTACGCCAACGCCAAAGCCAAAGCGCTGGAAGTGATCCAGTCGGGCAAATACAGCCTGGTGAGCGATTACAACGGCATGTTCACCAAGGCGAGCCTGAACAACAACGTGGAGTCGCTCTTCTCGATCCAGCACCAGTTTTCGCAGGACCCCTGGGGAACGGGTAACATCAAAAACCCGGACCGTGGACCGGGCAACCTGCGAACGGCCGAAGCCGATGCCTGGGAGATGTACGTGCCGTCGATTTCGATCCTGAAAGAATACGAGTTTGGCGACCTGCGCCGGAAGTGGTCCGTTATGGAGCAGGGCTGGACCAACCCGAACTGGAAACCGCAGCGGGTTAACGCGCCGAAGTACAACACTTTCATGGCCAACGGATATAAATACGATACCCTGCAACCAGCCGCCGACGGTGGGCAACTGAGTCCGACCCGCGCCAACATCGCCAAGTATTTTGCCGGTCCGGGCAAGAGCTTCGGTGGTGAGCCGGTGCTGGGGCAGAACTCAGGCAACAACGTGGTGCTGCTGCGCTACGCCGATATTCTGCTGATCTATGCCGAAGCCGTGCTGGCAGACAATGCCTCTACGTCGGATGCGAGTGCGCTCGAAGCGTTCAACAAAGTACGCATTCGGGCGGGCCTGACGCCGAAGACCTCCATCACCAAAGACGACATTCTGCACGAGCGCCGGGTTGAGTTTGCCTTCGAGGGCGACTATTGGTACGATGTGCAGCGCCAGGGTTTTGCTAAAGCCAAAGCCATTATCGAGAAGCAGAACCGGGGTACGGCCCAGAATCCGGAGTACATCACCAACTTCACCGAAGACAAGATGTACCTGCCCATCCCGGCCGGCGAAATCATCCAGGACCCAGAGTTAGGCAAAGAACCCGTTCCGTATTACAAATAATCTAAAGACCACCGGACGTTAGACAGTGGACTTCGGACAAAAAAGTCCACTGTCTAACGTCGGGAATCTAATGTCCTTATAGACTCATGAAACTACATACACTCACCAAACTGGCAGCCTTATCGCTTCTGACCGTGGCGATGGGCGCTCAGTTAAGTTCCTGCGTGGAAGATACCGACGGCCGGCCGCAGATCAGCCCCGGCAATCTGGAAGTAAGCAAGATTTTCCCCGACTCGGCCGCCGGCAACGCGGTTGTCACCCTACAGGGCAGTGGTCTGGGCGACATCCGGACCATTGTTTTCGAGAAGCAGAACGTACCGGCCGGTTTCCAGCCTACGCTGAATACCGACAACGCGCTGATCTTCCGGGTACCGACCGAAGCGGTCGGCGGTGTTCAGAAGGTAACGTTTACCAACAGCGCCGGTAAGTCGGTGTCGGTACCCTTTCGCGTACTGGCCTACCCGACCATTGCCGACGCATCTGACTTTATTTTCCGGGAAGGCACCCTGGTAACGCTGACCGGTAATAACCTGGACGATGTAACGAAGGTTGCAGTAACGGATACGGTAAAGAAGATTTCCGATGCCGTAACCATTGTCTCCAAAGACAAGCGGCAACTGGTGCTGAAGATGCCGGCTACGACGCTGGAGCGGGGTGTGCTGAGCATAACCAACGGCACCGGCACCATGCGGACCCGACAGGAGTTCATTAATGCGGCCAAAGCACACCAGATCTTTACCGATGTGTATGGTACAGGTTACGGAGACGGGTCCTGGGGTAATGCCGGTGCTATCTCCACGAAGGAGTTTAAGACCGGTACCGCTTCGGTCGGCAAAACCTTCCAGAAGGGCAACTGGCACCTGCTTGCCTTTACCAACTGGGGCGCTCCGCTTACGTATTCAGCCGATTATACCTATATCACCGGCTGGATCAAAGGCGCATCTGCCGATTACTCGCTGTACCTGACTACCGATGCCGGCAAAGGCGGGTATGGGGATTACAACGAGAAGAACCGGATTGATGTCAAAGCCAATACCTGGACGTTCTTTAAGCTGAAGCTGTCGGACATTGATTTCTGGGTTCCCGGCAAGAAGCTGACGCAGATGGCCTTCCGGATCAAAGGCCCCGATAAGCAGGACGAAACGTTCTACTTCGACGACATCATGCTCGTTAAGTAATTTCCGTGATGCACATGCTTTTTACATCAGCAGAGGCAAGCGAAATCTTGCCTCTGCTGATGTAGGCTGGTCAGAAATATACTGAGTTTAAGTAAAAATGAGCACAAGTAGGCTTGCTCCTCCGGAGCAGGGGTGTATTTGAGCGAAGTGAAATGACTATAAACCGCTGACCCCTCCGGGGTATATGGACCACTCTTTATACCCCGGAGGGGTCAGCGGTTTATAGCATCTGCCATTCGGGCCTTGCTCTCAGCCCTGTAAGGGCAAGCCAATACTATATCGCCTGTTGCCTAAAAAGCAGTGAGGGGTTAACCTGTGTTTGTTTTAATCCTTAAAATCCTGAACCGCATTACCCCCAACTCCCTATCTGTATGAAACGCTTACTCGTTCTCGTCCTCCTCACCCTCAGCACCGCCACCTTCGCGCAGGTTAAACTAGCCCGCATTTTCTCCGATCATGTAGTGCTTCAGCGGCAGCAACCGGTTCCGGTCTGGGGCTGGGCTAAACCGAACGAAAAGGTTACCGTCACCCTGGCGGGTCAGACCCAGAGCGGTAAAGCGGGTGCCGATGGTAAATGGATGGTGCGTTTTTCACCCCTCGAAGCCGGTGGACCTCACCAGTTGACCGCCACGGCCAAATCCGGCAAAACCGAAATCAACGACGTGCTGATTGGCGAAGTATGGCTGTGCTCCGGTCAGTCGAATATGGAGTGGCCGGTCAAACAGGCGGATAACTACCAGGCGGAAAAGAAAAACGCCAATTTCCCGCAGATCCGCCACTTCAACGTAGCCCATGAACTGGCGCTTACTCCGCAGGCCGACCTGACGAAGGGCGAATGGAAAGTCTGCTCGCCCGAAACCGTCGGCGACTTTACGGCCATCGGCTTTTTCTTCGCCCGCGAACTAACCCAAAAGCTGAATGTGCCGGTTGGGCTACTGCACTCCTCCTGGGGAGGCTCGCAGGTAGAAGGCTGGATCAGCAAAGAAGGGATGATGAGCAACGACGAACTTCGTCCCGTGGCCCGGCAACTCTCCACCAACTGGCAGCAGGCCGACAGCATCGTCGATTATAAGCTCAGGAAGCAACTGCTGAAAGGGGTTAGTAACCTCTACCTGACGGCCGCCGACGAACAGAAATACCTCGACCCGAACTACGACTTCTCTACCTGGCGGCAAGCCGATCCCTTCGGTCAGTGGGACTGGAAAGGAATGCAGGGTTTCCGGGGACAAGGCTACATAGCCCGGCAGATTGAGATCCCGGCCGATATGGCTGGCCGGCAGACTATGCTTGGGCTGGCGGAAAACGACAGCCGGAACGAAATTTACATCAACGGCAGGAAAGTGTACGAGGGTACCGAAACCGGCAGCCGGAAGATTACCATACCGGCGAATACCTGGAAAGCAGGTCAGAACCAATTGGTAGTGAAATATGGCAATGCCGTAAAGCTCCCCTGGTATGGCCTGGGCCTGATGGGCTCGCCCAACGACCTGTATGTGGCCGATGGTACCCAGCGGATTAGCCTGGCCGGTAACTGGCACATGATGCCGGCCTTTGCCGAAAAGCACGAATACTCCCGCTTCATGAACAACGTAGCCACCAGCATTTACAACGCCATGATTGCCCCGCTGGTGCCGTTTGCCATTCGGGGTACGCTGTGGTATCAGGGCGAGTCGAATGCCGGCCGTGCCTATCAATACCGCCAGAGTTTTCCGCTGCTGATCCAGGATTGGCGTACTAAATGGGGAAGCGCCGGGGGAACGGCGGATGGCCGCCCCTCAGACTTCTCGTTCTACTTTGTGCAGCTTTCCAGCTACGGCGGGAACCAGAGCAGCAACCAGGGCAGCGGCTGGGCCGAACTCCGCGAAGCGCAGACCATGACCTTACAGCTACCCAAAACCGGAATGGCGGTTACTACGGATGTCGGTAACCCCAAAGACATACACCCGACCAACAAGCAGGACGTCGGGCACCGGCTGGCGGTGATTGCGCTAAAGCAGGACTACGGCCAGGCTATTCCATACAGCTCACCCCTGTACGACGGTGTCTCTTTCGAGGGCAACAAAGCCATTATCTCCTTTAAACATGCCGACGGTGGCCTGATGGTAAAGGACAAATACGGCTACCTGAAAGGCTTTGAAATTGCCGGTGACGACAAGGTGTTCCACTACGCCAAAGCTGAAATTCAGGACGACAAAGTGGTGGTCTCCAGTCTGAAAGTAGCCAAACCCGTGGCGGTACGCTACGCCTGGACCGATTCGCCGGACGAGGCCAATCTGTATAATGGAGCCGGTTTTCCGGCCAATCCGTTCCGCACCGATACCTGGCCGGAAGTGACCCGAAATGCCAGATTCGACTAAGTAACGTAGTCATATGCACTCCTCTTTTTTGTCATTATTCGGTCGAACGCTGTTGCTGGGGCTGTCTCTGACTAACCTCGCCTACGCCAGACCCAAACCCCGGCTGATCGACGCGAAGGCGACTCCGGAAACTAAGGCGCTTTATCATAATCTGTATAAGCTGTCTAAAAAGTCTGTCTTGTTTGGGCATCAGCACGCAACCGAATACGGTCACGGCTGGTCTGGTGAAAACGACCGTTCCGATGTGAAGTCCGTCACCGGCTCGCACCCGGCTGTTATCGGCGTTGATTTCAGCGGCCTGTCGGGTCGCCCGCAGGCAGCTATTGATCGGGCAAAAGAATCGCTGCGCAGGCACATTGCCGCTACTTACGACCGGGGCGGGGTGGTAACGGTAGCCTGGCATTTCGCCAATCCGGTAACGCCCCAGACGGGCTTCTATTGGAAAGATTCCGTTACTGTTTCGGCCGTAGCCAACCTGATACCCGGCGGCTCGCACCACGAAGCATATAAACAGATACTGCAAACGGTGGCCGATGTCGCCAACACCACAAAAGGTAAAGACGGCAAACGGGTGCCGATGCTGTTTCGGCCATACCACGAGTTCGACGGCGGCTGGTTCTGGTGGGGAAAGCCGCACTGCAGCCGCCAAGACTTTGTTTCACTCTGGCGCTTCACCGTAGGCTACCTGCGCGACAGCCTCAATGTCCATAATTTCATTTACACCTTCTCGCCCGACTGCCTCTACCAAACCGAAGCCGACTATCTGGAGCGCTATCCGGGAGATGAATGGGTGGATATGGTGGGGGTGGATAACTACGCCGACTTCGGCCGCAACGGGCGCTACAATATCGAAGCTGGTATTAAGAAGCTGAAAATTGTGTCGGACTATGCCGAAAAGACCGGCAAACTGGCCGCCTTCACCGAAACCGGCTTAGAATCTATACCCGATACCACCTGGTGGACCAACACCCTGCTGAAAGCCCTGAAGGCGGAGAAGCTGAAGATTGCCTATGTGCTGGTCTGGCGTAATGATTCACGGAGCGCTACGCACTACTACGCACCCTACCCCGGCCACCGCAGCACCCCCGACTTTCTGAAGTTTTACCAGGATCCCTATACCAGGTTTGAAGCCGACCTGCCCGCCATGTACCGCCGGAAGCGGTTTCTGTTCTTCTGAGGCCTGTACTTTGTTCTACTACCTAAAAACATGAATCATCCCGAATTTTTAGGAGCTAATCGGCCGTGCTGAATGCTTGCTTTAGGGACTGTATCCCGCCAACGCCAGCCCCGCTAGGGGCATAACATCGGTAGCACCCGGCAAGTAGCGTCTCGGCATCAAGCCCCGGATGGGGCGTAACATGACCTTATGCGCATGTTACGCCCCATCCGGGACTTTGGCTTGGTAGGGCTATAACTTCCGCTACCGATGTTATGCCCCTAGCGGGGCTGGGTACGCCAACATTCGGGATGACTCATGTATTGTGTCGGGCGTTAGCTACTTTATGATTTGATCAACTGGTCAGCAAAGGGCTGCTTATAAAACCGCTTGCCGGTCGACTTATAAAGCGCATTGGCCACCGCCCCGAACACCGGCGGGAAAGGCGGTTCGCCCAGGCCGGTCGGATCAATATCATTCTCCACAAAGTACACCTCGATCTTCTGGGGCGCTTCGTTATTCCGGATCATGCGGTAATTGTGGAAGTTGGTTTGCTCGGCAGCGCCGTTTTTGTGGGTCAGCGCCCCGTAAAAGGCGTTACCGATCCCATCAACCACCGCGCCCTCGACTATGTTTTTGGCCGCATCGGGGTTCACCACAATGCCGCAGTCCATCGCACTATATACCCGCTCCACATACGGCTGTCCGTTGCGGGTAACCATGTCTACCACATGAGCGGCATAAGAGTTATGGCAGAAATAAGCGGCCACCCCCCGGCTGTACTTTTCACTGCCCGGCTTGTTCCAGTTCGACTTGTCGCGGACCAGCGTCAGGACACTGGCGTACCGGTCAGGATCATACTCGTTGTTTTTACCCACCGGGTTTTCTTTGGCCCTCTTCAGCAGTTCCAGCCTCAGTTCGATGGGGTCTTTACCCATCGCTTCGGCCACTTCATCCAGAAACGACTGCTCGGCGGCTGCGTTGAAGTTGGAGCGCGGAGCCCGGAATGCGCCGATGGTAATGTTGGATGGAATCTGCCAGCCCTCGGCCAGGTAGTTATCCACGGCTCCGGCCGGGAAGCGGTTGGCATGGATGGGATGCTCGGGTATACCGCCCCCTTTCACATGAAAACCAATCAGGTTTTTATTGGCATCCAGGGCCGCCCGGTACGTTGCCGTATACATGGGGCGGTAAATGCCGTAGGTCATGTCATCTTCGCGGGTGTAGATGAGCTTAACCGGTGCCTTGATTTTTTTGGAAATCAGGGCCGCTTCGTAAACATATTGGCCGTAGGCCCGTCGTCCAAAGCCACCACCCATCCGGGTCATCTGAATCTCAATCTTGTCGGCCGGAAGATTCAGCAGTTTCGATAGCGTTGGCTCAACCCAGCCCGGTGCCTGCAAGGGACCCGCCAGTAAGGCTTTTTCATCCGTGACATGGGCGAGGAAGTTCATCGGCTCCATGCAGTTATGGGCCAGAAACGGTGCCGTGTAGGTGCGTTCAATCACCTGAGCCGCATTTTTGAAGGCCGTTTCGGGATCGCCGTCTTTTCTGAGTTCCTGCGCCGGCTTTTTGGCCCATTCCTGCATTTTCTCCAGCTGGGCACTGGTGCTTTCCAGCGCTCCCGGCACCACAACCTCCCGCTTGCCGCCCCGGCCGGCCATGGTATCTTTGGTATCACCGGCGGGCTCCCACTGGGCTATCAGCTTTTTGCGGGCATTCATAACCTCCCAGGTGGTTTTGCCTACCACCACCAGCAAATCGTTGAACGTCCGGGTATCGAAACCGCCCTGCTCAAAACCATCTTCGTACAGTTTCAGGCTGAACACCTCTTTGATGCCCGGCATCTTCAGCGTTTGCGACGCATCGAACGATTTCAGTTTCATGCCAAAGGCGGGCGGATGCTGAATCATGGCAATCAGCATACCGTCGGCCCGGTAATCCAGCCCGAACAGGGGTTTACCGGTTACGACTTTTAGCCCCTCCACATTCTTCTTGGAGTTGCGGACAACACTAAACTCCTTCGGCGCTTTAAGCTTACTATCTTTAGGTACAGGAACTTCGGCGGCTTTGGCCGCCATCTCGCCATACTTAGCTACTTTCATTGTTCGTTCGTGGATGAGCATGCCCGCTTTAGTGGTCACCTCTTCCAAAGGCACACTCCAGCTTTTAGCGGCAGCCTGGCGCAGCATTTGCCGGGCGGCTGCCCCGGCTTCCCGCAGTGGCTTCCAGTACATGCGAACTGAATTACTGCCACCCGTAAACTGAGGGCCTAATTTGGTGTTGTCGTGGGGACCCATCTCAACGACTACGGTTGCCCAATCGGCATCCAGTTCTTCGGCTACCATCATGGGCAGTGAGGTCATCACGTTCTGGCCAAACTCCGGGTTGGGGCAGATGAGTTTAATGACGTTATCGGGCGTGATCTGGATGTAGCCGTTGAGCTGGGTCCATTGCGGAGGCAGGTTCAGAGCCTCCAGTTTATCGGCGGCCTTGGCGCTGGAGAACCAGCTCACGCTGAGCATCAGGCCCCCGCCCGACAGCAGGGAAGCCTTTAAGAAGGAACGGCGGTTATAGGTGTTTTTAGCGTTTGCCATGTCAGGGTCTATTGATGATTAGAGAGGCAGGAGAGCAAGCGTAAAACAGGCTATTGCTGAGCGGCATCTTTGATGGCTGCCCTAACCCGCGTGTAGGTACCACACCGGCAGATGTTGCCGCTCATGAAGGCCTGAATATCCTCGTCGCTCGGATCGGAACGGTTGGCCGCTGCCATGGACTTGAGCAAAGACACGGCGCTCATGATCTGGCCGGCCTGGCAGTAGCCGCACTGGGCTACATCGTGTTCGAGCCAGGCTTTCTGCACGGGATGGTCTCCCTTTTCGGATAATCCCTCAATGGTGGTAATAGCCTGACTGCCAACCGCCGAAACAGGCAACTGGCAGGAACGAACGGCATTGCCGTTCAGGTGTACAGTACAGGCTCCGCACTGGGCTATGCCGCAGCCGTATTTGGTGCCCACCAGATTCAGGTGATCGCGCAATACCCACAGGACAGGCGTTGCGGGGTCCACCTCTACCGGCCGGACTTTCCCGTTAATCTTTAGATTGTATTTTGCCATCGGATAATGGTTTTAAGAAAGGTCAGTATGTTACAACATTCAGTTTAGGCTTTTCATTCACGGTCTGCCCCCGAACAGGCAAGCTTCATTAGTTGTCATTGTAATGGAGCGTCGCGTCGGCGGTCCGACGGTACTCGTTGGGCGATTGCCCTACCCGATCTTTAAACAGGCGGCTGAAATGCTGCGGGTATTTAAACCCCAGTTCAAAGGCGATCTCATTGATGGTTTTGCCGGGGTCAAACACCTTCTCTTTGGCCACCTCAATCAGTTTGGACTGGATATACTCCTGAGCGGAACGGCCGGTTTCCTTTTTCACCAGATCGCCAAAATAATTGGCCGACAGATTCAACTGATCGGCACACCACGCTACCGAAGGCAAGCCGTTCGTCTGGGGTTTCTCGGATTGAAAGTATTCGTTCAACAGACCCTCAAACCGCTCGATGATACCTTTATGCACATTGTCACGGGTGATAAACTGGCGGTCGTAAAAGCGGACGCAGTAGTTCAGCAGCAGTTCGATGTTGGAGACGATCAATCGTTTACTGTGCTTGTCTACGGCATGTTCCAGTTCGTAGTCAATCTTCGAAAAACAATCCAGCACAAGCTTTCTTTCCCGTTCGGATAAATGCAGGGCCTCGTTGGATTGGTAGCCGAAGAACGTATAATCCTGAATATGCCGGCCGAGGCCCGTGCCATGGATCAGATCCGGATGGAAGACTACGGCATAGCCTTTGGGCTGATACGTCTCTCCGGTATTGTCAACGCTGATCACCTGCCCGGGGCCAATGAATACCAGCGTTCCTTCCTGATAGTCATAGGTATGCCGGCCGTAGCGCAGGTCACCGCATTTTACCTCTTTTAAAAAGACGACGTAAAACCCAAAATACATGTTGGAGGCTTGCCGTGGATGGGCCTTCGACAGATCAATCACACTCACCAGGGGGTGACGTGTTTCCGTATTGTTAAAGGCGTTGTACTCACTGATGGTCTCAAACCGACGCAGACTATCCATATCACTGCTGTTTTAACTAACTCAAAACTACGGCTTTATTCCCTTCTTTAAGAACGCTCCTCCCCGAATCAGTAATATTGGTAGAACAATCCGTAATCTGTATACCATGCTCGCCCAACGACAAAGAAGTTGCCAGGATGATGAATACCTACTGGGCTAAGTTCGTTAAGACGGGTGACCCCAATGGCAAGGGACTACCTGCATGGCCGGTTTACGATCCCAAAAAAGGGGAGGTCTTCGAGTTTCGCCAGGACGGCTCGGCCGGTAGTGTTCCCGATCCGAGGAAAGCCAGACTGGACGTGATGGAGAAAGCTGCCACGGCGACAAGGTCAAATTAAGGTCGTTGCGGCTAACCCGCTGCCCTGTCCGTTAGGATGCCTACCTGGGGTCCCATTGTCTTTCTCCGGTTTGCGGTAAGTCAAGAAAGGCCTCCGCTTCTCCGCACCAACACGTCTATTGACTGTCCGGTCTGGAACGGTTATATTGCGTCAATACAGCGTTTGGGTTTGTATTGACGCAACACAGTTGCGTCTATTTACAAGTTGGCGGTCATTGTAACGAACGACACCTCAGAAACCAATGAAGTACAAAAAGATAAAACCTTATAAAGAATTAGAACCCTATATTCATTTCTATTGGGAACTGAAAGGAAACGAAGTTGAAAGACAATGGGAACGGGTTTTTCCAGATGGCTGTGCCGGTATTGTAATGAATTTGGGAGATACTTGTTTGACTGACAACGGCTCGGCTATAATGGAGTTTGGGAAAACGTATGTAGTTGGCGCAATGACTTCATTTAAAGACAGCTTTATTGATAACGATACACATCTAATAGGTGTGTGTCTAAAACCTGCAACTTTTGCAAATTTTTATAGCTATACTTCACAAAATGAGCTGACCAACGACACTGTTGAATTTGAAAAATCTAATGGGTGCATTTCAAATTGTCGCATGGTGAAACTGCCATTTATGCGATATGATGCTCAAAGACCGAATTATCCATACTAATACTAGTAGGAAAGCCTCTGGTTGCGACAATTTGAAATGCACCCAATCTAATTCATTTAATGTTGATAAAATATTTGAAAATCCATTCAATTATTTTGACCATTTTTATTTCGAAAGAATAAAAACCAAAACCAATCGATTACAATCCGTTATTAATGATATACATTCAACAAACGGACAAATTAGTATTTACGAACTTTCAAAAAGACATTTCACAACGGTAAGACAATTGGAGCGAAATTTCAAAAGGTTGATTGGACTATCACCAAAAGAATATTCAAACATCATTCGTTTTCAGAAGGCTTTGAGTTTAATCAAAAAATCAAATCAAAACAGTAGCTTATTAGATATTGCCTTTGAATGTGGCTATTACGACCATTCGCATCTTAGCAATGAAATCAAGCGAAATACTGGGCTTTCACCATCATTACTTTAATTTGTCGCATTTTTACAAAGTGCAACTGGTTGTTGGAAAGTAATTTTGCGGAACATTAAATTTAAAACAGATGCGAAAAATATCACTTTTCATTGCAACAAGTTTAGATGGCTACATTGCAAAACCAAATGACGATCTTAGTTTCTTGAAACTTGTTGAAAAGGAAGGCGAAGACTATGGTTATGCAGAATTTACAGACACGATTGACACATTAATTATTGGTAGAAGAACCTATGATTATGTGCTTAAAGAAATCGGCTCATCTCATTACGACAACGGAAAACGAGATGTTTATGTTATTACAAGAACTGAAAGACCACAAATAGGCAGAACAATTTTCTATACAGGAAACATAACTGAATTGGTCAAACGACTAAAGTCTGAAAAAGGAAAAAATATTTATTGTGACGGCGGTGCAGAAGTAATAAATGAACTATTGAAATACGATTTAATAGACGAGCTAATAATTTCGGTTATACCAGTTTTATTAGGCAATGGAACAAGACTTTTTAAAGATGGAAGACCTGAGCAAATATTTGAATTTATCGAAGCTAAAACATTTGATACAGGATTAGCACAATTGCATTACAAGCGGAAAAAATAAACAACGAACCGCCAACATCGGCTTTGCAAGAGCGGGGCTGAAGTGTTAAAATTGAACTTGTGTACTTCTATCAACTTTTTTACTTTAACCGAACTAAAGTGTTCTAATTCCCCGCCTTCGGCAATACCCGAACCGTTGGCGGTAATCAACTCAATCAACTTTAAAGCAATAATTAGAATTTTAGGATAATCTCACTTTCTTATTCTTTCCATGGTTTATTAACGTATAAATAAGCAGCTGTATGAGCAACTTCCTTTCAATCAAACGTTCTGTCAGTTTTTCAGTTGTCGTTCCAATTCTTCTTATTCTTTCTTGCTGCACTACAAGAAAGGTATCAACAGGAATGCAGCTTTCGCCATCCCCACCGTCACCGGCCCTACCAACGTCTTTGCCACCGCAACAAGCACCATTACCACCGGCACCGGGTAAGCTGCAATTGAAGCAAGGGTATTTTCCCGGGAAGGATGGCGTACAGCTTTTTTACAGGATTGTAGGTTCGGGAAAGGACACAATTGTCTTTGTTCATGGCGGCCCAATAGGCATTGAAGACGGCGCCCTTGATATGGAGGTAATTGCAGAGAGAGGATACACCTTTATTGCGTTTGATCAGCGGGGTGTAGCACGATCTGAACTGGTGCGGGACACTACAAAGCTCGGCATCGACAGTTATGTGGATGATTTAGAAGCTTTGCGACGGTTTTTTGGCATCAGTAAGTTATCCCTCATCGGCCTTTCATGGGGATCAGGAGTAAGTAGTTTCTACGCCTACAAATACCCAAATCATGTAGAACGAATGGCACTCATAAGTCCCATGTGGACGACACCACAAGACAGGGCGGAACGGTGGGCCAAAATTAAATCCGTGTTAGGCCCTGAGGTTGCTCTAAAAACAAAGGTAGTGGATAGCTTATGGTATGTTGCCAAAGATGATCAGATTCAGGCCGTATGGAAAACCTATGATTCATTGCAACTGCCGTACGCTGTCATTGACCCTTCGCATTTAGACAGGGCAAGGGGCACCATTCATACTTATTCGCCAAAGGCTTTGAGGAATGTAGATATCGCATGGAAATATGCTTGGGGACCCGTGGGTAATTTTCGGCCTATGCTGAAACAGATACAAGTGCCAACCGTCGTAATCGAAGGTGAGCAAACCATTGTGTCAAAGGAAGCCATAAAGCAGTACATCTATAATATGCCCAATGCAAAAATGGTTTGGATACCTGACGCCGGACATATGTTTTGGTTAGACCAGCCGAAGGCGGCATTAGATGCCTTGGACAATTTTTTTAAATCGATCAGGAATTAAAATCAAGTATTTCCCATCACAGCTAAGAAATTTTTCTGAATGCGGGGAGCGAATATGGTACCGCGAAAATTTAATACATCATTGTAAGACCAATAAAATGTGCAGACTTTTTTCGATTTGGCGTGGTTGTGTAAGATGGTCGGGGGCGAATAAAGTAGTTTGAGCCGGGGGACTACCGCCAACAAGGGTATTGCTGCAAAGCGGGGCTCGACGTTGGAGCAAGTGGCTTCAGTTCGCTACGCAGCAGTAGTCATCGGCTGGACGAATAATGCCAGGCTTTTAGTTGTTATCTTCATCAACAAACCACAACCAAGCCGTAGTACCGGGCAGGACGTTATAAAATCTTCTGCCTGCAGCGATACCTGAACGTTGTCAGATAAGCAGGTGGGGTGTTCCTCAACACCTGGCTAATCGCTAAAAGCCTCACTTCGTTACGTTGGTATACTCGGCATCGGTTACCGGCTGCATCCAGGTTACCCGCCCTCTTGCGGTGTTGGGCGTTATGGCCACCTGCATAAACGCTTCTGTTGGGGAAGCGCCGTGCCAGTGCGGTACGTTCGGCGGACATTTTACCACATCGCCTTTCCGCAGGATTTGAATGAGCTTGCCCCGTTCCTGATAGTAACCGATACCTCCCATCGCCAGCAGCACCTGTCCCCCTGCGTGGCTATGCCAGTGTGAGCGGGCACCCGGCTCGAAGGTTACATAACCCACCGGAATGTTGAAGGCACTGTCTGCCTCAATTAGTTGCTGCACCCAGACGGTGCCGGTAAAATTGGCAGCCGGTGCCCGCCGGCCTTTTGGAAAAATAGCGCCGGAGTCCGTCACGGGTTTTGCTGGGGTTTGGGCGCTGGTGGCTACACTGACCAGGACAACCTGTAAAGCAGAAGCCGCTACCGCTATGGCTTTGTTTTGCATGAGGTTCTTCGTTTAAATGGTTAATCTTTCTGTTTATTCCCGTCGACCTACCGTCTGGAGGCTGCGACCTGCTTCAGAACCGCCCGCCCGGCATCGGCCTCTGCTTTGCCGATAGCCGTCTCAATCAGCGACAGCGCCTGGCTTAGTTGCGGTTCTGTCAGCCCCACGCGCAAACTGATGCCCAGATGACTTTGCAGCATCGGCTCGACTCCCCCGAGGCTGGTCAGCACCGAAACGGTGGTCAGTTCCCGGTCGGCATAGCTGAGCACGTCACGCTCAAAAATATCGGCAAACAGGTGTTCTTTCAGAAAAATCTCGATCTCCGGACTGAAAGCCGAGTACCCCCGCTTCGGTCCGGTTTCCGGTTGGCCGGTCAGCTGTTCGAGGACTTTTTTGCCGCGCTCGTACTTAGGCTGGTTACTGGTAATCGGCGAGGCTTCCGGGCCCATTTTATCGGTAATTCCTTTTTTCTGCCGCTCGTCCAGCACCGCCATCAACGTCTGTAAGCCACGGATACTGCGGGGAAAGCCGGCATACGCATACAGGTGGACCAGCACTTCCTTGATTTCGTTGACGGTCAGACCAGCCTCCAGGCCGGCGTTCAGGGCCACCGGCAGTTTTTGCAGGTTTCCTTTGGCGGTAAGGGCTGACATGACGACAATGCTTTGCTGCCTGGGCGACAGGGTTGTTGGTTGATGCATCTGGTTTTGCGCATAAAGCTGGTGAACACCTAAAAACCAGCCGAGGATCAGACTAACGAAACAGATACGCATGGGTGTCGTGGTAAGCATTAAGGTGTGACTACCTTTCTTTTTCCTTGTAAAGGTCTACCCAATTAATTGCCGGTACGGTATACAGATTACGGATTGTTCTACCACTATTACTGATTTGAGCATGTTCCCTTTTGAGGAGCCATCCATTAACCTGTAATATTGGTAGAGAAATCAGTAATCTATCTACGCTCCACGCCAAAAAATACAGAGACCTTTGTGCTGTGCCGGACATGAAGACGAACAGCTTCTTTGACCACCTCGCCCCAACCATTTGAGCATGGCCGGGCGAAAACCGGCTTTTTAACAGGCGTTTTAATTATCTATCTATCGACTTATCATGCAAAAGCGAACATTAGGTAAAAGCGGCCTGGAGGTATCAGCCCTTGGTTTGGGTTGTATGGGCCTGAGCTTTGGGTATGGAGCCGCTACGGAGAAAGGCGAGGCTATCAAACTGATCCAGGCGGCCGTTGACCGGGGCGTCACCTTCTTTGATACGGCAGAGGTCTACGGCCCCTTTACCAACGAAGAACTGCTGGGCGAGGCCCTGGAGCCGTTTCGGGATCAGGTCGTCATTGCCACCAAGTTCGGCTTTAACCTCGAAGCCGGCAGCGCCAATGGGGTAAACAGCAAACCGGAAACCATTTGCCGGGCTGTGGAGGGTTCGTTGAAGCGGTTGCGGGTAGAGGTCATCGATCTGCTGTATCAGCACCGCGTAGACCCCGCCGTTCCCATTGAAGACGTGGCCGGCACGGTGAAAGAACTGATTCAGGCGGGAAAGGTAAAGCACTTTGGCTTGTCGGAGGCCGGGGTCAGAACCATTCGCCGGGCCCATGCGGTGCAGCCGGTTACGGCCCTGCAAAGTGAATACTCGCTCTGGTGGCGAGAGCCTGAAGCTGAAATCCTGCCGGCCCTGGACGAACTGGGCATTGGCTTTGTGCCGTTCAGTCCGCTGGGCAAAGGGTTTCTGACCGGCAATATTGACGAGACGACCACTTTCGACAAAGGTGATTTCAGAAACACGGTGCCTCGTTTTTCGGAAGTGAACCGAAAAGCCAACCAGGCATTGGTTGATTTGCTGGGCCGGATGGCAACCGAACGAAATGCCACGGCTGCGCAAATAGCACTTGCCTGGCTGCTGGCGCAAAAGCCCTGGATTGTGCCTATTCCGGGTACCACAAAATTGCACCGCCTGGACGAAAATCTTGGCTCGACCGGAATTACGCTTAGTGCCGAAGACCTCAGCGAGATAACAGAGGCCCTGTCGACAATTGACGTGCAGGGCAACCGGTATTCTGAACAGTCTCAGAAAATGATTGACCGGTAGGAGTACCAACAGAAAGCGCTTCAACTATCAGTAAATTACGCGGGTAAGAAAAATCAACTACATCAACTTTTAACTCAGAACAAAAATGAACGCATTGATAAACGTATTCATTCTCGGTTTATGTTTCCTGCTGCCAGGAATGGGGGCATCCTTCGCTCAGAATCCCAACGCAGGCACAGCTAAGGCCAACCCCACGAAAGCCGAGCAGGAAATCATCAATCTCTCCAAAGAAAAATGGCAGTGGATGGCCGACAAGAATGTGGACAAGCTGGCTCCTCTCTTTCACGATAAATCAAAGTTTGTCCATATGAGTGGCACCTGGAAAAAGGCCGAGGAACTCGACATCATTAAAACCGGAAGCATCTGGTACAAGAAAGCGGATGTCCACGATGTGGCGGTAGAGATCGTTGACGACGTTGCCGTCCTTTGGAGCCGCATTACGCTGACGGCGGTGGTTCGGGGCAATGACGTCGTGACTGAATTTACCGTCACCGAAACCTTTAAAAAACAAGGGAACGACTGGAAATTGTTAGCCCTGACCTTTAGCAGCGTACGGGACACCCATACGATTAAGCATTAGTAGCAGAAACTAACCGGTTCCATGATGCATATCCGGCTGGCCTTCTGGTCTCAGCCTGCTCCTCAGCCCGGATAGAGGATACCAAAGCTACAGAAACCTCTCCGGCAGACCCCGGCAAAATCCTGATCGTGTATTTGTCGCGCACGAACAATATGAAGGCCATTGCCGAATTCATTCATAAGCACGTGAGAGGCACTTTGGTTGCCCTTGAGCTGGTAATGCCCTACCCGGAAAATTCCCGCGCTACCGTTGAGCAGGTAGCGCGGGAAAACGAAACGGGCTTCCTGCCCCCGCTAAAAACCAGGATTGACAACATCAAAGCATATGATGTAATTTTTGTAGGTTTCCCAACGTGGGGCCTGCAAAGCCAGATTATCAATATTAATTTATAATCATACATTATTTTTTCAAAGATGTTAACCCGATATACGCTTTAGGCTTAGTTTCTACCACTTCAATGACATATATCTACGGATGGAGCAGAATAGATTGGTGGCCGTACGAGTAGACAGATAACTTTAATCTACCAAACGTACCAAAAACACACTCATTATATACTATTGTCTTATGGAAGCCAATCGTCTGCCTCAGCCTGTTCCCGCATCGGTTCGCCCTTCGTTTCCGGCCGGTTACCAGCGGGGAACTCAACGGCTCGCGCTGCCTTTTCTGAACCGTACCATTATGGTATACGTTGATGATGTAGTCTGTCTGGAAGCAGAAGGTAATTACACCTTTCTGTTCACCCGCGACGGGAAGCGGTACCTGGTTTCCAAGACGCTGAAAGAACTGGAGCAGGTGCTGGACGAGACCATGTTCGTGCGGATTCATAAGTCGTACACCATCAACCTGGCGTATGTGCGGGGGGGGCTGTTCAACCGGGATCGGATCCTGCAACTGGCCGACGGCCGGGAGGTGCCCATCTCGCGCCGGCGCCTGAAAGACATCACCGACCTGCTGTTCCGGTATATGCAAACCGTTGCGGTTAGCTAATTGAAGGGACTTTTCTCTTTAAAACCAAACCGGCCAGACGTGAGCGCCTGGCCGGTTTGGTTTTAAAACGATACTATCGTAAAGCTTATGTATAGATCAGGCTGGTAGTTCTATAGCCTGCGGGGTCGTTTCTACAACCATCTGCGGCATGGGGACCTCAACCGCCGGTTTGCGCTTCAGGTTTTTCAGCGCTTCCCGGCCCGTATTCCACCGGAGCCACACATTCTCTTCCCGCACCAGTACCGGATCTCGCGGCTGGTTGGGCAAGACAAAATATTCCGGCATCCGGGCAGTCATCATACCCACGATTTTCTCTGCCGGTCCGTGCAGAATAACATGCGGTGCCAACTTCGCTACGCCAATCAGCGCCCGCACCATAGAGAACGAATAGAAGGCGCAATCGATGTCCTGGTGACGAACGGGTACGCCGTCGTGCAGGCGCTGCAGGTTCACTCCGCCGTCTTCCAGCCGATCCGAGACAGGCGCGTACCCTTCGGGTTGCGGAAATACCGTATCCAGTTTATGCTTGAACTTATGCCACCACGGCGGAATACCACCTGGGTTTAGCGTATCGCAGAAAATAACCCGATGAGGTTGGTTTGGCTCTTTCGGATTCATCAGCAGCAGGGCGGCACCCAAATGCCGATCATCGGCGGCATGCCGCCGATGAATAAGGAAGCAGTGCAACCGGAAGTCCTCTTTTTCCTGCAAATGCCCGGTAGCCATTTTTACCGCCCGCAGCGACTCTTCCATGTACCCTTCCGTAACTACATGAATGGGCAGATGGGTATACGGCCAGGCTTCCTGCCGAAGTTTGCCCCCCATAATAGTCAGCGCTGTTTCGTCGGAGCGCCGGGTACCGAAGTACATGCCAATGTCTTCCCGTACCTGATCAGCGGGCATCGCCGAATAGTCGATGGTGTCGCCATCTGCCTCCTGCCGGCTAGGCGGGCTGTACCGAAACGGAACCTCCAGGTGCCGGCGGTGCGCGGCCAGATTATAGATACGCCGTTCGTAGCGGGCCAGCAGCGGCTCATACGCATCGGAATCAAAAAATACGTCGGTGATAGGACGCAGCAGGTGACGGGCGATGGCCTCCTGATCGAGTAACTGCTGAAATGCATCTTCGCGATGTTTGAAAAAACACCGCAGAGCACCCTGCTCAATAAATTCATCTACATCGCTCTCAGGGTCCGGCAAGTGCGACAGTGCCGTGCCGTGATCAATCCAGTCGCGGAGAAATTGTTTAACGGAAGCATCAAACGCCAGGTTTGCCTGCTCTGCTTCCTCTTTAGTACAGCCGGTGGGGCTTGTTTGTTGACTACCTATCAGACGCGCCTGCTCCAGGGGCATCCGAAACGCTACATTCATAGGTTATGCTTACGGTTATGGTACAAAGGAGCAGCCGGCCCCTCAACAATAAGCCGTAGCTTAACTCTGAGACAAATCGTCAAAGGCAGCGGGGGTAGCCAAACCCAACGGCCTTTTGTGCCAGCTCATAAATAAGTTCCGTCTGTTACGTGAGAAATACACTTTGCCACTCCAGGGTACTAAGTTAACCGAATAAAATCATATAAAATTCAATTCGTGTGAATCTATTTTTGGGGTGGCTCTCCCGGAGTGATAATCAGTTGTTTTATTTGAACGTCTATCCATATACGCAAGCCAATATGGTACCTGAGACAATGTCGACCAGCGTTTAACTATCATGTCGTCATCCGGCAGCCCTGACAGGCGGAACCCCGTATTAATTGACAAACTTCTGGGTATACCGGTACAGCAAATCGGTAATCTCCTTCATGCGCCGGCGCGAGATGGGCACCTCCCGGCCGTCGGCCAGTTGCAGGATCCGATCCCGGTTGAACAGCCCCCCCCGCACATACGCCAGGTTGATGGTGTACGACTTATGAATCCGCACGAACATAGTCTCGTCCAGCACCTGCTCCAGTTCTTTCAGCGTCTTGGAAACCAGGTACCGCTTCCCGTCGCGGGTGAACACATACGCATAGTTGCTCTCAGCCTCCAGATTTACAATATCGTCAACAGACACCATGATGGTGCGGTTGAGGTGAGGAATGGCAATCCGGTGGCTTCCCAGCTGGTAACCGGCCGGAAACGAAGGACGAACCGCTGAGGTAGAGGACTGATGCAGACGATTGGCTTCCATGAGACAAAGAATATGTAAGGTTGTAGTAGTGTGGTGTGTGATTGATAGGTTAAAAGTAGCGAACTCCTCCCCCTAACACCAGCGGGATTCCCTTCATCCGTACATACAAGGCACTGAACTGGTAGAAAAGCGGCTCAAACCGTGTATGCCCCTAAACACGTACCCCTGGCTTCCCCAGCCTTTTTGCAGTAAGTTCAACGCGACAACTACTTTTGCGTTTCAGATAACTGCCTTTAACCCAAGCCATGAAATCTCCTGCTTTGTACCCGGTCCTTCTGGCCGTGGCGCTGATAAGCGTTGCGGCTCATTACGCTTATAAACCCGTCCGGCTGTTCGACGGCAAAACCTTCCGGGGCTGGGAAGGCGATACCGTAAATACCTGGCGCATTGACGATGGCGCGCTGGTAGCCGGTTCATTGACCAAAGTTCAGCCCCGTAATGATTTCCTGACGACAAAAGCCCGGTATGGCAACTTTATCCTCCGCCTGAAGTTTAAGCTGCTCGGCACCGAAGGCTTTATCAATGGGGGTGTGCAGTTTCGCAGCCGGCGGCTGACCGATCCGGCTCATGAGATGATCGGCTACCAGGCCGACCTCGGCGATAAATACTGGGCTAGCTTATACGATGAGTCCCGTCGTAATAAAACCCTGATCCAGCCCGACTCGGCGCTGGTTACCAGAATTCTGAAGCGGAATGACTGGAACGATTACGAAATCCGGGCCGAAAACCGTCGGATCCGGCTGTACCTGAATGGCCGCCAGACCGTAGACTACACCGAACCCGACGAAACCATTCCCCAGACCGGTCTGATTGGCCTGCAAATCCACGGCGGAGGCAAGGTGCAGATTTACTACAAGGATATTACAATTGAGGAGTTACCGTAGTTTTAGTAAGCAAGTGCGCAGTCCTGAAGGGGAAAGCGCGGGCTCCGTTACTGCCTACTGCCCACTGTCGTTTGGCCCCCCATTTGTGACGGATTACACCCGGAAATTACCGTTTCACCCTAAGCCCGTACCGGCTATATACCAAATTGATTATTTTTGACTGAACGGAACTACCTAAGGTAGAGGAAATTGATTACCTTTAAACGTGCAGAAAGCGGTCAGGTGGGTCAGCCAGAAACAAATCGAGTATGCGACACGTTGCTGCCTTATGGTGCTTTTTAGGGCTGATCGGAACCAGCATGGCCCAGCGTGCTCCCCTGCCTGAGCTAAACTTTGATCGCCGAACCGACAAAGGCTACCTGGACAGCCTGAAGACGGTCGGACTGAACTACCTTAAAAGCGTTGACGGTCTGCCCCGTGCGGTGCTCAATGACTCCCTGAAACTGGAAGGACTGCGGTACATGGCCCTGGTCTACAAACAGGTGCGGGGTCCGGCCCGGGATAGTCTGCATTATTACGCCAACAAACTGGTTTCGCAATCGGTTGCCTACAACGATCGGGTGTATGCGGTTCGGGGATTGATGCTGGATGAATACTATTTTCGGGTGTTCAAAGGCGATTACCCGAAGGCGCTTCAGATCAACCAGAGAGCCTCTGAACTGTGCGTAGGCCTGCCCAAAGAAACCTCTCCACTCTGGCAGGTTCACATGAACATGGGCGATATTCATCTCCTCCTTAAAGAGTATAACCCGGCCCTGCAGAGCTATGAAAAATCGCTGGCGCTGCTGCCCCTGAATACGCTGGTGAAAGAACGGAACCGTAAGTTGCTGATAAGCCAGGTCGTTAGCCAGATGGGTGAGGTCTATGATATTCAGAAACGATACGATGAAGCCCGCACCCGATTTGAAGACGCCCGGACGATTGCGTACCAGACCAATTCGCAAACCAACATAGCGTATACCAGTCAGCGGCTAGGTGAGTTTTTCATGGCGCGCCGGCAACCGGAGCAGGCTACCCACTGTTATGAAGAAGCCCTGGCGATCTGGACCCGGTTAGGAGATATTCCCGGACAGGCATCGGTATTTTCGCGGCTGGCGGAGGGATACCTGCAACTAAACCAACTCGACAAAGCAATTGATTACGGCGAGAAATCGCTGCAGATAGCCCGCCAGCGCGAAAGCAAACGCCTGTTGCAAATGGCTACGTCGGCGCTCTATCAGGTATATCGGGCGGCCGGAAAACCGGATAAAGCGCTGGCACTGTATGAAGAGTTTGTGGCCGTGCGCGACAGTCTGACCAGTCATAAACGTATCGACGAGATTATTGCCATTCAGAAACGGTACGACATTGAGAAAGTACAGGCTGAAGCTGAAAAACAGCAACTGCTGCAGCGGCAACAATTAATGAATATTCGCCGGCAGGCGGAGCTGGATCAACTGAAAGCGAAAGTGGAGGCTGAGCAACTGGCGGCCGTAGTCCGGGAGACACAGTTGAAACAGAGAATAGAGGCCAACCGGCTCCGGGCAGCCAACGAGAAAACACGCCTGGAAAACCGGGCCCGTATCGATTTCCTGAACCAGAACCTCGAACAGCAAAAACTGAGCCGTCAGTTTCTGCTAGTCGGTTTGTTTATGCTGCTGGCGTTTCTGGCCGTATTTATCCGCAAAAGCCGGCAGATTGCGCATCAGAAAAAGCAGATCGAAGCCTTGAATCACGGACTGGAAGATAAAGTGCGGGAACGTACCGCCGAACTCGAAGCCGCTAACCACCTGTTGCTGACCAAAAACCGAGAAATAGAAGAAGCTCTCCTGCGTGGACAAACAGCGGAGCGCAGGCGCGTAGCAGCCGACCTGCACGACAACCTGGGCGGTATCCTGTCGGCCATCAAAATGAGCCTGTCTGCCCTCAACCCAGGCCGGCTTACCGACCGGGAGCAGCATATCTACGAGAACCTGATGCATATGACCAAAGAGGCTTATGCGGAGGTTCGGTACCTGTCGCATAACCTGCAGCCGGACGAACTGGAAAAGCAGGGCTTAGCCAAAGCATTGCTGCGGCTGACCGACAAACTGAATATCACGCATTTGACCCGGTTCAAACTGGATACAGCCAGTCTGCCCACCCTCGACAAAAACACCGAGTTTCAGTTGTACTCCATTTGCCTGGAGCTTTGCAACAACATTCTGAAACACGCCGATGCTACCGAGGCCGAAATCAGCTTCCGGCAGATTGGTAGTGAGCTAACGATGATTGTCCGGGACAACGGCCGGGGTATGACAACGACGGAGTCGCCAGGTATGGGCCTGCAAAACATTCAGGAGCGGACCGAGGCCGTAAACGGCCGGCTGGAAATCGTTTCCGAAACCGGTACCGGTACCACATTCCTATTCATGTTGCCTCTTTCTTCCGACATGGCGGTTGTTTAAATCTGAAATCTGGGCAAAGTTTCTGACCTTTGCGGCATACTTTCGGAATACAATCGCATGAAATTCAAGAAACACGTCTTTATCTGTACCAATCAGAAGCCGGCTCCCAAGAAGAGCTGCGGAGAAGAACATGGGCTGGCCCTTGTGGAAGCATTTAAACAAGCACTCAAAGATCGCGGTTTACAGGTAGACATCCGGGCGCAGAAAGCCGGCTGCCTGGATACCTGCGCCCTCGGCCCGTCGGTGGTGGTATACCCGGATGGCATCAACTACGGTAACGTTCAGCTCTCTGATGTAGACGAGATCGTAGAAAGCCACCTGGTCAACAACCAGCCCGTCGAGCGCCTGAAACTTACGTTTTAGTTAATAGTCGTTAGTCGTTAGTAAGTCTGGCGTCAGCACTATCGACTATTGACTGACGACTATCCAACTTTTATGTACCAGCATCTTTTTTTCGATTTAGACCACACCCTTTGGGATTTTGACCGGAACTCGATAGAGTCTCTGTGCGAAATGTACGAAAGCTTCCGGCTGGCCGACGCCGGCATCGAGTCGGTAGACGCTTTCTGTGAGCACTTCCTGCAGATCAATAAAAAGCTCTGGGCCGACTTCGACCGGAACCAGGTGACCCATGCCTACATCCGCGAAAACCGGTTTCCGCTGGTATTTCAGGCGCTGGGTTTGCCCGATAATGCCGTGTGCAGCCAATTAAGCGACGAGTACCTGCGGCTGCTGCCCCGCAAACCGCACCTCACCGAAGCGGCTAAAGACGTACTCGACCACCTGAACGGCCGCTACCACCTGCACATCATCACCAACGGCTTTAACGAGATTCAGGCTATCAAAATGGAGAGTGCAGGGATTACCGATTACTTCACACACATTATTACCAACGAAATAGCGGCCTCCAAAAAACCCGATCGGCGCATTTTTGAATTTGCCCTGGAAGTCAGCGGAGCCACGGTCGAGGAAAGCATCATGATCGGCGATAACTACGAGGCTGATATTCTGGGAGCGCAGACGGTGGGGATGGATACCGTCTTTTACAACCCGGCCGGTCTGGAGGTCCCCCAAAAGCCCACGCACGATATTCGCCATTGGAATGAGTTAATGGCTATATTGTGAGCCGAACGGCGAATACCCATCATGAAAACCTTCCTATCCCTCCTGGTTTGCCTGCCAGGCTTCTCCTGTTTTGTAACGGCGCAACCGCTTAGCGTCGATGTCTGCGTATACGGCGGCACCTCTGCCGGGGTAATCGCAGCCTACACGGCCAAAAAAGCCGGCAAGTCGGTTGTGCTGATCGAACCTACCCGGCATCTGGGAGGCCTTTCCTCCGGTGGCCTGGGCGCTACCGACATCGGTAATAAATTTGCCATTACGGGGCTGGCCCGAGACTTCTACCGGCGGGTGGGAAAACACTACGGCCGACTGGAGCAATGGACGTTTGAGCCGCACGTGGCCAAAGCCCTCTTTAACCAGTACCTGCAGGAAGCCGGCGTACCCACCTGGTATGAGTACCGGATCGTGTCGGCCCGTAAGAATCAGCGGGGCACCATTGAGGAAATCGTGCTGGAGCAGTCAGACAAACCGGGCGTCGCCGGGCAACGAGATGCCGGGCAACGAGATGCCGGGCAACGAAATGCCGGGCAACGTATTGTCCGGGCGAAGCAGTATATCGACTGCACCTACGAGGGCGATCTGATGGCCCGAGCCGGGGTGTCGTACACCGTAGGCCGGGAGGCCAACAGTCTGTACGGTGAGACCTATAACGGCGTGCAGTTACTAGACAAGCACCAGTTTCCGGATGGCGTCGACCCGTACAACATACCCGGCAAGCCGGAGAGTGGCCTGGTGTGGGGCATCAGCACCGCTCCACTGCAACCCAACGGCACCGGCGACCGCAGCATTCAGGCCTACAACTACCGGATGTGCCTGACCGATAACCCCGACAACCGTATCCCGATCACCCGCCCGGCCCGGTACGACTCCACCAAATACGAGCTGCTGCTGCGCCAGATTGACAAGAAGGTTCCCAAAGAACTGACCTGGAACCTGATGCATTTTGTGATGATGCCCAACCGCAAAACCGACATCAACAACTGCGGTGGCTTATCGACCGACATGATCGGCGCGAATTACGACTACCCGGAAGCGAGCTACGAACGCCGGGCAGCGATCATTCGGGAACACGAAGACTACACCAAAGGCTTTTTTTACTTTATCGGTCATGATCCCCGCGTACCCGAACACCTCCGGCAGGAGATGCAGCAATGGGGCTATCCGAAGGATGAATATGTCGACAACGACCATTTTTCGCCCCAGCTTTACGTCCGGGAGGCCCGGCGCATGGTGGGCGAATACGTGATGACCCAGGCCAACTGCGAGAGTAAGGTCATTGTCGGGGACGGAGTGGGCATGGCGGCCTACACCATGGATTCGCATAACTGCCAGCGGCTGATTGTCCGCGATGCTCAGGGCCGGGCCATGGTCAGAAACGAAGGCGATGTACAGGTTGGCGGCTTCCCCCCCTATCCGATCAGCTACCGGGCGCTGGTGCCGAAACGAACCGAATGCACCAATCTGCTGGTGCCGGTCTGCCTGTCGGCCAGTCATATCGCTTACGGCTCTATCCGGATGGAGCCGGTCTTTATGGTGCTGGCGCAATCGGCCGCCATGGCTGCCAGTATGGCCATCGACGCCAACAAGGCCGTGCAGGACATCGACGTACCGAAACTACAGGCGTTGCTGCGGTCCAACCCGCTGGCCGACGGGAGCCGCCCGGAACAGCTCATCGATAACGATGATCCCCGGCGGGTAGTAATTAAAGGCGATTGGCAGCGCGAAACAACCGGCGGGCGCTACGGCTTCTCAATGCTCATCGGCAAACCCGCCGAAACCAATGAAGCAGCATCGGTTCGCTTTTCGCTGACGGATGGGCAACCCGGCACCTATGCCGTGTACGTCTACAATCCGATCCGGCAGGGTGGTACATCCAATCCGGACACCTACGGGCAGCAGACCGATAAAGCCAGCCGGGTAGTGGTAAAACTCAATACGGGCAAAGACATAAAGCAACTGTTTATGAACCAGCAACAGCAAGCCAACGACTGGATCAGCCTGGGACAGCACCAGGTTGTTAAGGGCACTACCCCTTACCTGGAGCTGACCTCTCAGGGCGCCAACGGTACCGTAGTGGCGGACGCCGTCTTATTTTTACCCGTGAAATAGCCTCAATCATCAACGAAGATGCTACTGGAAAACGCAACTGCTTTAGTGACCGGAGGAGCGTCCGGTTTGGGAGAAGCTACTGTCCGCCTGTTTGCCGCCGGCGGAGCCAATGTGGTGATCCTCGATATGAACGAAGAACGCGGCAAAGCACTGGCCGATGAACTGGGCGTCAATGTCCTCTTCTGCCGGACAGATGTGTCCAGCGAAGCCGATGTACAGGCCGCTGTCGACCTGGCCGTGCGGGCCTTCAGTGGTATTCAGATTGCTGTTAACTGCGCCGGTATTGCCGAAGCCCGTAAAACCATTGGCAAGGTAGGTGACACCTACGGGCCGCATTCGCTGGCCGCCTTTGAAAAAACAATCCGGGTCAATTTGATCGGTACCTTTAACGTGATCCGGCTGGTGGCCTTTGCGATGGAAAAGAATCAGCCCAATGAGGAAGGCGAACGGGGCGTAATCATCAATACAGCCTCCGTAGCTGCCTATGATGGGCAGATCGGGCAGGTGGCTTATTCGGCCTCCAAAGGCGGTATTGTGGGTATGACCCTGCCCATTGCCCGCGACCTGGCCCGCACCGGTATCCGGGTCATGACCATCGCGCCTGGCCTGTTCGAAACGCCCCTGCTGGCGGCTTTGCCCGAAGAAGCCCGTATTTCGTTGGGGCAACAGGTGCCGTTTCCGTCGCGGCTGGGCCGGCCCAAAGAATATGCGTTACTGGCCAGATCCATTGTAGAAAACCCGATGCTGAACGGTGAAGTCATCCGGCTGGATGGCGCGATCCGCATGGCCCCGAAATAATTTAATCCTAAACCCCATGAGAACCTTCACTACCCTTGCCGATCTGAAAGCGCACGTTGGTCAGGAGATAGGCACTACGCCGTACCTGACCGTAACGCAGGAGATGATCAACGACTTTGCCAAAGCCACGCTCGATTTCCAATGGATCCATATTGATGTGGAGAAGGCGAAAACCCACTCCCCCTTTGGCACACCCGTTGCGCATGGCTTCCTGACCTTATCGCTGGCTCCCAAATTTATGGCCGACCTCTTCCGGGTAGAGTCCGTGAAAATGGGGGTGAACTACGGCGCTAACAAAATCCGGTTTACCTCGGCGGTACCCTCGGGAAGTAATGTCCGGATGAAAGCTACGCTGATGGAGGCCGAACCGGTTCAGGGTGGCCTGCGGATCACGGCCAACTGTACTTTTGAAATAGAAGGACAACCGAAGCCGGCCTGCGTTGCCGAACTCATCTCCCTGTTGTTTGAATAAATCACGCATCAACTTCTAAAAACCACGACTCCACAATGCCACGTTTACAGGACCGAATTGCCATTATTACCGGAGCGGCCCGCGGTATCGGCAAGGCAGCCGCCGACCTTTTTTGCCAGGAAGGAGCCACCGTTATCATCTGGGATCTGCTGGAAGCCGGCGAAGAAACCGCCAAAGCCCTGCGTGACCAGGGTCACCACTGCGCGTTTATGCGGATCAGCACGACCGACGTACCGGCCATTGAAGCCGCCACGCGGGAAATTGTGGATCGCTACGGCCGCATTGATATTTTGGTGAACAATGCGGGCATTACCCGCGATAAAACCCTGCTGAAAATGTCGCATCTGGAATGGCAGCAGGTGATCGACGTGAACCTGACGGGTGTCTTTAACTGCACCAAAGCCGTGGTGCCCTACATGGTAGAGAACAAATACGGCCGCATTATCTGTACCTCGTCCATCGTGGGCGTGCATGGGAATTTCGGGCAAACCAATTATACCGCGGCCAAAGCGGGTGTAATTGCCATGTGCCGCACCTGGGCCAAAGAATTGGGTAAACACGGCATTACGGCCAATGCTGTTGCTCCGGGTTTTATCAAGACCGACATGACCGATGCTATGCCCGAGGAGATCCGGCAGAATCAGGTCAAATTAATCCCGGCCGGCCGGATGGGTGAACCGCGTGACATTGCCAATGCCTACCTGTTTCTGGCGTCTGACGAAGCGTCTTTTGTGAGCGGTCAGGTGCTGGGGGTTAATGGGGGGCAGGCGTCCTGAAACACAACAAAGCGGGTAGTGCTCGCATGAGTGCTACCCGCTTTGAAGACAGCCGGAAATACTTCCCGGGGTACGGCTACATCATCCGTTTCACCAGATCCTCTACGCTAATGCCTTCGGCTTCGGCTTTGAAGTTGCGCACGATGCGGTGACGCAGGATCGGCAACGCTACCGCCCGGACATCTTCAATATCGGGCGAATATTTCCCGTTTAGCAGGGCGTTGCATTTGGCGGCCAGAATCAGTGCCTGCGACGCCCGCGGCCCGGCTCCCCACTCCAGATACTGATTGGCATCCGGAGAAGCCAGCTCGGTATTCGGGCGGGTTTTGTGGACCAGCTTCACGGCGTACTCAATCACGTTATCCACCACCGGCACCCGGCGCACGAGGTGCTGATAGGCCTGAATTTCCTCGCCCGAAATAACTTTCTGAACCTCGTAGCGCTCGTCATTTGTCGTACTCTTTACAATGTCCAGCTCCGAGCGGTACGAGGGGTAATCCAGCCAGATGTTGAACATAAAGCGGTCGAGCTGCGCTTCCGGCAGCGGGTAAGTTCCTTCCTGCTCAATCGGGTTCTGGGTAGCCAGTACAAAGAATGGCCGGCCCAGCGAAAATTTCTGCCCGGCAATGGTAACGGCGTATTCCTGCATGGCTTCCAGCAGGGCCGACTGCGTTTTGGGCGGTGTCCGGTTGATCTCATCGGCCAGAATGATGTTGGCAAACACCGGGCCTTTGATGAATTTGTAGTTGCGCTCCTGATCCAGGGTCTCGGAACCGAGAATGTCCGACGGCATGAGGTCGGGCGTAAACTGAATCCGGTTGAAGCTCAGGTGGAGCGCCCCCGAAATAGTCTGAATCAGCAGCGTCTTGGCCAGACCCGGTACCCCCACCAGCAGGCAGTGGCCCTGGCAAAAAATGGCGGTGAGCAGCAGCCGGACGGTCTCGTCCTGACCAATCACTACTTTCGAAATTTCACTGGTAAGCTTCTTGTACGAATCGTTTAGGGCTTCGGCAGCCGCAACATCAGATGTGTAGGGCACAGGTAGTGGAGTTATGAATTGAGAATTAAGAGTGATGAATTAAGAGGTAAGAGTTATGAATTAAGAATGCGTCATCCCTGATTCTTAATTCATAACTCTTAACTCCTAATTCCTTATTTAGTTTCCGCCGGAAGCGGCACTCGCCTGAGAGGTGCCAAAGATGCGGCAACTGTTGTATTCCGGATCGACGGTAATGTACACATCGCCGACGGATTTGCGGAACCAGTCATCGACCGCATGATTCTTTTTGTTAGCCATGACAATGTTCTGCAGCTTTTCAAAGTCAAGTTTAAAATCAGCGGTATGGGCCGGGACCTTATTTTTGAAGTACAGAATTCGCATGGCACTCTTGCCGTCTTCGGACCGGTACGGCATTGGGGGCGTAATAGTACCTACCTTCATGGTATCCAGCATCATGAACAGGCTGTAATCCATGCTGCCGTCCATCGGCATCTGGGCGCTACCCGATTCATGATCGCGGATCAGGCCACCGGCATCAGCGGTGCTTTTGTCCTCAGAGTGTTCTTTTGCCGCTTTTGCAAAGGTTAGGCTATCGGCCACAATCAGGGTTCGCAAACTATCCAGGTAACGCGTGGCATCCGTCAGGTCCAGACGGTTATAGTCCGGACGCAGCAGAATATGCCGGGCGTGGTACTCGGCTCCCCGCGTTTCAATCAACTGAATCAGGTGCAGCCCATACTCGGTCTCCACAATATCCGACATCTCACCCGGCTTCAGCTTTAGCGTCGCGCCTTCAAACGGGGCTACCATCATGCCGCGCTTGGCAAAACCCAGGTCACCGCCTTTCTCGGCTGATCCTACATCTTCCGAAAACTCTTTGGCCAGTTTGGCAAAATCTTCCCCTTTTTGCACGCGCTCTTTCAGGGCAACCAGCCGCTTCCGTAGCTCGTCTTTCTGCTCTTTGGTCACCTTGGCAAAGCGGACAATCTGCCCCACTTCTACTTCGGCGGGCATAAACGGTAAACTGTCTTTGGGAATGGCGTTGAAAAACTTCCGAACGTCATTGGGCGTCACCTTTATTTTCTCGGTGATCTTAGACTGCATCTTCTGGATGGTCATCTGCTCTTTCACCTGCTGCCGCAGCTCGCTCTTCAGCATCTCCAGACTTTTACCGTAGGCCTCCACAATATTCTTCTCGGAGCCGAACTGCTGAATCATATACGACATCCGGCTGTCCAGTTGGTTGTCTACCAGCTTATCATCCACAAATACGGAGTCAATCTCCGATTTGGCCAGCATCATTTTCTGGATAACCAGGCTTTCGAGCAACTGGCATTTGGTAGGCGGGGTCTGATTCTGGGCAATATAGTCCTGATACGTCCGTTCCAGGTCCGATTTGAGGACGTAGTAGTTATCTACCTTCGCAATGATTTTGTTCAGGGTAATGCCCTGCCCCTGCGAAAATGCCGGGAAGCTGAGCAGGCCGCTCAGCAGTATTCCCAGGCCTAGGATCATTCTTTTTCTTAACATGGTTGTGTAACTAAGCGGGAACGCCTTATTTAATCAGCTTGCGCATTTCTTCTTCGTTAATTTTTACCGGGAAGCGTTGTTTCAGTTGCGCCAGCCACTGCTTCTCCAGAAACGCCTGGTAGTCGTTGATAACCGCCCCCCGTGCTTCCTCAAAAGTCTTCAGACGGGGTTTCTCTACCCGATTTATAGTCACCATCACCGATTTATTATCCGGATGAAGCACCGTAGTACCGGGTTTCCACTCCACCGAGTCCAGGTGCGGATTGGCACCCTCCACAAAGGCACCTTCGGTAATGGTAACAGCATTCGGGATTTTCGCGTTCAGTACCTTCTCTACGTCTTTCTTCGAGGTCGAAAAATACTGGAACGTAATCCGGCGCTGGTCGGCGGCATCTTTCGCACCGGCCTTGCTGCCGGGCCGGAAAGCGCCGTGATCTTTCTCCATAATGCGCATCACCGACACCCCATTCGCCGTCAGGTAATTGACAACGGCATGGATACGACCTGCCGAAACGCTATCCTTCTCAGCCGCTTCGCGTGAGCCCGACACTTCAATAATGTATTCCGGATTACGCAACAGCGTCACCAGAATATCAAACAGGGCCTCTTTCTGTTTGGCCTCTAAAGTCGTCTGGTTTCTGGCGTAGGTAATTTCCGGTGCCGACCGACGGAGCTGGTACGGACTGCTCGCCAGCATCTGTCGGGCCTGCTGGAGGGTTTCGTCGTTGCCGGCGACCACCACCGTGGCAAACGCCCGCTCCGGAAAACCGTACTTCTGCCGGTTCTGCTCGTAAAACTGCCGCTGCCCCAGCGAATCGGCCATCGACTTTTCCCAAACGTTCTGCTCCATCATCTGCGACAGCAGTACGCCATCCCGAACCTCATTGAGCAACGCCCGGAAATCGGCGTGCTTGTTTTCCAGGTTGGCTTCTTCGGCGGCAATGAGCTGGTCGCCCACAAAGCGGTCAAACAGCCGCTGCATCGCTACCGTGGGTACGGCACCAGCCGGGCGGGGCTGCTGCTTCTGGCGGACATAGGTGAAAAACTGGTTGACCGTGGCCGGTTTGTTATTGATAATAACCAGCGTTTTTCCGTCCAGGGCAGCGTCCAGCGGCTGCGGATAGGTCCACTTTCCCTGGAGCAGGCTGCTGTCGGCTTTGGACAGCGCGGCCTTCAGGACTGGTTCGTTCGGCTTAATGGCGTATTCCTTCTGGAGCCGCTGCACGGTTGCCTGCCGGATAAGATCGGCCCGCGAGTCGGTTACAACTTTCTGGCGTAAGGCCGGTGCCAGTTCCGTATATGGTTCCAGAGGCTTCCGCTCGACCAGTTTGAGAATATGCCAGCCGTAATTGGTCTTCACGGGTTTGGAGTAGCTGCCTGGTGCGGTCAGCCCAAAGGCGGCATCTTCAAACGCGGGTACCATCTGGCCGGTCGCAAATGTTGGGAGCAGCCCCCCGTTGTTGCGGGATTGCGTATCGTCGGAAAACTCTTTCGCCAGCGCATCAAAGGAAACGCCCTTTTGGAGCCGGCTATACACCTCATCGATGCGGGCTTTGGCGGCTGCCTGCCCGGCATCGTCGGCACCCGGACTGATGCGCACCATAATATGCGCTACCTGAATTTTACCACGGCTCGACCGGCGGTCGTTCACCTTGATAAGGTGGTAGCCGGACCGGCTGCGGACCGGCTGCGAGATTTTGCCGACGGGAGTCGTGTAGGCCGTTGTTTCGAACGGATACACCGTCTGGAACGCCGAAAAGTAGCCAATTGTACCTCCATTCTGGGCCACGGTCGGGTCTTTGGAATACTGCCGGGCGAGTGCGGCAAACTCTTCGCCTTTCAGCAGCCGGTCGCGCAGGCTCCGGGCCATTTGAAAAGCCGCCAGCGTATCGGCCGGGCTGGCATCTTCCGCTACGGCGATCAGGATATGCGACGCGTTCACTTCTTCCTGCATCCGCTGGTAAGCCTCCGCCGAGAGTTGTTCCACCAGGGCTTTATCGGTCAGGTACGACTGTGCCAGTTGTTTGCGGTAGGTTTCAAGTTCTTCCCGGAAGGCTTCGGTGGTGTCCCGGCCCTCCTGCTCGGCGGCCAGCACCTTCAGCTTGAGGTTAGCGTACAGGTCCAGGTAGCTTTTCAGATCCGTACGCTGGGAAGAATCACCGGAAATCTGGTTTTTGGTAAAGGACTGAAAAAAATCGTCGGTGGTAAAGCCTTTGTTGCCCAGGGTCAGAATAACCGGCTCGGCGGGAGCCGCTTTCCGGGCTGTCGGCGCGGTAGTTTTGCAGGCAACGGCCAGTGCCGACAGCAACAGGCCACCGGCTACCCGGCAAGACAGTTTATAAGAGGATTGTAACGCTGAAAATGGCAGAACCGAATTACGGTAAGAATGGGTACGCATGGAAACCTATTTAAGACTAAAACAGCCGCTCCGGTAACCGGTCCGGCTGGTAGTATTGTTTACGTTCAGTAGCTTCTGAATCGAACAGGCAAGTAGTACTAAAACCTGTTTCGATAACGAAAGATACAACCAATTATTGATTCTCCGACCTGATTTTAAGGGTTTTTAATAATTCCGGACACCTCTTCCACAACAGATTCACCCGAGGAGCCATCGCCGGATGTCCACTGCCAGCGCTCGTGTAGTCGCAAACGCCCATCGGGCAGGTATTCCGGAATGGAGTGGCAACGGCCAGTCATTAGCTCGCCCGGCCGATTAACGTGCTGATACCGCATATCGAGGCTGTTGTCGGCCTGCACCGTTGCTATCAGAAAGCCCTTAACAATAGCTCCTCCAGCGTATTCAGCCCAGACAACGTTACCCTGCTGATGATAATAAAAAAGCGTTTCGGCCCCGACCTCCCCGTTATCGGTATTGATCACCGACCGAAACACCTTGCCGTCATACAGAAGCACCCCAGGCTTAACTCCTAATCCTTCACTCATAACTCTTAACTACCGATCACACCCGGCGTCATATCCAGCGTCGGCTCCTGCTGGCTGAGGCAGTGGAAACTACCCAGACCCCAGATGATTTCGGTAGAGTCGATGCCCACCACGTTGCGATCGGGGAAACACCGCTCCAGGATATCAATGGCCTCCTGGTCTTTATCGCACCGAAAGGTGGGCACAATCACAGCGGCATTACAGATGTAGAAGTTGGCATAGGAGGCCGGCAGGCGCTGCCCTTCGCTGAAAACGGGGTCGGGCATAGGCAGTTCGATAATGTTCAGTTGCTTGCCGTTGAGCAGCCGCATTTCCTTCAGATCAACATGGATGTCGTGCAGAAAGCGGTAATTGGCATCCTTCGGGTCCGGCTCATACGCGGCCACAACGGTGTCTTCGCTGACCCATCGGACGGTATCATCGATATGGCCGTCGGTATCGTCGCCAACAATACCTTCGTCGACCCACAACACCTGCTTCACGCCATAATAATCGCAGAGGTACTGCTCGATCTGCTCCTGCGACAGGTGCGGATTCCGGTTTTCGTTCAGCAGGCAGGCACGGCTGGTCAGAACGGTGCCGTTGCCGTTAAATTCCACGGAGCCGCCTTCCATCACAATACCGGCGTTCACGTAAGGCAGCTTTCGGTAGTGCGCAATTTCGATCGGAATCAGATCGTCCCGGTCGTAAGGCGGGTATTTGGCCCCCCAGGCGTTATAGCCCCAGTTTACAATCAGACGCTGCCCCAGGTTCGGGTTTATCAGAAAAGCCGGGCCGTGATCGCGGCACCAGGAATCGTTGACGGGGTGGGCTAACAGGTTTATATTGGTCAGGTCGACGCCGGCCATCAGCAGCCGCATCTTAGCTCCCTGAATAATGTATTCGTTATGGGCGTTGATGCAGACTTCTTCGCCCTTGGCAATGGTTTTTATGAATTCCAGGTAAGCCGGGAACATCAGCTCCTGACGCTCTTTGGACCAGGATGCTTCGGTATGGGGCCAGCTTAGCCAGGTAGCCGCGTGGGGATGCCACTCGGCCGGAAAAAAGAAGCCCTGCTGGGCGGGAGTTAAGGCCATTGATCAACTAAATTTA
Source organism: Nibrella viscosa (assembly GCF_039541875.1). Classification (NCBI taxonomy): domain Bacteria; kingdom Pseudomonadati; phylum Bacteroidota; class Cytophagia; order Cytophagales; family Spirosomataceae; genus Nibrella; species Nibrella viscosa. Next base: position 52,887 of record NZ_BAABHB010000003.1, on the reverse strand, counting down.
GACTTGCGTTTACGAAGGGTGCAAAGATACGCTTTCAATGGATTAACTTGCTTTTGCGGGGAATGATTCGGGGAGAAGCATAAAAACGGGCTAAAACCAGTCGGTACGTACCAACAGGCGTTAGCCCGCAAACTCATGAACTATTTAAGCACTCAACCACCCTACGCCTGCGGCAGACTCAGCAGGAAACCGATGGTAAAATTAGCGTCCCAGTCGAAAACAAACTGGTTGCAGCCGGTGGCGTCGGCAATGGCTTTATAGATCGTCAGGCCGGCTTTGGTCTTAGCGTTATCGCCCCGGTAGTCGGCCGGCGCTTTCAGTACCGTATAGCGCTCCTTGCCGGTGCGAACCTGCTTGGCCAGTTCAAACGGTACTCCGCCGATGATAAAGCAGGTTTTGGTTTTGCCGGGCGGAATTTTAGCGGCCTGTTCTTTCACTCCACTGTACACGGTTTCGTCGCTGGTGTTGTCCTGGTAGTATTTCGAACCGTAGGTCTCTACGGCCGAGATCCGGTCGCCTTCTTTCCAGGAGATTTTTGTGTTACCGGAACCGATGTCGGTTACGAAGGCCATGTTTTCGTATTCTGCCGGCAGTACCGACCGCAGGGCCAGTTTGCCCTCCTGCTCGGGCGTAACGGTGTTGACCACGTAATTCAGCGACTTCAGCGCCCGGATAATCTTCTGCGTATTTTCCGCTTTAACGGCTCCGGAGCTCACTACGAAGTGGATGTCGCGCCCGCTGACGCCGTAATCCAGCATACCGGCAATGTATTTTTTCAGCCCCTCGCGGATGTCGAAGTCAGAAGCCATGTTTTCCAGTACCAGGCTATTGCCGAACTCCGCTTTCTCCAGCTTCCAGTTTTTCTGCTTATCGATGGTAATGATAAACGAGTTGAACCCACTGGCACCCAGTTCGACGACTCCTTTCAGCGTACCGTTGGTGGGTGCGGGGGGTGTATAGACAAACCCGGCCCGATCAATGCTGTTGGCTACCTGAGGTGCCGCTGCGGACGACTGTTCCGACGACCGCCCCTCCGGACTGGTCGCCGGTATGGTGGGCGACTCGGAATCGTCGATTTGCTCCGACGTTTCGCGGGCGGGGGCTATCTTACGGAGCAGTTCATTCCCTCCCAGCATTTTAAAGCCAAAGTAAAGAGCGGCCAAAATAATGGCCGTAATCAAGAGCCTGCCGGCTACGGTTAAACGTCTCATGTTGGTGAACGATAAATGGATTGACGGTTGAAAACAACGGGTTAAGAAACTTAGTCTAACAGGCTGCGGTAGCCTTCATCTTTCGGCGGGTTAAGCGGACGGGCCTGGGGTATGGGTGTTGCCACCGGCGCATCCAGCTGGATGAGTTTAAAATCCCCCTTGTTGTAAGCTTCCAGCAGGCGCTGACCCTTGTCGGACATGATCCCGTTCTGGATGTCTACCGAGTTAATAAAGTCCATCGACAAGTCCATAGCCCGCTTCATTTCGCCGAGCTTCTGGCTCATATCGTCCTGAATATACTCCATCGACTGGTCGAAGTAGTACTTCTTGTCCGGATTACCCTGGAAGATGCTGACGGCCGTTTTAAGGGCGTTGGAGCTTTCTTTCACAATCCGGTATTCGGTCTCCTTCAGCTTGACCTTGATCTCGGTTTCCTTGATGATGTAGTCCGCGCTCTTGTTCACCTTCTCCATGAACTCCAGCACCAGCCGGATGTTCCGCTGCAGCGGCAGTAGCTTTTCGTTCATTTCCTGCAAACCGGCCCCTTCAATGGTTGCCAGCGAGGCCGCTTCGCGCATACCCGGCCGGTCAGACAGGCTGTTGGCCTTGTTGGCTTCGGCAAATTTCTGCTTGATCAGTTCATTGTTCTCGTTGATCTTCTTGTTCAGTTTTACCAATTGTCCCTGCAACTGGTTGATCTGCCCCTGCATTTTCCGGCGCTTATCTTTCAGATCCTCAATGTAGATCTTCATGATAGCAATCGGGTCGAGCTGGATCACAATACCCGTAAGCTTCCGCATTAAGGTCTTGAACAGAAAGAATACGGCCGTGCGGACATCCTTACTGGTAAACAGAAAGATCAGCAGGCCCAGAGCCGCCAGCAGCAGGCCCAGGTATAAGGTATTGGCCGTAACCTCGATCAGAAAAGCCACCACCTTATTAAAGTAGTACAGGCCAAAGCCGGCGATAGCCGCCAGAAAGAAAAAGCCCACTATACCCTCCGGACGATTCCAGAAGGAACGTTTCTCCACGTCGGTGGAGCTACCGCCACCGATTTGCGAAAAATCAGGAGTTGCCATTGTCTTGTTGGTTAGAATGGGTTGAAAGCGTGAATTAGGTTATTTCAGGTAACTGGCGATCCTGGCCACATCGGCTTTGATCTGCTCCACGAAGGTGTTATACGTCACCTCGTAGGTTTGTCGGTTCTGGTTGATCTTCTGACTTTGTTCGTCAATTTCTGCGCCTATTTTGCTCAGCCGCTCGTTGTTAGCGTTTATCTTGTTCTGGAGTTCAAGAATCTGCTTCGCCAGGGTCTCGTTTTCGGTCTGGAGTTGCTTTTGCTCGTTTTGCAGCCCTCCCACTCGCTCCCGCAGCGCGTCGTCCACGCTTTTGGCAAACGATTCGCGGTCGGCGTTCAGCGCACTCAGGTACTGGTTGGCGGTGTTGGTCAGCACGGATACATCCGAGACGCCACCCATTGCCCTGAAGCTCGCCCAGGCTGCCTGGTATTGCTTTTCTTCGCCCAGGCCCAGGTTCGATAAGTTGCGCAGCGTTTCGCGAAACTCAAAATAATCCGGTCCCTGCAGGTTGGTTTTTTCCAGCACAGCGGCAAAATGTTCGATAAACTTCTGCTCCGACGAAGACAGTCCACCCATCGGTGCCGCATTGCCCGGACGGGCCGTGCCCGGCCCAGGCATGCCCGGTGTGGCCGGCCCGGCGGTTACTCCTGGCGCGTTGGGCTGCGCCGGTGCCGGGCTGTTTTCCGGTTCTTCCTTCACAAAAAAGCCCAGAATTTTCCGGCCGATACTTTTTTCCTGTTCTGGCATGGTTAAGAATCGTTGATTTGGTAGGACAATAGTACAAGGTAAGGAATAATCGGCATACCGGATTCCGATGAACGGTCGCGGGGCTTGACAACAGTCCCAAAACCGGGCCGGATTTTTTGACCCTGAGAAGCAAAAAAGCAGCAGTAAACCAGCCACTTATAATAAAAAAGCCGGGTTCTCTGGCCCGGCTCGTCGTGTAAGGATTATTAGCCAGTGTACCGGCTTACTCGTCGATGTATCGTTTGGTGATCGGCTGGTAGCTGTCGATGCGCCGGTCGCGGAAGTACGGCCAGGTGGTGCGGTATTTGTCGGACAGTTCCAGATCGACTTCCTGCACATGCACTACCTCCTGATCGTGCGGGGCCAGGTACAGCAGTGAGCCGAACGGATTGGCCACAAACGACCCGCCCCAGAACTGCTGATCGGCCTCGCGACCTACGCGGTTCACGGCTACCACATGTACTCCGTTGGCAATAGCGTGCGACCGCTGAATCATCTGCCAGGCGTTATACTGCTCCTCGTTCTGGGCTGAATCCGGTTCGTTGGTATCCCAGCCGATGGCCGTGGGGTAAAACAGGATTTCGGCCCCCATCAGCGCCGTGATGCGGGCGGCCTCCGGGTACCACTGATCCCAGCAGATCAGCACCCCGATGCGGGCGTATTTGGTATCAAACACCTTATAGCCCAGATCACCGGGCGTAAAGTAAAACTTCTCGTAATAACCTGGATCATCAGGGATGTGCATTTTCCGGTATTTGCCCAGGTAGGTGCCATCGGCATCCAGTACGGCCGTGGTATTGTGGTAGAGCCCCTGCGCCCGTTTTTCAAACAGCGACGCAATGATCACCACCCCACACTCGCGGGCTACGGCCGACAGTTGGTCGGTCGACGGACCAGGAATGGGTTCGGCCAGTGTAAAGTTGTGGTGGTCTTCTACATCGCAGAAGTAAAGCGACGTAAACAACTCCTGCAAACAGACGATCTGTGCGCCCTTAGCGGCTGCCTCCCGAACACGCTCGATGGCCTTTTGCCGGTTGGCGTCCACATCGGCCGTACACGACATCTGCACTAACCCTATATTTACTTTTTTTGCCATAGCCAGAACTCAGTAGAATCTACAGACGTGATGGTTTGTGTATCCGGATATTAACCGTTTTGCTTCTGTTTTAATTCCTTGATCTCAAAATCAAAGGATAGCTCGTTCATGCACTTGAAGTGTTTCAGCGGGCACTCGGCATACCCCAGTTTGGAGCAGGGGCGGCAAGACAGGGCGTTGTTTTCCAGAATCACGTAGCTCGTCTTGTAGGGGTACATGCCGAAAGAGGGCGTGGTATTACCCCAGAGTGAGTAAACCTTCTTCTTCAGCGCAGCCGCCATGTGCATCAGCCCCGTATCGTGGCTGAAAACCACCGTGGATTGCTGCAACAGCGAGGCCGACTGATTCAGATTGTACTTACCGCAGGCGTTGTAAACCAGGTGACTACCCAGCGCCCGCTCAATGGCCGCTCCATTGTCGGCATCTTCTTTCCCGCCCAGCAGCACCACCGGGTAGTTAATCTTGCGGCAGAGCTCGATCATACGCGGCAGGGGCAGTTTTTTGGTGGCATGCTGGCCGCCAATGGCGTAGGCCACAAAACCCGGCCGGTGAGTGCGCGGCAGCCAATCCTGCTCTACAATGTCTTTGTAGGGAACAAAGTAATCCAAACCCTTTCCGTCGTTTTTCACACCCAGCGGTTGCACCGTCGCCATGTACCGGTCTACGATATGGATAATGGGCAGCACATTGATCTTCAACTGCACATAGAGCCATTTCTGCCAGTTGAGCTTTTCAAACGTATAGGCTTTGACGCCCATTAGCGCCCATTTAATCAGGCGGGTGCGGAGGTTGTTGTGCAGGTCGATGATGTAATCGTACTTCTCCGCCCGCAGTTGACCGATCAGTTCATTCAGGCTGTCGCCCAGGTAGACTTGTTTGTCGATATAAGGGTTATCGGCAAGAATAGGACGGTACGCTTCTTTGGTGCAGAAATGAACCTCTGCCCCCGGATACTGCTGTTTAAGGCAGCGGATTACAGGCGTCGTCAGCACAATATCGCCGATAGACGAAAAGCGGAGGATCAGAAATTTAGTGGATGAAGTACGCATTACGGCAAAATTACAACACTCCGGTCAGAGTACCGTAATAACGTAAGCTGCCGCTTATTATGTTTCCCATTCCTTTATTTACCGGTGCCGGTTCAATTAAACCACTGGGGTTTTACGGGTGTCCGGTACTCATTGTTCTCGCAGGCCACGCAGGGCGGGTTCGACGGATACGGGAAATTCCAGGGCCGGCCGGCGGGTGGATTTCCGATACCACTGGTTCGCTCGACCGTCAGCGGCACGACCGAAATACCGGCGGCACCAAAATACCCGTAGGCCACCTCTGTAGGATGACTGGTACAGCGGATATTTCCCCGCACCGAGGCCGGCGCGGCATCAAACAGACCACCTGTGTTCCGGGTCAGCTTTTTCACGCTGCTCAGGAACTGGTACGCCCCCCGGCTGATCATCTTTTGTTCGACTTCAAGATAGTAGCGGGAAAACGAAGTGAACGGCACCCGCATAATAAACTGGCGGCTGATGGCTTTTCCGTTGATGTTAGCGTCAGAATTAATGTTGACGCAGTCGTAACAGCGGGTGATTTCCCAGCAGGGCGTGCAGCAGTAGTAGTCGGTAGTAATGTTGGTTCGGGAGTCCGTCACCGACCGGCAGGCTACCAGTTGCTCATAATGCGTCCAGCTCCACTGATAGTAGTCACCGCTTGTTTCGGGGTCTTTGGTGTCGATGTAAACGTCCCAGCCGCTGATCTTATCGCTGGTGAGGGCGTAGGGGTCTTCCCGGAACTCGTAATAAGCCTTCAGGATAGGCGGGGTGGCTTTGAGCAGCTCCGGTTCCGACACGTACCGTTTGCCGTCGCGGGTCTGAATGGTCAGCGTATAGGTCCGGCCGGCCACCCCCCGGATACCGGTCGGGCTGGACTGGTAGCTGCCGCTGCTGCCGATCTCCTTCAGTACCTCCTGGTTACCGGCATTGTCGCTGATGGTTACCGTGGCTCCGTTCACCAGCAGATTCACGCTTTTAAAGGAATAGTCGGCCGATGTGGTCAGCTTCACCGTATAGGGTCCGGGCCGGTCGGTAATAAGACCCTCAACCACCAGCGAGCGGGGCATGGTCTGCGTTTCCGGCTGGTAAGGTGTAACGCAGGCGGAGAGGAAAAGGACGCAAAGGAGAAAGGAAGAAAGGGGGGAATACGGGGAGGCAGTGACAGGGCGTTTCATACAGATAGGGTGGTCTGGCGCTTAGAATTTGAAATTATAGGTTAGGGAGGGGAAGGCCGTGCCGAAGATCGAAAGCTTATAGGCATCGGTCAGTGACCGGGAGTTCATCTTGAAGAAGACCGAATAGGCGTTCCGGCGGGCGTAGACATTGTACACCGAGAAGATCCAGCTACTCTGCCAGCGCTTGTTTTTGGCGGGGTCCTGTTCAAACTGCATCGAAAAATCGAGCCGGTGGTAATCGGGAATGCGCTGCTGATTTCGGTCGATGAAAATCGGCACGATCACGCCGTTGACCCTGGCCCGCGCATAGGGCTGCGTAACGGGCCGCCCGGTGCTGTAAGTGAAATTCAGCGAGATATTGAACCGGGTGCTGGGCCGGTACACGGCAGCTATATTAACCGTATGAGGCTTATCAAAATTGGCCGGGTACGCGTTGCCGTTGTTGATCCGCTCCTCCGGGTACGGGCCGTCGATAGTCAGAAACGTGCGGGCGTAGGTGTAGCTGGCCCAGCCGGTCCAGAAGCCCTTGCTCTTCCGGACCATCGTTTCCAGGCCGTAGGCCCTGCCCTGCCCCTGAAGCAGTTCGGTTTCCGGCGCGGGCGTCAGCACCAGTTGGGCACCGTCTTTGTAGTCGATGGCGTTCCGGATGGTTTTATAATACACCTCCGCCGACAGCTCGTACATATTGCCGGACGTATTGCGGAAATAGCCTACCGACCACTGGTCGGCAATCTGCGGCAAAATATATGGGTTGCTGAGCGCCCAGCGGGAGGTAGGCAGGGCCGCCGTGGTGTTGGTGATCTGTTGAATATACTGCCGCATCCGGTTGTAACCCGCTTTGATCGACTGGCCTTCTGCCAGCGTAAACCGCAGGGCCAGCCGGGGTTCAAAACCGCCGGTGCGGTTGTAAATGGCCCCCGACCGGTAGGTTTTTGCGGAGGCTACCGTTTCGGGCTCCCTCGGCACGCCCTCCTGGTAGGTGCGCACCTCGGCGGGGCCCCGGTTCAGCAGTTCCGAGTAGCGCAGACCGGCCATCACCGACAGGTTGTCGTTTACCGTCCACTCGTCCTGCACATAAGCCGCCAGCTCATACGCCCGCTCAATGGGCAGGGTTACCGGCAGCACGTTGGAGAACGGACCGGGTATCAACTGGTTAGGCTGAATCCGATAGTCAATGACGCTCAGCCCGCCCTGGAGGCTGTGAAAATCATTTGCCAGAAAGCTCAGATCGGCTTTCAACTGGCGATGCAGAATGGACGAGGTCAGCCGGAAGGCGTTGGACGAGTCGGGCGCTACGTTTTCCGAGGCATAGTGGCTCAGAATGGCGGTGGTGGCCAGATTGAGCCGGTCGTTGATGGAGTAATTCCAGCGGAGAGTGCCGTTGATGGTCTGGTAGTTGTACTGGGTCGAAGAGGCATTCACTTCTACGCTCGCCAGGGAGTCGGACGGTAGCTTGAACACATCCTTTCCGGCATAGCCGGTGAAGGTAATGGTATGGTGTTCGTTGAGCAGGTACTTAAGTTTGGTGGTGAAATCGTAAAAATTGGCGCGGGTGTCGCGCAGGTTTACGGGACCCAGCCTGAACAGAAAGTCGTTGATGGCCAGCCGGGAGGCCGCCAGTACAGAAAATTTGTTTTTCACGATGGGGCCTTCTACCCCCAACCGGCTCGATACCAGCCCGATACCGCCGTTTACCGTCCACTGCTGGTTATCCGGCTCCTTGATTTTTATGTCCAGCACCGACGACGCCCGACCGCCGTAGCCTGGCGCAATACCGCCCCGGTGCAGGGTAACATCCCGGACCGCATCCGGGTTAAAAACCGAAAAGAACCCCATCAGGTGACTGGCGTTAAAGATTGGCGCTTCGTCCATCAGCACCAGGTTCTGGTCGGTGCTGCCGCCCCGGACATTCAGGCCCGGTGCGCCCTCCCCTACCGTACTGACGCCCGGCAGCAGCAGCAGGCTGCGCACAACATCGACCTCGCCCATAAAGGCCGGAATACGCTTGATATTTTTAATGGCAAGCTGTGTCACCCCCAGTTCTACCTTGCGCACATTGCGGTCGGGCGCTTCGGTCGTTACCGTAACTTCCTCCAGGTTTTTGGTATCGTCGGCCAGCAGCACCTCCCGGTACACCAGTTCTCGGATGTTCATACTGGTCACAATGGGCTTAAAACCCACGTGCGAAACCTTCACGGTATAGGTACCGGCGGGAACGGAGAGGATGAAGAAGCCATCCCGGCCCGTCGTAACGCCCCGGCGCGTTTCCAGAATAAATATATTGGCCCCCTGAATGGGTTGCCGCGTGACCGAATCCCGAACGTAGCCCGTCAGGGAATACACACCATCAGCGTTTTTCTGGGCAAAGACACAACAGGGCAGACTAAAAAGGCATAGCAGGAGTAAACGAACAGGCATAAAATAGGGATAGGGAAGATGGTACTGCCGGAAAAGCAGGTAATTTACAACTACTTACTCAATTTGCGCTTCCGTTCCCGTAGATAAGTGTTCATTTCCCGCAGGGATAAGGCGTTAAACGTCATTTTGCGGGTCAACCCGCCCTTTCGTCCCACAGCCAGGCCGTACCGCATGTCCAGCAGACCCGCCATCTCGTGGGCATCGGGATTGATGCTGAGCATGACACCCTGCTCCATGGCATAGTCGATCCACTGCCAGTCGATGTCGAGCCGGTAGGGGCTGGCGTTGATTTCGATCACGACCTGGTGCTCGGCGCAGGCGTCGATAATGGCGCGGTGGTCGATGGGGTAGCCTTCGCGGGCCAGCAGCAACCGGCCGGTGGGGTGGCCCAGGATGGTGGTGTAGGGGTTTTCAATGGCCCGCAGCAGGCGGGTGGTGGCTTTTTCGAGCGACATGGTCAGGTTCTGGTGAACCGAGGCCACCACATAGTCGAACGAAGCCAGCGTCTCTTCCTCAAAATCAAGGGAGCCGTCGCTCAGGATATCCGATTCTGTTCCTTTAAAAATGCGGAACGACGGACCAAACTGCGCATTCAGCCGGTCAATCTCCTCCTGCTGCTGCCGCACCCGGCTCTCATCGAGGCCTTTGGCGTAGCTGGCGGTCTGGGAGTGGTCGGCAATGCCGAAATACTGAAAGCCGAGTTCGCGGCAATGCAGCGCCATCTGCTCTACCGTATGTTTGCCGTCCGACCAGGTGCTGTGGTTGTGCAGGATACCCCGCAGGTCTTCCCAGGTGACCAGTTCGTCATTGGTATGGCGCGACGCCCAGTCGAAGGCGTGGGCGTTTTCGCGCATTTCGGGAACGATGTACGGAAGCCCCGCCCGGCGGTAGATCTCGTCTTCGGTAGCCGCCGGTTGCGTAAGTGCCACCTGCAGCAGGGTTTGCCCCGTGGGGCCGGTCTGCGTCAGGTGCGGCTCGGTCGCCGTGTACACAAACAGCCGCTGGTCGATCTGATTTTTAGGATACAGCAGCAGTTCGATCCGTACGTCGCTGCCCTGCATCTCGCCCCGCCAGGCAAACGGCGACGACAAGGCTTCGTGCTGGGTCAGAAACGACAGTTCCGATAGTTCCCGCTGGGCCGCTACCGGATCGGGGGTTTCAATCAGCAATTGAATGGTATCCACCTCCTGCGCCTGCCGGCGTACCTGCCCGCTGATCTCTACCCGCGCAAAATGCGTCAGCAGCTCATCGCGGAGTACATTGGCCAAAGCCTCCGCCCGGTCCATGCGCACTTTGCCCGACTGGCTTTGCATAAACTCCAGCGATTGCAGAATTTTTTCCTGCATTTTCTCACCGAAGCCTTTGATCCGGGCAATCTGACCGTTTTCGCAGGCAATCTTCAGATCGCGCGGGTTATCGATGCCCAGTTCCTGCCAGATGGTCTTAATCTTTTTAACGCCCAGGCCTTTGATTTTGAACATTTCCAGCACCCCCTCCGGCGTGCGGGCCAGCAGTTCGTCGAGATCCTGCAGCCGACCGGTTTCCACCATCTCGCGGATTTTGCCGGCCATCATTTTACCGACGCCGGGCAGCTTAATAAGATCGGCCGCCGAAAGCTGAGCCAGGTGTTCGGTGGTTTTATCGAGGTTGAAGGCGGCAGTCTGGTAGGCACGGACCCGAAAAGCATCGGCATCGTGCAGCTCCATCAGGCGGCCGGTCAGTTCCAGTATATCAACAATTTCGCTATTATCCATGATGACGTAAAGCTAAAACATTGACACGAAAAAGCCACGGCAGGCAATCCACCGTGGCTTTTTCGTTAAGGAAAGTTGTGTGCTAGAAACTGGCCGACACGTTCAGGAAGTAATACCCGCCGTTGAAGCCAAACTGCGTAGCCGCCCGGCTGTAAACAAACCGCCCAAAGGAGGAGTTATCCAGCACGGCCGCCCCAAACCGCTCCGGCGTGGGGTACAGATTCTTTGACAGCTTATCCGGGTACACATCCAGAATATTGTTGGCTCCCAGCGTCAGGTTTACCGTCGGCAGAATGCGGTACGAGACATTGAAGTCCGTTACCAGTTTGGGACTGAACCGCTCATCGAGCAGCGGATTGGCCGGATCTAATGTCAGCACTTCGCCGAAACGGGTAAACCGCAGGACGGCCCCGAACTTATTCAGCCGGTAGTTCATGTTGAGCGAAATCTTGCTCCGGGGCTGAGCCGAAGTTAGCCGGGCACTATCCTGCCGGTTGAACAGGAAGTTCCCGAATACTGCATCACTCGGCAGGTTGGTCGGCCGCTGAATGGCACCCACAATGCGGGTTTCGTTGACGTTGGCCGCCAGGGTCAGGTCCAGCGTTCCCCGGTTCAGGCGCGGACTGGTGGCAATCACCACGTCAATACCCCGCGTCCGGGTATTTACTGCATTGGAGAAGAACTGGGCGGCATTGACATCCTGCTGCCCGGCTCCGTTGAGGATATTCGCCACGATCAGACCGGCACCCGACGTACCCCTGGAGAACTGATTGCTGTAGATGATCCGGTCGCGGATGTCGATCTGGTAGGCATCAATGGTAATGCTCATGTTCGATACCGGCCGGGACGTAATGCCCACGCTATAGTTCACCGACCGTTCGGCGGTCAGTGACGGCACCCCAAAAGCCTGGGCAATCGGGCTGTCATTCCGGAAGGTACCCGTCTGGCGCGGCTCCACGGACTGACCCGTCGACACAAAAACGGTGCTTACGGCGCTGAAGTGCCGCTGGTGCAGTGAGGGTGCCCGGAAACCGTTGCTGATGGTACCGCGAACAGAGAAGGCATCGGTAAACTTGTAGCGGGCCGCCAGCTTACCGGCAAAATTACCGCCGAAGTCACTATAATTCTCATAACGCCCGGCCGTATTCAGCAGCAGATTTTCGTTTATGTCGGTTTCAATATCTACATAGGCTCCAGCTACGTTCCGGTTGGCGTTGACCGCATTGGCCGGCTGATAACCGGGAAATACCTGAGAGCCTCCGATCCGGCTTGGGATGGCATCGGGAGCAAAATTGCGATACGAGGCTTCTTCCCCTGCTTTAATCCTGTACATATCGTAACGGTACGTAGCACCGAAAGCGACGTTGAAGGACTTCAGCCCGATCTGCGACCCAAAATCTTTGGCAACACTGGCGTCGGCCGTATTCTGGTAAAAACTCAGCGTACCCGCATAAAAGCTGGTCTGGGCACTCGCCCCCTGGGCAAACTGCGAGGCATTATTGGAGTTAGTCACATCGAAGCGGAAGGAGTTCCCGCCAAATACGTTGCTGATGTCCCACCGCCAGCCGTTGGACTCGCCATTGACGCCCACCAGCAGCGACTGGTCATTGATGGTCGATTCAATATTGGGCAGGAACCCATTCGGATACAAAGGCGCAATTACCTGCGCCGTCTGGAAGGGATACCGGTAAAAGCCGGCGGCTTTCCCTTTCCGGTAGTTGATACCACCACTCGCGTAAAAGCCGGCTTTTGCGCTGATGGGTATCCGGGAGTTTAAAAAGAAACCAATATTGTCGACCTGGGAGTTACCAATCTGCATATTGTTGGACAGATTGAAATTGTTCTGCCGGATCAACGCCTGGTCCTGATCGTATAAGGTACGCCGACGAGCTACATAAGCGGCATCGGTTTCTCCAGTTGCCCGTCCAACGTTCCAGTTCACATAGACGGGACCGGTATAATCGCCGACCCGATTAGTGGCACCCCGGTGGCGGAATTCGCCGGTGAGGCTAAGAAATCCTTCGTTGCCGATTTTGAAACCGTGGTTCACCCCTACCTGCGCCACCCGGCCGTCGCCGGCGTACTGCTGTCCAAGCTGAGCGTTCACCGTAGTGCCGGGCCGCTCTTTCAGCCGCAGGTTTATCACGCCGGCAATGGCGTCGGAGCCGTACTGCGAGGCCGCTCCGTCGCGCAACACCTCAATGCGCTCAATGGCGGTTGCCGGGATGGCGTTCAGGTCGGTACCGACGGAGCCCCGGCCAATGGTGCCGTTGATGTTGATCAGGGCCTGGTTATGCCGGCGTTTACCGTTCAGCAACACCAGCACCTGGTCTGGCCCAAGCCCCCGGATGGTGGCCGGGTCGATGTGGTCAGTACCGTCGGCGATGGTCTGCCGCGACGAATTGAACGAAGGTGCCACAAAGTTAATCTGCTGCGTCAGGTCGACCTGGCCGGTTGCCTGTAAATCGCGGGACTGGATCACGTCGACCGGCGCTACGGTCTCGGTACTGGTCCGGGACTGCGTCGAGCGGGAACCCACCACAACCACCTCGTTCAGACTGGCCAGGCTCTCCCGCAGGGATACGTTGACGGTAGCCGTTGTACCGGCGGTTACCTGAACCGGAACCGTTTCTGTCTGATACCCTATAAAGCTTACGCGTAGCGTATACGAACCGGGGTCCAGCCGCAGCGTGTACTCACCCTGGCCATTGGTGGTGGTACCGGTAGTGGTGCCCACGACCACAATAGAAACGCCCGGCAGATTGGCTCCGGTGGTTACGTCGGTAACTCGGCCCCGAACACTCTGCGCCAACACGGCGGCACCGGCAAGCAACCACATTGTAAATAAGCTGGAAAAGCGGAAAACGAAATACTTGTTACACATAAACTGACAAAAGAAAAGCGACTAAAACTATAAACTAACATAGCTAAACACATTACGTTGGGGGTAATGTTTTACCATTTAGGTGAAGAAGGAGTTTTTGCCCGATCTTTGCAGCCTCGGGTCTAAAAAAGCCCTCTGCCTTGGCCAGCACCGGTTGAAGCGGAGACTGGACAAAACAGAGGGCTGCCTATTCGCCGGTAAGGGGGCAATCAGCGCACCGACACTATTTCTATGTCAAATGCCAGCGGGGCATAGGGCGGAATGACGTACACCCCATTGCTGGAACGCCCCTGGGTGCCGTAACCCTGCGCCGACGGGAAGATGATGGTGGCCTTTTCGCCCACCCGTAACCGGCTGATGCCTTCTTCAAAACCCGTTACCACCTGCCGCTGGCCCAGCGTCACATCAATGGTCCCTTTGTCGAAGTCGGTGGCTCCCCGCAGCAACCGCCCGGCATAGTTTACCTTCACGGTCTGGCCGGTTGTCAGAGCCGCTCCCGTGGGCACGGCGGTTGTTTTAATAATGCGTACACCGCTGGAGGTGGTCTCCGTTACCGTCAGTTTCCGGCGGGTAATGTAATCGGCAATCTGCTGCTCCTCGGTGCGGACACCCAGTAGCTGCACGTCGAACCGAACGGCGGAGTTGGCCGGAATCAGGGTTTGAGACCGGCTGCCGTAGGCCAGATAGGACGGCATCAGCAGGGTAGCGTTTTCGCCTTCCCGCATCAGCGAAAAGCCTTCTTCCAGACCCGGCAGCATGGCATTTACACCGAAGGGCAGGTAAACGGCCGTGTCTTTCTTCGAACTGTCGACTTTGACATTGCTCAGCGTAAACAGCTTATAGGAAAACTCCAGTTCGTCGCCGATAGCGGCTTTGCGCCCGTTCGGGTTCGTTTTGGTAATGACATAGTATAAGCCTGAGCCAGACCGCTGGGCGTTCAGGTTGTTCTGGGCAACGTAGTTTTTGATCGCCGTTTCGTTTTGCTCGGCGGCTGTCTGGTCGGGATCGACATAATTGTTTTTACACGCGGCTAAACCGGCCAGCAACACAAGACTCCAAAGAGGACTAATTTTTTGTACCATGAATTCAACACGTAAATGGATAGTAGGCAACTTCTACCTAGACTCCGAATAAGGCAAAAACGTTGCAATTCGGATTAAAATTACCTTAATTTTCTAACACAAAGCCTTTCCCTTCCGCCAGCGCCCGGAATTTTTCCGCCGGAATCGACTGCTGCTGTAGTGCCTTCTGCAAATCGGTAACAGGCTCCATTTCTTCCTCATCGGCCAGCGGAAAGGTGCCGTAGTGGATGGCTACACTCTGCTGTGAACAAACATCTTTATGAATCTCCACCGCTTCGGCGGGCGAGCAGTGAACCGGAGCCATAAACCACGGGGGCCGGTACGCGCCAATCGGAATCAGGGCCAGCCGCATGGGACCGTACGTTGGCCCGGAGATGGCGTAGCCAATCACGAGGGCAACAAGGGCGGCAACTACCACCAGCGCCAGCAAAGCAAGTAGAATTTTGGCGATCATAGGCTGACTATATGAATTAAAAAACGCCTGAGGAGCTACCTCCGGCAATATGGCAGGCGAACGGATTAAGGCAGCAACACCTGATCAATGATGTGAATAACCCCGTTGTTGGATACGATATCGGCGGTCCGGACCGGAATAGACGTTGGATTCCGGTTGCCTCTGACAAATACGGCATTCGTCAGCGTAGTCACGGTTACCCGGTTGTTGCTGAGCAACGTATTGAGTTGGCCGGACGGGAACTGACTGGCGAAATACACCCCCGGTAAGGCATGGTAGGAGAGCAGGCCGGCCAGGGTCTGCGGATTGGCAGTGCTGATGCTGGATTCGGTATACCCGGCCGCCCGCAAAGCGGCATCCGACGGAGCAAACAGGGTAATCTGCACGTCGGCACCCGTCAGGGCCGACAGCAGCGCCGGGTTGGTGGAGGAGGCCCGTAAGGCGGCTGCCACCAGCAAATTGAGCCCCCGGGCCTTAGCCGTGGTGAGCAGGTTACCGGACGAGGGGTTCAGCACCCGGTCGATAACGTGTAGGGTGCCGTTGGCGGCTACCCGGTCGGCCTGGCTGATCTTTACACCATTCAGAAAAAGCTGGTCGTTGTTTTTCAGCAGAAAGACCGTAGCACCACCGGCCGTAACTACGCCCTGATTGGTGCCGCCGGGCAGATTGACGTCGGTCGACATAATCCGGCCACCCAGCACATGGTATTGAATCAGCCGGCGCACCGAATCGGCCGGCAAGGCCGTAACAGCCGCCGGATCGGCCAGCCCCGATGCCCGGAAAGCCGCATCATTGGGTGCAAACAAGGTCAGATTGGCTCCTTTCAGGGCGTCGGCCATACCGCCATGCAGCATAGCTGTCCGCAGCAGGGTAAACTCGTTGTTCTCCAGAATAATATCGGCAATGGTTTTGGGCTGTGCATTGTCGGTTGGCTGGCAGCCGGTCAGCAAAAGCATCAGCAGCGTCAGCACAGAAAGTTGGCGGCTGCGGGTACTGGATAAAAGCATGTAACAGGTGTGTTAAATAGGACTATGACAAACATAGAACGAAAAACTGGCATTCATTTGCATAGCCCTTAAAATAACGCCCGGTCTAAACCCCCAGGTTATCCGGTTTGCTCCGGCACCGCTTATCTACTGATTTAGTATGTTTTGAAACGGCCTGCCGTTTGCGTAACTTCGCAGGCTGTTATCGTACGGGTCAGTCTCCGGCTGGGCCAGCCGCAACAGCGGCTAAGATCCGGCTAAGGCTTTTTAGCCTAACGGCCGCTTCGGCGATCTGATGGGCCAGCCGGAGGCTGACCCGTACTGAAACAGTCTGTTAATATTTGTTAAAACCTCCTCGGCTGGATGAAAGAACATATAGACCGGAGCAATCTGCCTCAACACATAGCCGTTATCATGGACGGGAACGGACGCTGGGCGAAACGGCAGGGAGCAGCCCGGGTATTTGGGCATCGAAACGCAATTAAGGCCGTTCGCGAAGTGACCGAAGGCTGTGCTGAACTGGGTGTAAAGTACCTGACCCTGTACGCGTTTTCGACCGAAAACTGGAACCGGCCAAAACTGGAAGTTGACGCCTTGATGCAGTTGCTGGTACACACCATACGCGACGAAATTAAAACGCTGATGGACAATAACGTGCGGCTGGCGACCATCGGCAACACCGAAAGCCTGCCCAAAGATTGCCAGCGGGAATTGGCCGAAGCCATGCGGGCTACCGAGAACAATACCGGGCTGATTCTGGTGCTGGCCCTGAGCTATAGCGGCCGCTGGGAAATTCTGGAAGCGGTGCGGCACATTGCCGCCAACGTGCGGGATGGGAATTTGCAGGTTAGCGACATTACCGAATCGATGTTTGGCGATTACCTGGCGACGCGCGGTATGCCGGACCCCGAACTGATGATCCGGACCAGTGGCGAGATGCGGATCAGCAACTTTTTGCTCTGGCAACTGGCCTATTCTGAACTGTATATTCCGGATGTGTTATGGCCGGATTTCCGGCGGGAACACCTCTACGAGGCTATTATTTCGTACCAGAAACGGGAGCGTCGGTTCGGTAAAATAAGCGAGCAACTGGTCAGGTAACGATTCCGCTGTCGGACCGCCGGCAGCCGGAGTTGGTCCGGCATAAGGCACTGAAAAAAAGATAAGTAGCCTCACGGCACCCGCAGCACTATGCAGCGTTTTTACTTACTGGAATGGATACATCTAATTTAAAAAACGTTCTTACTACTTCTTTGTTAAAAAAAGCCGTCCGGATCAGCCTGCTGGTTGCCGTTCTGCTGCCGACCAGCCTTCGGGCTCAGGTGCGGGTAGGTGTTGGCCGCCCCACAACACCGGCGGCCCCTGTCAATGAGTTTGCCAACTACGCCGACCCCAAGGAATACACCATTGCCGGCCTGACCGTTACAGGCACCCGCTACCTCGACCCCAACTCGCTGGTGTCGCTGACGGGCCTGAAAATAGGCGATAAGGTGCGGCTCCCCGGTGAGGCCGACGGCTCGGCCATCCGCAAACTGATGGAGTCGGGCCTGCTCGACGATGTAGAACTGCTGGTGACCAAAGTAGACGGCAGCGACATTTATCTGAACGTGAAAGTGCAGGAGCGGCCACGGCTATACCGCATCACCTATGCCGGTATTCGCAAAGGCGAGCAGGACGCGCTCAAAGACAAGGTGAAAATCAACATCGGGAAGATTATCACCAACACCATCATCAAAAACACCCAGTTGGCGGTTAAGAAATATTTTGTCGATAAAGGCTTTCTGAACACCAAAGTCAAGATCACCACCATTCCCGACAGCAGCCGGAACAACGCCACCATGCGCGTTCTGGTCGATAAAGGGCAGAAGGTAAAGATTAATAATATTGAATTTGTGGGCCGCGAGGAAGTGCCCGAAAGCAAGATACGGATGAAGATGAAAAGCACGAAAGAACAACGTTTCGGCCGGCTTTTTACGCCTTCCAAGTTTATCCCCAAAAAGTACGAAGAAGATAAGCAGAAGCTGATCGAGTATTATAACAAACTGGGCTACCGCGACGCTGTGATCGAAGACGATACGGTGTTTGCCCACAACGACCGCTCGATCAACATCCGGATGCAGATTGATGAAGGGCAGAAGTATTACTACCGCAACGTTACATTCGAAGGCAATTATCTCTACACCGACGATCGCCTGCGCGAGATTCTGGGTGTCAAAAAAGGAGATGTGTATAACCCGGAAGACCTGGAGAAGCGCATGAACGGTAATCCGGGGCAGGATCTGAGTTCGGTGTATATGGACGACGGTTACCTGTATTACAGCGCAACGCCCATTGAGAAGACCATCGAAGGCGACTCCATCGATCTGGAAATCCGGATTTTTGAAGGCAAGCAGGCCACTATTAACCGGGTTATCCTGAACGGCAACACCAAAACCAGCGATCATGTGGTGATGCGCCAGATCCGGACCCTGCCGGGGCAGAAGTTTTCTAAAACCAACATTATCCGGACGCAGCGCGAATTAGCCACGCTGGGGTACTTTGACCCGGAAAAGATCGGTATCAACCCAGTACCGCAGCCCGACGGTACAGTTGATATTGAATACACTGTCGAAGAAAAACCCAACGACCAGATCGAGCTATCCGGTGGCTGGGGTGGTTTCATCGGCTTTGTGGGTACACTGGGACTTTCGTTCAACAATTTCTCGGCCAAAAATATTACCAACCTGAACGCCTGGCGGCCTCTGCCGGCCGGCGACGGGCAGCGATTGGCCATCCGATTCCAGGCCAATGGCCGGCAGTTCCAGACCTACTCGGCAACGTTTACCGAACCCTGGCTGGGTGGCCGCAAGCCTAACGCGTTCTCGTTGAGCTGGAGCCATACGGTGTTCAGATCGTTTAACCAGTTAGACCTGTTTACCCGTTCTATCCGGGGGCTACAGCCAATTGGTTCATATACTAATACCGCCTTTACGCTGGGACTGGGCCGGCAGTTGAAAGTACCCGACGATTATTTTACCCTGAGCAACTCCATCAGCTATCAGCGGTATAACCTGACCAATCTCGATCTGTTTTTTAACGGCTACCGGGATGGTATTTCCAACAACTTCACGTTCAATACCACGCTGGCCCGCAACAGCATCGATAACCCGCAGTTCCCGCGGGGCGGTTCGTCGTTCTCGCTGAGTACCTCACTAACGCCCCCCTATTCGGTATTCCGGCCAAAGGACTATAAGCCGGCGGCCGAAGATCGCTTCAAGTGGGTGGAATACCATAAATGGATGTTCGACGCGAGCTGGTTTCAGACTGTATTCGGCAAGCTGGTGCTGAACGCCCGCGCTCATATGGGCTTCCTGGGCAGCTACAATGCCCGTACCGAAATTGGTCCGTTCGAGCGTTTCGTGCTGGGTGGGTCCGGTCTGGCCGGTCAGGGTACGTTTGCCCTGGCACAGGACATCATCGGTTTGCGCGGCTATCAGGATCGCAGCGTGTACACGGCAGATAACAACCGGGTAGTTGATTTCAACCAGCGCAGTCAGGGTGGGGTTGTGTACAACAAATACGTGATGGAACTGCGTTATCCGGTATCGCTCAATCCCTCGGCAACCATCTTTGTGCTGGGCTTCCTGGAAGGGGGTAACAACTGGGGCAGCTACCGGCAGTATAACCCGTTCGACATCAAGCGGTCGGCCGGTATGGGTGCCCGAATTTTCATGCCCGCCTTTGGTCTGATCGGCATCGATTACGGCTGGGGTTTCGACGAAATTCCGGGCGTGCAAAAGAAGAACACCGGTCAGTTCCACTTTACGATTGGTCAGCAGTTCAGATAAGAAAACCGGCCGTATAACGTTAGCATTGAAAACCAGATAAGGCATTAAACCTCAGCAGGCATACCGTGTCTAATGGTTGAGATGCCGCCGGGAATCAAACTGTTTATCAAATCGTTATACATACGGGTGCTGCCAAAAAATACTTAGTGATCGCATGAAAAGAGGATTGGTTTTTCTAATTTTGCTCTCCGTTTGGCTGGCAGACCCGGCGCAGGCCCAGAAATTCGGGTATGTCGATACAGAATTTATCTTCAGTAAGATGCCGGACTACCAGAAGGCGCTGACTGAGGTTGACAAGTTTACCGAGAAGTGGTCGAAGGATATTCAGGATAAATACCTGGAAATAGACAAACTGCACAAGGCGTACCAGGCCGAAGAAATCCTGCTGACCGAAGACATGAAGCGGGAACGCCAGCGCATCATCAGCGAGAAGGAACAGGAAGCCCGGGCGTACAACAACAAGGTTTTCGGGTACGAAGGCCTTCTTTTTCAGAAGAAAAAGGAACTCATGAAGGGACCAATGGAGTTAGTTAACCGAGCCATCGAAAAAGTGGCGGCCCAGAAAAAGCTCGATTTTGTGTTTGACAAGGCCAGCGATTTTGTCATGTTGTACACCAACCCCCGGCATGATTATACCGACTACGTGATGGAAGAACTGGGGTTGGAGACTGACAACAAAGCTAATCGAACTACAGCCGCCGGCACGGTGAATCAGCCCTCCAGCGGTACCGGAACCAGTCCGGGGAATGCATCAAACAGAATAACCACAAAACCAAAATAGTAAATTACAAAACCGAATGAAGAAAAATCTGGTCATGGCGTTCGTTGCAGCCCTTATGATGGGTGGTCTGAGCGCACAGGCACAAGCTCAAAATCCGGTAAACCCGGCAGAATCCTCAACAACCGCTGCAGGACCGCTGAAGCTGGGCTATACCAATATTGATTATATTCTGTCGCAGACTTCGGAAAGCAAGGAAATCTCCAATCAGTTGACCATTCAGCGCACCCAGTCTGAAAACGAGATGAAGCGCCTGATGAAGGAATTTGAAGACAAACTGGCCAGCTACGAAAAAGGCGCGGCTCAGATGTCGGATGTAATCCGGGCCGATCGGGAGAAGGAACTGCAGGGCCTGCAAACCCGCATTCAGGAGTTTCAGCGTAACGCTGAGTCGCAACTACAGGCCAAATACCAGCAGTTGGTAAATCCGGTGGTCCAGAAAATCCAGACCAACATCGACGCGGTAGCGAAAGAGAATGGGTTTACATACATTTTCAACATCGATGCTGGTGCCGGTACTACCCCGATCCTGCTCTTCGCGCCGAAAGAAGGCGATGTAACCGAACTAGTCCTGAAGAAAATGGGGGTAACTCCGCAGCCGCAAAATGCCTCGGCAACTACGGCGTCGCCGACAACCACGCCGGCCGCTACCCGTCCGGCCACTACACCGGCCAATACGGCACCGAAGAAAAAGTAATCAGCACCCGGGGTATCAAAAAATGCCAGCCGAAACCGGTTGGCATTTTTTGTTGTTTACCCGCAAAAACCCCAGCATAGGGTACAGTTACTATATGGAGTAAGAAAAGTGCAACAAAAGGTTACTTTTTCCTTAGAAAAACTTTAAAGTATCATATTCACTGCCAGTCCGTAAAATCTAAACGTTACTTTTGCGTTTACATTGAAACCATTGGTTTGACTTACCCGATATGTATCAACACCTAAAGACACTACTGGGTCTAAGCCTTTTCTTAACCTCCTTTACCAGCTACGCACAGGATAGCAAACCCTTACAACTGATTTTGCCGCAGCAGCGTGGCTGGAATACCGTTGCCGAAGGTCAGCGGCTCCACGTTGACCTTAAAGCGACCGGCGCACCGGCCGACAGCCTTTTTTTCTCGATTGCTCAGGGGAAACTGGACGGTATGCAGTGCGACTCGCTGGGGCAGTTTAGCTGGACTCCGGATTATGATCTGGTCGACCGCACCGAAACGGCTAAAACCATTCCGGTGATTTTTGAGGTACGCAACAACCGGGGCGATGCCGTGACACAAACGGTCAACTTCCGGGTAACGCACGTTAACCGCCCACCCACCATTGGGGAGTTGCGGCCCTTCTACGTGCGCTACCGGACGCAGAACGTCTATAAGCTGGACCCGACCGTGGTGCGCGACGAAGACAACGATCCTATTGTGTTCATACCCATTGCCGACCAGATGCCCGAGGGCAGCAAACTGTCGGCGCAGGGTGAGCTGACCTGGACACTTTCGCTAAACCAGTTCAATCAGCTTAAAAACAAGCCCATGTATATCGAGTTCTGGGCAGAAGACCAGCCGGCCAAAAGCCGCACCAGGGGCCGGCTGAAAGTAGAGGTAACGCAGATTGACCTGGCTCCCGAAATTGCCGTTGTGCCCAAAGAAACGCATTACCGACTGAAGGAAAATGCGTCGGTCAACCTGAAGTTCTACCTGTCGGACCAGAACGGCGACGATGATATTACGACCTTTGATTTTTTGGCTGATAACCAGCAGGTGCCTAAAAGTGCGCTGGTGCGGAATACCAATAACCAGTACGAATTTATCTGGACGCCCGGCTACGATTTTGTAAAAGATCCGTATGATTCGCTGCGGGTGCAGCTCACCTTCTTTGCGCTGGATAAGTCGCAGAACCGGGAAGAGAAGAAGGTTTCTTTTACGGTTGTAAATACCATTAACGAAGCTGAGAAAGACCGTTATTACTACACGCAGTACCGGCAGGCGCTGGTGAGTGCCTGGAATCTGCTGGAGCAACTGCAGGATAAGGAAGAAGAACTGAAAAAAGGCTACCGTAAAGCCAAAAAGGGCAAGCGGGGCCGGTCGGTGGCCAATGCCTCGCTCGGTGCCATTACCGGCGTAACCCCGGCTATTACCTCGATCAGGGCAACGCAAACGGCGCAGCAGAACCAGCGGCTGATCTCGGCCATCGGTGGCACGGCCGTAATGACCATGGGCACCCTGGAGGCAACCGAGGTAATCGGCAAATCGATGAAAGACCTGCTGGATCGCTTCAACTACGTGATGAACAAGAAAAGCGAGCTGCAGAACAAGGGCGATGTCTTTGCCCGCGAGTTTGCCTTGAAGGCGGCCCGCCGGTCGCCGGATTTTGTCAAAAAGCTGGATGATTTCCGGGCCTCTATGAGCCTGAGCGGTCTGGTTGCGCTGGAGCTGGATGCCAATTGGCAGAACAAGAAAGAAGCGACCGATAAGGCCCTGAAACGGACGTTTAAAGACTTTGCGCCCCTGGAAGAAACCGCTTCGGTCGGCTTGCGGAAGTAGTCGGAGCAAATCAGCGCTTAGCGCCCCCATCGGCACACAAACAAAAGCTCCGGCGTTGCTGCCGGAGCTTTTGTTATTGGTCTGTCGGATCTTTTCGCCGGTCAACCGGCCCCTCCGGCTCGGGCGAAAACGGCTCCGGATCAGCCGGCTCGGCCGGAACTATCCCGGTTTCGTTTTGTATCTCCTCAACAGTATTATCCGCTTCAGCCACGGGCACCTCCTGATGGGCGCTTAGCGTATGCTCTTCATGATGGTGAGCATGGTGGGTACTCTCCAGTTCGGCTGCCGGTACAATGTCTACTTCTTCCGGATGAAGCTCCCCATGCGGCAGCATACCCTCCTCGTCGGTATGCTCGCCAAAGAAGCGACGCTGGAAGAACAGGATCATACAAACGCCGACAAAAATGCAGGCGTCGGCAATGTTAAAGATAGGCGTTGAGTAGTACTGACCACCCCAGACCGGCACCCAGTCCGGAATAAAGCCCTCCCAGACATCGATAAAAACCATGTCGATTACCTGCCCGTGAAACCAGGGTGTGGGTGAGCCGTATGGTGAGTTCCCCAGCAGCACACCGTAGAACGTACTGTCGATGACGTTCCCGACGGCCCCGGCCAGGATCATAGCCATTGCCCACAGCAGCCCATCGGGTGCCCCCCGCCGGGCCAGGTAGATCAGGTACCAGCCGATACCGGCCATTGCCACCAGCCGGAACACGCTCAGCAGCAGTTTGCCGTATTCGTGGCCGAGCTGCATCCCAAAGGCCATACCGGGGTTCAGCACATAATGGAGTTTAAACCAGTCACCGATGAGTTTAATCTGACCCGGAAAGCCGGGCTCCATGTTGAAGTGAACCAGGAGTTTTACCGCCTGATCCAGGGCGATCAGAGCCAGACTGAACAAAAAGAACTTTAATGGGCTTTTGTGAATCATCTTGTAAAAATACGGAACTCCGGCAATTCTGCCGGAGCCGTTTGGTTTCGGTTGCCGATTTTCCTGCGTTTCTTCGCCTGTGGGCGTTCCGGCCGGCCGGACGTACGTTAGCAGCCTCTGCGCCGGGCCAGCTCTTTCTTCACCAGGGAGAACTCCCGGCTGCTCTGTCCGGCAATTGATTTGTTTTCTTCGGCACGCCGGAACAGGTAGGGCATCACGGCTTCGACCGGCCCGTAGGGTACGTATTTAGCTACGTTATACCCGGCATTGGCCAGGTTATACGAGATATTGTCGCTCATACCGAGCAGTTGGGCAAACCAGATATGCGGGTCATTGGCCGCAATCCCTTTCTGCTTCATGTGCTCAATGCAATAATGGCAACTGTATTCGTTGTGGGTACCGAGGCAAATCGAAATGGTGTCGCGGTTATCCAGGCAAAAATCGACAGCGGCATTAAAATCGCGGTCGGTATCTTCCTTGGTTGCATGGATCGGATCCTGATACTCTTCCTCGTGCGCCCGGATGCGTTCTTTTTCCAGATAAGCCCCCCGGACCAGTTTGGCTCCGAGAAAATACCCTTTCTGACGAGCTCTTTCGGTTTCTTTTGTCAGCTTATCCAGCGTCTCCCAGCGGTAAAACTGGTAGGTATTGTAAACCACGCATCGTTCGTGGTTGTACCGGTCCATCATCGCATACGCCAGGGCATCAATCGTATCCTGAATCCAGCTTTCCTCGGCGTCGATAAAAATCTTGACATTCCGTTCGTACGCCCGGCGGCAGAGAGAGTCGACCCGCTGCCGGATGCGCTCAAAAGCGGCTTGCTGCTCGTGGGTGAGCGGATCGCCGTTTTGCACCGCTTCCAGGATTTCAGTAGAACCCAGGCCAGTCACTTTGAAAACCGAGAACGGAATATCGGTTGATTCATGGGCGCGTTCGATGGTGCGCAGGATTTCCAGGGCCGTCTCGTCAAAGCAGGTTTCGCTGTCTTCTCCTTCTACCGAATAATCCAGGATAGTACCAATGTGGGCACTATGCAATTGCTGAATAGTATTTTCGCAATCACGGATGGTTTCTCCTCCACAGAATTGTTCAAAAATCGTCTTTTTAATGAGATTTTTTATAGGGAGGTGGAGTTTGAATGCAAATTTTATAAAAAAAGTGCCTAAATTTACCAGCCATCCCTTATTCATCAACGCAAACAACCAGAAGGTTTTCCGTAATTTGAAATCAGACTGGGTGGAGAAGGCAATCGAAGTGTCCTCAAATGAAACAGGCTTCACCTCAGTGAGCCGTTGGGCAGTTGTCGGCATAAGATTACTTCTAATCGACATAGTGGTGCTCCGTAGTAACGGTGCTTCTCTAATCAGTGTCGGTGTACGTCCAATTAACCGGCCCGGTATGTCCGGGCACGAATATAAAACGTTTTTTTTACAAACAAGGTTAAAAGGTCTAACCCGCACTAAATCAGCAAACTTATAAAGGTGCAAAAAAAGATAACGAAATCAGCTTGAATTTCAGTGATTTCCCTGCAAATATACCATAAATTTGCATTGAAAAGTTCCCTGTAGCGTAGTATTAATAATCACTTGAATACGAGTTTGTCATGAAGCCAGAATTAGCCGTTGAGCCGCTCGAATCGTGGATACAGACCGACGGCAAGCCGTTGATTATCGCCGGCCCCTGCAGCGCCGAAACCGAAGAACAACTTTGTGAAACAGCCCGCCAGTTGAAAGAGCTGGGCGCCGTTCATGTCATCCGCGCCGGCGTGTGGAAACCCCGCACCCGTCCCGGTAGTTTTGAAGGAATGGGCAAAGCTGCCCTGCCCTGGATTCAGCGGGCCAAAGCCGAAACAGGCCTGCCGTTTGCGGTGGAAGTAGCCACGCCGGAGCATATTGAATTAGCCCTGAAGTATGGTGTAGATATCCTTTGGGTGGGTGCCCGTACCACGGTTAACCCCTTCAATGTACAGGAGATTGCCGACGCCCTGCGCGGGGTAGATGTGCCGGTGCTGGTAAAAAACCCGGTCAACCCGGACCTGGCCCTATGGGTCGGGGCGTTTGAGCGTATCGCCGGAGCCGGTATTACCAGGATGGCGGCTATTCACCGGGGCTTCTCAACCGGCGAAACCAGCAAGTACCGCAACGTGCCGATGTGGCAGATGGCCATCGAGCTGAAAGATATGTTCCCGCAACTGCCCATTATTGGCGACCCCAGCCACATGGCCGGCAAGCGGGCCTACCTGCAGGAACTGGCGCAGATGGCGATGGACCTGAACTACGACGGCCTGATCGTGGAGTCGCATATCGACCCGGACAAAGCCTGGAGTGATGCCGCTCAGCAGTTGACGCCGGCCGCTTTCGGCGAAATGCTGGACCACCTGCAGATTCGTCAGGTGGAGTCGCAGAACCTGGAGTTTCAGGGCGCGATGGAGCAGATTCGGGCGAAAATCGACAATATCGACCGCCAACTGATCGAGGTACTGGCCGCCCGGATGGCGCAGGTCGAGAAACTGGCCGAATACAAACGCGACAACAACGTAACCGTTTTTCAGCCCGACCGCTGGAAAGAAGTACACGAGACCCGCGCCAAACTAGGCAAGAAAATGGGCCTGTACCCCGAACTTGTAGAAGAGATCTACAAGATCATCCACATGGAGTCGATCCGGAAGCAGACGGAGGTGATGAATAGTAATATTCAGAATGCATGAAGTGGTTTGACGTTTGAGGTTTGAGGTTAAATGGGCGTGAGCCAACCTTAAACCTCAAACCTCAAACTTTAAACTAAAAAAGCCCCGGTCAGGCAGACGCCCGGCCGGGGTTTTACTTTTGCAGCGTGACGGTAACCGTAGTCCGGTTGAAGGCCCCGAAGCAGCCAAGCCCACCTTCGATGTTTCCGGAAATCAGTACCGGCTCGGCAAACGGGTTACCGCCGGTCTGGTCCTGCCGGAATACGGTGGTGTGGTAGTCGTAATAGATACGGTCGGTATGCAGTAAGTGGGCCGTAATGGTGTAGCTGCGCCGGGTCTGACCCGGACGTACCGCAGCCGGAAACTCACCCCGTGGCGAGGTGATCGCCTGCCCGTCCTGGTTTCGGTCGGCGATCAGGGCGTTGCCCCGGCCAAACGAGAGCGCCGAAAAGGCGGTACTCCGGCTGGAATCTACCGGGTAGGCTACATCACCGGCTACCCGGTAGTAGTTGGTTTGGCCGGCCGGGTCCTGCCACGTCATCCGCACATAATATACCAGATCCCGCTGGTTGGTAAAAATACGGTTGGTTACCGCCGAGTCGAGCAGCGCCGATCGGATCGGAATGGCTTGCGGTACGGTACACACCGCCTGAACCGGCTGGTAGGTGGGTGCGCTGACCTGCAGCCGATACGTTTGCCCCGCCCGGATCGGGAAGGTGCGGGTACTGACCGAATAATGGCCTTCCTGCAACCTAAACGGCAACGTAATGGTGCGGGTACCCTCCGACAAAACGACGGTTGCGCCGGCCAGCGTAGCACGAACCCCGGCCGATGTGCCAAATACCGGCCGCGACTCACCCACGATCACGACCAGCGCCGTATCCTGGGGTGAAATAAAGCCGTGAACCACCAGTTTTTTATCGACCTTCGGCAGGTTGCCGGGGTTTACGTCCTGTACCAGGTTGTTGCAGGCGCTGACCGACAGCAGCGCCATAACTCCCACAAGCAGTTGGCGAAACAACATAGCCAATCAGAATTTGAAGTTGTAACTAAACGATGGCACGACCGGAAACACGGAGTACCGTTTCAGCACGGTAACCGCCGGCTGCCCCTGCCCCTGCTCTTTGGTATCCAGGTTGTAGTAGAACGGGTTCCGGCGGTTATACAGGTTATAGACGCTCAGCTCCCAGGTGCGTTCGTAGTACCGCTTTTTCTTGTGAAACTGAATGCTGAAGTCCATCCGGTGATAAGCCTCCGCCCGAAAGCTGTTGCGGGGACCATAGTCGTTAACAAACCGCGCCCGGCCAAAATTCCGGTTTCCGTTGCTAAGGCCCGTCATGGTGTTAGCCTGGTGCGGATACGCCGTGTACTCGGCAAGCGGCAGCGTCAGCGCGTTGCCGGTGCCGTACACCCACGTGCCCGCCAGCGTAATGCGGGGTGTCAGCTCGTAAATACCGACGAGCGAAATATCGTGCCGGCGGTCGTAGCGGGGGTAAAACGTCTGGCCGAAGTTCAGCTCCGGAAACTGCCACTGCGTCCACGACAGGGTGTAGCCTGTCCAGCCGGAGAACCGGCCAACTTTCTTTTGCAGCAGGAACTCAGCCCCATACGACCAGCCTCTGCCGGTCGTTACGTTATCCTCCCAGCGCACATCGTTGGCCGAGTTGGGATCGTTGACGAGCAGAAAGCTGGCCCCTTCGCGGTAGTTGATGATGTTGTTCATCGTCTTGTAATACCCTTCGATGGTCAGCGTCAGCCCTTTTTCGGTAAAATCTTTGGCAACCCCGGCCGCCACCTGCTGCGACTGCTGGGGTTTCACACGGTCGGTGGTGGGCACCCAAAGATCCGTAGGCAGACCGATACCGGTATTCGACAGCAGGTGAACGTACTGGTTCATCAGCGCGTAAGACGCCTTCACCGACAGGTCTGGTTTCAGCACAAAAGCCGCCGATAGCCGGGGCTCCGGCCGGATATAGCTGATCTCCTTATGCGCAAAATGACTAAGCCGGAAGCCGCCGTTGATGCGCCAGCGATCGGTCGGCTTCCAGGTATCTTCGGCATATATACCCGACTCAACCACGTTAATGGCTTCGACCTCCCGTTTAAACTGGGTAATTTCGGTATCCCGCAGCACAATGGCGCTGGGCGTAAAGCGGTGAAAGATACTTTGCAGGCCAAACCGCAGCGAATGCTGGGGGGTGGGGTAAAAATCGACATCGTACTTAGCCATCAGGTCGCGAATGCCGGAGTCGTACCGCAGGCTATAGGTTTGCTGGGTACCGTCGGCGCTTCGGCTCTGGTCGTCGGTGTAAATCTGAAAGTTGTAGTTACTGAAGATCAGCGAAGTATTGGCAAACAATTTCTCGGAGAACAGATGATTCCAGCGGAGCGTGGCCGTAGCGTTTCCCCAGTTCAGGCCGGCATTCGTTGAGCCACCAGTGCTTTTTTCGCGGCTGTAGAACTTGTCACGACCGAAGTAGCCGCTCAGGTAGAGCTTGTCTTTCCGCCCGAAGTCGTGATTGACTTTGGCGTTGAGGTCGTAGAAATAGTAACCCGCCGTTGTATTGCCATCGCTCTGCGCCCGAATGAGCGGCCGGGCCACCAGGTCGAGGTACGTTCGCCGGGCGGAGATCAGAAAGGAAGACTTGCCTTTCTGAATGGGCCCTTCCAGCGTCAGCCGGGAGGCAATCAGGCCAATCCCCCCCTCGCCGTGCAGCTTTTCCTTATTGCCGTCTTTCATATTCATTTCGATCACCGACGACAGCCGGCCGCCGTACCGCGCCGGAAAACCTCCTTTGGTCAGCTCCACACTTTTGAGCGCATCGCCGTTGAAGACCGAAAAGAAGCCGAAGAGGTGATTGGCGTTGTAAACGATGGCATCGTCCAGGATAATCAGGTTCTGGTCGGGGCCGCCCCCGCGCACATAGATACCCGTGCTACCCTCGGAACCTTTCTGCACGCCCGGCATCAGTTGCAGCACTTTCAGCACGTCTTTTTCGCCCAGCAGGGCCGGTATCTTTTTGATCTGCGCCACCGGAATCTCAATCTGGCTCATCTGGGCACTTTCGCTGATTTTCTCGGCGGCCCGCGCTCCCCGCACCACCACTTCCGTCAGGGTGCGGCCGGGAGCCAGTTGAATATTCAGCTCGGTATTCCGGCGCAGACTAAGCGGGCGGGTCACCGGCTCGTACCCCACAAACGAAAACGTAAGCGTGAGGCTATCCTGCGCCGGCAGCGTCAGCGAGTAAAAACCGTAGGTATTGGTGGAGGTGCCGGTAGCCGTGCCGGGTAGGTAGACACTGACGCCGATGAGGGCTTCCTGACTGCCCTGCTCCCGCACATACCCACTAACCGTATAGCGGGTTTGGGCGCAAGCCGGGTACTGACTAAAAAGGCTGGTAAGGCAGACCAGCCACAGAATAGGTACGAGTTGTTTCATGCAACAGAAAAGAACACTATGGTTTAATACGCCCAAGCCACCGGAACCGTATAGCAAGGTACTGGAGAACCGGAAGGTATCCAACAAAAAAGATAAACAGCCGTTCTGTTCATATGGCGAATGTGCAGGAATCACAAACAGTTACGGCAGTTCGCCGGAGACTGGCAGTGGGCCGGGCATTGGGCAATTCTGCAACGGCATCATACGCTCTCCGGGAAAGATTCGTTACCTTACTACCAGCTTGTTGACAGATCATATTGAAGGTTTAGAACCGTGATGAAGCGACTATTACTTTTCCTGATAGGTACAGCAGGCCTGCTGACGCTGGGCTGCTCCCGCGAGAACCCAACGGCCATTGGGCAGGGGCAACTCCAACTGGCTTTCGAACATATGGTGGGCAGCCGGCCCCTGCAACCAGGCAGCACAACCTACACCAACGGGAGTGGTGAAGCCTTTACCGTTACCACCCTGAACTACTACGTCACCAATATCCGGCTGAAAAGAGCCGACGGCTCCGAATATGTGGTGCCGCAGGACAGCAGTTATTTTCTGGTGCGGGCCACCGACCCGGCTAGCCAGGTGATTACCCTGCGCAACCTGCCGGAGGGCGACTATACTGCCGTTTCGTACCTGCTGGGCGTCGATAGTCTGCGCAACACCCTGGGCATTGAGATGCGTAAAGGTGTGCTGGACCCGGCCGGGGGCCATCAGGGTGGCATGTACTGGGACTGGAACAGCGGCTACATTCATTTTAAGCTGGAGGGAACGTCGCCCGTAGCCCCGGCTACCACCAACGGCAACACCTTTATGTACCATATTGGTCTTTTTGGTGGCTACCAGAGCCGGACCCTCAATAATATACGCAGCGTCACCATCCCGTTGGGCAGCCTCCCCGCCCGGGTTGCCGCCGGCGCTATTCCCCGCATACGCCTTGAGGCCGATGTGCTGAAGGTATTCGACGGGCCGACTACCCTGCGCATTGCCCAGGCTCCCCTGGTTATGGTATCGCCCCTGTCGGCAAGCGTAGCCGATAACTATGCCCGCATGTTCCGCTTTGTTGGCCTAACCTCGGAGGGGCGATGAAGGATCTGGTCAGGATAGCGCTGTTGCTGGCGGGTGGACTGGCCGGGCTGCTGGCCTGTCAGTTAAATCATGCCGACACGGATGAGCCCGTGACACCCACTCCCCCCACCGGCGGCAGCTTTCAGGCTACCCCCTACCCCTGGCAGCCGCCCGCCCATTTTCCCGACATGGTGTATGACCTGAGTAAAAACCCGCTTACCTACGAAGGGGTGCAGCTCGGGAAAACCTTGTTTTACGACGGACTGCTGTCACGCAACGGCACCATCAGTTGCGGCTTCTGCCACTCGCCGTTCACCGCATTTGCCCATACCGACCACGCCCTGAGCCACGGCATCGACGACCGAATCGGCACCCGCAACGTACCGGGTATTCAGAACGTCGCCTGGTCGAAGAACTTTTTCTGGGATGGCGGGGTGGTGCACCTGGACCTGTTGCCCATTGCCCCTATCCAGCACCCCGACGAGATGGGTGATTCGCTTGCCAATGTGCTGCGGAAAGTAGGGAACAGCGGCCGGTACCGGCCGCTGTTCAAAGCAGCTTATGGCACCGAGGAGGTAACGTCGGAGCGATTACTCAAAGCCCTCTCGCAGTTTATGCTGACGATGGTGTCGGCCAACAGCAAATACGACAAATACCTGCGCAAGGAATCGGGTGGTACGCTGACCGATGCCGAGCAGCGGGGCCTGAGCCTGTTTACCCAGCACTGCGCCGGTTGCCATGCCGGACCTCTGCAAACCGATCAGCGTTTCCGCAACAACGGCCTGCCGCCTGCACCGGCCGACCGCCCGGCCGACCTGGGGCGCTACGCCATCACGCTCCGCCCCGAAGACCGCTTTGCTTTTCGGGTGCCAAGCCTGCGCAACGTGCAGATGACCCCACCTTATATGCACGACGGTCGTTTTCAGACGCTGGAGCAGGTTTTGCAGCATTATGCCGGCGGAGTAGTGGACAGCCCCACGCTGGACCCGCAGCTCAAAGCCAACGGCAAAACGGGTATTCCGTTAAGCGCCGGCGAGCAGCGCGACCTCATCCAGTTTCTGTACACCCTCACCGATTACGATTTCATCACCAACCGGCAGCTCCAACCCAACTAAGCTGATTTCGCTTCCGATATGGAGTGTAGTATTCCCCCTGCTTCAGACCCGCCATGGCCATAGCATTACTTTGCGCATTGCGGTGAATGACCCGTACCTCAACTAGGAGTTGCCTCCGCTTTCGTTGCAATTGTTAGTCAAGAATGCCTCAAGCATACCATTGTCCTGCCTGATCAGCCCCTGGCTATCACCGCTACGACCGAGCTGACCGGGTAGTTGGGGATCCGGAATAATTTTCAGCGCGAAGCTTCGCGCGTCCTCAGCCTGAGCAACATCCCGGCCCAGTACCGAATGCTGAGACAAGGCCTGCCAACCGTATAGATGAAAGCAGACTGTTTGTTGTGACACTGCCGCTGGTCTCCGCACCGGAACCCACCAGGTGAACGGATTCATTCTTGATTTTCTTAAATAACTGAACAGCTCTCAAGAAAGAGGTTAACGAATAAGTATTAAAACGGTTACTTTCCGATACAAAACCGGCTGAAAATTGAATCCAGCAAATCGTCGGTTGTGACTTCGCCGGTGAGTTCGCCGAGGTGGCGGAGGGCCTGGCGGAGGTCCATGGCGAGCCAGTCGGCGGTGACGCCGGCGTCAAGACCGCCGATGGCGCGGGCAAGGGCCTGGTCGGTGCCGGTCAGATGCTCGTAGTGGCGGGTGTTGGTGACTACGGCGCTGCCGGTCTGCACGGCGGCATCGGTGCGGACGCGGGCAGATAAGGCGGCTTTCAGTTCATCGATACGCTCGTCGCGGGCCGAGATCCAGGTGATGGATTCGTCGGCAGCCGCTTCCAGTTGCTGCCGCTGGTCAGCGGTGGTTACGTCGGCTTTGTTGCCGACGAGGATGTAGGGTTTGCCGCTGTCGTGGATGTCGGCTAAGGCGGCTTTGAGTTCGGCGGGGATTATGTTGGCTCCGTCGAAGAGGTAGATAATCAGGGCGGCATCGCGCATTTTCTGCTGGGTACGCTCTACGCCGATGGCCTCAATGGTGTCGGTGGTATGCCGCAGCCCGGCGGTGTCGATGAGCCGGAAGCGGATACCGTCGATGAACAATTCGTCTTCGATCACATCGCGGGTAGTGCCGGGTATCTCCGAGACAATGGCTTTTTCCTCGTTCAGCAGGGCATTCAGCAGGGTCGATTTACCGGCATTGGGCTTACCCACAATCACTGTCGGTACACCGTTCTTGATGGCGTTACCGGCCGAGAACGAGTCGATCAGCGGGCGCAGCACCCGACGAATATCCAGCATTAATGACCGCAGTTGTTCGCGTTTGGCAAACTCCACATCCTCTTCGCCAAAATCCAGCTCCAGCTCCACCAGCGCCACAAAATCGATCAGTTGCTGCCGGAGGG
Source organism: Nibrella viscosa (assembly GCF_039541875.1). Lineage (NCBI taxonomy): Bacteria > Pseudomonadati > Bacteroidota > Cytophagia > Cytophagales > Spirosomataceae > Nibrella > Nibrella viscosa. Next base: position 19,232 of record NZ_BAABHB010000003.1, on the reverse strand, counting down.
CCTTCAGTTGTTTGGAGAAACCGCCCCGCAGTTGGGTGAGGGCCGCCCGGTGGCTGGCTTCGGAATCGGCGGCAATCAGGTCGGCAACGGCTTCAGCCTGCACCAGGTCAAACTGACCGTTCAGAAACGCCCGCTGGGTAAACTCGCCCGGCCGGGCCAGCCGCACGCCTTCGCGGGTGAGCCGCTGCAAAATCTGCCGGATAATATAATCGGAGCCGTGGCAGGAAATCTCGACCACATCTTCTTTGGTGAACGAGTGAGGACCACGAAAAATCGTTACCAGGACTTCATCAATGATACCCCCATTCTCATCGCGCAGCGTACCGAAATGCACGGTATGAGAAGCCTGCCGGCTCAGGTCTTTGCCTTTAAATATTCGATTAACCACCTCAATAGCCCCTTCACCCGACACACGCAGGACGGCAATGGCACCAATGCCCGGTGCGGTGGCTAAGGCGGCAATCGGCTCAAGTTGTAAAATGCTCATACAGGGGTAACACACGCAACAGGCGCTAAGGTTTCGCAAACCGGGCGGAGGTGCTGCGGGAGAGTAAATCAGAGAAAACGGGGAGTTTGGTCGTCAGCGTTACCAGCCGGGTTTCTAGGGGCACTTCCGGTATCGCCAGCATGTCGGCATGGGTATCGCCCAGGAAAAAGCGCATCTGGGCAGCCGCCAGGTTGTACGCGCTCGGCGAACCAGCCTGCTGCTCCAGCGCCCGCAACAGGGCTTTTGTTAATCCTTTTCCGGCTTCCGATTCCTCAAACTGACGCTGGGCAATGATCCGGTCGAGGTGAAAAGCTTCGCGCAGGTTTTGCGGCAGCAGTTCTTCGGCCACGCCATTGATATACCCAACCACATTCAGGTGGTGCAGATAAGCCTCTTCCTCGGCCTCATTGGTGCTGATGTTGGCCTTCCGCAGGCCCCGGATAACTATATACGAGAACGCTCCGTTGGTGCCGGCCATATCTTCCTGGTTTACCGGGTAGCCCCAATCCATGTTCCAGCGGCCGCTATGCAGCACAAACCAGCGCGAGGCCGCGTGGATGAGCCGGATTTTCAGAATACGCGTAAAAATGGTCCCATTGGCCCACTCCTTCTCGTTCATCACGCCAAACACAAACTCACCGGTTTCCTGCAGCCGGCGGAACGTGTCGTTTTTGATCCGCTCCGTCAGCCAGAGTACCTGGGCTCCGTCGGCCGCGAGGTAGCAATAGGGCAGTGAGCAACAGCCTAGAGCCAGCGCAATAGCGCCGGCATGGCTCCAGAAGAAACTCATGCCCGACTTCATCTTTTGGGCGTCGGCCCAGGCCGGCAGGTGCGAAAACGATTGTATGAACTGCTGAACCGGCTCCGGCTGCCCGCCCAGCGAAAGATTCTGCGGATCGGCCAGCCAGCGCATGAGGGTTCTTAGCTCTTCTTTACCGTGCTGATCGACTACCGCCGAAATAGCCGCATCGGCCGGTGCATCGCCCTGCAGGCGATAGTGCTGAAGAAGTTCGTCCGTAAAAACGCGGGTGGGTTTGATGATCGACGGCATAGGTTTCACTGGTTTCTACCCGGATAACGACCTGTGCAGGCGATAAGTTTGCTTCTTACAGGCTTAGCTGCAAGCCATCGTACCCCAGGTGCATGTTAGGCGGTAGTTCTTTTTCGACCTCCCGGTGCAGACCCATTTTATGGCTGATGTGGGTAAAAAAAGTAAGTTCCGGCCGGATACGATCCACCAGCGCCACCGCCTGTGCCAGGGTAAAATGCGAGATGTGGTCGTTGCGCTGTAGGGCATCCAGTACCAGCACCTGCGTGCCGTACACCTTCTCCAGTTCTTCTTCGGAGATGTAGTTAAGGTCGGTAAGGTACGTGAAGTTATGAACCCGGAAGCCAAATACCGGCAGGCGGTGGTGCATTACCTCTATGGGTATGATTCGAACGCCGGCGGCCTCAAACGGTTCCTTGTCGATCTCATGGGTGCGGATGCTGGGCACACCGGGATATTTTTTATCCGCAAAAACGTAGGCAAACTCGGTTCGGAGCTGGTTCAACACCCGCCCATGGCCGTATATGGGGATTTCTTCCTGCTGCCGGAAGTTAAACGCCCTGACCTCGTCCAGACCGGCAGTATGGTCTTTATGTTCGTGGGTGAAGACTACCGCATCCAGCCGCTGCAAACCCAGCCGGAGCATCTGCTGCCGGAAATCCGGCCCGGTATCGATCACGATACTCTGCCCATCCACGGCCAGGTGTACCGACGAGCGCAGTCGTTTGTCGCGGTAATCGACCGACCGGCAAACCGCACACGTGCAGCCAATCATAGGCACACCCGACGACGTACCCGTACCGAGGAGGGTTACTTGCATAGAGTAGTCGATAGTGGTTAGTCGTTAGTCAATAGTGCTGACGCCCGACTTACTATCGACTACCTACTATTGACTAACGACTACAACTTTTAGTTATCCGTTAACTGATTGACCACTTCAACCAGGCGGTCGAAATTCAGGGGTTTGACAAGAACGTCGTTGAAGCCGGCCGCTTTAAATTCTTCCTCCGTATAGTTTTTCGCGTTACCGGTAATAGCCACAATGGGTACAGCCGCTTTTTCGGCTTGCGGTAAGGCCCGAACCCGCCGAACGCACTCCATACCATCCATCACCGGCATGTTGATATCCAGCAGCAGAATCGAGAAATCTTCTTTCTCCAGAATCTGTAAGACCTGCTCACCGTTCTTTACGGCCGTTATATCATAGTTCTGAAACTCAAGGATTTTACGGGCCAGGTTTTGGATAACCGAACTGTCTTCAGCAATCAGGACACGTTTAGAAGCTGACATAAGGAGTTAGTCGAGGGTAATAACGATGGTTTTGCCGTGGTGAAATTAACGATAAATCTCTAAACGCAAAAAGCGGGACCAATCCACCTCCCTGCAATTCCCCAAATATATGTAGCCACATCAATTCAAAAGGCGGACAAGTGCCAGATTAAATTTTATAGAATTAACATCCCGGTAACACTTTTGTCAGCTATCTTTTGTACATTTACTTTCTCATCCCACTACAGGGTCCTGATTAATGCACTTCGACTACCGCTTTTTCGGAGTGTAATATGTCTGCAAGCGGTTTTACGAACGCCCACTGTTCGTCTGTTTATGTCGCACGTCGGTTATCGCTCCGTTTACTACTCTTATCACCAAACTTATGAAATTAACCGGACCCGAAGGTGCGTTCGAATTACAAATACTGGATTACGAATGTACGGATGCCCCTTCCTTCTTAGATCGGAATTGGCTCCTTGTTCACCTGCGTGCGCGTTACCAGGACAAAGAGCATTCCTGCACCGCTTCGCTGCTGTCGACCTGGGAGGTTGAGATGCTGCTGGGCTGGATGCAGTCGGTAGCCGCCAATCAGGAGCTGGCCCCTAAAGTTACGTTTGTTGAGCCCAGCCTGAGCATCAGTAATGCCTCCGCTAAAAAAGATAAGTACGAATTTCAGATAAAACTGGCCGGTGAAGCCGCCCCTGCCTGGTACGATAATGGCAAACGGCCCTTCTGGCTGTCGGTAAAAGCAGACCCGCAGGAGCTTCGGGGAGCCATTCAGGATTTACAGGGCCAGTTGAAGCAGTTCCCCGTGAGGGAGTAGTTGATTGGTTCATTAGGTACGTGGTTTGCTGGTTAATCAGTTCCATCGCCTGTTAACCAGCAAACCACGTACCTAACAACCCAATCAACCAATCAACCCTCTATGCGTCTCCAGGAACTTCTGGAAGGCTTCGCTCAACTGCTTCAGATCGTGGCCCAGCGTATCGGTATCATTGGTCTTCAGCTTTCCTTCGGCGTCGCGGGCAATGTGGGCTACGGCAGTCACCCCGATGGTGCCGGCGCTGCCTTTCAGGGTGTGCAGGTGACTCTTCACCGTTGCAATATCGCCCAGGGCATAGGCATCCAGTGAGCTCTGCACCAGTTCGGAGGCTTCGTCGACGAACTCCTCAAAGATGGAATCTACCAACTCCTGCCCTCCCAGTTCACGCAGTTGCCCGACAATCTCAGCATCAATGACCGGCACCGCCATGTTCTGCGCAATCACCTGCTGCTTCTGCTGCCACTGAACCGACTCCTTCCGCGATTTACCGGCATCGTAAATTTCCTTTACTTTGGTAATCAGGCTATGCGCCCGAATGGGCTTGGCAATGTAATCGTCGAGGCCCTGGCTCAGGAACCGCTCGCGGTCTTCACGCATAGAGTAGGCGGTCATGGCCACAATGGTCGGTAGCCGACTGCCGAATTTCGCCCGCATCTGCCGGGTGGTTTCTACGCCGTCCATGTCGGGCATCTGAATATCCATAAAGATAAGGTCGAACCGGGCCGGACCCTCCAGCGACCGGCCGAACTGCTCGATGGCCTCGAAACCACTGGCGGCTGTTGTGATGACACAGCCGGCTTTTCGCAGAATTTCACTGGCTACTTTCCGGTTTACGGCATTGTCATCCACCAGCAGCACACTCGGATGGTCGTCTTTGAAGAAGTCGACCAGTGTCACTTCGGCGGCTTCTACGCTGGCGCTGGTTGGGGCAATGGCGGTTTCCTTTACTTCGATGGTAAACCAGAACGTACTCCCCTGCCCTACTTCGGAATGCACGCCCACCTCGCCTTTCATCAGGTGCGCCAGTTCTTTGGAAATCGCCAGGCCCAGACCGGTTCCGCCAAATGACTTCTTTGACGATGTATCGACCTGGCTGAACGAGTTGAACAGCAGCCCAATGTTCTCCGGCGAGATACCAATGCCGGTATCCCTTACCTCAACGCGTACCCGGTTGAACTTGCCCCGCTTACTCACCACCGACGCGTCGACGTGGACCGAGCCGTTTTCGGTGAATTTGATGGCGTTGGAGGTCAAATTCGACAGGATCTGCAGCAGCCGCGTCTGATCGGCAATGATGTACGTCGGCAGATCGTCGCTCAGGTGGTAGCTGAGCGTATTGTTTTTGGCATTGGCCTGCTGCGAAAACAAGGCGATCAGTTTATCGAATACCTCCCGGAACGCCAGCGGAGCCTCGTGCAGCACCATTTTGCCGGCCTCGATCTTCGACAGGTCCAGAATATCGTTCAGGATGTTGAGCAGGGTCTCCGACGAGCGCTTGATGGTGCGGACATATTCCCGCTGCTCGTCGTTAAGGGGCGTATCGATGAGCAGGTCGATCATACCGATCACCCCATTCATGGGCGTCCGGATTTCGTGGCTCATGTTGGCCAGGAACCGCTCTTTCACCTTCAGCGAACGCTCCGCTTCTTCTTTGGCCTTTACCAGTTCCTGCGCCTGCCGCTTCAGTTCGGTAATGTCGCGGGCCAGGGCGGCCACCACCGAGTAGTTGCCCTGCTCGTCTTTCAGCAGCAGCATGTTAAACATAAACTGCTTTTCGGTGCCGTCTTTCCGCCGGAGGGTAGCCTCAAAATTGCGCAGGCTCCGGTTGCGCACCAGCTTGAACATGGCCCGGCGAATGACGCTCTTATCCACAAAATACTGCGTCACATCCTGCCCCAGCACCTCGTCGGGCGTGTAGCCGGATCGCTTGAAAATAGACGGGCTGACCATGGTAATACGGCCCTTGCGGTCGACGCGAACGTAGATGTCCTGGAGGTTTTCGAAAATACCCCGGAACTTCTCTTCGCTTTGGCGCAGGCTGAGTTCGGCCCGCTTCCGGTTGGTAATATCCCGCGCAATACCCGATACTTCTTCGATAACACCGCCCGACAGCAGAATGGGGTTCAGGTGGAACTCCAGCCAGGTGTCGCCCCGCTTCGACTCGAAGAACATCTCGAAGTTCTGCGGAATACCCCGGAATGCCATCCGGTATTTTTCCTCCAGCATCTTCCGGTTTTCCTCGCCGATCATGCGCCAGCCCAGTTTTTCGGTGCTGATGCTCAGGGCCGGCGTCTCGCCCAGATGGTTTTCGATCATCCGGGTGTAGTTCCTGTTGAACGAGGTCAGCTGTAGCGATTTATTTACCGACCAGATCAGGTAAGTGCTGCTGTTGAAAATAGCGTTCAGCCGGGCGGTCTGCTTGTTCAGGGCCGCTTCGTATTGCTTACGGGCAATGGCCAGCGCCACCTGTCCGGAAATAAACTCCAGCAGTTCGAGGTCACGGGGGCCGTAGGTGCGGTCATCGTCGTACGATTTCACGCCGATAATGCCCGTGATCTCGTCGCCGATCCGCAGCGGAGCCGTGAGCATCACCTTCGGCTGGTGCTGCCCATAAAGGTCGATCTGATGCTGCTCGGAGAGGGTCCGAATATCTTTTTCGTACAGGAACAGGGGCTTGTTGGCCCGAATGGTGTACTCGGTCAGCCCACTGCCGAGCCTCCGCTTGGTGAAGCGCAGATTTCCCTGGAAGTATTCGTCGACGTAGTACGGAAAGTGCACGTAGTTCTTTCCCTGGTCATACAGGGCGATAAAGAAGTTGCGGGCGTCGATGATGTTGCCCAGTTCTTCGTGGATCTTCTGGTAGAGGTCGTCCAGGTTCCGGGTGTTGATGGTCCAGTTGGCAATGCTGTAGTACAGCTTCTGCGCTTTTTCGGCCCGGATCTTACTGGTAATATCGTGCAGGATACAGCGGAAGGCCGTGGGCCGGCCCTGGTCGTAGCGGCAGTTGACACTGCCCGACAGAAAGATGGTTTTGCCGCTGCGGCTCCGGAACACCGTCTCGAAATACGGTACCTTCTCCCCTTCCTGAATACGCTTTAACCGGTCCAGGGTGGTATCCGCATAATCCGGGTGCAGAACATCAGTCAGGTTCAGGGCCGCAATCTGATCGGAGCTGTAGCCCAGCACCTCGCGCCAGGCCCGGTTCACAAAAATAAACTTCCCGTCGAGGGTGAGCAGTTGAATCAGGTCACTGGTGTTATCGACCAGGTCCTGTAACTGCGCGTTGGAGTACGACAGGGCCGAGGCTACCCGTTTTTTGTTGGTGATATCCTCGCCGATGATGGTAAACGAGGTGATAACGCCCGAAACGTTATTAACGATCAGGGAGTTAAGGTGAACATTGCGCAGGGCACCGCTCCGGGCCAGCAGGTCAATTTCCTTATGTTCCAGAAAGCCGCCCCGATCCAGCGCTTCGGTAAAGTCCTGCTGCACCTGCTCCCGGTCATCGGTCGGGATGAAGACGTCAAAAAAGTTTTTGCCGACCACCTCCTCCGGTTGCCAGGCCGTGACGCGGAAGGTGTACGGATTGATATACGATACGGTCCCGTCTTTTTCGATGGTCAGGCCGATCAGGTTCAGTTGGTCGACGGTCTTCCGCACGTCGAACAGCGGCACATGCTGGGTGCGGGGAAAGTTTTCGAGGGAGTTCAAAATATCCAGTTCTTTACTCAGCCGCCGGATTTCGGCAACCAGTTCTTCTTTGGTTTTAGCAGACCAGCGCATCCCTGTGGGTGGTTAAGTAGGAATTCCGTGGTGATAACAGCCAGATTAAATTTACAAAATTTTATGGGCTTTGTACCATACGTACCAAACAAATACACCCAGGGCGGTTATTCAGAAGCTGCAATACGCGTTCCGGTCGGGTCTATCAGCATAGATTTTCCGTTCAGGATTACCAGCGCCCGGTCATTGTGAAAATCCCCGACGGATTCGTATCTGGGCATGATTACCCAGCGGCCATCCGGACCGATAAAGCCCCACTTTTTTCCTTTGCGGGCGGCCCGGAGGCCCGAGTCACCGGAGCCCTCCACTACCTCATCGTAGGTGGTAGTAGCCGGTGCCGGTTTCGGTACCACCGGTGTTGCTTCCGGAGAGCTACTGCCGGTCCGGTCGTCGGTGGCTACATCCTCGTGCTGCCGAGCCGCCTTTCGCTTTTTTAACTGCGAGGCTGGTTTTCGTTCCGATAAAGCTGCGGTGCTGCGCTTGGACCGGCTCGGCTTTACCGGCTCTTCCGGTTGTTTTTCGGACTTGACCACCCAGAGCGTCAGGGCAATCAGTACCAGCACCACCAGAACCGCCATCAGGATAATGAACGTATCTGATTTTTCCGGCTTTGGTGGGGCCACGGCTTTAGCGGCTGCTGTCTGTTTAGGCGGAGTCGGTAAGGTTGGTGATTTTACCGGCGGAGCCTGCGGTTGCTCCCAGTGGCTGAGGTGCTTCCAGTCGGTCGAAGCCAGCTTAGCCCGGAGGTTCGGCCCTTGTGGCGTGTTGACCGAGGCATAAAAATGGTCGGTCAGGTAGGCACGTACCTCGGCCGCAACAACCTGCGCATCGTAGTCGAGCAGCGAGAACAAGGTCTGAATGGCGTTGGCCGGAATCTGCTTGTCGTACCGGTCGAGGTACCGCTTCACTTCCTCCCGAACCTGTGGCCGCAGGTCTGGTTCAGCCGGTTTCGCGGGTGGTGGAGTGGGTATTGGTTCTGGTTTTGGCGGCTCCGGGGCAAACATCCGGGTCAGAGACGGCTCCGGTTCATGGGGTGGCTCCGTTGCCAGGGGGTTTGGTTGAGTGGTTTATTGGTTGAGTGGTTGGCTAGGGGGTACCGGGGTGGGGGCCGGTGGGGCGTCGGGGATGGCGTCGAGCAAGGCCGGTATCCACTTGTCGGTCACAAACGCACGCGACAGCCGGGCGCGGTCGGCTTCTTCGACAAACGACCGCATGTCGCTCTGGTAAAGTTGTTTCTGCTGCTTCTGCGCCGTGTCGATGATCCGGCTCTTCAGTTCACTGATCCGACCAAAATCCGGGGCAACGGCGTAACTGACCTGGTTGACCAGCCGGGAGAAATCGGCCGGCGAAAGACCGAGTTGCTGGGCTTCGGCGGTCAGGCCTTTCTGACGCCATTCCCACTCGGCCACATCGCCCTCGTGCAGGACAATCTCGTCTTTGATCCGTTCTTTTAGTTCCTCCAGCGTCATTATTCAGGTATGGCTAGTTGGGGCGTTTGCGGTGTGCATTTAACCGCATTTGTATTGACCGGCCAAACTACTCAAACTTTTCAAGCCCTCAAACTGAACAAACCCGCCAAACACCGAAACGACTCATACAAAACTAATCTGGGCTTTATCGGTAATGGTCCATTTTTCGCCCTGGAGTGCCAGTTTTCCCGGCTGGTCGGTGCGGATACGACTGCCGGGTTGCGGCTGCGTCATATACATGCAAGTCTCGTTCAGGAACGAATATGGGTCAGACAGGGCCATTCGCTGGGCATCGGCGTTATCGGCCACCCGGTATTCGGCCTGTCCGTCGTTAACCAGTTGAATTTCAAAAACGGTATCGCGGTCGGGTGCCGTCAGCAGGCTGCTGACGCTGAAACCGTCGCCTAAATCGGCATTGCGGGCATAAAAGGTAGTTATTTTGGGCTTGATACGGTTGGCGGGCTGAGCCGGTGCAGCGCTTTGCCCCGGCCGGTAGGCCTGAGCGGCCGGTTGCGGGGATGCCGGTGCCGACGCCTGCGATGGCGCTGCCGGAGAGACTGGAGGTTTGGTATCCGCCGGCTGCGTTGGCCGGGAAGCCGCCTGAGGGGCCACGGTCCCCGACGCTACCGAAAGCGCTTCGGCGGCACGGGCCATGTTTTGCTCGGTACGCTGCGCGGCTGTCTCCAGCGCCTGCACCTTGTTTTGCAGGCCCTGCACCTGACCGCGCTCCTCTTCCAGCCGTTTCACCCGATTCTCCAGCTTTACCCGCTCACTCTCCACCACTTTCAGCCGGTGGCTTAGTTCCCTGATCTGCTCCCCCGCAGCCGGTTGCCGGGATTCAACGGGCGCTGCCGGCGGGCGCTTAAAAAACAACAGGTAAAGGAGTCCGGCCAGGTTTAGGATGGACAGGCACAAGGCCCAAAAACCATAGTCAATCGCCTGCGCTTCGTTCATAGCTGGTTCGTTTTGTGGTGGAAGTGAACTTGAACTGGTATCGGTTTCGGTCTCCGATGGCGTATTCTGGGCAAGGGCACTGTCGGCCACCGGAACCGTGACGGCCTCGCTCACAATCCGGTCAAGCTCCGCCTTGTAGGTGCTGTACGCCGGTAGCTGAAGCCGGTGCCGGCGGCCTATGCCGGCCGTTACCTTATCGATCAGATACGTCTGTAGCGTCGACAGTACCCGGTTGGTATTCTCGGGGTTGGTCGGTGGCGTACGCCTTTGCAGATCCTGGCTTTTCCGACGCCCATCCCGCACCAAGTCGTCGGCCCGCTGTAGTTTATTCTCTTTGATAAACAACTGCAAATCGTCGTCAGTGGTGCAGTCGTCGCATTTGGGTCGACTGACGTAGCCGAACGTTTTGGTATCGCTCGCCAGAAATTCTACGGTAGCCCGCAGCATCTGAAACGTAGCCGTTTCGACCTGTGTCTGATAGGTAGTTGAACGTTGAGCCGATGCCGGCCAGCCCACGAGCAGGCTGGTCAGCATCAGTATTCCAGGCAATAATCGTTGCATCTTCCCAGTGGTCAGGATTCGGCAATGTGTTTTGAGAGTTCGTAGAGCGCGTGTTTCAGCGGCAGGAAGAAGAACGTTTCGGCCAGCGCTTCGTTCGGCCGGCTCTCCAGCCCTACCCTGGCCAGCATGTAGCTGTCGTACACCATACCGCCCCGTGTGACATCGGTCCCCACCAGATATTCGTAGTAGCGCTCCGGTGTCTGGATATTGTACTCACTCAGGAAGTACGCTATATCCCGGTTGAGCAGCGTCTTTTCCAGGAAGTTCTTCACATTATTAAGTACCGAATTATGGAAATCGGTCTGCGCTCTGGCTTCGCCAATCTTGGTCCGGCGGTACTCAAACGGCGTCTGGTGGTCGAGTTCATCGCCCCAGTACGAGGTTGTCTCCCGGTTTTCGTACTGCGCCTTTTCGGCTCCGGCGTTTTCGAACAGGACCGCTCCGGCGGCCGTGGTCTCCTTCGGATTATCCGTCAGCACCACTTCAAAATCGGTCGGAATCGGCAGCCTGGTGTACGACTCGAACAACATCCGGGTGAACGTGATCAGCCGCGACCGCGAGCCCAGCATGTTCAGGTACTGGCTACCGCGCCCGGTAAACGTCAGGTAGCGGGGCAGTCCCAGCTGATGGCTCTCAATCAACTGCACCAGGTGGTACACAATGGCACTGTAGTGCAGGTACAGCACCAGTCGCAGCGCCGGTTTGCCGTCCTGAATCGACTGGATGAACTTGAAATGGTCGTTGTATTTGAACAAGAGGCTGACAATATCCTCGGCGGTCAGCTCCGGTTTTTCCAGGAACGTCTGTAGGATGTTATCCTCCCGCGCCGGGGCCTGGTTGAGGGTCCGCCGGTAGGTCAGGTAGTTCTTCACAAACCCGTTGTCTTTGCGATGCGACGGATGCCCCTGCTCGTTGAGCCCCCCTCCCCAGATGTCGTACCCGGCAAAGCGGAAGGAGGTGTTCAGGTAACGGCCCTGCTGCTTCATAAACAGCATAATATCGGCCGTTCCGCCCCCAATATCCACGTTGACGGTATCGGCAAAGGACTTTACGCCGTTCTTGACGAGGTAGAAATACGGGGCCAGGGCTTCGGAAATGGGTCGCTGCCGGAAGTTGTTGATGGTGCCGAATACGTTGCGGAAGGCCTGCTCCCACTCCTGCACCAAATTATCTTCGTTCAGCGCCCGCATACTCGACGGCGACAGCCAGACCACACTCGTCTGCTGAATGTTCCCCTGGTTGAGCAGCACTTTGTTGCGGATCAGCAGCAGCAGCGTTTCAAAGAACGCCCGCACCCGTGGCCGGTTCAGGGTATCGCCCGGCTGGTTCTCAAACAGCCATTTCAGGTTGGTGATGTAGTGGTTGACGCCCGTGCTGCCTTCTTCCAGGTCGATGTTGAAGCCCAGATTGACCTTGCTGAACAGGTTGTCGCCACTGTCGGTAAAGCCGCTCTTTTCGTAGACGGTGGTGCGTAGCGGGAAAACAAAGGGCGAACCGTACTCCCGACCGATGATGGAGGGCACAAATTCGCGCCGAATGAGGGTATCCATCTGCGGCAACCGGCCGTAGCTGATCGGCAGCCGATATTTGTCGTACATGGTGCGGGCCTCATAACCGTCATACGGCTTGTTGAGCGATACCATCTGCAATTCATCCTGATCCAGATTGACTTTGGTATCGCTCACCGTCAGGGCCTTCGGCTCTACGCCCCCAACGGCGGCATCGGCGTAGGCGACGTGGGTATTGGACGTACCAAAGTCGATGGCGAAGGTGTAATTCTTATACCCTTTCTGGTCGATGATGGTAAATTTCGGCAGCACCAGGCCGTTATAGGGTACGCCCCCGCGTTCGAGCCGGATTTCGACCAGGTCAAAGTCCTGCGGCACTTTATAGTAGTACGAGGCCGGCTGATCGGCCTTGGGCGTCCGGGACTCCGGGGTAGGTACGTTCAGCCACTGGTTGGAGACGATGTTCGGGAGCTGGAAGAACCGCACCGACGTAGCCGGGCGGAAACCGCAGTTGTCTTCGCTCCAGTCGGCCACCATCACGGTATATTTGTTCAGGCTCTGCCAGTACGGGTCGGGAACGGTAATGCGGTAAAAGGGGAAGAACGCCAGACCGGTCCGGAACTCCAGCACGGTTTCGGGCTTGTTCAGGTCGTATTCTTTCCGGAACTCAATGGTCCGGTTGTTGCGGATCGGGATCTTCAGCGAGGCAATCAGGACGCGGCCCAGTCCCCGGTCTTCTTCCCGAATGGAAAGCTGCTTCTGTAGATCTTCGGGCCGGAAAAAGTTAAAATACGCTTTCCGCACCGGCAGCAGGTATTCGGAGTCGCCGATGGTGCCGGTCATAAACCGTTCGTTGTTGATCCTGAACGGCATCCGGATCAGAAAATCTTCCAGGAAGTCATCCGTGGTCACAAACGGGTACCGTACGTTGTCCACACCCGGCAGGTAGCGGTCGGCCAGCAGACCGTCTTCGCTCAGGTTGTTCAGCGACGAGCGGAAGATCACCGTCTGCGGATTCCAGGGGGTATTTTTCACGTACCGGCCCGCCACATCCATCCGCGAGGCCAGGGCCAGCGGCCGCCGGACATTGGTGGGGGCTCCGTTGCGGGTTTCGCGCTGGAAATGGGTAACCGTCGGCTGCAGCACAAAGTCGCTGCTCTCCTCAATGTCGGCCATCAGGTCGGCCTCGCGCACCTTGTAGAGCACCAAACCCGGCAGCACCTGCAGGGCCGAGTTGCTTTCGCCCCCGATGGTGATCGGGTCAAAGTTACTGAGCGTGGTGCCCTGCGCCACGGGCAGCGGCACCGGGTTGTCGAAGAATACCTTGTACAGGTAATCTTTGAAACCGCCGTACAGGGCCGTACTGCCGTACTGATCGTATAAACGGCGCATATAAGTCACAAAAGCCTCGTCGCGGTCCTGGAGCGGGATGTACTCGTTCTGGAACAGAATGCGGCCGGTAGTGCTTTTGGGCGGATCGATAAACTTGTTCTGCCGCTCCTGCTCCCAGTTGGGCGAGGTAAAGACCAGCGTCAGCGGTGAGGTACCGCCCAGCAGGGCGTTTTTGTAATAGATCAGCGTAAAATTCTGGAGATTGGCCAATTCGTTGCGCAGGTCCAGTTCCAGCGCCTTGGCCAGGATCTGATGCGAATGCCGCACCGGTCCTGCGGAACCCATCGGCGCAGAGTTTGTCCGCTGGCTTAAGGTAGTCAGTCGCTCGGCCCGGCTCCAGACGCGGTAGGTCACATCATTGCTGTTGCCGGCCTGGAACAGCAGTTCGAGCATATCCAGGCAGTGCGACACCAGCACATGGTACATCGACAGCTCGCGGGGATTCAGGTTGCTGCGCACCATGCGGAAAGCCGTATCGAACAGATACAGCCGCGCAAACGGCGACGGAATGGAGGTGCCCGCTTTGGAGGCTACTCCGGACGCCCCACCGGCCGCGCCCGACAACGTATCGGGAATATGCTCGATGCGGTTACCGGTCAGACCGCCCTGGGTGCCGGTCCAACCCTGGTGATTTTGTTCACTAACGTTGGGATCGTTATCAATACGAAGGATATGAGCCATAGTACACAAAAAAAGCTGAAAAGGAGGGTTTAAACGGCGTCGGCCAGTTCCCGGTTAATGGGGCCGAGTTTTTCCCGGCACCGCTCGGCTACTTCGATCAGCACCTGCATAAAGCGCATTTCGGGCTGCGGGTAAGCCGCCTGCAAGGTATTTTCGGCTTTGCCGGCCTGTTCTTTCAGAAAGCCGTCGCTGATGCCCTTGTTGAAGAAGCCGGTCTCGATCTGCTTCGAGCGAACCATCGAGTTGTAGGGGGCATTCAAATCAAAGGGGTTGAAGCTCCGGTCGTTCTCTGCCAGTTCGCGCAGCCACTCCTTGTAGTGAAAGCTCATGAAATTGCGCAGCGAGGTATAGAATGTATTGGTGTTCAGCTGCTGCGGCAACTGGAGGTTCTTGGCGAAAGCCTCATTGATGTTGACCGGCACAAAATCGGTGAAGAACTTGGTGGCGTATGAGAACCGGATCAGCGGCTCCAGCAGGTTGTGGTACGTAAGGTCGTGGAAGTGCGGCAGATCCAGTTTCCGGTCGTTGCGTCGCAGGGCGTACTCGTAGTACCGCTTGTTGTCGCCGAAATCATCGTTGCCGGTCATGGCGAAGTTCAGCACGGCCTCGGCCGCCAGCATCTCCACCACATGGGCGTTGTTGATCTGCTGCGAACCACCCTCTACGTTCGGGTACAGCTTGGCACCAGGCCGGTCGCCGATGTAGTACAAGGCATCCAGTTGAATCTGGTTCTGGTAGTACGACAGGGCCGCCTTGGTCTTCGACAAAAACCGGTTCTGGTCAATAGAACTGCCGGCGTTCTCTTCCAGCGCAAAATACGGCATCACCGTAACGGCTCCTTTACGGGCGTTGCGGATGGGCATTTTCTGGCTGGGATGCTGCAGCAGTTTCACCAACTGCGGGAAGCCCGACGAACCGGTACCGCCAAAGATGGAGCTGATGATAAAGATCCGGTCGGTTTCGTTGTTGAACGCGCCGGTGAAATACTTATACACGGCCGAGTCTTCCAACGAGTTGAACACCACACTGCCAATGTTCGGGTTGCCCTTGAAACCTACCGACAGGTTCAGCTTCAGTTCGGCGCTGGTAGGCCGGGCCGAGTTGTCGTAGAACAGCTTCAGGAACTCCCGGTCAATATCTTCGAGGCTGCTGACGTTCAGGAACTCTTCGAACGTCCCCTGGTGCTCGGTCAGTTTGGGCAGAATAGAATCGCCGATGCGCTCCTGGGCGTTATCGGCCTGCAGCGTACCCAGCGGCTGCATGGGCGTAGCAAAGAAGGTGCGCCGTTCGGACTGACCACTCTGGGCGGCCGTGTCTTTATACGCTCCCCGGCGGATGGTTCGGTACAGTTCTACAATCCGCAGCGCCCGTTCGGTATCGCCGTTCTGCATATCCATATCGAGCAGAATGGGAATAATGGTCAGGTCGGCAGGGGTCTTTGCGCCGGCAGCCAGCAACATTGTCAGCGAGCGCAGCACCCGCGCCCCCGTTCCCCCGATTCCAAAAAGAAATAGTTTCATAAGCAGGTTAGTTTGAAGTCTGAAGTTTGAAGTCTGAAGTTAAAAATGGCGTGCCAGCCCTAACGTCAAACCTCAAACTTCAAACCTCAAACCATTTTTAAAAGGGTGTTCGTTTGGCGAAAATGGAAAAGCGCTTTAACAAGGCGGAAAAAATAGTAAAGAAGATAACGGCATAGAGCGCGTTGATGCCGCCGAAACCCTGCATGTAGCTGTCGGCGTCTTCGGCACCGGTGCGGTCCTTTGCATAGTTCAACGCATAGACAAAGCCGAAAATTGCCACCACCACCAGCGTGATTATCCAATGGGTTGTGTTATCGAAGACCGGCTTCCAGCGCCCAAGCAGCAGGTAAAACACGGCGGCTACTACCAGCGCAAATAATAAAGTAAGCATACCGACCGGGGTAAAAATCTCGTCGGCGTAGATGGGATCATTGTTCTGGCCCAGCCAGAGTTCGTACAGGGAGGTGAACATTGGTTACGTTTGAGGTTTGACGTTTGAGGTTTGAGGTTTAACGTTTGAGGTTTAACGTTGGCTTCGCCTGCTTCACGTTAAACGTCAAACGTTAAACCTCAAACGTCCTTATTTTTCAATCTTAAAAGTAAGTTGCAAAAAATCGTTGGTTGCCGATTGGTAGGCTTCTTTGACGCCGTTCATCAGGTGCTGCAGGGCAAAGGTTTTGTTCTGGCGGCCGGTGGCGGTTCGGTCATCCATCGTCGACCATTGCTCGGGCCAGTTATCAAATTTAACAGGTAGTCGAGCCGCTACATTGGCCTCGTCGCCGAATACATTATCGACCCGGAACGTCAGCACGTGCGTCGACTGGTTGAGCAGCCGCTGCTCGCGCTCGCTCAACCGGCTGGTGTTGGTTACGGCTTCTTTCTTCTGCACATTAGCGAGCTTGACGGAGGCATCTTTCGCGGTAACCACCAGGTTTTTGCGAATATAGTCTTCGGTCTGGGCGTAGGCGGGCAGGCCGTTCAGGTCCAGACCGACGGCAAATTCGGCTGGGGCACCGCCTTTGGTCTTCAGTTCGGTGATGTTGCCGTTTTTAGCCCGCCAGTCGCCTTTTTTGTTCAGCGAGAAAAACAGGTCGTATTTCTTCAGGGCGCTGCCGGTACCGAACGAAAGTGTTTTGGCCGGTTGGTTGGTCAGCATTTCCTGCATCCGCTCGTTGAAGTCGTTCAGCAATTCCTGCTTGCCGATTACCCAGATGTAAAACGGGCGGGTTTCGCCGTTCAGCGTCTGCTTGGCATTCTGGTAGTCGTAATAGGTACCATTATACGCCGAACGATAGGCATACACGGTAGCGCCGATGCCCTGCCGGTTCATCCGGACAAATTCATCGTAGATATTGTTCTTCAGCACACTCGATGCATCGGTGCGGTTGATGTCTGGGTTGCGCCGGATTTCCTGGTCGGGGAAAGACAGAATGGCGTCGGTGACCAGAATGGCGATGCTGTTGTTGCCGGCTTTTTTGGCCACCTGCTCAAAGATGGTGTGCAGCTTGGAACTTCGGCCAGACGCTAATGGAGTCGTGGCCAAATCCTGCACAAATTTGGCCGGATTACCCTTATACAGCTGCGGCTGCTCGGAGATGGTGTAGACGGTGACGGGTTTGATGGTATTGGCCTTGGTAACGACTTCCGAAACCACATCTTTGAATTCGGTACCGCCTTTCAGGTAGCCGTTCATGCTCGCCGAGGTTTCCATAAAAAAGTGGATTTCGTTGAGCGTGGCCGCCGGTGCAGCCGCCGGAGCGGTTTTGTCTTTAGTGGTTCTCGCTTTTCGGCCTGAGTTCTCTCCCCGGTCGCTGCCACCACAGCCGAAGAGGAGGCCCAGCACCAACAGGAAAAGCCAGGATTTCGATAGATTGCGAATGGACTGATTCATCATCCAATAAAAACGGAGTCAGTGGTTAGTTAGTATGACGTCGTTGATAGGGCAGCCAATAAGCTACCAGAAAAAGCACCAGCAACAGATAATTATAGGCCTCAAAGGCCGTGTCCGACTCAAAGCCGTCGCAGCTTTGCAGCCAGTAGGCCATCAGCGAACATAACGCAATAGGCCAGACATTGAGCCTGACTTTCCAGCGACCGGCCCCGTTGGCAAACCAGTAAGCCTCCAGCGCCAGCAACCCGGCAGCGGCTATGGCCCAAACCGACTCAAGCAGCGGGGGTGTTTTGCTGCCCCGCAACGGACTGGGTTCCCCTCCGGCAAAAAACAAAGCCACCAGTGCCGACAGCGATACCACAAACCCCGGCCAGTTGAGTAGCCCTGTCGCCGACGGTGTACGCTGTACCGGCTGCTGCGGAGACCGGTATGGCGAGCTGCTTACGGGCACTGGCTCATCCGGCCCGATGGCCAGCAATTCGCCGTTGCCTACGGTCAGCAATACCGACCGGTCTTCGGCGGGTGAGAACCCCGGCACCAACTGATTTTCCCGGAAGTAATGTACCCTGCCGCCGGCCTCTTTGACCAGACCACAACGGGTCAGCTCGTCGTAATGAATAATAGTACCGCGCATGAAAAGCCTGCTGGCGTCGAAAGCGGGTAAAAGTAGCGAATGCGGGATAAATTTGCTATAATTTTATGAAGCACGGTCCATGTGATTTAGTTATAGGGACAGCCTCGTACCTTTGCGGCACCAACTCGTTTCATTCGCTTATGCCCAATCGCCCCGACCGCAGCCGCTCCGACAAAAACCGTCCCGCCAGGGGTAATCAGGCCCGGCCGGATCGGACCGCATCCCGTTCGTCTGATTCTGTCCGGCCCAAAAAACACCTCGGCCAGCATTTTCTGAAGGAGGTACGAATCGCCGAACGTATTGCGGGTCTGCTGTCCGGGCACGGCAACTACCAGAAGGTACTGGAGATTGGTCCGGGTACAGGGGTGCTCACGCAGTACCTACTAAAAGACGAGCGGTTCGAGACGCATGTGGTGGAGATCGATACCGAATCTGTAGTGTATCTGCGGCAGCATTTTCCGCAGCTCGACGGGCGGATCATGGAAGGCGATTTTCTGGAGATAAAGCCGTCGGATCTGTGGACCGAGCCCTTTGCGGTGATCGGCAATTTTCCGTATAACATTTCGTCGCAGATTTTCTTTAAAATACTGGATATTCGCGACCGGGTTCCGGAGGTGGCCTGTATGCTGCAGCGCGAGGTGGCCCAGCGGATTGCGTCGCCCCCCGGCAACAAGGATTACGGCATTCTGAGTGTGCTGCTCCAGGCCTGGTATGACATCAAGTACGAGTTCACGGTGGAGCCGGGCGTATTCAATCCCCCGCCCAAAGTTCACTCGGGCGTGATCAGCCTCCGGCGTAATGCGGTTGAAACGCTGGGATGCGACGAGCGCCGGTTTGTGCAGGTAGTGAAGCAGGGGTTTAATAACCGCCGGAAAACACTGCGCAACGCCCTTAAATCCCTGAACCTGCCCGAAACCATGCTCACGCACCCGCTGCTCGACAAACGCGCCGAGCAATTGAGCGTGGCGGACTTTGTGGAACTCACTAATCTAGCGTCGCCCACGTACCCGGATCGGATCGATTTCTATGATCTAAACAAGTGAAATCGTATAATTTTCGTCATAATTTCTGTTCTGGCGAACACAGGCAAAAATCCGTTGGACAATCTTGTTGCGTACATTGTTGAGTACTAACATTTTGTTCTTGCCTTCCGCCACTTTGCGTTGATAGTATGTTCTCAGTTGTGGACAGTGTTGTATGGCCGACATG